>CAZEDW010000047.1:0-30411 GCA_964510955.1 uncultured Phycisphaeraceae bacterium
CAACACCCAGGACCTCACGCTGCTGCTGCTGCGGTTCGGACAAGCGTGCCCGTGATTATTGCTCTGGCATTCGCGACGACCGGACCGGAGTGTTCTGATCGACAGCTCATCAGTCGGCCTCATCGGAATGACCTCTTTCGCTGACAGCAGTCCACGCGTAGTGAAAGCCTCCGGCCCGGACTGTGTTCAGGGGTGAGGTCATGGTTCAGATACAGCCCGCCATGACCGGCACAGCCTCATCCAATGAGGCACTGTGGCGTCGTGGCGCGTGAGGATGAGGCTGGATTCTCGCAGGCTCGGCCTTGCTGTATGGGTGGTTCGTCGCCCTGATGGTGCCGGCCTCGAATCCGCCGCTCGTGCACCCATGTTGGGCGCCCTGCGGCGGCCGCCGAGCGCCGTGGAGCCTCACCATGCCGAGCAAGACCCGTCAGCAGAAGCACGCGTCAGCACCCGCAACTCCTCCGACTCGTACTGACCCGATCGCACCCGCGGAACACCGCAAGCGCCGCCGTGCCCGCATCGACCTGAAGCCCATCACGGCAGCGGCGGACCCACCCGCCCTCATCTCCGCTAAGCCCGCCAAGCCCATCAACGCGGCGAAGGCTGCCAAGCTCGCTACGACAACTCCACTCGCGGACAAGCGCCCCACGACCCGCGCCAAGCTCAGCGCCCTCGACGCCGCGGCCCAAGTGCTCGCCGCTCTCACCGGTGAGGAGGCGAAGCTCGGCATCACTGCGCAGGACCTCATCAACCGCCTGGCCAGGCAGAAGCTCTGGATCAGCCCCGGCGGCAAGACGCCGCAGGCGACCCTCTACGCCGCGATGGTCCGCGAGATCGCCGCCAAGGGGTCGTCGGCCCGGTTCCGCAAGGTGTCCAAGGGTCACTTCGCCGCCCCCACAACTGCCCGCAACAGCGCCACGAGCCGCAAGGGCTCGGCATGAGCCAACCGTCACGCTCGTCGAGGAGGTCCAGTCCGGAGCTGGACCTCGCTCGTTTGCCAGGCATGCCGATGCCCCGGCTGCAGGATCTCTGGTGTGCCACGTTCCCGCGGTGGGGCAACAAGCCGCTCCCGCCGCGCCAACTGGTGCTCCGTGAACTCGCCCGCCGCGCCCAGTCCAAGTCAGAGCGGGGAACCGTGAGCCGTGACGTGCTCGGCGGCGCCGATGCCCATACCCGCCGGCTCCTGAACGCCGCCGTCCGGGAAGCCATGAAGTCGGCCCGCGCATCGGGCGGCATCACCGAACATGGCACGGCTTCACACGCCGCGGGCCCATCGGGCACAGTTCGACCCAGGCGGGCCAGCCCGCGCGTCGCGATGCCGCCGCTCCCGGCCGCCGCGAAGCTGATCCGACACTGGCGCGGCCGGGCCCACGAAGTCACCGTCGTCGAAGGCGGCAAGGGGTTTGTGTACCGGGATCGGACCTACCGGAGCCTCAGCGCCATCGCCCTGGCCATCACCGGCTCGGCGTGCTCCGGCCCCAAGTTCTTCGGGCTCACCGCACCGCCGAAGCGCCGGCCCCCGGGAGCATCCCCATGAACGCGAGCACGGTCCGCTGCGCGGTCTACACCCGCAAGTCCAGCGAAGAGGGCCTGGACCAGGCCTTCAACTCCCTCGAGGCGTAGCGGGACGCGGGACTGGACTACATCAAGAGCCAGCGGCACGAGGGATGGGCCGCCCTTCCGACCCGCTACGACGACGGCGGCTTCTCCGGCGGCACCACCGACCGGCCCGCGTTGCAGCGCCTGCTCGCCGATGTTGCATCCGGGGTAGTGGACATCGTCCTGGTCTACAAGGTGGATCGGCTGTCGCGCTCGCTGGCCGACTTCGCGCGGTTGATGCAGGTCTTTGATGAGCACCGCGTCTCGTTCGTCTCGGTGACCCAGCAGTTCAACACCACGAACTCGATGGGGCGGCTGACCCTGAACATGCTGCTGTCGTTCGCCCAGTTCGAGAGAGAAGTCGCCGGGGAGCGGAGCCGCGACAAGATCGCCGCCACCAAGAAGAGGGGGGTCTGGGTCTGCGGCCGACCTCCCATCGGGTACCAGGTTGATCCAGATGGGGGAGATCGGCGGCTGGTGATCGTGCCCGAGGAGGCGAGGGTGGTGCGCGCGGTCTTCGAGGGGTACATGAAGTCGGGCTCACTCCTCGCGCTGGTCCAGCGGCTCAACGCCAAGGGCTTCACCACGCGGCGCTGGACCAGTTCGCGTGACCGTGCCCACGGCGGCCGTCCCATGACCACCCACTTCGTCTACCGCATGCTGACCAACCCGGTCTACGCCGGGATGATCACCCACACCCCCAGGGGCGCCTCCAGCGCCATCCGGGCCGGCAACGCCCTATCGAAGGAGGTTCAGGCCATCGCGACCGAGGTGTACCCCGGCCTGCACGAGCCGATCATCGACCGGGGGGTGTGGGACGCGGTGCACGCCAAGATGCGGCGGATCGAGCGGGTCACCACCTGGACCCACACCCACTTCCTCAAGGGCAAGATCCGCACGGAGGACGGCTACGCGCTCAGCCCCGGCTCCGTGCTCAACCGCGGCGCCGGCGGCGCGCCTCACCGAGTCGGCTACTACGTGAGCCAGAAAGCGATCAAGCAGGGGTACCGAACCTGCGAGATCAAGTCGATCAACGCGGCGTACTTGGACAACCTCGTGCGCGGGATGAGCCTGGACCATCTCCGCGGCCGGTACGGGGTTGACCTCGCCGGCATGGACCCAGCCGGGCGCGACCACGCCCTTCGGGAGTTGATCCTGCGGGCCGTGCTCTCGACTTCGTCGCTGGTCGTGGAGCTGTGTGACGATGCGGTCGCGGCGCTGACGGCGGGCCCGCGGTCAGCAGACGCCTCCACCCCGCACGCGGGCATCCCCACCTGCCGCTACCAGCCGAGCGTGCAGCAGCACCAGGGGCGGACGACCTTGACGCTCCGCATCCTGATCAAGAAGCACCGCCACGGCGGCCGTCGTGTGCTTCTGAGTCCCGATGGCCACGACCTGCTCGCGTCGATCGATGCCGAAGGGAAGCCCAAGGCAAACCCGCGGCTGGTCGCGGCAGTCGGGCAGGCGTTCGCGTTGCGCGGGCTCCTGCTGCAGACCGGCGAGACCGTGGAACAGGCCGCCCCGCGGATGGGGATCTCGGCGACCTGGGCGCGGGGCCTGCTCGACCTGGTCGGGCTGAGCCCGGGCCTGCTCAAGGGCGTGCTCACCGGCACGCTGGCCCCGGAGATCACACTCGCCGATCTTCGGGCTGCGGCGCGGCACCTGGACTGGTCGCTACAGGAGGCGGCGCTGCGGCGTTCATGAGCACGCTCGACGGCGACGAGGCCAGCACTCATGGCACAGGGAGCGGCAACACTCGGTTATGCGGGGTCTCAGAACGGACTGCCGTTGTGCGAACATTCGGCGTTCTGAGTGTGGCCGCTCAGAACCGCGAGCCGTGAAACGAGCGTGGAATCCGCGAGTATTCGCGGCCCCGAAGAAAACAGGCCGGGTCGCCCTGAGCGATCCGGCCTTGAAAGCGGAGAGGGTGGGATTCGAACCCACGTGTGGCGTAAGCCACAACCAGTTTTCGAGACTAGCGCCTTCAGCCGCTCGGCCACCTCTCCAAAGGTGTTGGGGCGATGATACCCCGCGGGCGGGGGGCTTTCCACGCGGGCGGGCGGGGTGACCTAACGTCCGCACGTGCTCCGGAGAAGCTCATGCCTGTCTCTCCAGTGCTGGAAAACGCGGCCTACCTGACGATCTGCGATTGGGGCGACCGGGTGCCGTCCCGCATGGATCGGCTGCGGCTGCTGGCCGAGGCAGCGGGGCTGGACCCTGAGGCATTGAACTTCCGCGTGGCGAAAGCGGCCCCGGTGGTGCTGGCCCGCGTGGACGCGGCCACCGCCCCGAGCGTGCTCTCGGCGCTGCGTGAACGGGGCGTGAGCGCGGTGGCGCCCACTGGGTCGGAGCTCCGGCGGCTAAGCGAGGCCGATCTCATCGCGGACATGGAACCGCTCGATCAAGGCTGGCGCGTGTCGTTCCGCGGCTCGGATGTTTCGGCCGTGCTCACGCCCCGGACGCTGTTCCTGGTTGTTCACGGCGAACTGGGCCGGCACCGCGGCGCGGCGGGAGCCGAGCAGACAAAGGCACCGGCGATCGATGTCCCGGACCCGCTGGGCGAACTTGAATCCGCTTACCGGGACTTTGCAGGCTGGGGGGCGAACGCCGGGGGGATGCGCGGATCGCTTGACGCGGTCCGCGGCGACGCCGGCGATGCCCTACCGTCGATCGCCCGGCACCCTGTGGGCGAGCATGTCACCCAAGTCATCGACCTGTGGCTTCGGGGGGGCACGCGGTTCCGCATCGACGGCGACCGCTTCGCCTGGCGTGTGCTGGGCGCGGAACGCGGGTACGCCGACGCGGTGAACGCTCGCGCGGTGATCGACCTGCTTTCGGAGCGGGCTCCCGGGGCGATCATCGACGGGGGCTTTGCGCGATTCAGCTGCGCGGACCCCGCGGCGCTCAAGCTGTTCGACCGCGTCAAGCCGGGCCGGAGAGTTGACCCGGCGTTCGAGTTCTACTCGCGGTGGGCCTTCCTGTTCTTTCAAGGCGCATCGCGCGGGGAGGTGCCGGGGGCCGGGCGTCAGGATTCTGGGGCCGAGGGATGATGGGCGTTTGTTGACCAAGGCCCGGCTGGAGTGCTCGAAACGACAAAAAGGACACGGGCGCGCCGCGGATGGCGTGCCCGTGTCTCACACTCGGGGATCAGGTGCGAATCGAGGAGGCCGGCTTGTCAGCGCCACCGACCCGAAGGCGGTCGATGGCTCATGATCAGAACGCGATCACCACCGAGACGGTGACGCGCCAGTCAAAGAGATCGTCCTCGTGGTTGAGTTGGGTCTCCCACATGGCGCGCACGCCCACGGGCGAGCAGGGACGGATCTCGGCGCCGATGGCGGCGGTGACGATGGGGTCGTCTTCGCCTTTGCCGAAGTTGCCGAGGTCGCCGCCCTGGAACGGGAGCGCGGCGTTGCGATCGTCGAGCGAGTGGTTGCCGTTGAACTCGAGCACGGGGCTGAACCAGTCGCAGACGCGGTAGTCCATGTGGACGTCCCAGTGGACGCGGTCCGAGCTGCCCCACGTCTGGTCATTGTCGGTGGCAAAGAGGCCGTTGACCACGCCGCCGATGTGGAACTTGTCGAAGCCCTTGTCGATGCTGAACCAGACGCGGGCCTCGCCGTCGTTCTGCAGGACGTTGGGGTCGCCCCATGGGAACTGATAGCCGGCGCCGACGGCCATGTGGAACTGGTTCTCCCAGTCGCGGTAGAAGTTCCACTTCAGGCCGGCGGCGATGTCGTTCCAGCCGGACTCATCGAGGTTGTCAGAGTTGATCCAGAAGTAGCCGTCCTTGTAGGCGACGAGCTGGATGCGGTCGGTGAGGGCGAGCCGGATTTCCGCGGCGGCGACCTGGCCGTGGCCGTCGCCCAGGGGGGTGTTGTTGTCGAACTTCTGATAGGCGTACCAGAGGCGGATGTCGGTGGTGACGAAGGAGTTTTCCTGGAAGTACGGGGACGTGCAGGGGTGGACGAAGTACTGATCCTTGGGCACGTTGGCGAACGCGGGGTCGGGGTCGCCGAAGAGCACGAACTTGGCGTGCTGAGCGCCGGCGGCGGAGGCCAGCAGGGCGATGAGCGAGGCGGTGAGAACGTGTCGGGTTTTCATTGGAAATCCTCTTGGTTGGCTCGGCCGCCCTGCCGGAGGGCGGCAAGAACGATATGTAGACCAGTGTATCTAGATATCGGTCATCGGACAACACCGCTTTCATCGTTTGAATCCGGGTGCGTCGGCGTGCCCCGATCAGGGGGTTGTGCGGTCCGGCCGCCCCGCCGCCCCCGGTCCGCGGGGGTTCGGGCCCCATCCGGGGGTTCATGGCTGCCCCGGGTCCCAACGGGCGCCGGGCGTATGCGGCCCGACCGGGTAAGGGTTTGCGACGCGCCAGGCCGATCCGGGGTCAGCTCACAGCCGGCTGCGCTCGAGAGCGGCCAGCAGGGCCCGGTTGACCTCCAGAGGTGGCGCGGCGGCAGGCCCGTTGGATCCGATCCAGGGCAGGTTCAGGGCCGCGGCGAGCCGGGCCGATTCGGTGCACCAGGGCGACGCCGCGAGAGCCGCGTCGCAGCCCGGGGCGATGGAGGTCGGCGGGGCGTCGTCCACGATGAGTCGCCAAGCGCCGGCGTGACGCTCAGTAAACCGGAGTGCGCGCTCGAGCTTGCGGGCGCTGGCGGGCACCAGTCCCGCCACACGCCGGCCGGCAACCGCCATGACGCCCAGGTGCCAGACAAAGACTCGTGCATCAGCGAGGTTGGTGCGGTCCGACGCGGCCCACACGACCTGGGTCTGATCGTCAACGCCCCACCGCGTGCGGGCTGCGGCTCGCTGCGCCGGTGACGCGGCCTGAGGCGCCGGGAGCGGCGCGAGAGGCAAGGCGCGGGCATCCTGCGGGCAATGCGTGCTCCAGGCTTCGCGTATCCGCACCGACGTGAAACTGATCGACGCGGCGCGCCCGAATACCCAACGGATCGCTGGCGTGCAGGCGCGGCGTGGCACGGGATCGGCAAGCGTGAGGTGGACGGGGCGACCGGGGAAGGCGAGGATCGCCGCCGCGCCGGCCCACAATGACCAGGCGCGAACGGCGCCGGGTGCACCCGGTCGGCGGTCCGCGGCTCGAAGCCCCCGCCATCCGAGGACCGACCAACCCAGCGGCGCGTGAACGGCGAACACCTCACGGACGCCCATTTCCCTGGCCCAACGAACGCCGGGCGACGAGGCCAGCAGAGCGACTGCGCCGCCGGGCGCACCGGCCAGCGCCGCGAGCACAGGCCACGCGGTCGCTTCGGGCTCAACAACATGCAGCACGGTGCTTTGCATCGTGGTCACCCCGATCGGGCGGGGCGCTAGTGCTTGTCCTCGTCCTGCTTGACCTTTTGCTTCAACAGGTCGAGCTCGCGGCGGAGACGGTCCAGCTCGGCGTTCACTCCCTCGATGCTCTTGTCGGCGTTCACCGCCGCAGCGAGTTGGCCGCGGGCCTCCTTCACCCGGTCTCGGAACACGTCGCCGCGCGTCAGCAGCGCCAGCTTGTCCAGCGCCTCCAAACCGCGCTTGTCCTTGATATCGACAAGGGCCAGGACGGCCGCGGTGCTCGCGCGGTCCTCGCGGTCGCCGATGAAGGGCGACACGGCGTCGTAGGCCTTGGCCTGGTTGGCGTCGAAGTGGGCCAGCTTGGCCACGGCCTCGATGGCGACGGGGCGGGTGCGGCCGAGCACGCCGGGTTTGCACCAAGGGATGACGGCGTCGATTCCTTCCTTGACGTTCAGCTCGCCGATGGCGCGGAGGGCCGCGACGCGGACCTGGTCGCTCTGGGACTCGACCTTGAGCGCCTCGGTCAGCATGGGCAGGTACTCGGCGCGCCCTGACTTGCCGAGGGCCTCCAGGGCCGCCGAGCGAACGGCGTAGCTCTCCGAATCGCTGCCCGCGACGCGCGTGATCGCCGCGAGGGATTCGTCGCTGGCGAGCGACGACAGGCCCTGGATGACGCCCAGACGTACCTTGGCATCGGTGATCGCGCCCATCTTGGAATCGGCCTCGCCGGCCCTGACGGCCTGCAGCAAGGCGTCGGCCCTCCCAAGCTTGCCCAGCGAACGGGCCGCCTCGGCGCGCACGGCGTAGTGCTCCTGCGAGTTGCGGACGCAGGCCTGCAGAGCGGTCACCGCGTCGGCGTTGCCGGTGTTCTTCGAGAGCGCTTTGGCCGCGTCGATGCGCGACGCCGAGGTGAGGCCCTGCTCGAGTTGGGTGATGAAGCGGCGGGTGGGCTGGTCGACGGTCAGGTCCATCAGCACGCTCAGGAACGGATCGACCGCGACCATCTCGGGCTCGGCTTCGAGGGAGACCGTCCGCTCATGGCGGCGCGCGTCCACTTCGATGTCGATCTCCTGCTTGGCTCCCTTGACCTGGATGAAGATCGGCAGCCGGAACGCGTAGGCGGGCAGGTCGGCGTCGATGCGCTGGACCTGCTCGACCACCAGGCTCAGTTCTGACTCCTTGGCGTGCCAATCGGCGGACACCTTCACCTTGGGCGTGCCGGGGCGCGTCGCCCACTGCGTGAAGAAATGCTCCAAGGATTCGCCTGACACCTGCTCCAGCACGCGGCGGAACTCGTCGGTCTCGACGGTGGTGTGCTGGCGTGTCTTGACCCAGGTCTGCACACCCTTGAAAAACACGTCGTCGCCGAGCTTCATTCGCAGCATGTGCAGCATGCTGGCGCCCTTGGGGTAGGGGTTGCTTACGCGCCGGAACGCCTCCCAGGGGTGCTCATAGACCGGCGAGACCATGCCGGGGCGGTGGCGTTCTTCGGCGGAAGCGTCGGGGCCGATCTGGTCGCTGGCGGCGAGGCCGCGGAGGGAGCCGTAGACCGCGTGAATGTAGCCGCCCTTGGGCCCGTCGAATCCGTCCCGGGCTTCGTACCACAGCATGGAGGCGTAGGTGGCCCAGCCCTCGTTCAGCCAGATGTGGGCCCACGTGTTGCAGGTCAGCAGGTCGCCGAACCACTGGTGCGCGAGCTCGTGAGAGATGAGCCCGTCGAGGTCGCCGTCACGCAGAGCGGTCTCGTCGAGCACGGCGGTGTCGAACAGGGTGGTGGCCGAGGTGTTCTCCATGCCGCCGGAGCCGAAGTTCCAGACGCACACCTGGGCGTACTTGTCCCAGGCGAAGGGCACGCCGAAGAGCTTCTCGAAGTTCAGGATCATCTGGGGCGTGCGCTCGTAGGTGCGGGCGATGTCGCCCATGCGGCCCAGCGGGGCGTAGACCGGCAGCGGGACGCGGAACGCGGCGCCGCCGAGCGTCCCCACGTCCAGCACGTCCCACTTGCCCACGGCCATCATGACGAGGTAGTTGACGTGGTCGGTGCCCTGGTTCCAGGACCACTCCGTCCGCCCGTGCGTGGTGGCCGGGGGCGCATCGAGCTTGCCGTTGGACACCACCTGGTAGCCCTCGGGCGCGGTGATCCGCAGGCGCGTGGTCAGTCGCTCGTTGGGAAAATCGTGACACGGGAACCAGAACCGGTTGGTCTGCGGCTGTCCCTGGGTGTGGAGCTGCGCCGGGCGCCCGGGCCAGGCGGGGCTCTCGGGCGTCCAGATGAGCCCCTCGGGCGGGTCGTTCACCTGGTAGTTGATCTGGACCTGGGCCGGCTGGCCGGGGTTGATCGGGGGGCTGAACTTCAGCGTGATGACGTGGTCGTCGTAGCTGGAGGTCACTCTCTGCCCGTCCGGCGCGCCGGGCAGGGTCACCTCGGCCAACTTGAACTGCTCGGCGTCGAGCGTCAGCGTCTCCAGAGGCTTGCCGATTGGGGCAAAGCTCAGCTTGCACACACCGGCAAACGTCGGCGTGTTCATGTCAGGGATGTCGATGGCCAGGTCCATCGACGTGAAATCCACCGACCGATCGGGGGCGTAGTTCCGGAGGTCTCGGCCGGTCGCGGGGTGGTAGCGCACCGAGTCGGCGCCCGGCGGCTTCTGGGCGTAGCCGTGCTCGCTGAGCCACTGCAAACGGCCTTCGAGGCATTGGTCGATGCCGTCGTCGGCCGGCGCGGGCCCGACGGCGGCGAGCCAGGCGACCAGGGACGCGACAGGGCGGAGCACGGTGGCACGTTTCATCCCCGCAGTATGCCATACCGCAACGGGCCATGCACCCCGGCGGGTTTGCGGGGTTGACTGGGAGCGCTGCTACTTCTTGCCCGACATCACCTGAGCCACCGAGAAGATCGGCAGCAGGAGGGCGATGGCGATGCCGCCGATGACCACGCCCATGAAGACAATCATCGCCGGCTCGATGAGCTGGGTGACGCTCCTGATCGTGCCGTCGAGCTCTTCCTCGACGGCGTCGGCGATGCGGCCCAGCACATCGGGCAGCTTCGCGGTGCGCTCGCCGGCGGCGATCATGTGGGCGTTGGCGGGCGGGATGAGCGGGCTTTTCAGGATGACCTCGCTGAGGGTGGACCCGCTGGTCATGGACCGCTCGACCTGGTCCCACAGGTCCTGCCACAGGAGATTCCCGGTGACCCCGCGGACGATGCGGACGGCCTCCAGCAGCGGCACGCCGGCGCCCAGCAGGGTGCTGAGGGTGCGGGCCGCGCGGGCGAGGTAGAACTGGCCGAACATCTTGCCGATGAGCGGGGCGCGCACCTTGGTGGTGTCGATGAACCGGCGGCCCTTGGGGAAGAACCACAGCGAGATGACCCCGCCGGCGGCCGCGCCCGCCAGGCACACGATCACCAGCCAGTGCGCGGTCACAAAGTCACTGACACCCATGACGAACTTGGTGATGGGCGGGAGCGCGGCCTTCTTGCCCGCGTAGATCTTGGCGAAGCGAGGGAGCACGAACGCGACCAGGAACCCGGTGACGGTCAGAGCCAGGCTGACCATGACCATCGGGTAGGTGAGCGCGCCCTTGATCTGCTTGAGGATCTTGCGCTCTTTCGACAGGTAGTCGGCGATCCGCCCCAGCATCATCCCCAGCTTGCCCGTGGCCTCGGAGGCCTTGAGAAGGCTGGTCATAAGCGGGGGGAACGTCTTGGGGAAATCGCGGATCGCATCGGAGAAACTCTGGCCGCCGGTGATGCGGTCGGCGACGTTGTCCATCACTCGCCGCAGGCTGCCCGAACGGCTCTGCGCAACGAACACGTCCAGCGCCTCGGCCAGGGGCACGCCGGTGTCGATCATCACCCCAAGCTGAGAGGCCATCGAGATGACTTCCTCACGCTTGATCCCCGAGGCAGCGTGCCGGAGCCGGATCATCTCGTCGTCGGCGGCCGCGCCGGCGATGCGGATGTCGATGACAACCTTGCCCTCGCGCTGCAGCGACCGGAGCGCCTCGGCCTGCGTGGCGGCCTCGATGGTGCCGGAGTTCTGGTCGCCGGAGGATGTGCGGGCCGAGTATTGAAAGTTAGGCATGGCGGCCTCGGGGGAATCTCACCGCGGAGACGCGGAGGACGCTGAGGGGACCTGGGGTTGGGTGTGGGCGACGGGTGGTGTTTGACGGCTTGTGCTTCGACGTTCGAAATACCCGGCATCGGATCACGGCGCCGATTCGTTGCTCGTCCGGGGACCGGCGGCGGACTTGCGGGGCAACGTGATCGTCCCGGCGACACCACTGGATGATCTTGGTTCTTCCATAGCCGGCTCCCGTGGGTTCTGCGGGGCTCCGTAGTGAAGAGTTCTCAGACCGACGACGCCCGGATGACCTCATCAACGGTGGTGACGCCGACGACGGCTTTGGCAAGACCGTCTTCTCTCAACAGCCGCTGGGCCGCGGTCGCCGCCATGGTGCGGAGGACCTGCAGGGTGACGCCCGAGGCGATTCTCTCCAGCATTTCCTCGGTGGGCACGAAGAGCTCGAAGATGCCCAGGCGCCCCGCGTAGCCGGTTCCCCGGCAGCGCGAGCATCCCTCGCCCTTGAACAGCTCGTTGCAGTCGGCGCCCAGGGCGGTCCTCAGCAGCTCGCGCGTGGCGTCGTCGGGCTTCACGCTCTCCTTGCAGTGAGGGCAGATCTTGCGGACCAGGCGCTGGGCCAGCACGCCGCGAAGCATCGCCGCCACGAGGAACGACTCCACGCCCATGTTCGTCAGCCGGGTGACGGCGGAGATCGAGTCGTTGGTGTGCAGCGTGGAGAGCACCAAGTGGCCGGTCAGCGCGGCCTGCGTGGCGATGGTCGCGGTCTCGAGGTCTCGGATCTCGCCCACCATCAGCACGTCTGGGTCCTGCCTCAGCAGCGCCCTCAGCGCGCCGGGGAAACTGAAGCCGGCCTTTTCGTTCACCTGGAACTGGTTGATGCCGGGCAGCTGGGCCTCGACGGGGTTCTCGACCGTGGAGATGTTGATCTCGTCGGACGCGATCTCGCTGATGGCGCTGTACAGCGTTGTGCTTTTTCCCGAGCCGGTGGGGCCGGTCACCAGGACCATGCCGTTCGGCAGGTTGATGAGACGGCGCCAGCTGTCGAGCATCTCGCCGGTCATGCCCATCTTCTCGATGGACACGACCGAGTTGCGGTTGTCGATGATGCGGATGACCACTTTTTCGCCGAACTTGCCGGGCATGGTCGAGACGCGCAGGTCGATCGGGCGGGAGTCGATCGCCACGTGGATGTCGCCGTCCTGCGGCACCCGGCGCTCGGAGATGTCCATCCCGGCCATGATCTTGATGCGGCTGGCGACCGCCGGCATCATCTGGTACGGCGGGTTGAGCTTGGGGACCAGCCTGCCGTCGATCCTGAACCGCACGCGGGCGCGGTGATCACCGGGTTCGATGTGGATGTCGCTGGCGCGGTCCTGGATGGCCTGGTAGAGCAGGAAGTTCACCAGCTTGACGACCGGCGACTGGCCGGACATCTCCTGGATCGCCGAGAGCTCCATGGCCTGGCTCTCGACGTTGGCGAACTCCTTGACGTCCACGTCGGCGTAGATCTCGTCGATGACGAAGACGTTGGCCGAGGGGAGGTAGGCCTGCAGGGTCGCGCGGATGTCGGCGCTGGTGGAAGCGACGATCTGGGTCTTGCAGCCGCTGAGCCGCTCAATCTCTTCGATCAGGAACAGGTTGGCCGGCTCGCACACCGCCACGGTCAGCGTCTTGTCCACGCAGAACATCGGGAGCACGGTGTGGGCGTCGATGAAGTCGCGGGGGAGCTTCTCGATGGCCTTGGGGTCGGCCAGGCGGGGCGTGACACGGGCGAACGGCACCCCGTAGCTGCCGGCGAGACACTCCATCACCTCGGCCTCGGCGACAAACCCGAGCTCGACCAGCACCTCGCCCAGCAGGCGGGAGTTCCCGGACTGCTTTTGCTCGGCGAGAGCCTGCTCGAGCTGGGCCTGGGTGATGCGGCCCTTCTGGACCAGCACGTCGCCCAGTTGCAGCCGAGCCGCGTTCGGTTGACCCGAGACGGACGGGGCCGGGCTCATCGGAGGCTCCTGATGGCGAGTTCGAGGGATTCGTGGCTCTCCAGCGCCAGATCGAGCCGGGTGAGGCGGAGGATGGTGTCCAGGGTGTCGTCCACCTTGATCAGGCGCAGCTGCCCGCCGGATGTCCCGATCCGTTCCTGCAGACGCAGGAGGGCTTCGAGGGCGGCCGAGTCGATGAACTCAAGATTGGCGCAGTCCAGCACGAAGTGCCTGGCCCCGGCCTGCTCGCGCTCGGAGACCACCCGGTTGAACGCCGTCACGTCGTCGTGGGTGAACTCGCCCGAGAGCGTGAGCGTGCTGAGGGTGTCGTAGTCCTGGAAGGAGATCTTCATGCGGCCTCCTTCAGCGGCTGGGCATCGGCGCTCGTGGGGAGCTGTACCGCGGCGGGCGGAGGCGAGGCGGCGTTGCGGAGCGCGCCGCCGGGGCGCCCGAACCGGTCGTCACCGGCCAGCGCCTGCTCGTGGTGGCGCGCCACCATGCGGTCGTATTCGCGCAGGTCGAGGTTCAGGAACGCCTCGGCGTAGGCGGGGTCGAACTGCGTCCCGGCGCCCTTGCGGATCTCGTTGAGCACCGTCTCGCGGCTCATCGCCGCCCGGTAGGTCCGGTTGGAGCTCATCGCGTCGAACGCGTCGACCAGGCCGATGATCCGGGCCATGGGTGCGATGTCCTCGCCCTTGACCCCCTGCGGGTAGCCGCGCCCGTCGTAGCGCTCGTGGTGGTGCAGCACGCCCGGGAGCACGTCTCCGAGCAGCGGGATGTCCTTGAGAATGTGGTGCCCGATCTCCGGGTGCTTCTTGATGAGGTCGAACTCCGCGCTGGTGAGCTTGCCGGGTTTGCACAGGACCGACTCGGGCACGCCGATCTTGCCCACGTCGTGAACCAGCCCGGCGATGCGGATGCGCTCGGCCCCCTCCTCGGAGATGCCGCACTTCCGCGCCAGCGCCGAAGCCAGGTACGCGACGCGCTCGGAGTGACCGCAGGTGTAGGGGTCCTTGGCGTCGATGGACATCGTGAGCGCCTCGAGCGTGCCCAGGAACATCGCCTGCTGCTGCTCGTAGAGCCCGGCGTTCTCAAGCATTACGCCGACGTAGCCGGCGGCGGCGTCGAGCATCTTCTGGTCGGGCGTTGATGCGAGCGGGTCGTCGCCGCCCTTGGCGCCGGCCATGATCGCCCCGATGGGCTCGCCGTGCCGGAGCACGGGGTGGACCAGGAGCTGCCCGCCGGCGGTGTCGAGCGGCCCTGCCTGCTCGTGCTGCAGGATCGCCCGGTCGCCGGACTTCAGGGCGCCGATGATGCGCTCGGCGTGCTCGCAGAACTCCTCCTCGGCGCAGGGCGGCTGGCCCGTCATGATCAGGGACGTCTTGAGCGTGAGCGCCCCCGCCCGCTCCGGCGGGAAGTACGCCGCGATCCAGCTGAAGCTCAGCACCGCGTGGAGTTCCTCGCAGGTGAGCCGCACGAACCGCAGCGGCGCGTCCACCTCGTTCATGCTCTGGCCCAGCTTGTAGAGCAGGCTGATTTCTTCGTAGCTCTCGGTGAGCTGGCGCGAGAACGACGCTACTTTCTGCTCGGCGGCGGTCGTGACCTGCAAGTCCGCGTTCATCCACGACAGAACGCTCCCCATCGTTTGCGCGCACGCCGGCGTGAACCGGGCCATGGGCGCCAGAGCCTCGCGAACGGCCTGGGCGTCCGCCCGCGCCGATTGGCAGATCGACAGGAACTGCTCGGTCTGCAGCGCCGAGGGTGAAAGCAGCACCGCCACGGTGAACGCGCGGCTCCGGCGACGCTGGTGCTCGGTCAGCGGGAGCAGGGTACACCCGGGGAACACCTCGACGGGCGCCGCCTCGCCCTGCTCGGCCCAGCGCTTCACCTGCTTCTCGACCAGCCGCTCCATGCCGGGCGAGCGCAGCCACGAGCCGGCCGGGCCGGTCTCGCAGGGCTGTGACACGATGTGCCCGTTGGCGCCGTAACGCCATGTGGAGATCCCCATCTCGCGGCAGCGGTCACGCAGCACGATGTGCCCGGGCTTGGGGGGGGTTGTGGCGGCGGCGTTCATCAAGCGGCCTTCGCCTCCGGCTCAAAGCCCACACAGGATTCTCCCAGCGCTGCCCTGGCCTTCTGCAGCACGTCGCGCGGGCTGAACGGCTTGCTCATGACTTCCTTGATGTTCGTGTGCGCCACCTCGGAGGGGTCCAGGGCGTAGCCCCGGGCGGTCAGCATCAGCACCGGCGTCGCGCCGGCGGAGGTGTGCCGCCGCAGCTTCTTGGCTAGCTCCAGCCCGCTCATGTAGGGCATCTGGAGGTCGGTGATGACCAGCGCCGGGCGCTCGCTGACGGCGAGGTCAAAGGCCTCTTCGCCGTCGCTGGCGGTGATCACGCGGTACCCCGCGTTGGTGAGCTTCAACGCCACGACGTGGACGATGTGCGCCTCGTCGTCCACAACGAGGATCAGTTTCGGCTCGCTGCTCATTGCCCCCCCTGGTATTCGTACGGGATCGTGAACCAGAACTTGGAACCCAGGCCCACCTGGCTGGAGACGCCGACCTTGCCGTGGTGCACGCCCTCGACGATCTGCTTGACGAGGTTGAGGCCCAGGCCTGTGCCCTTGGCGACGCGCTTGTAGTTCTCGATCCGGTAGAACTTGTCGAACACCTTGTCGATCGCGTCGGGCGGGATGCCCAGGCCGGTGTCGGCCACCGTGACGAGCACCGAGCGGGTGGTGTCGTCGTTCTCCGCCGACACCGTGACCCGGCCGCCCTGGGGCGTGTACTTGATGGCGTTTGAGACCAGGTTCATGATGACCTGGTGCACGAGATCGCGGTCAGCCTCGGCGGTGTAGACCAGCGGGCCGTTCTTGGCCGACAGCGTGATGTCCTTCTCGCGTGCCGGGGCCTGCATCGTCTCGACGACCTCACCGATGACCTTGATGAAGTCGACCTCGACGCGGTCCACCGAGACAATGCCCGCCTCGATGCGGGAGATGTTCAGCATGTTGTCGATCATCCGGCTGAGGCGCTCGGCCTCGCCCTTGATGATCTTGTAGAACTCCTGGCGGCCGGCCTCGTCCTGGGCCTCGGAGTCCAGCAGCATCTCGGTGTACGCGTTGATCGCCGAGATCGGGGTTCGGAGCTCGTGCGAAGCCTGCGACACGAAGTCGGACTTCATCTGGCTGATTTCCTTCTCGCGCGTGATGTCGCGGAGAATCGTGACCACGCCGGCGACGCTGGCGTCGGGCTGGGCGGTCTGGCTTCCCGGCGCGCCGGGCACGCCGGCCGCGGGGATCGCCGCCAGCGTGACGTCGAAGCACGGCAGCGGTCCGGGATGCTTGGCGTCCGGAGCGCCACCGGCGGGCGGCATCTGGTGCTCCACGTGACGTTCCTTGTGGGCCACGCCGGCGGACCGGACCTCCTTGATGAGCCTGCGGAGCCCCGCGTCGCGGATCACCTGGTCGACCGGTTTGTGCACCGCCTCGTCGAGCTTGAAGCCCAGCAGCCGCGCCGCCGGCTCGTTGGCCAGGGTGACCTCGTTGAACGCGTCGGTCACGACCACCGCGTCGCGCAGGCTGTGGAGGATGCCCTCGGCGTGATCGCGCTCGGCCTCGGCCACGCGGTACCGGATCTCGATCTCCTTGAGCCGGACCTTCTGCTCGTCGCAGCGTGCGCGCCACGCGTCGCTCACGGACTGCACGACCCTCGCGATGGGCGCGACGAACCACTTGGGCTCGACGGATTGGGCCGGGTCCGCGTCGGGGCCGAGCAGCTCACGCAGGCGCGCCGCTTCGCGGCGCGCCTTGGCGAGCATGATCGCTCCCGCGACCGCGCACGTCGCCGAGCCGACCGCCAGCCGGGCCCCCAGCTCGATGTACCAGGCTTGCTCGCTCAGCAGCACGTGGGCCAGGTAGCCCGACAGCGCAAAGCACGACGCCGTGCCCCCCACCACGCTCAACAGAATCTTCGCGCTGCTGGCCGGCATAGACGCTGGCGACCCCCTGCTCTGGCGGGCTCACGGCTGGGCGGGCTCGGACGCGGTGGCGACCGCGCTGAGTTGCTCCGCCAGTTCGCGAGCCCGCTGGTTCGACGGGCTGATCTCCAGGGCCTTCGACGCCGCGGCCCTGGCCCGGTCCACCTGGCCGGCCTGCTGGTAGAGCAGGCCGAGCACAATGGCCGGCGTCGGGTCATCGGTCGTGCGGGCCACGGACTTCTCCAGCAGTTCCAAGGCATCAGAGGTCTTGCCCGCCTGATGCTGGTACAGACCGAGCAGCAGATAACCCTCGGGGCGTGAGGGGGCCAGAGCGATGACTCTATTGGCCGCCTCGCGAAGCCGGTAACTGTCCTTGACGATGAGCGCGACGTTCCCGAGCTGCACCCACGCCTCGGGGTCCGAGGCGCCGCCGGGGGCCGAGACCAGCTCCTGCAGAACCGTGCGTGCGTCAACCGGGCGCTCGATCTCGACCAGGCATCGCGCCCGCAGCAGTCGCAGGTCGCGCCGTTCATCGGGCTTCAGGCTCGCCAGCACCTTCGAGAGGTTTGATTCGGCCTCGCCGAAACGGGAAGATGCGACCTGGGCGCGGGCGAGGTCTTCGAGCAGCGAGTTGTCACCCGGGGCGAGCGTGCATGCTTCCTTGAAATAACGCACCGCCTCGGCATGGTCGCCCCGGATCATCGCGATGTGCCCGAGCGTCTGGCGGGCGCCGGCGTTCTGGTTGAACCGGGGGCGGTCCGAATCCGCGGGCACCTCCAGCAGCCCGACCGCTTCCTCGAGCCTTCCCAGGTGGATCATCATCTCGGCCGAAGCCACGGCGTACTGCGGGTTGGACTTGTCCAGCTCCGCCGCGGCCTGGTAGCTCTGCAGCGCCGGCTCGTACCGCTCCTGCCGCTCCTGCACCACGCCGCGGAAGTAGAACGCCTCGGTCTGCTTGGGGTCCAGCTCGATCGCCTTGTTCAGGGATTCAAGCGCCGCGTCCGGGCGTCCCTGCTCGAACAGGATGCGCCCCTTGAGAACATGGCTCTTGGCCACCTGGTCGCTGAGCGCCAGCGAGCCGTTGATCGTCTCGAGCGCTTTATCCAGGTCGCCCGCCTGATACTGCTGGTTGGCGGTGTCCCACATGGTGCCCGCCTTCACCTTGTCCATGCGGGCGGTGGCATCCTGCTTGAACTTGGTCGTGTACGCCCCGTGCTGGGCGCAGCCGGCGAGCAGGACGCCCAGGCCGACGGCCGCGGCCCGGGAAAGCCCGAGAATCATCGGGCAGGGATTGGAGGCTGCGCGCGGCGCGCCTGTGATGCCGGTGTGCTGCATGGGTTGTCTCTCCTTCTCGGGGGTCGAGCGTGGGACTCGATGTCAGTTGGGCTGGTTCGCCGGGGCGGGGAGGTGGGGCTCAGCGGGCTGGGGCGGCTCGACGGGCATGGCCGTCACCGCCTCGTCGAAGTTCTGCGCCGGCGCCTCCGCCGTCTGCATCGCGGGCGAGCACGGGTCAGACCAGTTCAGGCCGGAGACCATGAGCTGGAAGTACGGCGGGATATGGAACAGGCTCGGGGTGGCACCCAGGGCGAACGCCTGCGCGAGCGCCTCGGTGCTCTGAAACTTCGGGAGCTCTGGCGCCTGTGCCGTCGTGGTCGCCGCGGGCTGAGCGCTCGTCGGCGACGCGGCGGCGGGCTGCGACGCCTGGGGCTGCGACGTCCCCGCGGGGGCCGGCGCGGGCTGGTTCGTCAGCATGTCGGCCAGTGCGGCGAGGACCGACGGGCTGCGCTGGGTGCCCTGCTGCTCGCTGACGGGCGCCTCCGTGGGCGAGGACCCGCTAGAAGCCTGGGCCTGGACCGTGGTGGGTCCGGCCTGCGCGGTCGGCTGCGCCGGCGTCGCCTGCATAATCGACGGCTCCTGCGGGCCCACCATCGCGGTGGAGGCGGCCGGAGCCGTCGGCGACGGCGCGGGGGCCGGAGAAACCGGCGCCGCGTCGGCGGCGGGCTTGGTGTGGGCCGGCGTCGCGGGGGCGATGCCGTTCTCGCCGCCGATGACGTGCTCAAGAATGCTTCCCGCGGGCCACGTATCACGCTTGGCCTGGGCCTGCTCCTTCAGGCGGATCGCGTCGGTCTGCACCGGGTTCAGCGCCAGCGACCGCGACAGCTTCCACATCGCCTCGTCGGTCTTGCCCTCGGCGAGAAGACGCTCGGCCTCGAGGTTGAGCTGGGCGGTCTGGCGCTCACGCGAGAACGGCAGCAGCCCTTCACGGGAACCCGAGCGGAGGCGATCGGCGTGGGCCACGGCGCGCTCGCCCTGGTCCAGCAGCACCTTCTCGTGCACGACCGTGGGCTTGATCATGAAGATGATCTCGGCGCGGTCGGTGGAGTCGTCGTGGCCCTGGAAGGCCAGGCCGAGGATGGGGATATCGCCCAGCACCGGCACCTGCGAGCGGTTGAGCTTGGTCGTCTCCTTGAACAGGCCGCCGAGCACGATCGTCGAGCCATCCGGGACGATCACGTTGGTCGTGATCTCCTGGGTGATTTCATCGGGGATGGTGACGGCCGAGCCCTTGGCGTCGCTGGCGGTGCGGATCACGCCCTCCGAGACGCGCGGCTTGAGCTCCATGCGCACCATGCCGTCGTTGGAAACGAACGGGCGGAACGAGAGCTGGGTGCCGGTGTCGAGGAACTCGACGGTCTGGGTGGTCGAGGTCTCGGTCGCGGTGGTGTTCAGGTAGCCGAGCTTGCGGCCCACGAGCACCTTGGCGGGCTGCCGGTTCAGCGCCAGGATCTTGGGGTTCGAGAGGATGGTGACGTTGCCGACCTCGTCCAGGGCGCGGATGAACACGCCCACCTGGTCGGCCAGGATGGCGGCCTTGATGGTCGAGGGGCCGCCGAAGTTGCCGGCGGTCGAGCTGATGGCCGAGCCCTCGTTGTCCTTGGGCGCGAACTTGTCGGCGCCGGTCTGGCCCAGCGCACCGGCTGAGCCCAGCGGGCCGCCCAGGCCCAGGAAGTCCAGGAAGTTCACGTCGTGCAGCACCGAGAAATCCACGCCGAAGGCGTTGGACTCATTGAGCGAGGTCTGCAGGATCGTCGCCTCCACCAGCACCTGCGCCGGCTTGGTGTCGATCTGCTTCAGCAGTTCCTCGACTTCGGCGATGTGGTCCGGGTAGTCGAAGATCACCAGCATCGCGCTCAGCGCGTACTGCTCGTTGCCGTAGGGCGTCTTGTCGGGGAGGTTGAAGTCGCCCACGTCGCCGTTGGTCTTGATCTGACCTGAATCAGAGAGCAGCGGCGTGACGAACTCGGCCGCGTCGTTGGCGTTGAGGTAGTTGAGGCGGATGACCTTAGTGACCTGCTTGCGCTCGGCGGCCTGGATCTGGGCGATCTCGTCAAGAGTGTGGACATAGATGAAGTTTCCCTTCTCGATGTACCCGTACCCGTTGACGTTGAGCACGGAGTCCAGGGCCTCGTAGAACGTCACGCCGTAGAGGTTGGCCGTGACGGACGCCGAGACGTCTTTGGAGGCGATGATGTTCTTGCGGCTCTGCAGGCTGAGCATCTGCAGGACGTTGGAGAGGTCCTCGTCCTGGACGAAGATGTCAACGGTCATGTAATCGGAGACCTTGACGCCGCTCTCGGCGGAGCCTTCCTTCTTGGCGCCGTCGCCCTCGGGCTTGGCGGGATCGGACTTGGCATCGCCCGAGGCGCGGGCCATGTCGCTGAGCGTCGTGCCGCCGGTGACCAGGGGCTTGGCGCCGGTGGACTTCGGCGCGGCGCTCTTCTTAGCGTTGGCGTTGGTGTGGCTCTTGCTGCCGGAGCCGGACTTGCCGGACGAGGAGCCCGACGATCCGGTCGTCTTGCCGCTCGTCCCCGAGCCCGAGGAGCCGGTGCCGGCGCTCGAGCCGGAGGTCTGCCCGAAGGCGTGCCCGGCAGCGAGCGCGAGGGCCGCGGCCACGGTGAGCCCGGTCAAAATCGGCGAACGGCAGGTCTTGGCGTGCTGACGCATCGGTCTTCTCCTGATCTGGTCTTGTCGCCGGCGACTGCGCGCGGGCGAGGTCTTCAGCGGTCTTTCTGCTCGCGTTGCACTTCAACGCGGATGCCTTCCTTCTCCAGCGTCACGCTCCCCGCTCTGATCTCCAGAACGGTGAAGCCCGCGAACTCGGCGCCGGCGGTCAGCACCGCCGACTTCTTCTCCAGCGGCGACTCGATCACCGCCGACGGGCTGGCGCCCATCAGCGTGCCGCGGAGCCTCAGGCCCGCGGCCTCGCCCAACACCCGAGCTTCGAGCGCGGCCCGCGCTTTGCGCGCCGTCTCCTCCGGGTTTTCGGCGCTTATGGGGTCAGACTTTCGCGGGCTCTTGGACACGACCTCCGGTTTGACCGCGCGAGGGAACCTTGCCTCGTCCACAAGGAACAAGTCGCGGAGCTCCGCGGGCGGCGCCGGCAGGATCACGACGGGGCCTCGCCGGCGCTTTTCAACCGTTGCCCCGTTCCCGGGGCGGTTCTCAGCCGCGCCGCCAAGACTCTGAGCGGCGCCGGGGCGCGTCGCCGCTCCGGCCCGCGCCGGACCGCGGAACAACACAGCCTTGACGGTCAGGGCCACGAGCACAAACAGCATGAACCCCAGCACGCCGGCGCGCTTGGGATCGGCACGCAGGATGACCCGGAGCTCGTGCAGCTTTCGGTTCATGGGGTCGGGCCCTCCTTGGCGCTGTCGCCGGCGACCGCCCTCGGCGCGTAGAACACGTCGAGCTGCAGGTCGGCCCGGACGCGCCCGGATCTGTCCAGCGACCCGACCGGCGCCTTTTCGGCGGCGATCCGCAGCCGCTGCGTGCGCAGCAGCCTGGGCAGCCGCTCGATCTGGCACACCGCGGCGTACACCTTCGGGAAACTCCCGGACACCATCACCGACATGGGCAATGCCGAGGCTTCGTCGAGCTGTTTGGGGGCCCCAGTGGTTACCTCGCGGTCCTTCAGCCCCAGCTCGTCAAACGTCGAGGACAGATTGCGCACCAGGTCGGCGACGCCGCTGTCTTCGGGGATGGGCGTCATGCGCTGCTCGCCGAAGCGCCTGAGCGCCGCGAGCTCCGTGGCGAGCTTCTCGATGGCCTCGGGCTGCTTGCCGGCCTGGCTCAGCTCCGCGCGCTTGGCGAGGATGTCCGCCTCGACCTGGCGCGCCTCGGTGTGCGCCGGCCAGATCACCAGCGAGATCGACAGCGCGACCAACCCGGTCAGCCCACCCGCGAGCATGAGGGTTGTGCGCGGCGCGATACCGGTCATGGCTCCACCCCCTCGGGCGTCTTGGGCGCCGGCGCCGCCTCGGCGAGCGGCTTGAACTGGAATCGCTGCGACAGGTCCACCCGGGCGCTGACGCGGAACGATCGCGCCGGCGTTCCGTCGGCGTCCAACGAGCGTGCGTAGTCCATCGACACCGCGTCGAACAGCTCCGAGCGCTCCAGCGCGGAGACCAGCCCCGCGAGGTCGCCGTCGCCCGGCGCGATCCCTTCCAGCTCGATCGCCAGGAAGCTGCGCACCACGGCCTCGGTTTTCTTGGCCCCCGGCTTGGGCGGGGGCGGGGGCGTGCGGTCGGTCCGCGGGGTCAGCGTCAGGCCCGTGAGCGTGACCGAATCGGGCAGCAGCGCACCGATGGTGCCCACGACGTCCGAAGCGCGCACCGGCGACGCCAGCCGGTCGTAGCGTGTGATCGCCGCCTCGACCTGGCGGATCTCCTTCAGCAGCCGCTGGGCTTCCTTGTTCCGCTCCCACTCCTGGGTGAGCTGCACGGCCAACTGATCGCGCTCGGAGCGGCGCTGGGAGCCGCCCGCCGTCACCGCCACATACGCGCCGCCGAGCACAAGCACCGCGCCGACATAGGCGCCGATCCATACGCGGACCTGGGCGCGCCGGCGCATCGCGGCGCGGAACTCGGCCGGGGTGAAATCGACGAAGAGGCTCACGCCGCAGCCCTCTCTTTCCAGGGCCGGCCCTTGCGGCTGTCCGCGAGCTCGAGCGCCCGCGTGCACAGGCCCTGGCACGCGCCCCACACCGCGGCTGCGGCCGGGTTCGGCGAGATCGAGCGGGCGACACCCGCGATGTCAACGCCCTCAAGCGGCTTGCCGACCTGCGCTGGCACACCCACGCCCTCGGTCAGCAGCGTCGTCAGTTGGGGCTCCGCGGCCTCCGATCCCCCCACCACGATGACCTCCGGACGAGGCCCTCGGAACGTCACGCTGTAGTACCGGAGGCACAGCGTCACCTCCTGGACCAGGTCGTTGATGTGCGGGCGGACGGCGTCGAACAGGGCCCGGTCAACCTTGGGGTCGACGCCCGGTGTGCCGTCGCCGGGCGCACCGGCCTGCGTCGATCCGACGACCATGCGGCGCTGCCGGAGCTCGCCGACGGTCGCGGGGTCCAGCCCCAATCGTTCGGAAGCCAGGCGCGTCATGCTCCGTCCACCGATCTCGATCTGCTTGTAGAACGCCAGCAGCCGGCCCCGCGTGACCATGACCTCCGTCAGCACCGGGCCGACGGTCACGACGACGCGCGAGACGTTTTCGTCGCTGGCGCGCCGGAGGGTGCGTGTGTAGCAGCGGGCCGCCGCGGTGAAGTTGGGCTCGACCGCCACGGGCGCAAGCCCGTGACCGGCCAGTGCCTCCAGCAGCACGTCCAGCGGCGCACGCCGGGCGCCGAGATAGAGCAGTTCGTCCTTGACGTCGTCGCCCTGACGGATCTCGCCCGCCCGCAGCCAGCCGATCTCGGGGCAGTCGCTCTCGCTGAACCCCAGCCGCGAGGGCGCTTCGAGCTTGGCGGCCTTGTCCTGCTCGGCGGGCGACAGACGCGGGTTGCGCACGCTGCGGGTCCGCACCATCCGACCGTCGACACCGACCACGAGCTTCTTCCCCGAATACCGCCCGGCCCTGACGGCGTCGGCGACGGCCGCGGCCTGCTGCCGCAGCCACGACGGATCGTCCGCGGCCCGTCCGGCGTCATCGAGCGCCACCTCCGTGGCGGCCCGGGCACGCAGGCCCACCCGTGCGCCGCACAACTGCAGCAGCCGGACACCCCCGGCGTGGAGTTCCACGCCGATGGGAAGCTGGGAACGGGAGATCAGGTCTGAGAGGAGCACGGCTCTTTGGTTCTCGAAGGGGGGGCGGTCGAACGATCAGGGGTCCTGCGGCGCCTGCACCTCGCGACGCTCCACCGTGACGTAGCCGGTGTACGCGGCGATCGAGATGCGGAAGGCGTCACCGACCGACGACACGTCGATGGTGCCGCTGGCCGGGTCCGAGCCGGTCAGGGTGGTGACGGGGCCGCCGAGTTCGTCGAAGACCAGGAGGTTTCCGCCGGAGATGCTGACGCCGGAGATGGACGATCCGCCGAAGCGCTCGTCGTCGAGGTTGCGGCTCAGCGGCTCGGTCGGCCGGGCGGGGTCGTACATGGCGTTGGCGGCCAGGTCGAGCACGCTGCCGGTCGGCTCGGCCAGCGTGTAGCCGTTGCCGGCCACGAAGCTGTAGCTGGCGGTGCCGGTGCGCTTGGCGATGTGCCCGAAGTCGATGACGCGCCGGGCCTGGTAGGCCATGGCGTCGGCCTGCACAAAGGCGATGTCCGAGACGATCAGCCGCACCGCGGCCTGCACGCGCAGGCCGTTGGTCTGGGTCATCGCGGGGATGACCATGGCGCCGGCGATGCCCATGACCGCGACGGTCACCAGGACCTCCGCGAGGGTGAAGGCGCGCCGGGAGCGGGGGTTGACGGGTGAGCAAGCCGGCATGGTGATGAGCTCCGTCGGCCTCCAGGGTTCGTGTGCGTTCGAGCCGGCATTCCCACCGCCGCCGGCAGAGAGCCGCGGGTTACTGGGCGAGCTCGACCTTGGGCATCGCGGTCACCTTCACCTCGAAGCCGCCCTTGTCCAGGCGCTGCTGCAGCGACTGGAGTTTGGCGCCCATGTCTTCAAGAACCTTGATCATCCGCGCACGCTGGTCGGAGGCGTTGGGCACGCCGAACGACTCGGGCGTCACCGCGCGCTGGGCCAGCGCTTCGCTGGGCTGGGGCGTGCCCACCGTCCCACGCAGCAGGTGCAGCGCGAGCAGGGCGGCGATCAGCGTGAGCACGCCGTTGAGGTAGCGCCCGGACGCGGGTTGAGAGTTCGTGGTGCTTGTGGTGGCCATGGATCGGACTCCGCCCCCCGGCGTGTTGGAACGGTGCGTACCGGTAGGTCATCGGACGTTGTGCCGACCGGTTTGAGGCGAGCGGCGCGGAATCGACCCGCTTGGCTCGACGCAACCGGCCACGACGATCGCGACGGTCCGATATGCCGCCGCGCTGGCGGCGCACGGCGATCGCTCGCGGAGACCGCGCGAGTTCGGGTTGTCGGAGTGACTTCGAATGAGGCCCGGGGCCTCGGCGCGGCGCTCAGCGCCCGGCACGCGCGGCTCGAGCCTCACTGCGGCTCGTTGGACAGTCGGTCGGCCTGGCGGTCGTAGCCGGCGGCGTAGACCGAGAGCTTCTCGGGACTGCTCGACAGACTGAAATACCAGCCGTTCACGCTCGTGGGCGCTTCGGCGGCCGCGGTGGCGCCGTCACCGGCGATCAGCAGCGTCCGGCCCGTGTACGGATTGATCGGTTCTTCCTTGAGGTACATGTCCGAGACCAAGACGCCCCACCCGTTGTGCGTGCCTCCGGCGCTCATGGGAGCGCCGGGGTCGGACGTCGGGAACCGCCCGGCGTTGCCGGCACGGTACAGCTCGATCTGGTTCTCGACCTGCTGGAGCTGGCGCATCAGCGCGGACTTGACGGCCATGGTGCTGGCGTCGGCGAACCGCGGCACCACGATCGCGGCGAGGATCCCGAGGATCACCACCACGATCAGGATTTCAACCAGCGTGAACGCTCGCCTTGCTTGCGTCATGTTCGGGTCCCCGGGCAGTTCATCAAATCGGGCGGCACCCCGTCAGGGAGGCCGCCCGTGTATCAGGTCCGGGCCTTCAGCCCGGCGTTATGCGATGCAGTGCGAGCGGTGCAGCCCGTCATTACGGGGTGGTGCCGCCGCTGCCGCCGGAGCCGCCGGAGCCGCCGGAGGCGGGCGTGGTGCTGAAGCCGTCCTCGTGGGCGAGGAGCTTCTGCGTGGCGTTGTAGGCGGCGGCGAAGACCGAGCCGTTGGTGGTGCTGTAGTACCAGCCGTTGTCGCTGGAGCGGGTCTCGCCCAGCGCGGCCGACTCGTCACCCTGAACGATCTTGGCCTTGCCGGTGTAGCCGTTGACCGGCGCGTCCTTGAGGTACTGGGCCGAGACCAGGGCGCCCCAGCCGTCGTTGGCGGCGCCGTTGGCAAAGGTGTTATCGATGGTGTGGGGGTAGGCGCCGTTGTTCTTGACGCGGTACAGCTCGACCTGCGACGTGATGGTCTGGAGCTGAGACTGCAGCGCGCCCTTGACCGCCTCGGACGAGGCGTTGGTGAACTGGGGCACCACGATGGCGGCCAGGATGCCCAGGATCACCACGACGATCAGAATCTCGACGAGCGTGAAACCCTTGTTGTTCCGCATGACGAACTCCTCATTCGCCCGCCGGCGTTCGGGGCCGACAAGGCCGTTTTCCGCGCGAAGCCAGGAGCCTTCACTCTCCGGCGCTCCCGTGCAGGGCCCGCGCCGGACGCTCCTTCTCTCCCGGGCTTCGCGCTGAGCACCGGGGACGACACAGTTCGACGGGCCGCGCTGGGCCCCGCCCGCCGATCGACCCCACCCGGGGTCATCCGGAGCATCGGCCATAGCCACGTCGGACTTGATCGCCGCTCGCACGCGGCACCGCGGGCGACGCGGAATTGTCGACGCTGACGTGTCTCACGCTGTTCTCGGTCCCACCCAACCTCGGCAATATGAGCCCGGGTCACGCCGACCCCGGAGCAACCGCGCATCCCGTCAGGGCTGCGACATCCCGCGCAACCGTCACAACCTGTTCAAGCGGTCAGGATTTCGGCGCCGCTCGACGTGACGAGCACTGTCCGTTCTTCGTGGCACGCCAGAGCGCCGGACGCGGTCCGGATCGTCCAGCCGTCGGGCTGGACGCGGACGCGGGATCGGCAGCGCGGGCCCGGGTCTTTTCCCTTCAGCCAGGCCCCGGGGCCGTCCAGTGTGAGGATCGGCTCCACGGCGATGACCATCCCTTCGCGGAGGACGAAATCTCCGCCGGTGAACCCCGTCCAGAAAGCGGGCGCGTTGGGGGGCTCGTGCAGCTCGCGTCCCACGCCGTGACCCACGTACTCGGTCACCAGGCCCATCCCCGCGCGCTCGGTCAGGCGCTCGGCCTCGGTGGCGATCTGGCTCCACGCGACACCGGGACGCATGAGCGCGATGCAGCGGGCGAGCACCGCGCGGGTCATGCGTACCAGCCGTTCGGCGGCCTGAGTATTGGTCTCGGTGGGGTGCCAGGAATCTTCAAGCCCACGGGGAGACTCGTGCTCAGGGCCCGGGATAACCAGCGAGGCCGCCACGTCGGAGCACCAGCCGTCGAGCCGGAGGCCCACGTCGATGCCGACGAGGTCGCCCGGGCGGAGCACCCGCGGGCCGGGCACGCCGTGGACCGCTTCCTCGTTCACGCTCACACAGCAGACCGAGGGGAACGGCGGGGCCTGCCCCTGGCGGTACCCGGAGAAAAGCGGCTCGGCGTGCAGCTCGGCGATCTTGCCGGCCACCGCGGCGGCGATTGATTCGGTGGTGACCCCCGCCGAGCAGGTCTTGAGGCCTGAGATCAGTGCTCTTGCGGCGGCAAAGCCCGCCGCTCGGAGTCCGCGGAGGTCCTCCGCGGTGC
Organism: uncultured Phycisphaeraceae bacterium; assembly: GCA_964510955.1. GTDB lineage: Bacteria > Planctomycetota > Phycisphaerae > Phycisphaerales > UBA1924 > JAFLCM01. The sequence continues at coordinate 27,740 of CAZEDW010000047.1, forward strand.
GGACGGTCGAAGGGACGTGCTGGAGCAAAGCTCTCTCTCGCTGTCCGGACGTGGGGGTGCGGCGCCGACGGGTCAACCGAGAGAACGCGACCCCGGCCCATCTCGGGCGGGGATCTGGCGGCGCCTGAACAGCCGCCGCTCGCGGGCCTGTTCGGTGGCCTAGGCGAGACGCCCGCGGATGCGGGGGCCGCGTCCGCCGTGCTCGGCGCCGCCGAGGAAGCCGGCGTAGTTCCGCATGAGCAGGTTGGCCTCGATGCGCTGGATGAAGTCCAGCCCGACGCTGACGACGATGAGCAGGCCGGTGCCGCCCAGGAACTGCGACACGTCGAAGGGGATGGCCATGCTGGTGTTGATGACGGTGGGCAGCAGGGCGATGATCGCCAGGAAGCCTGCGCCGACGTAGGTGACGCGCTCCATGACGGTCTCGAGGTACTCGGCGGTGCGCGGGCCGGGGCGCAGGCCGGGGATGAAGCTGCCGTGGTCGCGGAGCTGCTTGCTCATGTCCTCGGGGTTGAACTGGACGGTGGTCCAGAAGTAGCTGAAGAAGTAGATGAGGACGATCTCGCTGATGATGTTGAGGTACTGGCCGTGGGCGAAGTTGTCGCTGAGCCATGCGGTGGATGCGTGCCACCAACCCGTCGAGTCGGCGGACATGTCCTTCAGCTGCGCGAAGATGACGCTGGGGAAGATCATCAGCGAGCTGGCGAAGATGACGGGCATCACGCCGCCGTGGTTGATGCGGAGGGGGAGGAAGCTGCGCTGGCCGCCGAAGACCTTGCGTCCGCGGGTGTGCTTGGCCTGCTGGATGGGGATGCGGCGCTGGGCGACGGTCATGAGGACCGCGCCGGCGGTGACGAAGACGAAGCCCGCCGCCAGCGCGATGACCCCCATCCACGACATCGTCGGCTCGCCGTTGGGCGGGGCGCCGTTGATAGCCTGAACGAAGGAGAGCTCGCGGATGGGGCTGTTGCCGACGACCCAGCCGACGGCGTGGGGCATGCGGGCCAGGATGCCGGCGGTGATGATGAGCGACACGCCGTTACCGATGCCGTACTTGTCGATCTGCTCGCCCAGCCACATGAGGAAGACGCAGCCGGCGGTCATGCTGGTGACGGCCATGGCCCACCAAAGCGGGTTGGTGGCCCAGTTGGCGTACACGAGGCCGCTGCGGCTGATGTAGGTCAGCCAGCCGATGCCCTGGAGGATGCAGAGGCCGACGGTGGCGTAGCGCGTCCATTCCTGGATCTGCTGGCGACCGGTGGGGCCTTCTTCCTGCTTCTTCTTCAGCGGCGGCCAAACGCTGGCGGCCAACTGGAAAATGATGCCGGCGGAGATGTAGGGCATGATGCCAAGGCCGAACACCGTGGAGTGGCTGAACGACCCGCCGGAGAAGACGCTCATGAACGCGCCGATGCGTCCCAGGGCGCTGCCGGAGGTCGCCTGCTGCTCGAAGAACTTCTCGAGCTGCGACTGGTCGACGCCGGGCACGGGGATCCAGAACCCGATGCGGTACACCGCCAGCATGGCGATAGTGAACAGCACCTTGTTGCGGAGTTCCTTGATCCGGAAGATGTTGGCGAAAGCCTGGAGCATGCGGGGAGAGTCGGTGGTGGGCGGCGAGTGACGACGGGCGTCCTGAAGGCCTCAGGTCCTGGGGCGGGAAGGGTAGCGCCGTCCGTGGGCTGCGAATCAGGATCGGGCGTGACCCGGCGCGGATCGAAGTGTCCCTCCCCGGCGGGGAGAATCAGCCCTGGGCCGGCGGGGCCTTGGGAGCCTTCTCGGGCTTGGGGGCCTTCTCGCTCTTGGCGGGTTTGGTGTCCGGAGCGGCTCCCTCGGCGGCGGGGGCACCGTCGCCCTTGGCCTTCTTTCCGCCCTTGGCGGGCTTGTCGAAGGTCTTTGCCGCCCGGAGCTTGGGCTTCTTGGTGAGGTTCTTGGGGCGACGATCGTCGGAGTTTCGGTCGATCCCGCGGACCTGGTCGCGGCGGGTGCCGATCTCGGTGACGCTGCCGCCGGCGGCGGTCACGGCCTTGCGGACCGAATCGGTCACGCGCTCGGCGGTGATTTCGAGCTTGACGCCAAGGCCCTTGCCCTGGAGTTTCTTCATGTCGCCCAGAACCTTGAGCGGACGCTTGGTGTCACGGACCAGGCCGGCCTCGATGAGGCGGGCGGCGTTGACCACGCCGCCTTTGGCGAACATGGGGTGCAGCAGGATCGTGCCGAGGTTGACCGACCAGAACCGGGTGGTGAAGCCGGCGTTGGTGAAGCCCATCTTGGCCAGGCGCCGGAAGAACGGCATCTGACCGCCCTCGAACGCGCGCTTGGCGGCATAGCCCGAGCGCGTGGAGGCGCCCTTGTGGCCCATGCCGGCGGTCTTGCCGTGCCCGGAGCCTTCGCCGCGACCGATGCGCTTGCGGGCCTTGTACTTTCCGGCCAGAGCCGTTACTTCGTGGATCATCATGGCGTTGATTCCTGACTAGCAGCGTTCGATTCGTGTTCTGGAGCGGCTTCGGACGGGCGGGGACCTTCTCGTTCGGCGAAAGCGGGACGGCTGTGGATGAGCCCTGTGATCAGGAGGCGGCGGGCTCGGAAGCGCCGCCCTCGGCGGGGGCCGGGGCATCGCTCTGGGGGGCCGGGCCGCGGCCGCGACCGCGACCACCGCCGCCACCGAAGCC
>CAZEDW010000048.1:0-29765 GCA_964510955.1 uncultured Phycisphaeraceae bacterium
GGGGGGGGGGGGGGGGCGGGGGGGGGGGGGGGGGGGGGGGGGGGGGGGGGGGGCGCGAACAGCGGGTTGGGCGGACTGCCACGGGCTGGCGTCTTCGCCTGCCCGTGTCCGGGTTCGCGATTGACCATTCCCACGACACGGGCACCCGAGGACGGGAGCCCGTGGCACGGGAGCGCACGGGGCGTCACCGGGTGGTTACGAAGGGGCGGAGCTTCTCCAGCGTCGCCGTGCCGATGCCCTTGACGCGGGCGAGATCGTCAACGTCTTTGAAGGGGCCGTTGGCGCTGCGATCGTCGGTGATCCGCTTGGCGAGCGCGGGGCCGATGCCCGGGAGGACTTCGAGTTCCTCGGCGTCGGCGGAGTTCAGGTCGATGGGCGACGCGGCGCTCGCTGATGCCGCTGGGCCGGCGTGAGCCCTGGTGGAACCGGCGTGTCGCCACCACCGCGCGCCGCCGACGGCGCAGGCCGAGATGATCGCAACCACCGCGGCGAGCTTCCCGGTGTTCCGCGTCCAGTTTCTTCGCATGTGGTCCCTCGCAGCCCGCGGCGAGGCTCACGCCGCGGGGTTTCCGTTGCGTGCGGCGCGGCTGGCCTCGCGGCGCACCCGTACGACCGAGATGATCACCGGCAGCAGCGAGATAACGACGATGGCGAGCACCACGGTCGAGAAGTGTTCCTTCACGAAGGGGAAGTTCCCGAAGAAGTACCCGGCGACGCAGCACGCGGCCACCCACAGCATCGCCCCCAGAACGTTGTAGACCTGGAATCGGAGCATGTCCATCTGGCCCGCCCCGGCGACGAAGGGCGCGATGGTGCGGATGATGGGCACGAAGCGCGAGATCACGACGCTCTTGCCGCCGTGCTTCTCGAAGAAGGCGTGGGTGCGGTCCAGGTGCTCCTGGCGGACGAACTTGACCTTGCCGGATCGCACGGCGGCCATGCCGATGCGCCGGCCGATGAGGTAGTTGACGGTGTTGCCCACGACCGCGGCGAACACCAGCCACGCCATCAGAGCCCACAGGTTGAGCAGCGGGAGGCCGTCGTTGCCGTTTCGTGCCGCGATGGCGCCGAGGGCGAACAGCAGCGAGTCGCCGGGGAGGAACGGCATGACGACCAGGCCGGTCTCGGCAAAGACGACGATCCACGCCAGCAGGTAGGTCCACGAGCCGTGGGCATCCACGAACTTGTCGAGGTGGTCGTCAAAGTCCGTGATGAACTGAATGAGGTCGTGGAATGACATGGGGCGGATGGCGCTGTGAGCGGAGCGGGAGGGTAGTCCGAACAGGCCCCTTCCGCCACCGCTGGTATTTCGGAGTTGAACAGGTTTTTTTCCGCGCGGCGCGCCGGTCGGCTGCGGCCCTGACGCTGACCGGGGACCAGCCCGCTGTCGGTTCGGCGGGCGAAGTTCAGCAAGGAGTTTGGAAGACATGACGACCCTGACCAAGACCGCACCGTTGGCCGCCGCGCTGCTCGCCGCCCTCGCCGGGAGCGGGGTGTGCCACGCCGCAACTGTTTCGTTCAGCCAGTACGACTGGGTGTCGGATTCGGGCGGCTACACGGCGTTCAACTCCGAGTGGGGCTACGCCAAGATGAGCTTCACGCAGGCGGACGCCGCGCTGTTCCAGCACACCGACCACGGGTATCGGGGATACCTGAACGTCTACACCGAAGCGCCGGGGGGCGGACAGAACTGGGCGGTCAAGAACGTTCCCATCGGGTTCCAGACCCCCGCGGACCTTGAGGCGCGTGAGGGCGACGGGTTCGAGTTCAACCTCGGCATCCAGCGCGGATCGCAGGCGCTCACCAGCCTCGGCTACCGCGTGAGCATTGACCCGGTGCCGGCCACCTCCGCCGCGCGGGGCATCGGGCCGTTCCCCACCTATGCCGGCGTCAGCAAGCAGGAGGTCCTGCTGGGCGGCGTCGGGAGCGATGACCCGCTCGACCCGTTCGACGCGGGCGGCACCGGCCAGGCCGAGCCCGCCACGGCGACCAACTACGACGCCAACACCTCCGGCGACTTCTTCAATCCGCCTCCGGCGACGCGGGCGATCATCGGCTGGGGGACATCGAGCTCGTCGCTGGTGCCGGACCGAAACGTTCCCGAGGTGGACGAACGCAGGAACCACTGCGCGCCGGGCTCGGTGACCCGGGGCATCCACGCCCTGCGCCAACTCAACCCCGGCATGAACCTCACCGACGACGTCGCCACCACGCAGGGCGCGCTGGCCGCCAACATGGGCACCACCGAACGCAACGGCACGTCGAGCATCAACCGGATGGTCAACGGCAAGAACCAGTACCAGCAGGACCGCGGGCTGAACATCCAGACGCGCGTGACCCGCAACCCGGGGGACGTGGCCGACACTCTGGGCCGCAACGGCGTGGCCGAGATGATCGTCAACTGGGGCACCAACGACCGCGGCGAGCGGATGGGCGCCCACGCGGTGTACGTCGCCGAGGTGGAGCGCGAGTACGACGCCAACAACAACCTCACCGGCTACCGTGTCCGCGCCATCGATGACCCGCGCCAGGGCGACAACACCGCCGCCAACCGCTCGCGCTGGTACAGCTTCCGACCAGACGGCACCATGATCGGCGGGCCGGGCAACGGCGGGCGGCTGATGGGGTTCATGACCGAGACCTATTTGCCCGCCCCGGGCGTGGGCTCGGCCCTGGCCTTCGCGGGCCTGTTCGCGGCCCGACGTCGGCGGCCCGCCTGATTGATCCCGGCACGGCGGCACGCACTGAAATCTGCGCAGGCGAGCGCCGGGACCCCGGCGCTCGTTTTCCGTTCCGGCGCTGTACGCTGACCGCATGCGGGCCCTGTTCATCCTCGACCGAGATTTCACCGTGCGTGAGCACGCGATGATCCGCCGGATCGAGGTCGGCCTGCTGGACGAGGGGGTGCGCCTGACGCGGTGCGTGCCGCAGTCGTGCGCGCTGGTGCTGCCCTCGGGGTTGATCCCTCAGGCGGTGTACGCCGACAAGGGGCCGAGGATCGCGCTGCCGTGGCGGGCCGACCGGCTGCAGCGCGAGCTGGCGAGACTTGAGAGCACGTCGGGCAACGGCGCCGGCGCGGAGCCGGAGTTCGACGTGGTGCACGCCTGGGGCTCGGGGTGCTGGGACCTTGCGGCAGACATCGCCGAGTCGACCGACGCGTCGCTGGTGCTGGAGGTGTACTCGTCGGCGTCGCTCGAACGGGCGTCGCGTATCGAGGGGCGGGTGTCGTCGGTGCTGCGCGAGGCGGGGCGGGTCGTCTTGGGAGTTCCGAACGAGCCCATGGCGCGGGCGGCGGAGCGCATCGGCATCAAGTGGGCGGCCCGCGTGCTCCCCTGGGGCGTGTTCCTGCCCGAGTCGGCCCGTCCGCAGCGCAGGCCGGGCGCGCCCGCGAGCGTGTGCGTCATCGGGAGCGGCGAGACCCGTGGCGCGGCGATCCCTGTTTTGGAGAGCCTGGCGGAGCTGGCAAGGCGGCGCGAGAAGGCCGAGGCCGGCGGCGCCGGCAACATGCCGGAGGTGCTGGCGTTTGTCGATGAGCGGCTGGTGGCGGGCGACCCCGACGCGTGGCGCTACGCCGAGCGGCTCGGGCTGCTTTCGCACGTGAGCGTTTCGCCGAGCCTCGAGGCGCAACGCGAACCAGTGCTGCGGGCGGACCTGTTGCTGATCCCGGAGGCGTCGGGTTTTCACACGTCGCTGGCTCTGGACGCGATGGCCGCGGGGCTGGCGGTGATCGCGGCCCGCGACGAGCTGCGCCCGGAGCTGATCGACGAGTCAACGGCGGTGGTCGTCGACCCCGGCTCGGCCCGGGCCTGGGCCGACGCGATGGAGCGGTTGTTGACCGATCCCGCGCGGGCGGCGCACCTGGGCGAATCGGCACGGCAGTTCGTGGCGACGCACCGCCTTGCATCCGGGCACGTGGGGGCGGTGCTGGACCTGTACCGGCGGCTCGCCGGCGGGCCACTCTCGTTGCAAGCCCCATAACCGCGCCGCCGACTCGCGGCACGAACGATGGGGTGGGACTGTAACGGATTTTCGGGCGCATGACCGGCAAATCCGGCACAATCCGCTTGATCGGTGCGTTGTTCGGGCGCACGCTTGAAGGGTCCACCCCGAGGGAGGAAGCCCTCGGCAACGGTGGCAGGGCGCGGGCGGCCGCGCAGGATTCTGAGGGACCAAGAGATGAACTCGAAGATTGTGCGTGGTTCGTTGGGCGCGCTGAGCGCGCTGGTGCTCGCCTCGCTGGCGTCTCCGGCGCTGGGGGCGCGGGCTTCGGAGTTCGGGGGCGTGCGAACATACGGGCAGGACTGGCTGCCGCGCACCGCGCCCTACCCGACCAACCGGGTCGACGATCCGCGGCGCGAGCAGAACGGCCGTCTGTGGGTGGCGCGTTCGCCGGTGGGCACGCGGACACCGATCCGCGAGAGCGTGTTCGGCCAGCCCGGCCCGGCGGCGTACGGGGCCCCCATCAGCGCTCTGGGCACCGAGATCTACGTCCAGCGTGCGCCCATGCTGCCGGTCGAGACCGTCAGCCCGTGGGTGAACCTCGACAGCCAGACGCGGCGGTGGTCGCTGAACGACCGCCCGCGCATCCAGCGCTCGGCGCGCCTGGTGGACGAGCTGCGTCTCCAGCAGAACGCGTGGCTGAGCGAGCAGGGGTACATCCTGAAAGTGCGGACCCACGTGAACCCCGTGGCGCAGGCCAGGGCAACCGGGCACGCCGAGGCCGGCGCCGGCTCTGGCGGGGCCAAGGACATCAAGCCCCGCGCGATCATCCGGGTCCGTGACCGTTTTGCCAAGCCCCCAGAGGTGGAGGCGAGCGCGGAAAACCGGTCGGAGTGAGCGAGCCAAGCGTCCCGGGGGCGATTCGAACGCCCGACCTGCCGCTTAGAAGGCGGCTGCTCTATCCAACTGAGCTACCGGGACGACGCCGTGAGCGTAGCCGCGCCGCGGGCACGCTATTGTGGTTGGGGCGGGCCCGCCCGGCGCGGGTTCGCCACAACCATGGACCCCTTTGACACCCTTGGATTACCCGCCCGGTTCGACCTTGACGCCGCGGCGGTTCAGCGCGCGTGGCTGGCGGCGTCGGCTCGGCTGCATCCGGACCGCTTCGCGGGCGCCCAGCCGGGCGTGCCGGTCGGTGTGGCGGACACCGGCGGGCCGGACGATCCGCAGCGGCTGGTGGCGATCTCGGCGGTCAACCAGGCCAAGGCGGTGCTGAGCGATCCGGCCGCCCGGGCCGAGGTGCTCCTCGCACGCATGGGGGGGCCGGGCAAGAGCGACGACAAGTCGCTCCCAGAGGGGTTTCTCTTAGACATGCTGGAAGTGCGCGAGCGGCTCGAAGAGGCGGCGGCCACGAAGAACCCTGACGCGATCGCGTCGCTCGAGGCGTGGGCCCACGAACGCCGCGCGGAGCACCAGGAGCGGGTCTCGGCGTTGTTCAGGCGGGCCGGTGGCGCGGACGCCCCGGACGCCGAAGCGATGCGCGAGATCCGCCTGGAACTCAACGCGTGGCGTTACATCGATCGCATGCTGGAGCAGTTGCCTGCGTGACGGCGCGGCGGGTGGGTCAGATACGTCTCACGGGACCCATGCGACAGGTGGGTCGCAATTGATCCGCAGGATCCATCAGTCGTATCTGTTCATTGCGTCCCACAATCCGGCGCCACGGCGCACTCCGCCCGCCGTCTCACTTCATGAAGCTGTACCCGACAATCTGCCGGTGGATGTAGTCGGGGGCCTTGATCAGCAGCGAGCCGTTGTGGAAGCGGACGCTGGCGCCTTCGCCGCCGTTGTCCTGCCACTGGGGCGGGTCGATGGATTCGGTGATGAGCTCGATGATCCGCCGGGCGTTGTCCTCGTCGCGCTGCGGCACTTGGCCGCCGGGCTGGTTCTGGTTGCCGGTGTCCTGGAAGAGGTTGCTGTTACCGCCGCCGCCGCCACCCCCACCGCTGCCGCCCGCGGAGCCGCCCTGGCTGAGCACGCTGTTGAGGTCGAGCTGAGGGACCTGGCCGAAGTCGGGGATATCAAAGAGCAGGTCGTGGATGGGGTAGATCTTGAGCGTGGCGTGCTTGTTGAGCGCCGTTTTGGGTCCGACCTCGATCTGGCCGTCGGGCCCGAACTGCCAGGTGGCGTCCCCGGCGTTGTCGACCGACTTGTCGAGGACCCGCTCGAGCAGGTGCAGAGCGGGCTTGTCCTTGACGGTGAGGGTGATCTTCTTGTCCTTCTCGAGGCCGTCGGCCCGGTCGTCGGCCCAGACGGGGTCCAGGTCCGCGCCGGTGAGGTCGCGGATAAAGGTCATGACGTCCTCGAGCCGCTGGTCGGTGAGCTCGATGGTGAGCGGCTTGAGCAGGCGGACATAGTTGTCACGCTTGACTTCGCTGACGCCGCGTGCACCGCCGACAGCGGCCGGCGCTGCGGGCCGGGGCTGGTCCTGTGCGACCGCGAACGCGCCGGTAGCGGCGACAAGAATGGACGCGGTGAGTCGCGTGATGGTGTGCATGTGCGGCATACGTCGGTCTCCCGCTCGCCGAGGCCCCGGAGGGGATCGGTCGGTGAAGTGTAGTGCCCTCACGGGTTTGGGCGGCGGGGATTGGACGCGCGTCCGGCGGAACGGTTCCGCCGGTTTTCGGGCCTATGACGGGCCGTCCTGGGGGTGCCGGGGTCCTGACCCGGGTGTGAGTCAGGTGCTGTAGGCCAGCGACAGGTGGACGATGTACCTGGCGGTTCCCAGCACGATCCCGGTGATGATGGCCTCGTGCGGCTCCAGGTCCATCCACCGGAGCATGCCCAGCACGATCGCCGCGGCGACGCCGAACTGGGTGACAAACATGATCGGCACCGACCACAGCATGAACCCGACGATGTCGCTGAAGGCGATGATGGCGGCGAGCCGGAGGATGGAAACCACGAACGGCTGATCAAACCCGAACCACGCGGCCGAGAAGGTGGCGAACAGGGCGACGGCGATGGGCACGAACACCGCCTGGCGCAGGGCGAACCAGGCGGCGTCCCCGGGCTCTCCCGCGAACGCCAGCAGGGCCGTGAGCGCCCCGTACGCGACGACCGCGAGGATGAGGGCGCGGCGGTATTGGTCGAAGGTCTGCCATCGCGCCACGGCGTTGCTCTGGTTGCGCCGCACGGCGGTCACCACGTTTACGCCGCACGCCGGGCAGTTCGGCGTCGAGATGGCGCGGATATCGTGCCCGCAATCGGGGCATCGCGTCAGCGGGGTGAGTGCGGCGTCGGGGAGCGGTTCGACCTTGCCGGGGAGCCAGGTGGTGATGGACCTGAGGCGTCGCTTTGAGACCGGCGCCTGCGCCGTCGCGGCGATCGGGCCGGGCTCGGGACTCTCTGGATGCGTGCTCATCTCGGCTCGGCTCCTGGGCGGGGCGGGCATTGCGAGTCAGCAAGGGCACGGGCGGCGGGCGATCTCCCATACGCGGGCGGGGGCCGGGGTGATGCAGAAGCATCAGGGTACCGGCAACAGATTCGGCGGCATTTGAACGGCATGGACGGGCGCTGCACCGGGGCGCTACCCTCGGCCCGTGAGCGGCACCACGTCAGAATCAGGTTACGCCCGCTGGGGCTCGAACATCGATCAGGGTGCGCTCGATCAGATGCGCGCGGCGATGAGCCTGCCGGCCACCGCCGCCGGCGCGCTGATGCCCGATGCGCACGTGGGCTACGGGCTTCCGATCGGGGGCGTGCTGGCGACGCGGGGAGCGGTGATCCCGTACGCCGTCGGCGTAGACATCGCGTGCAGGATGAAGCTGTCGGTGCTGGACCTGCCGGCCTCGACACTCGAGAAGCCGCACGAGCTGAAGCGGCTGACCAGGGCGCTGGAAACCGAGACGCGCTGGGGGATCGGGTGCGCGTTCGAGGGGCGCGACAAGCGCGAGCACCCCGTGATGGACGAGGACTGGTCGGTCTCGCCGGTGACCGGTCGGTTCAAGGACAAGGCGTGGAACCAGCTCGGCACAAGCGGCTCGGGCAATCACTTTGTTGAGTTCGGGGTGCTGGAGGTGACACCGGTCGAGTCGGCAGAGCCGCCGATGCGCGAACCGGGCTCGGGTGACACCCTTACGCCGTCGCGCACGGGGCTCGGAACGTTCGGGCCGGGACGGTACCTCGCGCTGCTCTCGCACTCGGGCAGCCGAGGGACCGGGGCGGCGGTGTGCGACCACTATTCCAAGCTCGCCATCGAGAAGCGCTCCGGCGAGATCGATCCCAAGCTCAGGCACCTGTCGTGGCTGGAACTGGAATCGGAGGAAGGGCGCGAGTATTGGGCGGCGATGGAGCTTATGGGGCGCTACGCCTCGGCGAACCACGCGCTGATCCACCGGCACATCGTTCGAAACCTGGGGGCCGAGGTGCTCGCGGGCATCGAGAACCACCACAACTTCGCCTGGAAGGAGCGTCACGTTGCCGGCGCGGGGGCCGAGGAGGAGTTGATCGTCCATCGCAAGGGCGCAACGCCCGCGGGCCCGGGTGTGCTGGGCGTCATCCCGGGGTCGATGGCCTCGCCCGGGTTCGTTGTGCGCGGCAAGGGGGGCGCAGGATCGCTCAACTCCGCGAGTCACGGCGCCGGGCGCGTGATGAGCCGCAACAAGGCGAGGGAGACCTTCCGCTGGGGCAACGTCCGGCGCGAGCTCGAGTCGGCGGGGATCACGGTGCTGTCGGCGGGCATCGACGAGGTGCCCGGGGTGTACAAGGACATCCGCCAGGTGATGCGGGAGCAGTCGGACCTGGTCGAAGTTCTGGCACGGTTCGATCCGAAGCTCGTGAAGATGGCGCCGGAAGGAGAGAGGGCGGAAGACTGACAGGGAAGGCAATAGGCAATAGGCATGATGTGTTGGTCACGCCTCATGCCTTCCCGTCACAACCGCTTCGAGAAGTGGAACTCGGTGGTGTTGGAGAGGTCGTGGAGGTCGCGCGTGAACGAGCCGCGCACGTAGGCGTGGCGCTCGTAGAAGGCGTGGCCGTCGAGGAAGCGGGTATCGCTCCAGAGCTCCAGGACGGCGGTGCCGCGGCGGCGGGCCTCGCTTTCCACCCAGCCGAGCAGACGCGTGCCCAGCCCGGCGCCGCGGTGCGAGCGCGCGACGTAGAGCTTCTTCAGTTCCATCTTGGCGTCGCCGACGGGCACAAGGCCCGCGCTGCCGACCACGCGTCCGGAAGGATCGGCGCCGATCCAGAAGGTGCCGCCCTTCCTGGCATACGCGGTGGCGATGGCCCGGAGGTCGGGTTCCTCTCGGTCCACGTCAAGAACGCAGCCGGGGTATTCGCTCCAGACGCCGCCGATGAGGTCGATCATGCCGACGGCGTCGGCGTCTTCGGCGGGGCGGATGTAGCACGAGCTGAGCCTGCTGTCGGGGCGGCCCGTGCGGGTGATGGGCCGGCTCATGATCAGGCTCACATAGTTCGTGTATGGCCACTGCCAGCGCTCGACCACCCTGAACCCGCGTTTCTCGTAAAAGCGGCGCAGGCCCTCGTCCGGCGAGGCCATGCTCAGGGCAAGTTCGACCATCCCCAGTTCCAGCGCACGCGCCTCGACCGCCTCGATCAGGGCCGCGCCCACGCCGGCGCCCTGGCAGGACGGATCAACGCCCAGCAGCGAGAAATGACCGACGCCGGCGAGCTGGAAGAACGGGGGGAACGCCGCGGTCTCGACCTCCTGAAACAAGATGGTCCCCACGAGCTTCTCGTGGCCCGCGTCGGTGAGCGTGGCCACAAAGCACTCGCCGCTGGCGGTGCGCTCGCGCGTCTGCTCCACGCTCTGACGCCCGGCGAGCGGGCGCAGGCCCAAGTCGACCTGCGGCTTATAGGCGCGGTGAAGCAGCGATGTCAGCTCCTGCAACGAGTCGGCGCTCCGCAGGCGGCGCACCACCACGCGCCGGGCGTGCGGGCGATCTAGCGGAAGCGGTCTGGCGTCGGCGCGGCTCACGCGGGAACGTTACCGGGGACGCCCCGCAAAAGCAAGACTATGCACAACGTGCAACTCAATACACGTGCTCAACGGCGCCGACGGCGCCCGGCGACGCCGATCCCAGCCCCCAGCAAGCCCGCAAACCCCGGCGCCGGGGCCACGTGAAGGGTCGCCTCGAGCTCTCCGGAGTTGTCGTCGTAGAAGCCCGGCAGGCCGCCGACCGACGGGTCCGACTGTGCGAAGCCCAGGAACAGGCGGGTGGCGCCGGCGGGGACGTAGAACTTCATCTGGAAGATGTAGCGTGGGCGCCCGCCGTCACCGCCTTCTTCCTTCGGGGCGCCGTACCCGTCGCCGACCCAGAACGTCTGCTGCAGTTCGGGGGAGATGTCCTCGAAGTTGTCGTTGTCTGAGAAGTCCAGCGCTGCTGGGGCCGGATCGATCGGCTCATCAGCGCCCAGGAACACCCCGACAAGGAACATCGAGCGTTTGTCCTGCATGATGCCCGAGATGCCGCCGAAGCTGTCCACGTCGGTGGAGGAGCCCTTTTCGCCGTCTGGGTCGTTGAAGGACGGCGGGTCGCCGGCCTCGCCCGAGACATCGCCGGAGATCACGGAGAACTCGACCCAATCTCCGGCCACGGCGCTGATATCAAACTGCGTGGGGAGCACCCCCCCGCCGCCGCCGCCGGGTGCCGGCGCGGTCGCGTGACCGGCGCCGTAGATGTTGGCCCGACCGGGGATGATCTTGGTGACATAATCGCCCGCCGAGGCGCAGGTGCCGGCGCAGGCGAGCGCAAGAACAAACAGACCAAGTCTCGTGGGCATGACTCTTCTCCGTGACGATCTGGACCGGCCCCTGTGCGTGGGCCCCGACCGATGCCCCCTATTGTGACCCGACGGCCCGGCGGGGCAACTGAAATGGACCATCGCCCGGAATTGGGACGGCGGCGAAGCCGCTTTCCCACATTATCGGTCCGTTCGGGATGCACCGGGCCGCGAAGCCTACAATGGCCGTCCGCCTCTCCGGAGCGCCGCTTCGGAGCAAGGCCCCATCGTCTAGCCCGGTCCAGGACGTCACCCTTTCACGGTGAAAACTGGGGTTCGAATCCCCATGGGGTCATTTCCGCATCCCGCACCGCGCCGCACCGAGGCGCCGAGAGCCGCACGGCGCACCGGCGCGCTCAGTTCGGGCAGTGCTGCCCGAACATCCCCAGGAGCAGCGTGAGGTCGGCGGTGTTCACCGCGCCGCTGGCGTTGATGTCGCCGGGAGCGCCCGGGGACACCGTCTGGCCGAACGCGCCGAGCAGGATGGTCAGGTCGGCGGTGTTGACTTGCCCATCGCCATTCTGGTCGGCGGGGCACGGCGGCTTGCTCAGGCGGGCCGTGGCGGTGGGTTGCGGCGTGCGCGGCGTGCTGCCGGGTGATTGCCTGGTTGCGCTGGTCGTTCCGTCTCCCAGCGAGGCAATGCCGCCGAACGGATCGCCCGACGCCGCCAGCTCTGTCGTGGCCAGGTCCGTCACGGCCACCACGTCGGCGCGCCCGTTGTTGTCCACGTCGCCCGCGCGGGCCAGCCTCGGGAGGCTGCCGGCGTACTGGTCGGCACGCAGCGCGAACACCACGTTGCCGTTGGTGAGATCGTTGCGGAAGACCCGCACGACTCTTTGCGAGTTCGCGTCGGTGGTCACCACGGCGAGGTCGGGGTCGCCGTCGTTGTCGAAGTCGCCCAGCGTGAGCGAGTCGGGGTTCGTCCCGGCGGGGAAGTCGTTCTGGGCCGTGAAGCCCCCGGAACCGTCGTTGAGGAAGATGCCCACGGTGCCCGAGCCGCGGTTGGCGACGCAAACATCCTGCGGCGAGGTGGGACTGTGGTCCTTGCCGTTGTCGATCTGCCCCGGCTCGATGCTGCCGGGCTCGCTGCCGGCAAACAGGCGGCGCGTGGGATGGGGTTGGTAGGTCCCGCCGGGCTGCTGGTAATACAGCGTGAGGGTCCCGGCGTCGCGGTTGGCCGTGCCGATGTCGGGGGCGCCGCCCGCGTCGAAGTTGGCGATGCAGATGTCCGTCGGGGCGGCGTCGGTGGTGAGCGTGCCCGTGACGCTGAACGACCCCGAGCCGTTGTTGCTCAGCACGCTGACCGTGTTCGACGACTGGTTCGCCACGGCGAGGTCGTCCTTGCCGAGCAGGCGGATGTCGCCCGAGGCGATCGAGATGGGGCCCGTGCCCACGGCGACGGTCTGCGTCTCGGCCAGCACCGCGTTGCCGAGGTTTGCGTTCGTCAGCACCTTGACCGTGCCGTCGCTGAAGTTGCACACGGCCAGGTCCACGGCGTTGTCGGCGTTGAACTTGCCGGAGATGATCCCTTGCGGATTCTTGCCCACGGGGATCGTGATCTGCGATCCCTGGGTGAATCCGGCCCATGTGTCGCCGGGGCCGGTGTTGCCGGCGTTGCGGAGGATCACCACATTGCCGTTGGCGGTCGTCGGGTTGTTGGGATCGGGCACGGCGATGGCGAGGTCGAGGTCGCCGTCGGAGTCGAGGTCGGCGAGCACGGCGCCGGTGGGGACGTTGAATCCGGACGCCACGGTGCCGTTGTTGAGGTTGATGTCGTCAGTAAGCGATAGAGCGGTGACGTCGACCGCCCCGGCGCGAGCGAGGGTGGAATAGGTCGGCACCAGGAACCGCCGGGCTGCGGAGAAGTTCGGCATGTACGACACGCCAAACGTGCCGCTGATGGAACCTGCCTGCAGCACCGAGAAAGACGAGCCTACCGAGGGCGTGAACGCAGAATCGAGGTTGTTCACAACAAGCGTCCCGGCCAGGTCCGCCACGCCGGTGACGTGGAGTGCTGTGCCGACCCCTGGAGCGCTGATGTTGATTTCGAGGGTACCACCGGGCGCGATGGAGCCGTAGTCGTCGTACTGGTGGTAATCCCCATCAATCGTGATCAGTCCAGCGAGATCGGAGGGCCGGATCGGTCCGGCGCACCAGACATCCGGCGAGGCGATCGTGCCTGCCCCGGTCAGGAGCGTTTCGGCGGGCGAGACATGAACCGAATCAGTGGCGGAGACCGTGGCGCCGGCGGAGAGCGTCAGCACGGCGTGTGTGAGATCGAGGCGACCGTCAACGAGAAGCGCTGCTCCCGCGTCAACCGCAACCGCGGTGGGCTCGCCGCGCACGATGAGGCTGACGCCGGCGGTGCCGAACGACTGGCTCAGATCAAGGTAGAAGTTGGAGCAAGCGATGTCGAGAACGCCGTCCCCTGTAAAGTCAGCGATCACGGGCCAACCCGGCGCTCGCACCTGGGCCTCTGCCGGTCCTGGTCCGTCGGGGTCTGAGACGATGTCGCGGGTCCTGAACTGGGCTTGACCGCCAGCGCTTGGAGGCAGCTGCTCGATAACGACCATCCGATCGGCGTTCTCCACGGTGGCGACAATGTCCAGATCGCCGTCCTGATCTATGTCGTTCGCTACGACTGAAACCACGCCCGCGCTCGCCGAGAACAGAACTCTGGACTCGAACAAGCCCTGCCCAAGGGAGCGTGCCCAGACCAGGTCGGCCGTGGCGGGAAGGGCGCTGGTGAGTAGATCGGCTCGCCCGTCGGCATCAATATCCGCCACCACGCGCATATCTCCAAGGATCGAACCGGCGTTCACACTGGCCCACTGAACCCCGGCAGCAGTGTTGTACAGCAGGGTTAGTTGTGGCCCGGCTTGGACGACGACATCCGGCAGACCGTTGCCGTCCAAATCGCCGATTCCTCTGAGAGATGTGCCGTAGCCCGGGTACATGACCACCGTGCCGACGCTGCGAAGCGACCATTGGCCCGAGACATCACCGGGGTTCTCCAGCCATGCGACAAGCAAGTCGCCGCTGCCGGTATTTGAGAGTGCTGCCAGGCAGATATCGAGGTCTCCATCGGCGTCGAAATCAGCAGTTCCGTTGCAACCAGCCCCGTAGGTGTCATCGAACGCTCCCTCCGGCAAGTCCACGATCAGTTCGACGAAGGTGGCCGGTGATCCGGGGACGGCCCGGAAAATACTCAGTGTCGTGGGCTGGTTGAATCCGCAACTGTGCGATCCCACGATTTCGGCAACGCCGTCACCCGTCAGGTCCGCGAGGAAATACCCTCCCAATCCAGCGCAGCCGTCGGCGGATTGGATCTCATGCTGGACAAACGCCGGATCGCCCGTGGGCCCGAGATTCTCCAGCCAGACCAGCGAAAAAGGCGGCGCCTTGCCTGACGAATCGGTCCGCTGGCCGAGAAGATCGGGGTCGCCGTCACGGTCAAAGTCTGCCTGGCCCAAAAGCGCGACTCCTGCATGATCGCTCTGCGCCACGATGTCGTACGCGGTTGCGGCACGCCCTCCAAGCACCGCGGCGGAGCCGTCGATGCTCATGCTCGCGCTCGACGCAACGGAGATTGAACCGTAGATGTCGGCCGTCCCCGAAACCGGTTGAAGAGTCAACCCATCACTCAAATGGCTCTCAGGCCCGGTACGTATCTCATCGGCCTGAAGAACGGCGGGTAGTCCGCCTCCTACGCTGCCGGCCACGATTCCATCGATCACCATCGGTTCCCCCGCGGCGGCCTGCAGGACGCAGCCATCGGCAAGCGTCACAGTACTTGGCCGGGGGATAAACACGTCGCCGTTGCTCGAGAGTGTCACGTTGCTCTGCGCAACGCTCAGGGTGCCGCTCACGATGAAATGACCGGGGTCCGCGACCAAGGCCTCGCCGGGCTGCACCGCGCCGACCGCGTCGGACAGTGTGGAAAAACGTGCGCTGGTTGTCGTGTTGACGACATCACCGAGGTACTCGGCCAGAAACACGCCTCCCTGATCGATGAAGACCTGGCCCAACACCAGGTCCGGGTCGCTATCGGAATCGAGGTCAACCGCGACGCCCGCGACGACCTGCGAGTTTCCGACCAGCCCGCCCGGGGCAAACGTCGGATTGAGACCGCCGGAGTTCATGTACAGGCGAAGCCCGGCGCTGTTGGATTCAGACAGTGCGATATCGGTGTCGCCATCCATGTCCACGTCGATGGGGATCCAGACGAGTCCGCCCGAGTCGCCGCTCCACATGATGCCGATCGTGACCTCGGTGAACTGCGGAGGAACCGTGCCCTGGTGAACTAGGCATCGCACGTTGAGCCCGCCCTTTGGGTCGTTGTCGTAGTCCGTCGTGACGATGTCGGGCCATCCATCGTTGTTTACATCGATCAACTCGGCACCGTTGTACAGGTGAGGCGATGCAACGGGGTACGATGGACCAAGCGTCATTGCGCCCGTGTTTTCAGCCACATAGAGCTGAGGCGGGTTGGCGCCGTTCAGAAAACCCAGCAGGTCTGTGTCCCCATCGTGGTCAATGTCCGCCGCAAAGGTAGCCCCGACGGGAGTGATATTGACCAGGAAATCTGACAGCCTCTGAAAGCTCGGCGGTTCTCCACCCACATTAACCATCAGGTCAATTGCGTTGTGTTGCGGATTCTGGGTTAGGAGGTCGGGCCGCTTATCGTGGTTGATGTCCAGCATCCCAAGGGGCGAAAACCCTAGAGGCAGAAAATCAGGTATCTCGGCGCCCGGTCCCTTGAACCTGAGTATCACGTCCGCCTCGGCGTCAGGCTTGCCGGCAGTTTGCGCCGACAGGTGCAGCACAAGATCATCACGCCCATCGCCATCATAATCTGCGATGGGCGCACTCGCCCCCGGGTACTCCGTGTCCGCGTCCGGGAAATACCTGGGTCTGACGGTTGAGAACCTCGGGGGGCGATGACCGATGCCGAAGTGGACGGGGGTTCCATTGCCCGTGCCATCGCCGCCGAGGAACAAGTCAGGAATACCGTCGCCATTGGCGTCCAGAACGCGCACGGCCGCCGGAGCGAGATCGGTCAGCGGGAGCGAACGCAGCGCGAACTGTTGGCGGGCATCGCATGGTGCTGCCAGGATCACCAAGCTTCCCAGGACACGCGCGGCCTGCCATTTTTCTCGAATCCTCATGCGCCCGCCTTTCTCGCAGCCCCACCTGTTACAAGGCAACCGTACCAAGCCAAGAGTACCCGTTTCTGAGTGGTATTCAAGAGTCGAGGCTATCCGTAAACTGCTCCGCTCACTTGAAAAACACCACCAAAACCACGGCTTACGGATAGCCTCTCGACTTCAGGAGGTAACATCAGGGCTCCCACTTGGTCTGAACATCCGCGTGTCCCGAGCCACGCAGACGACTTGGCTCCCGTACAGGCACCAAAGGGAGGCATTTGGCGCGCTGCCACGAATCTCAGGAATGCTGCCCATGCAGGACCGGCCAGATGATCGGACGTGTCCACTTGCTGCGAAGCCGCAGCCCAACGGATCCGCTGGACTGCGGCGAGTATTCATTATCAACTTGGAGGCCTTCATCACCTCCTCGATCTGTTGCGTCAGTCTTTCTCCGCCTCATACGACCCCGTCTCCGTCACCCCGCCGGCTTTGATCGTGAACGTGCCCCACACCCAGTCCTCTTCCATGTTCACGGTGCCGGTGCCCTTGATGCTCCCGCCGCGCATGTTGGCCGAGCCTCGGGCCGCGCCGGTTCTCTTGTTGATCTTCACCGTCCCGCTGACGGCGATCACGCCGATGTCCTCGTTGGAGATGTACCCCGTCACGCGGCCCCGGCTGTCGACCCAGAAGTCGGCGTAGCCCTCCAGGCCGAACATGTTGGTCTGGAAACTGCCGGTGTAGTGGCCCGCGAGGTCGCTCATGCTGATGGCCTGAGCGGTCTGGGCGCTGCTGAAGAACGCGATCATCAACACGGCGGCGGCGAGCAATCGGGAAAACACGGCTGTCTCCTTTCGATCTTTCCGCTCCCGTCTCATCCGGGAGCCGAGGGGGTTGCCGGGACGTTCCCGGCCTGCGGGGGCAAGAGAGACCGCCACGGCTGCCGTGCGCGCCACGAAACGCCTGTTCTTCATCGTGCACACCGAACAAATCACCACCCAGACCCGTTCTGGCGCCGGGGCGGCGCTCTGCAGAACCGCGTCTCGCGTCTCCAACCGACCGGGCAGGAAGCCCGCGGAGGTCGGGAGACTTGGGCGCACCCGGTTCGGCACCCAAGATGAGCAACGCCGCAGCGCCGCTGTTCTATGGCAGGCGCTACCTACGGAAAGATGGTGTTGGTTGTCCGATCCCCCGTGGACTTGAACACGGTCCTGGCGCGCTCAACGCGGGACGGTGTCGGTCGCGCGCTCGGCGAGCTGGAAGGCATGCCCGTCGGGGTCGCGAGCCGTGACGGCCGCTTGGAATCCGAGCACCGTCGATGTCACATGAACCGTGCCGGGTGAGACCAGGGCAACGACGCGTTGGCGCTGCCCAGCGATAAGCGCGGCGGCGGCCGAGTCTGCGGATGCCACAGCAAACCGCACCTGCCAGTGCCACGCGTCGTTGCACGCCGAATCGGCGGGGTAAGGGCGTCCCGAGCGGGGGGCCAGGTATTCGAGCAGTTCGACGCCAGGCCCGCCGCGGGCGCGGAGCGTCGTGATCCGGAGCCGGGCGCCGAAGACATTGTTGAGGTGCTCCTGCTCGGTGCCGTAGTTCTCGCTGCCCCCGGCGACCCGCAGGCCGAGCACATCCCGGTACAGCTTGAGACTGGTATCGGTGTCCTCCACGACGAGGGCGGTGTGGTCGATGCCGAGGAACAGCGCGGAGGATCCAGCCCTTTGCTGCCACCGAGGGTCGCCCTTGCCGGCCGGGAAGTGGATCACCTCAAGCACATGGCCCTCAGGGTCTTTGAAGTAGAACGCGCTGATCCCCGCCGCGCTGGTGTTCCAGGCTGGCAGTGTCTGGGGTCCGGCCGAAGCGTGCCGGACGTTGTGCTCGCGCAGGTGCTTGTAGGCCGCGTCGATGTCGCTGACGGCGATGGCGATGTGCTGGAACCATCGGTCGTTGCTGCGCGAGTCCGGGGGAACCGGGCGACCCTCGGGGGCGAGGTACTGCGTCAGCTCAAGTACCTCGTCGCCGAGCGTGAGCGTGGCGATTCGCGCTCTCGTTCCGAACACGCCGGTGAGGTGCTCGTATTCGTCGCCGGCTACCTCGAACTCGGAGCGTTTGACGAACCCGAGCACCCCAGTAAAGAACGCGGTTTCGCGATCGAGGTCCAAGACGGTGAACCCAACAGAAGTCACGGCGTTGACCTCTGTTTTCGTTCCGGGATCGACGGCGGCCGCTTGCGGACGAGGAGTTTCGGCGTGCAGGCTCGGCGCCGGGGCAAGGCCGGCGGCCGCGCTAAGAAGTAGGGCGATCACAACGCGCATGGAGCGCACAACCGGGTGATTCATCGCGCGGTCTCCAGGTTGCGCCCAGCGGGTGTGCACGAGGCGCCGAGCCGGTCCAGGATGTGATCGCCCACCCGCAGCGCGTTGGCCATGATGGTGAGCGACGGGTTGACGGCGGCGCTGGAGACGAAGAACGAGCCGTCCACCACGAACAGGTTGTCCAGATCGTGGGCCTTGCACTTGGTATCAAGCACACTGGTCGCGGGGTCGGCGCCGAAGCGGAGGGTGCCGCACTGATGGCTGACGCCGCTCACCCCTAGTTTGCCCGTGAGGTACGTCGCGGGTTTGCGGCCGCGGCGGGCGTCGACCTCATCGAGCATGCCCCTGAGCTTTCCCTCCAGACGGTCGTACGCCTCACGGTTGTTCTCGGTGTAGCTGACTTTGATCGAGCCGTCCTCGCGGAGCGTGACGCGGTTGCCGGGGTCGGGCAGGTCCTCGGCGGTGATGAAAAAGTCGATGGAATGGGCCAGGATGTCCGCGGCGGCCTTGCCTGGCAGCTTGCCGTTGCGGAGCCACTCGACGGTGCCGGGGTCGGGCTTGCCCATCAGTTGGATCGTGCCCAAGGGGAGCTTCTCGCCGTTGCACGCGCGGTAGAAGTCGGTCAAGCCGAACGACTTCTGGAACTGTGACGGATTGACCGTCTCCGACACGTGCATCACCAGCCCGTTGTTGTGGGTCATGTAGTTGCGTCCGACCTGGCCGGAGCTGTTGGCCAGCCCGCGCGGGTGCCGCCCGTTGGCCGAGCGCAGCAGCAGCGCCGCGGAGTTGATCGCCCCGCAGGCGAGCACCACCGTGTCGGCGGTGAAGCGGGCGGTGTCGGGTCCGCTCGTCGCGACCACGCCGGTGACGACGCGCCCATTGGGCCCCGTCTCCAGCTTTTCGACCTTCCATCCCGTGAGAAGGGTGACGTTGCGGTGCAGCAGAGCGGCGTTGACGCCGACCACGTGTGAGTCCGCCTTCACCTCAGTCAGGTCGGGGTAGCCGTCAAAGGTGCTGAGGCGGTACTCGGCATGCGGCTGCCGCTTCTCGGCGAGGCGAACGCCCAGCGGAACCGGGAACGGCCTGCGACCAATCGCGACCAGGTCGTCGAACAACTGCTTCATCCGCGGCTCGGGCGCCAGCGGCGGGTGCGGGTAGGGGCCGCTGGCGGGAGGATCGAACGGATCGAGGCCGCGCTGGCCGTGGGCCCAGTAGAGTCGCTCGGCCTCCGTGTAGTAAGGCTCCAGGTCCGCGTAGTTGATCGGCCATGCGGGGGAGATGCCCCCGTAGTGCCGGACCTCCTCGAAATCGTCCTCGCGGAAGCGCAGCAGCGCCGCGCCGTAGACCTTGGTATTGCCCCCCACCCAGTAATGGGTGTAGGGCGAGAAGGGCATGTCGGCCTTGTCGTACCAGATCTCCTTGGCCTGGTACCGCTTCTGCATCGCCACGGCGTCGGTGTCCCAGTTTTCGCGCTCGCGGGGAAGGAACCCGCCGCGTTCGAGGATCAGGATGCGCAGGCCGCTGGGGGCCAGCCGCTGGGCGATAGTGCCGCCGCCGGCGCCGGTTCCGATGATGATGATGTCGTAGTGTTCGCGGTGGGTCATGGGTTGCTCGTCCAGGGCCTGTCAGATGCGTCGATGAGTTGCCGGGTTACCGCCTGGCTGCGCGCATCTCGCCGACACGACAGCCCTCGAACTCGCATCGCTCATGGCCTGAGTGATCGAGCTTGCAGCAGTACACACGCTCGGCGCCGAACGCCGACACGTACACCGCTGAAGCAAGAAGCATGGCGATGGGTGGGGCGGAAAAGTACAGCCAGAGACGGCTGGGTCCGCGGGCGAAGACCGCCGAGCCGAGCGTGCGGGCCGGGTTGATGCTGAAGCCTGACACCGGCGACTCAAAGGTGATGTAGCTCATCACCAGCGCCCCCGCGCAGTAGGGCGTGAAAGCGGCCAGGCCCGGCGAGTTGCTGATCAACAGAATTGCGAGAAAGTGGACGAACGCCATGGCGAACTCGGCGCACCACGCGACGCGTCGGCCCCATCGGCCCGGTCGCGTCATCGCGTGGTCAACGCTTTCATGCGCAACCGATGGGCGGATCAACAGGCGCGCGAGCGCGACGCCGAGGATCGCGCCGACGCACTGTGCCAGCGCATACCACACCGCGTCGGTCCAGGCCAGCTTGCCCAGCCACCAGAACGCCAGCGTGACCGCCGGGTTCATGTGAGCGCCCGAGCGCTTCCCCCACGGTGAGGTGATCAGAAGGACGGCGGTGATCCCCATCGCCGCGCCGATGCACGCCCGGCGCAGCAGCGGGCGGCGCAGCCTGGATGAAACCGGGGAGGCGGGGTGCGCCGCGGCGGCCACGACGGCGCACGCCGAGAGCATGAAAAGCCCGAGCAGCGCCGCCTCCATGAGGTAGCGCGCCCAGTGCTCGCTCAACGCCGCGAGCATCGCCCCCACCGGCTCACGCGAAGCTGATGACATTCTTGATCCCGTCGGCGCTGGCCAGAACCTCCGGCGCCTGATCGATGGTGAACCGCCCGGTGATCAGCTTGCGGAGCGCCTCGGGCCAGCTCTTCTTGAAGATCTCCAGGTCGCGGATGGCCGCCTGGAACGCGTCGCGCCCGGCGTTGACGGTTCCCAGCAGCACCTGGTTCTTGAGCACCATGTTGCGCATGAGCTTGTCGGTATCCACGCTCGACGGCCCGCGCAGACCGGGGACACCCGTGAACACAAAGGCCGCGTTGGGGCCGCACTGCGCCAGAACATCGAACGACAGTTTCGAGGCGCCGGTAGCCTCGTAGACCACGTCGATGGTCCCGATCCGCTGATCGAGCTTGTCCACCGGCGTCGTGGCAGCAGAGATGTACTCGGCCCCGAACTCGCGGACCAGGTCGGCCTTGTCGCTGTCCTCCGCCTCGCGCGAATACACGAAGGTCGAGAAGCCCGCGGCCTTGAAGGCCATCGCCCCCAGCAGCCCGATCGGGCCGGCGCCGAGGATCAGCGCGTGGTGGCAGTGACCGGGCGCTCCCTTGCCCGCCGAAGGGCACGACCAGGGAAGACGCTGCTGCACCTGCCACACCTCGATCAAAGCCTTTTCAGCGATCGTCAGGGGCTCGATCAGCACCGCCACCTCCCGAAGGTGCGACGGCACCTTGAGCATGAACCGGTAGTCGTCCACGACATACTCGGTCATGTAACCGTGGCGCTGCTTGATGCCCCGCTCGGTGAACTCGCCCGTGTAGCAGAAGTCCTGGCGCCCCTCGCTGCACGAGGGACACTCGGGGCGCCCGCACGGGCGGCGCACGGTCAGGACGGCGAGGTCGCCGGGCTTGAACCCCTCGGCGTAGAGCCCAACCTCCACCACCTCGCCCACGGCCTCGTGGCCGATCACGAGGTGCTCCCCGCCGGCGGGAGGGAAACCGTAGTGAAACGAGCAGATCTCCTTGTCGGTACCGCACACCCCGACATCAAGGATGCGCAGCTTGACATCGGTCTGCTTGACCAGGGCGGGTTCGGGCTGATCGATAACGGCAACCTCCCGACGGGTCGGGAAGACGGCGAGGGCTTTCATGGCGATGATCCTCTGAAATACGGGCGGGCGGCAGGCGCCGCTCGGGGCAGGTTGAGATGCCCGCTGCCGCGTCGGGTTACAGGCGTCGGCGTGAGCTTCCGGCACGACTGTGCCGGGCGCGCGGGCGGCGGCGCGGACGCCCGGGGCGCGCGAACGGCTCGGGGAGCCGGGTCTGCTGTCTGCACTCAGGGGTATACTCTCGCACGAGCCGATGCAAAGCAGACCGCTTCATCAACTGATCGTCTTGGCGTGCCTCGCCGCGTTCTGCATTGGGCAAGTCCTGGGCTCGGCGGCCGTTCGATGCACCGACGCCGCCGGCGTCACCCGGGTGGAGTTCTCTTGCCCGAAGGACCAGCACGGGCAGTGCGCACAATCGTGCGATCCCTGCGACACGGCGTCGGATGGCGACGATCACGGCGTCGATGAAAGCGACGGGCCCCCCTCGCGTCCGGAACCGTGCAGGGACGAGCCCTTTGGGAAGCTCGCCTCCGGCACGCGGACATCAACCCCGAGCGTGTGCCTTGAGCCGGCGACGGGCCATTTCGCACTCAACGCGGCGTGGAGCTGGCCCAGTGTACTGAGGGCCGAGTCCTCCAATGTTTCGCGGATCGCACCTGATCGAGCGCGCCCGCCGGGCGGGCTGAGTCGGGCGCAAACACCCATTCTGCTGATCTAGCCCGAGCACGGCGCCAGGCACGAGCGCGCCGGCGGCGGGCCACGACGGTGTCGCGCCCCACCCCTGCGCCCTGCGCTCGGGCTCCGCAAGGCGTCGCGGCCCGACCCCCGCGCGATTCCCCCACCATCTGACGGTGTCTCCCAACGGCCCGGCGCCGCGGCGCTGGCTCGGTCAGGCCGCACCGCGTCGCTCACGCGATCTGACTCACCCGCCCCGCGTGCCCACGCTCCCGGCGACCCTCAATCCATCAAGGAACTCATGAGTCCACAGACGTTGATTCCATCGAGGTGCGAGCGATCACCGCGGCATCGCTGGGGCATCGCGCTGGTGGCCGGCTGCTGCGCACTGGCGTCGAGCTGTCAACGCACGCCCCGGATCGACGCCGAGGCCTCGCGCGCGGTGGGCGCGGCGACGGGGATGGCGGCACCGGTCGAGTTTGTTGCTGTGGGCCCGGGGGGTGGCCCGCTGGACGAGCCCGGCGCGCCGGGAGCGCTGACGCGGGCAGACGCCCTCCGGCGCGCGGTAACGACTTCGCCCGAGGTGCAGATGGTGCTGGCGCGCGTGAGGTCGGCGATGGCGGACTCGGATCAGGCACGCCTGCTCGCGAACCCGGTTCTCAGCGTCGTGCTCCGATGGGGGGCCGGCCCCGTCCAAGTCGAAACTTCACTGGCTCAGGAGCTGATTCAGGCTCTGCAAGCGCCTCGTCGGGCCAGCGCGGCGGACCATCGGCTGCGGGGCGAGGCGGCCAACGCCGTCGCGACAGCGATCGATGTCGCCGTCGAGGTGCAGGAGCGGTACATCGCGGCCCAGGCCTCCGAAGCGCTTATCCCGATCTTGCGCGAGCGATTGACACTCCTGCAGAGGCTTGAGAGCGTCGCCGCGGCGAGGCTCGAGGCGGGAGAGGGGACCCGCAGCGATCTCCGCACGCTGGAGGCTCAGCGGGTCGAGCTGCAGGTGGAGATTGATCAGGGCGTGCTCGACGGCGCGCAGGAGCGGCTCCGACTGGCGCGTCTCATCGGTGAGCCATCGTCCGCCGCCGATTGGACGCTCGACCCCTGGGAGGTGCCCGCGGGGGCGAACTCGATTCCATCGGAGGACCGCTGGATCGCCGAGGGGCTCTCGTGTCGGCCGGAGGTACAGGCCGTTATCTGGAAGCTGCGGGCGCTGGGAGACGAGGGGGCCCTGGCGGGCCTGCGATCATGGGAAGGAACGAGCGCCGGCGTTGACGCGCAGCGCGACGGCGGATGGTCCGTGGGACCTTCCCTGTCGGCGCCTCTGCCGCTCTTCGACGACGGGTCGGCACAGCGGGCACGGGTCTCAGCCGAGCAGATGGAGGCTCGCCACGAGTTGACGCTGGCCCGCCGGAAGGTCATCGAGGAGGTGCGGCTGGCGTACGTCGCGGTGACGGCCGGCGCGTCGAACCTCGCCCGAATCCGCGACAGCCTGATCCCGCTGCAGGAGCAGCGCCGCACGCTCGCCGAGGCCGCGTACCGCGCCGGGCAGAGCGACGTGACGGTGCTCTACCTGGCCGAGCAGGACCTCCGACTCACGCAGGCCAAGGCCATCGAGGCCGAGCGGCGGGCCGCGACTTCCCTGGTTCGGCTGCAGCGGGCCGTGGGCGGTCCTGGTGTCGCCTCGACGCTGATGACCCCCGCGCCCCCGCCCGAGCCGCCTCGGCCTGAGCCGGCGACCGAACACGGCGCCGCTCAGCGTCCACGCCCGTGACCATGCTTTGGACCATCACTCCGTCCCGCAACCCCTCCTCACGCTGACTGAGGTTACCCATGCACCACGCATCACAGGCTCGCGCCCTCGCGACTTCAACCCGCCTTTCGACGATCGCCGCTGCGGTCGCCGCGCTGGCTCTCATGGCGGGGTGCAAGAAGCACGCCGAGGGCGATGCCCACGATCACGGCTCAGAATCTTCAGCCACTGCTGATGAGCACGCCGGCCACGATCACGGCTCAGAAGCCGGCGAAGGACACGGGCACGCCGACGAGGTCACGCTCAGCGCCGAGAGCATCGAGCGATACGGCGTGAAGACCCAGCGGGCGCAGGTCAGAGTTCTTCAGCCCACGTTCGCCGCGCCGGCCCGGGTGGCGTTCAACGCCGAGGCCATGGCGCACGTCGGCTCGCCGCTGCGCGGGCGAGCGGTCGAGATCAAGGTGCGTCTGGGCGACCCCGTCAGTCGAAACGATGCACTGCTCGTGGTCGAAAGCCCCGAGCTCGGTGAGGCTCAGGCCGATTACTTCCAGAAGCGCATCCTCGCGCAGACGGCGGCCCCGACGGTCGACCTGGCGAAGCTCGCGTGGGAGCGGGCCCGGGGCCTGTTCGAGCAATCCCAGGGCATTTCCCTCACCGAGGTGCAAAAACGCGAAGCCGAATACAAGGCCGCTCTCGCGGCGCAGCGGGCGGCGGAGGCGGCGGTTGTCGGCTCCGAAAACCGGCTGCATCTGCTGGGCATGACACAGGCGGCGGTGCAGGACCTCGCGAAGACGGGCGAGATCGACCCTCGGTACGCCGTCCGCGCGCCCATCGACGGCCATGTGGTGGAGCGGGAGGTCACGCTCGGTGAACTGGTGAGCCCCGACCGCGAGGCCCTTCTGGTGCTCGCGGATACCAGCACGCTGTGGGTTCTCGCGGATGTGCCCGAAGCACGGTTGAACGAGGTCGCGGTCGGAGCCGAGGCGTGGGTGGCGGTCGGCTCGCCCACGCCCGATCGCATCGAGGGCAAGGTGGCGTTTGTGGCGCCCCTGGTCGACGCGGCGACCCGGACGGCGCAGGTGCGAATCGAGGTGCCGGCGTCGAAGGGCCTGGGGCTGACGCTGAAGCCCGGCATGTTCGCCCAGGTGGAGATCGCCGCCCACCCCCGGAAACACGCGGGCGCCCCCGCTTCGGGGCCGACAGTGGCCGTGCCCGACGGGGCGGTTCAGACCGTCGAGGGCGGGCCCGCGGTCTTCGTGCCGGTCGAGGGTGAGCCCGGCACATTCGCCATGCGGTCGGTGTCGGTGGGCCCGGGCGTGGGCGGGCTGGTCCCGATCCTGTCGGGCCTGGCCGAGGGCGAGGAGTTCGTCGTCAGCGGAACGTTCATTCTCAAGGCGGAACTCGGCAAGGGCAGCGCGGCCCACGTGCACTGAATCCTCGCGTCGCATCCGAAGGAGACCCTGCCATGCTTGAGTCCGTTCTCCACTTCTCCATCAAGAACCGCTGGCTGGTGCTGCTGCTGACCGTACTGGTCGGGGCCGTGGGCGCGTACTCGCTCAAGCGGCTGCCCATCGACGCGGTGCCCGACATCACCAACAACCAGGTGCAGATCAACGCCGTCGCGCCGAGCCTCTCGCCGGTCGAGGTCGAGAAGCAGGTGACATTCCCGGTCGAGCACGCGTTGGCGGGGATCCCGGGCCTGCAATCGACGCGATCGCTTTCGCGGAACGGGTTCGCGCAGATCACCGCCGTCTTCGAGGACAACGTGAACATCTACTTCGCGCGCCAGCAGGTCAGCGAGCGGCTGGGTGAGGTCAAGGAAGCGCTGCCGCCGGGGGTCGACCCCGTGATGGGGCCGATCGCGACGGGGCTGGGCGAGATCTACATGTACACGGTGGAGTACGAGCACCCGCACGGCGTAGGGGCCGCGCCCGCGCCCGGCAGGCCGGGGTGGCAGGCCGTGGGCGCCTACCTCACGCCCGAGGGCCGCACGCTGACGAGCGACCTGGAGCTGGCGTCGTACCTCCGCGAGGTGCAGGACTGGATCATCCGCCCGCAGCTCAAGGGCGTGAAGGACGTCGCGGGCGTCGAGGCCATCGGCGGATACGTCAAGCAATACCACATCCAGCCCGACCCGATGACGCTGGCGGCGTACGGCCTGTCGTTCGCCCAGGTGATCGACGCGATCGAGAAGAACAACCTCTCAACGGGCGCGGGCTATGTGGAGCACAAGGGCGAGTCGTACCTCGTGCGCGCCACCGGGCGCATCGAACGGCCGGACCAGATCGGTGACATCGTGGTTGCGACGCGCGCCGGCGTGCCGATCCGCGTGAGAGACATCGTGCACCAGGACAGGGGCGGAACCGGGATCAGCGTCGGGCGCGAGCTCAGGACCGGCTCGGCGAGCGAGAACGGCGAGGAGGTCGTCGTCGCCACCGCCATCATGCTGCTCGGCGCCAACAGCCGTACCGTCGCGGCGGCGGCGGACGCGAAAATGGCGGACATCCAGCGCTCGCTCCCGCCGGGCATCAGGGCCAAGGCGGTGCTCAACCGCACCAAGCTCGTGGACGCGACCATCGCGACCGTGCAGAAGAGCCTGCTCGAGGGCGCGGTGCTCGTGATCGTCGTGCTCCTCCTGCTGCTCGGCAACGTCCGCGCCGCGATCATCTGCGCGCTGGCCATCCCGCTTTCGATGCTCATGACCGCCACCGGGATGGTCCAGAACAAGGTGAGCGGCAACCTCATGTCGCTCGGCGCGATCGACTTCGGCCTCATCGTCGACGGCGCGGTGATCATCGTCGAGAACTGCCTGCGCCGCCTCGGCGAGGCCCAGCACCGGACGGGCCGCCTGCTCACGCTGCAGGAACGCCTGCACGAGGTGATGGTCGCCGCCAAGGAGATGATCCAGCCCTCGGTCTACGGCCAGGCGATCATCGTCACCGTCTACTTCCCCATCCTCGCGCTCACGGGCGTCGAGGGCAAGATGTTCCATCCCATGGCCATGACGGTCATCCTCGCGCTGGCGGCGGCCTTCATCCTTTCGCTGACGTTCGTGCCGGCGATGGTCGCGGTCCTCATCACGGGCAAGGTCACCGAGAAGGACATGTTCCTGATCCGCTGGTCCAAGGCTGTCTACGAGCCCGTGCTGAAGCAGGCCGTCCGGTTCCGCTGGCCGGTCGCCGGGGCCGCCGTGGTCGCCTTCGCGGCGTCGGCCCTGCTCTTCCTGCGTCTCGGGCAGGAGTTCGTCCCCGCGCTGGATGAGAAAGACATCGCGATGCACGCCATGCGCATCCCGTCGACGGGCATCACGCAGTCGCAGTCGATGCAGTTCGACGTCGAAAGAGCCGTCTCGGCCATCCCTGAGGTGGAGTTCGTCTACTCCAAGACCGGCACGGCGGAGATGGCGACCGATCCGATGCCCCCCAACGTCTCCGACACCTTCATCATCTTCAAGGACAAGAGCCAGTGGAGAACCGAGGCCGAGCTGGACCGCCTCATCGCGCAGAAGCGCGAGGAGACGGAGACGCTGGCCCCCCACGCCGGGCACGACACGCACGCGCACGGTGACGCGGGCGGCGGGCACGCCGAGGAGCCGGAGCTGAAGATCGAGGGCCACAAGGGCAAGCTGATCCAGCTCATCCAGTTGACGGTTGCCGGCGTCCCTGGCAACAACTACGAGTTCACCCAGCCCATCCAGATGCGGTTCAACGAGCTCATCTCCGGCGTGCGCGGTGACGTCGCGGTCAAGGTCTACGGCGACAACTTTGACTCCATGGAGAAGACGGCCCAGCAGGTGCTCGCGACGCTCCAGGGCATCCCCGGCGCGGCCGACGCGAAGGTCGAGCAGACCGAAGGGCTCCCGGTCATGACGGTGGACATCGACCGCGCCGCCATCGCGCGCTACGGCCTCGCGGTCCACGACGTGCAGGAAGTCGTCGCGGTGGCGATGGGAGGTCGGGAGGCGGGGCAGGTGTTTGAGGGCGACCGCCGCTTCGACCTGGTCGTCCGCCTGCCCGACGCCCTGCGCGGCAGGATCGACACGATCGAGCGCCTCCCCATCCCTCTGCCCACACCCATCGACGACTCGGGCGGCGTGCGGCTGGTCTCGGCGTCCACCTCGCCAACCGCCGGGCTCGGGGGCGCCCGAAAGTCGGAGCAGATGGGGTTCGTGCCGCTGGGCCATGTGGCCCGCATCGAAGTCGCCGAGGGAACCAACCAGATCAGCCGGGAGAACGGCAAGCGCCGGATCGTGGTGCAGTGCAACGTGCGCGGCCGAGACCTGGGTTCGTTCGTCGAGGAGGCACAGTCTCGCATGGCCTCGGTCGATGTGCCGCCGGGCCAGTGGCTCGCGTGGGGAGGGCAGTTCGAGAACCTCGTGGCCGCCAAGGAGCGGCTCAGCGTGGTGGTGCCCGTCTGCTTCTTCCTGATTTTCCTGCTGCTGTTCTCCGCGTTCAGGAGCGCCAAGCACGCGCTGCTGGTCTTCAGCGCCGTCCCGCTTGGCCTGACCGGCGGCATCGTCGCACTGTGGCTGCGCGGCATGGCGTTTTCCATCTCGGCGGCGGTCGGGTTCATCGCTCTCTCGGGCGTCGCGGTCCTCAACGGGCTGGTCATGGTGTCGTTCATCAACCAGCTCCGCGCCGAAGGCCTGCCCCGCGACGCGGCCATTCTGCGGGGCTGCCTCACGCGCCTGCGGCCGGTGCTGATGACCGCGCTGGTCGCCTCGCTCGGCTTCGTCCCCATGGCCCTGGCCACGGGCACCGGCGCCGAAGTCCAGAAGCCTCTCGCCACCGTGGTCATCGGCGGCCTGATCTCCAGCACGCTGCTCACGCTGGTCGTGCTCCCGGCGCTGTACCGCATTTTCACGGCGCGCGACCCCGGCGGGCGGCCCCCGCCGGGCAGCCAGCCCTGGGAGTTGCCTGAAACCGGACCGCTCGAAGTGATGCCTGCAGACACGGGAGCCCCGCTCCCCGCGACCCCGACAAGGGGACCCGCAAGGCCCGGCGCGGGAGAGTCGGCGCCCGCGTCGCCCTGAGACCGGGCGCCTTACCCGCGGCCCAGCGGCGGCCCGGTGAAGATCACACCAAACTTCGCGAACATCCCCGCGAGCTGATCGGGGGTCGCCGAAGCGCCAACGCGGTCAGCCTCACGGAACGGACCCTCCAATCCCGGCGGCGTGCACACGACAAGCATCCTTGACGGCGCATCGCCGATGTTCGAAAACGCGTGGGTGCTCCCCCGCGGCGCGACGAGGAACGCCCCCTTCTCTGCGATGAACTCCTTCCCGTCGACGACGAACCGCACGCGCCCTTCC
Organism: uncultured Phycisphaeraceae bacterium; assembly: GCA_964510955.1. Classification (GTDB taxonomy): domain Bacteria; phylum Planctomycetota; class Phycisphaerae; order Phycisphaerales; family UBA1924; genus JAFLCM01. The sequence continues at coordinate 29,468 of CAZEDW010000048.1, forward strand.
AGCACATAGAAGTACTCGTCGTCGATGCTGTGCCGGTGGACCGGCGGGCCCGAGCCCGGCGGCGCCGTCTCTTCGAAGATGAAGCACCTGCCGCCGCTGGCCGCGCCGTCGGCGAGCACGCGGATGCGGTCTCCGACGACGTTCAGCGTCTCGCCCTCACTGGGGGAGAGCATCTTCGCCTTGGCTGACTGCATCGTCCGTTCTGGCATGGGGGGCTCCTTGTTGATCGAGTTGATCGAGCGGGCGACGGCGCGTGGCGTGCCGCTGCGCCGCGCGGGCGGACCGGGGGCCGGGGGGC
>CAZEDW010000049.1:0-29241 GCA_964510955.1 uncultured Phycisphaeraceae bacterium
GCCACCACCGCCACCCCCGCCCCCGCCGCCCATTCCGCCGCGGGAGCTGCTATTCGCTGATTCGGCCGGGAGCGGCACCTTCCGCTTCTTCAAGCCCGGCGTCGGCGCCGGTGAAACTCTGTCGGCGCCGCTCCCGGAGCGTGCGGTCGACGGCGGGCTCGCCGCCGTCTCGATCGGCAACGGGCAAACCGGCGTGTTCTACCTCGCCGGCGGGACCGCGGACCAGAACGGCGTCACCGGAAACTCAACCGAGGTCAACCGGCTGTACTACGGCGTCTTCAACTTCAACGGCGCCCAGCCGTCGCTCGTCTCACAGTTCCAGTTGCTGGGCGACCTGAACGTCAACGACTTCAACGGCCAGACTGGGCCCGGCCCGGTGTTCTCGGGTCTGGGTGTGCTCGATCAGCATCTCTACACCGTTCAACGCCGCTACAACGGCGCGCTGGCAAGCCAGCAGGATCAGCCCTCCTACATCGTGAGCCTGAGCACCGGCAAGGGTGTCTCGTTCGATCAGTTCGCCGAGATCCCGACCGCGGACCTGCAGTCGATCACGGGTGCCCAGGACCGCGGCAGCCTGTTCGTCGCGGGGTCGGTCAGCCCCGAGTTTGATTCGGCGTCGCCCTACAAGAACCTGGCGCTGTTCGAGATCGACCCGCGCACGGCGACGCCGCTGATCAAGAACACGCTCTGGGGCGCGGTCGGCGACTTCGACGCCGGGACCAACACCACGGTCGGCAACGGGTTTGACCCGGGCGTTCACAACCGCGTGGCCAAGGTCGGCGGGCTTTCGTACGACGCGGTGAACGGCCTGGTGATCAACGCCTTCGCCAACACCGCCAACACCGACGGCCACGGCACCAACGCCTTCTTCCTGAAGGTCAACCCGGACTTCGCGCAGCCCAGCGCCCGCGGCGGCACGCGCGGCACCGTGTCGGTGTCGAGCGTGATCGAGCTGAGCGGCGGCGGCACGCTCAACACCATCGGCGTTTCCAGCGTCAAGCAGGGCGACGGGGCTTCCGCCCTGGTGCCGACCCTGATCGATCCGGGCGACACCGGGCGCGACTTCAGCATCGGGTTCGCCTTCGGCAACCTTGCCTACAGCTCGCGGGCTTTGCAGAGCGGCGTGATCCAGCAGGTGTTCCGCCAGCGATTCATCGAGACCGCGCAGGACCCGATCTTCTGCTCGATCGACCCGGTGATCCAGCAGATCCCCGGCGCGCTGAGCAACAACGTCAACAAGACCTCCGGCATCGCACGGACGACGTTCGACCTTCGTCACCCGCTCCCGGCCGATCACCCGTGCCAGTCGCCGCTCGACCGGCCCTGATCGGCGCCGCGGCTACCGCAGCGATGTGAAGAACCGCGACCAGCGAGGCGCATACCAGTGGTCCGGGTCGAGCGAGATCGCGACCGCGGTCACGCGCCCGTAGATCATCTCGCGTTTGACCACGCCGAACACGCGCGAGTCGAGGCTCAGGTCGCGGTTGTCGCCCATCATGAAGTAGCAGCCTTCAGGGACGCTGAGCTCGCCGAAGTCCGCCCGCCCGGTGGGGGCGTGGAGATGCGTCACGCTGTGCTCGCGCCCGGCCAGGTTCTCGTTCAGGATCGATGCCGGCAGCAGCATGCCCTGGAACGGCTCGATGATGTCACGCTCACGGACCGAGTACGAGCTCTCGACGCCGTTGATGATCAGGCGGTTGGCGTGGAGTGAAATCCTGTCGCCGGGAATCCCGACGACGCGTTTGACGAGGCGCTCGCCGTTGGCGGGCGAGGCGAGGGTGACGATGTCGCCGCGCCGCGGGCCGCCCCAGGTCGCCACCCAGGTGTGCGTGAACGGCACCTGCAGCCCGAACGCCAGCTTGTTCACCCAGACCCGGTCGCCCTCCAGGATCGTCGGGCGCATCGAGCCGGTGGGGACATCGTTCCAGTCCGCGATGGCCGAGCGGATGGGCAGCAGCACCGCGGCTGCCGCCACCAGCGGCAGCAGCCAGTCACGCCACAGTCGTCGGGTCCACCCGGTCGCGGGAGGCTTGGCTGTGGCGGTGTCGCAGGCAGGGGTCGCGGCTGGTTGCATGGGGTTTCAGGCTCCCTGGTTCCACGGACTACGTCCGGAACGGCGGGCTGGTTCACCGATACCGGCGGAGCGACACCGGGATGCCCGGTTCCGAGAGTTCGCGCGACATCTCCCCGCGCAGGGCGAATAGGATGACCCGATGCGCCACATCGAGCTGATCACCACCGGCGGCACGATCGAGAAGACCTACGACGAGGCCACCGGGGAACTGGCCAACCGGCGGAGCGTCGTCGAACGGATGCTGCGGCGGCTGAAGCTGGTCGATACCGAGATCCATCACCGGGCGCTGCTCCACAAGGACAGCCTGCACATGACCGACGCCGACCGCGAGCTGATCGCCAAGGCGGTGCGGGCGGCGGCGGAACTGTCCGACGGCGTGGTCGTGTTGCACGGCACCGACACGCTCGCGGTCACCGGCGAGCACCTGGTCAAAGCCCTGGGCACCTTGCGGGTGCCGGTGGTGCTGACCGGGGCCATGCGGCCCTACGAGATGGCCCGGTCGGACGCGCTGCAGAACCTGACCGAGTCGATCATGGCGGCGAGCCTGCTGACGCCGGGTGTGTATTGCGTGGCGCACGGGCGGGCGCTGAAGTTCCCGGGGGTGGTGAAGGACAGGGAGGCGGGGACGTTCCGGGCGGGCTGACCGGGAAAGAAAAACGCCCCGCGGGTGCGGGGCGCTGCGGGAATCGGGTTGAGGGTCTGATTACAGCGTGCCGGGCGTGGCGGTTCGGTCGCCGATGAACATCTCGCCGAGCTGCACGGCGCCCGTGGTGGTCTCGGAGCGCGAGGCGCCGAGCGTTTCGGCGGCTTCGGCGGCCTCGTCGAGCATGGCCTGCTCGTCGGTGTCATCGCCCTCGGGCGGCTCGGCGAGCAGCTTGACGCCCTGGTTCTGGTACTGGCGGAAGCCGGTGCCGGCGGGGATGAGGTGGCCGAGCAGGACGTTCTCCTTGAGGCCGATCAGGGTGTCGGTGGCGCCCTTGAGCGACGCCTCGGTGAGCACCTTGGTGGTCTCCTGGAACGACGCGCCCGAGAGGAAGCTCTCGGACTGCAGCGAGGCCTTGGTGATGCCCAGCAGCAGGGTGCGGCCCGTCGCCGGGCGGGCCTTGCGGGCCTTGGCGGGGGACTTGCCGGCGGCCTCGGCCTTGTTGTTGGCCTCGCGCATCTCGGCCTTGCTGACCAGCTGGTTGACCTTCAGCCCGGTGTCGCCCGGCTCGGTGACGACGCCCTTCTCCATGGTCTCGGTGTTGATCTGGCGGAAGGCGATCTTGTCGACGACCTCGTGGGGGAGCAGGGGGGTGTCGCCGGGGTTCTCGATGCGGACCTTGCGGAGCATCTGCGAGAGGATGGTCTCGATGTGCTTGTCGTTGATCTGCACGCCCTGGGCGCGGTAGACGTTTTGCACCTCGTCGATCATGTACTTGTACAGCGCGTCCTCGCCCTTGATCCGGAGGATGTCGTGCGGGACGAGCGGGCCGTCGATGAGGGCGTCGCCGGCCTGCACATTGTCGCCGGCGTGCACCGTGAGGTGCTTGTCCTGCGGGACGTGGTGGTCCTTCTCGATGCCCGAGTCGGAGATGACGCGGATGGTCATCTTGCCCTTGCGCTTGTCGGAGTGGATCTCGATCTTGCCCGAGACCTCGGCCATGATGGCGGGGTCGCGGGGCTTGCGGGCCTCGAAGATCTCGGTGACGCGGGGCAGACCGCCGGTGATGTCGTGTGAGCCGGTGGTGCCGCGCGGCTGGCGTGCGAGCATCTGCCCGGCCTTGACCGGGGTGGCGTCCTTTACCTCGATACGCGCCTTGGCGGGGAGGTGGTGGAAGTCCAGGATGTTCCCGGCCTCGTCGACCACGTTGATGAGCGGGTGCTTCTCGCCCTTGTGCTCGACGACGACCAGCGCCTTCTTGCCCTCGCCGGCGTCTTCCTCGCGGACCGTCTCGCCGATCTCGATGTCGACGAACTGCACGGTGCCGGACTTCTCGGCGAGAATCGGGGTGCGGTGGGGGTCCCAGCGGACGAGCTGGTCGCCCTTCTTCACCTGCACGCCGGACTTGATGAGGATTTCGGCGCCGTAGGGGACCTTGTACTTCTCGAGCTCGCGGCCCTTGGCGTCCATGACGGCGATCTCGCCGTTGCGCTTCAGGGCGGTGAGGACCACGCGGCCTTCCTCGTTCGTCACCTCGACCTCGTTGCAGTCGCGCAGCTCGACGGTGCCGGGCTGGGCGACGCGGATCTCGGTCTCGGCGAGCTTGGTGGTGGCGACGCCGCCGGTGTGGAACGTCCGCATCGTGAGCTGGGTGCCCGGCTCACCGATGGACTGGGCGGCGATGATGCCGACGGCCAGGCCCTGCTCGACCATGCGGCTGGTGGACATGTCCATGCCGTAGCACAGGGCGCAGACGCCGCGGGCCGACTCGCACGTGAGCGGCGAGCGGACCTGCACCGAATCGACGCCGAGGTCCTCGACGCGCTTGGCGGCGTTCTCGGAGATCATCTCGTCCTTGCGGACGATGACCTCTTCGGTCTTGGGGTCGGCGATGGTGGTGGCGGAGATGCGGCCCTTGATCTGGTCGCGGAGCGGGACGTCCACCTCCTCGCCCTTGTACAGCGCCATCTTGACCACGCCGTGGGTCGTCCCGCAGTCGTGCTCGTTGATGATCACCGACTGGGCGACGTCGCAGAGCTTGCGGGTGAGGTAGCCCGAGTCGGCGGTCTTGAGCGCGGTGTCGGCCAGACCCTTGCGGGCGCCGTGGGTGGAGGAGAAGTACTCCAGCACCGTGAGGCCCTCACGGAAGTTCGAGCGGATGGGGGTCTCGATGATGTCGCCGTTGGGCTTGGCCATCAGGCCGCGCATGCCGGCGGCCTGCTGGAGCTGCGACACGTTGCCGCGGGCGCCCGAGTCGGACATCATGTACACCGGGTTGAGGTACTTGAAGCCCTGCTTCTGCTCGATGCTGGTCTCCTCGCCCTCGTTGTTGCGACGGTCGTTCTTGAGGGTCTCCAGCAGCTTCTCCTGGATCTGGTTCCGGCAGTGGGCCCAGATGTCCAGCAGCTGGTTGTACTTCTCGCGCTCGGTGATGATGCCGCGGTCGTAGTTCTTCTTGACGCGGTCGACCTTCTTCTGAGCGTCGGAGATCAGCGCGGTTTTGGCCTCGGGGATGCGCAGGTCGGTGATGCCGAAGCTGATGCCGCCCAGGGTGGACCACTTGAAGCCGACTTCCTTGAGCTTGTCGAGCAGGTCGATGGTGGCGCGCCGCCCGCAGTAGAGGTACGAATCATCGATCACGCGGGCGGCACCCTTCTTGCCCAGCGGGGCGTTGTAGTAGGGCATGCCGGGCGTGAAGATGTCGGAGAAGTAGCAGCGACCGACGGTGGTGACGAGGCGCCGGTTGGCGGGCATCTTCTCGACGCCGCCCTTCTGCGAGTTCACCACCTCGGTGAAGCCGTCGATGCGGACCAGGATGGGCTCGTGGATGCCGATCTTGCCGGCCTCGTAGGCCAGCATGGCCTCGCGCCGGTCCTTGAAGCGCTTGATCTTGGCCGGGTCCTTGACCGCCTCTTCCTCCATCAGGGTGATGAAGTACACGCCCAGCACGATGTCCTGGCTGGGGGAGATGATGGGGTTGCCGTTGGCGGGGCTGAAGATGTTGTGCGTGGACATCATCAGCACGTGGGCCTCGGCCTGGGCTTCGACGCTGAGTGGGAGGTGGACGGCCATCTGGTCGCCGTCGAAGTCGGCGTTGAACCCGGTGCAGACCAGCGGGTGGATCTTGATGGCGTTGCCCTCGACCAGCACGGGCTCGAAGGCCTGGATGCCCATTCGGTGCAGGGTGGGGGCGCGGTTGAGCAGCACGGGGTGCTGATAGATGACCTCTTCGAGGATGTCCCACACCTCGGGGTCGCGGCGCTCCAGGGCGCGCTTGGCGGACTTGATGGTGTCGGCCAGGCCGTGCTCCTTGAGCTTGCGGATGATGAAGGGCTGGAAGAGCTCGAGCGCGATTTTCTTGGGCAGGCCGCACTGGTGGAGCTTGAGCTCCGGGCCGACCACGATGACCGAACGGGCGGAGTAGTCCACGCGCTTACCGAGCAGGTTCTCGCGGAAGCGGCCCTGCTTGCCCTTGACCATGTCGGTGAGGCTCTTGAGCGGGCGGTTGGACGAGCCGAGCACCGGGCGGCGGCAGCGGTTGTTGTCGAAAAGCGCGTCGACCGCCTGTTGGAGCATGCGCTTCTCGTTGCGGATGATGACCTCGGGGGCGTTGAGGTCCATCAGCTTCTTGAGGCGGTTGTTGCGGTTGATGATGCGCCGGTACAGGTCGTTCAGGTCGCTGGTGGCGAAGTTGCCGCTCTCCAGCAGGACCAGGGGCCGCAGGTCCGGGGGGATCACCGGGACCACGTCCATGACCAGCCACGTCGGGTCGTTCTGGCTGCCCCGGATCTGCTCGACGATCTTCAGCCGCTTGGCCAGGTCCTTGAGCTTCTGCTTGGACCGGGTGCCCTTGATCTGCTCGCGCAGGTCGCTGGCGACTGCGTGCAGGTCGAGCCGCTCGAGCAGCTCTCGCATGGCCTCGGCGCCCATCGACGCCTTGAACGCGTTGCCGTACTTCTCCAGCGCCTCGCGGTGGGCGTCCTCGGTGAGGAGCTGCTGGAACTTGAGCTCGGTGTCGCCGGGATCGACGACAACGTAGTCCTGGAAGTAGATGACCTTCTCAAGGTCGGCGGTCTTCATGGCCAGCAGGTTGCCCAGGCGGCTGGGCATGGCCTTGAAGAACCAGATGTGCACGACCGGGGCGGCCAGGTTGATGTGGCCCATGCGCTTGCGGCGCACGCGCGAGTGCGTCACCTTGACGCCGCAGCGGTCGCAGATGATGCCCTTGAACTTGGTGCCCTTGTACTTGCCGCAGGCGCACTCGTAGTCGCGCTCGGGGCCGAAGATGCGCTCGCAGAACAGCCCGTCGCGCTCCGGGCGGTAGGTGCGGTAGTTGATCGTCTCGGGCTTCTTCACCTCGCCGAAGCTCCACGAACGGATGTCGTTGGGGCTGGCGAGGGTGATCTTCACCGAGGCGAAGTCGTTCACGCGGTCGTAGACCGTTTCGGCCATGATGGAAGTCCCGGTTGCTGGCGGAGGGGTGACGCGGGGCGGCCCGCGGGAGTATCACGATCAAGTCGGACGGGTGTGACGGGTCGGTGCCGAGCGGCGGGCCCGGGGCAGGGCGCCGGGCGGAGCAGATCGGCTTACTTGGGCTCGTTGCCGGTCTTGGGCGGGGTCGCGGGGGCGCCGCCCGCCGGTGCGTGGGCGGGCGCCGGAGCCGGTGCGCCGCCGGCCGGGGTTGCCGGGGGGGCCGGGGGCTGGCCGGGCAGACTCTTGGCGTCGCCCTGCATGATGCCCTTGGGCGCGATGATGTGCCACTGCCCGTCGAGCTTGTTGAGATCAACCACCATGGGCTCGCGGTCCTTGGCCTTCAAGGTGGCGCGGGCCTGCTCGCCCTGCTCCTTGAGGTCTTCGACGGTCATGGTCGCGTACGGGGCGGTGAAGAAGCCCTTGACGGTTCCGAGGATCTCGGGGGTCAGGTTCGGGTTCTTCTTCAGGCCCTCGTTGAGCTCGTTAAGTTCCTTGAACCCCTCGCTGGCCGGGTCCAGCGTGCCCAGGGCCTTCTCCCAATCGCCCGAGCGCATCGACGCGACGAAGAGGTCCAGGGCGCCCTTCGCGGTGGCGGCGGTCGGGGCCGCGGCCTTCGGGTCGGCGGGCTTGGGGGCTTCCTTCGGCGCTTCCTTGGGCGCGCTGGGCTTGGCTTCCTCAGGCTTGGCGGCGGGCGCCGATGGCTTGGTCTCCTTGGTCGGAGCGGCCGGGGGCGTCGGTTTCTTGTCGTCGCAGCCGACGAGCGTGAGCGCGAGGGCGGCGATCAGGATGGCGGCGGGGCGGGTGTTCATGGGAATCTCCGAAGGTTCGAGGCGGCGTGGGACCCTGACGGATTCGCGCGGTTGTACCGGGGGCGATCAGAGCAGGCTGCCGCCGTCGGCGTTCTTCTTCTCCAGGGTGATGTTCATGCCGAGGCCCTTGATCTCGTTGCACAGGACGTCGAAGGCGACGGGCATGCCCGCCTCCAGCGAGTTGGTGCCCTTGACCATGGACTCGTAGATCTTGGTGCGGCCCTCGACGTCGTCGCTCTTGACGGTGAGGAGCTCTTGGAGGATGTAGGCGGCGCCGTAGCCCTCGAGCGCCCAGACTTCCATTTCGCCGAAGCGCTGGCCGCCGGTGCGGGCCTTGCCGCCCAGGGGCTGCTGGGTGATGAGCGAGTAGGGGCCGGTGGCGCGGGCGTGGATCTTGTCGTCGACGAGGTGGTGGAGCTTCAGGAGGTACATGCAGCCCACGGTGGTGCGCTGCTTGAAGGGCTCGCCGGTCCGGCCGTCGAAGAGCTGGACCTTCCCGCCGCGCGGCATGTGGGCCATGATCTCGCGCCAGTGGGGGTGGGTCTTGTTCTTGCGATGGTTTTCCTCGCGCGATTTGATCTCGCGGTTGGCCTCTTCGATGGCCTCGTGGACCTGGCTCTCGGTGGCGCCGTCGAAGACGGGGGTCATGGCCTGGAAGCCCAGGACCTTGGCGGCCCAGCCCAGGTGGGTTTCGAGGATCTGGCCGACGTTCATGCGGCTGGGCACGCCCAGCGGGTTGAGCAGCACGTCGACCGGGGTGCCGTCCTCCATGAACGGCATCTCTTCCTCGGGCACGATGCGGGCGATGACGCCCTTGTTGCCGTGGCGTCCGGCCATCTTGTCGCCGACCGAGAGCTGGCGCTTGGTGGCGACGTAGACCTTGACCATCTCCAGCACGCCAGAGGGCAGCTCGTCGCCGCGCTTCATGTGGGAGAGCTTGCGCTCCTTTTCCTTGGCGATGGCGGTGACGCGGGGCCAGAACTGGTTGTAGACGACCTCGGCCTTCTCCTTGGCTTCCTTGGAGCCCTTGATCCACTTGGGATCGAAGTTGGAGATCTGCTCGATGATGACCTCGGGGATGTCCGAGGCACCGACCTTCTGGCGGGTGCTGGGGTCGACCATCTCCGAGCCGATGGCCGTGTTGATCGCCGCCACCATCTCGCGGAACAGGTCGATGGACTTGGCGTCCATCTCCTTGGAGTAGGCGTCCATGTCCTTCTTGAGCTGCTTCTTCTGCTCCTCGTTCATGTGCACGCGCCGGCTGAAGCGGCGGGTGGCGATGACGATGCCCTCCTTGCCGGCGGGGACCTCCAGCGAGTCGTTCTTCACGTCCTCGCCGGCGCGACCGAAGATCGCGTGCAGCAGCTTCTCCTCGGGCGTCAGCTCGCTCTTGCTCTTGGGGCTGACCTTGCCGACGAGAATGTCGCCCGGGTTGACGCGGGCGCCGACGTGGATCACGCCGTTCTCGTCGAGGTTCTTGAGCATCTTCTCCGAGACGTTGGGGATGTCGCGGGTGAACTCCTCGCGCCCCAGCTTGGTCTCGCGGATCTCGACGTCGAAGGCGTCGATGTGGATGCTTGTGAAGGCGTCGTCCTTGACCAGCCGCTGGTTGATGACGATCGCGTCCTCGAAGTTGTAGCCGTCAAAGGTGTTGAAGGCGACCAGGACGTTGCGCCCGATGGACAGCTCGCCGTCGAGGGTCGAGGCGCCGTCGGCGATGACCTGGCCCTTCTTGACGTGCTGGCCCTTGGTGACGCGCGGGCGCTGGTTGAGGCAGGTCCGCTCGTTGAGGCCCACGAACTTGCGGAGCACGTACTCGTCGGCGTTGTCGATGATGATCCGCTGGGCGTCCACGTAGGTGATCGTCCCGGGGTTCTTGGCCTTGATCACCATGCCCGAGTTGTGCCCGCAGGCCTTCTCCATGCCCGTGGCGATGAGCGGGGGCTCGACCTTGATCAGCGGCACCGCCTGACGCTGCATGTTCGATCCCATCAGCGCGCGGTTGGCGTCGTCGTGCTCCAGGAACGGGATCAGCGCCGCCGACACGCCCACGAGCTGCTTGGGCGCGATGTCCATGAACTGGACCTGCGACGACTCGATCTCGGCCAGTTCGCCGTCGACCCGGGCCAGGATGCTGCCCGACTCCATCGCGTTCTTGTCGGTGAGGGCCTCGGTGGGCGCCAGCACGGCCTTCATCTCCTCGTCGGCGCGCAGATGGATGATCTTGTCGGTGACCTTGCCGTTCTCCACCTTGCGGTAGGGGGTGAGCAGGAAGCCGTAGTCGTCGATGCCGGAGTAGATGCCCAGCGACGCGATGAGGCCGATGTTCGTGCCTTCGGGGGTCTCGATGGGGCAGATGCGCCCGTAGTGCGAGATGTGGACGTCGCGCACCTCGAAGCCGGCGCGCTTGCGGTTCAGACCGCCGGGCCCCAGGGCCGACAGGCGGCGCTCGTGCACCAGCGAGCTCAGCGGGTTGGTCTGGTCCACCACCTGGCTCAGCTCGGAGCGCCCGAAGAAGAAGTCGATGGCGCTCGAGATGCTCTTGGAGTTCACCAGGTCGGCGATCTTCGTGAGCTCATCGGGCTCCTTGACGCTCATGCGCTCCTGCACGGTGCGCCGGAGCTTGAGGAAGCCCTTGCGCATCTCCTCGCACGCGAGTTCATCGAGCGTCCGCAGGCGCCGGTTGCCCAGGTGGTCGATGTCGTCGACCACCGCGACGGGGCGCCCGGTCTTGGGGTCGGGCCGCTTGGAGCGCAGGTCGAGGATGTACGTCACCACGCGGAGGAAGTCCTCGGCGCGGATGAACATCTGGTCCTCGGGGACCTTGAGGTCGAACTTGCGGTTGATGCGGAACCGGCCCACCTTGCCCAGGCGGTAGCGGGTGTCGTCGTAGAACTTCTCGGCGAAGAGCGCCTTGGCCTTCTCCACCTGCGGCGGGTTGCCGGGGCGCAGGCGGGTGTAGATCTTCAGCAGCGCCGCCTCGAACTCGCTGGTGGTCACCTCGCCGAACTGCTCGAGCTTCTCCTCGGCGATGGTGTTCAGGATCAGCGGGTCGGGCGGGCTCTGGATGACGCGGAGCTTCTTGAGGCTGCTCTTCTGCACCGCCTCGATGCGGTCGCCGATCACGGTGCCGACGTGGACCAGCTCCTCGCCGGTGTCGGTGTCGATGATGGACTCGGCGGCCCAGTGCTCGGGGCGGAGCTTCTCGACGGTCACCTCGGTGACGTCGTAGAACAGGCTCAGGATCGCGCTGGTGGACGAGATGGACTCGTCCAGGCAGCGGAGGAACGTCATGGTGGGGATCTTGGTGGACTGGTCGATCCGCATCATGAGCTGGTCTTTCTTGGTGACCTCCAGCTCGATCCACGAGCCGCGCTCGGGGATGATGCGGGCCGAGTGCAGGGGGCGGTCGCCCTCGTCGCTGACGATCGAGAAGTCGACGCCGGGCGAGCGGTGCAACTGGCTGACGATGACGCGCTCGGCGCCGTTGACGATGAACTCGCCGCCGCCCATCATGATGGGGATCTCGCCGAGGTAGATCTCTTCCTCGGGGATGTCGGGGTGGTTCTGGCGCTTCAGGCGCAGGGCCACGCGGAAGGGTCGCCCGTAGGTGAGGCGCAGCTCGCGGCACTCATCGGGCGTGTAGCGCGGCTCCTCCAGCGTGTAATAGAGGTATTCCAGCGACATTGTGTTGTCGTACGACGCGATGGGGAACACCTCGCGCAGCAGGCCCTCGAGGCCCATGTGCGCGTCGCGCTCGTGCGGCCCCTTGGCGAGCTGCAGGTAGCGCTCGTAGGCGTTGAGCTGGATCTGGGTGAGGTCCGGGACGGGGACCGCATCACCACGCTTGGAGAAATCGCGCACCTTCGCCATGGGCATCGAATGACCTCGGGAGACGCCGATAGTGACCTCGGCGTTCGGCTCGATTGCGTGAAAGTTCAGCGCCGCCGCGGCCTAATCGAGAGCCGCGGTGCGTAACCGGATTCAGATGTGTTGGAACGTCGCGCTCAGGGCAGGGACCGGGGCAAGGCTGGAGGACTTGGAACCCGGAAGTGTACCCGGCCCGGATAACCATTGCAAGCGGCGTACCAGACGCCGACCGCTTTGGTAAAATCGGGCTCGGGGCTTCGAGGCTTCGGCAAAGACGGGATCGCCCCTCAGGGCGAGGGGCGATCCCGCTTGATTACCGTAACGGCTTGTCAGAACAGGCTTTACGCGAGCTCGACGGTCGCGCCCTGCTCTTCCAGCTTCTTCTTGAGGCCCTCGGCGTCTTCCTTGCTGAGGTTTTCCTTGACGTTCTTCGGAGCGCCGTCGACCAGCGCCTTCGCCTCGGCCAGGCCCAGGCCGGTCGCCTCGCGGACAACCTTGATGACCTGGATCTTCTGGGCGCCGGCAGCCTTGAGGACCACGTTGAACGCGGTCTTCTCTTCGGCCTTGGCGGCCTCGCCGCCGCCGCCACCGGCCACCATGACCGCGCCGGCGGCCGCGGGCTCGATGCCGTAGGCATCCTTCATGTAGTTCCCGAGGTCGACCGCCTCCTTCAGGGTGAGGGAAGCGATGGAGTCGCCGAGTTGTTTGATCTTGTCGCTGACGGCTTCGGACATGGTGCGTTCTCTTTCTGCGATTCGAGTTTCCGCCGCGAGAGGGGCCGAACCATTCGGCCTTTAACCCTTGCGGGCCAGTCGGGGACGGAGAAACAGGCAATAGGGATCAGGCACTGGGCACTAGTAGCAGGCTCTCTCGGGGTTCACTAGGGCCCAGTGCCTAGTGCCCAGTGCCTCGTCTTACTTCTTGGCGATCGTCTCGCCCTTTTCGAGCTTGTCTTGCACGGTCTTGACGAGAGACATGACCTTGCCGCCGGGGCCCTTGATCTGGCCCATGAGCTTCTTGGCGGGGCTGAGGAACAGGGTGACGGTCTGGGCCAGGGCTTCCTTGCGGGTCGGGAACTTCGAGAGCTGCTCGACGCCCTTCTTGCCCTCGAAGATGACGCCGTCGAGCACCGCGGCGCGGAGCTCGAGCTTCTCGATCTTCTTGGCGAAGTCGACCAGCTCGCGGGCCACGTCGACGACGCTCTCGGCGCCGTAGGCCAGGGCCGTCGAGCCGGTGAGCATGCCCTCAAGGCTCTTCAGGCCCGAGTCCTTGATGGCGTGCCGTGCAAGGTTGTTGCGGACGACCGTGACCTTGATGTTCTTCTTGGCCAGGCCGACCCGGACCTTGTTGGTGTCGATGGCCTTCAGGCCGCGGATGGACACCACCACGGCGTCGTTGACGCCCTGGAAGCGTTCCTTGTAGTCGCGGATCATCAGGGTTTTGATGGCTTTGCTCATTGGTAGTGCTCCTGATGAGTGCGATTACTCGGCGTGGACGGTCTGCGGAACCTCGACCAGCACGCTGGGCGTCATGGTCCCGCTGATCGCGATCTTCTTGATGAACTGGCCCTTGACGCCCGAGGGCTTGGCGGCGTCGATGGACTTGATGAAGTGCTCCACGTTGGCGAGCAGGTCGCCCTCGGGGAAGCTGAACTTGCCGACCGGCGCGTGCACCGTGCCGCCCTTGTCGTTGCGGTACTCGATCTTGCCGGCCGAGTATTCCTTGACCGCGGTCGGGATGTCCGGCGTGACGGTTCCGGCCTTGGGCGAGGGCATCAGGCCCTTGGGGCCCAGGACCTTACCGAGGCGGCTGATGACGCGCATCATGTCCGGGGACGCGACCGCGACGTCGAAGTCCATCCAGCCCTTCTCGACCTCGCGGGCGAGTTCCTCGCCGCCGGCCTTGATGGCTCCCGCGGCCAGCGCCGCCTTCTCAACCTCCGGCGGGCAGAACGCCACGACCTTCTTGGTCTTGCCGATGCCCTTGGGCATGGCGATCGAGCCGCGGATCGACTGGTCGGCCTGGGCCGCGTCGATGTTCAGGTGGACCGCGATATCGACCGTCTGGTCGAACTTGCAGCCCTTGTACTTCTTCAGCGCGCTCACCGCCTGCGAGGCCGTCATGACCTCGTGCGGCTTGGCCTGCAGGTTGGCGCGGTGACGCTTGGAACCGGGGAGTTTGATTTCTTTCTTCTTGATCGCCATGGCGCTCAGCCCTCCACCGTGATGCCCATCGAGCGGGCCGTGCCTTCGATCATCCGCATCGCAGACTCAACGCTCGCGGCGTTGAGGTCCTTGATCTTTTCCTCGGCGATCTGCTTCACCTGGGCCTTGGTCACCTTGCCGACCTTGTTGGAGTTCGGCGTGCCCGAGCCCTTCTCGAGCTTGGCCGCCAGACGGAGCAGCTCGCTCGCCGGCGACGACTTGATCTCGAAGGTGAACGACCGGTCCGAGTACGTCGTGATGACGCAACCGACCACCTTGCCCTTCATGGGCTGGGTGGCGGCGTTGAACTGCTGGATGAACTGACCGGGGTTGACGCCGTTACCGCCCAGCGCAGGGCCGAGGGGTGGGCCGGGCGTTGCCGCGCCGGCCGGCGCCATGATCTTGAACTTGTTGACGACTTCTTTCTTGCCCATGTGTTCTCCACCTCCCACGTCGGCCTTTGTGCCGGAACGGGGAGTTCCGGTGGATGGACCCGGGCAAGCGGGCGACCATCAGGCGTCGGTGGTGATTACGGTTTGAGATGTGGCCTTCCGGAACGCTCCGGGAGGGGTGGAGAGGATAGCGATCAGGCGTCCCGCGGGCAAGCCATGGGGCGAGCTTAGCGAGTTCTGTTTTTGTCAGGGAAGAGAACGGGCTTGGCTTTCAGAGCACCTCACGGCGAGATAAAAGTGAATGGTCGCGAATCACTCGGGCGCGCGCCGGAGCGCATGGGGTCTCTCTTGCAGCGAAAGGAGCACCCATGAACCACTTGAGTTCCGTCTTTGCTCTCGCATTGGTTGTAGCGCCCGCATTACTGGCGGGGACTGTTGACCCGCCCCGTATTCCCGTGCAGACCCTGAAGATCCTGGACGGCAAGAAGAACGGGCTCGAGGTGAAGCTCTTCGACAAGGGCGGCCTGCGAGAGGTCACGAACTGGAAGGACGGCAAGAAGCACGGCACGTTCCGCTCCTATCACGAGAAGGGCGGCCACATCGACAAAGAGGGCGAATACATCGACGGCCTGCGAGAAGGCCAATGGAAGTGGTACAACTCAAACGGAGAAATCGTCTGGGACAAGCCGTTTGTCCACGACAAGGTGCATGGCGTCGAGAAACAGTATTACAACGATTGGGACGACCGCAATAATCCTCAACCGCTCGCCGCCCAGACCGCCTATGAGGAGGGCGTCGAACAGGGCGAGTGTGTGAAATACTGGCCTGACGGCAAGGTCAGCTCCCGAGGCCAATATGAGCACGGCGAGCGCGAAGGCGTGTGGAACCACTACTACTCCACCGGAAAACCAATGAAGGTCTGCGTCTACCACAAGGGCCAGATGGTGTCTGAGACAAACGCTCAGTAACCGCATCCATAAGCGCAACAGGCCCCTTGGGGTGGTCTAGGCGATCCCCGCCAACTCCTCAATCAACAGCGCATGCGCCGCCATCCCCAGCCGGAAGCACTCCAGCTCAAACTTCTCGTTGGGTGAGTGCACGCGGTCATCGTCGAGGCCGAAGCCCATCAGGATCGTGTCGAGTCCCAGCTCGCCCTTGAGCATGCCGACCACGGGGATCGAGCCGCCGGTTTTGATGAGGAAGGGTTTCGCCCCGCCGGCGCGTTCAAGCGCCCGGTTCGCCGCGGCGAGATAAGGCGAATCCGTCGCCACCGTGCCGGGGAACCCCCCGGAATGGTTGATGAACTCCCAGCGGAACCCCTTGGGCGTGCGCTCATCAAGCCAGCGGCGGAACTTGTTGGTGATGTCCTCGGGGTCCTGGTCGGCGACCAGCCGGAAGCTCACCTTTGCGCCCGCGTGCGATGGAATCACGGTTTTGGCACCCTTGGCAATGTACCCGCCGTAGATGCCGTTCACCTCGGCGGTGGGGCGTGCCCATTCGCGCTCGATGGCGGTGTAGCCCTTCTCGCCGACGTCGGACTCGGGCGGCAGGCCGATGCCCTTGAGCGCCTCGGCCTGGCTGAAGGGGAGTCGCTTCCACTGCTCGCGCTCGCCGGGGGTCAGCTCGCGGACCTTGTCATAGAAGCCGGGGATGGTGACGCGCCGGTCGGCGTCCCACAGCTGCGCCAGCACCTTCGCCAGCTCGGTGGCGGGGTTGGCCACGCGTCCTCCCCACATGCCCGAGTGCAGGTCCTGGTTGGGGCCGTGGAGGATGCACTCGGTGTAGGCGAGCCCGCGCACGCCGTAGGTGATCGCGGGCTGGCCGCGCCCGAGCATGCCGGTGTCGGAGATGACGCAGATGTCGCACTTCTTCAGTTCGGCGGCGTGATCGAGCACGAAGCGGTCAAGGTTGACGCTGCCGGATTCCTCTTCACCCTCCAGTAGCACCGTGATCTTCAGCGGTACCGCACCGGAAGCGTCCTTCCAGGCCCGCACGGCTTCCAGGAAGCACGCCACCTGGCCCTTGTCATCCACGGCCCCGCGGGCCACGATCCGCTCGCCGGGCACCTTGCCCTTGGGCCCCGCGTCTGCGGGCTTCACCACCGGCTCGAACGGCGGGCTTTCCCACAGCGCCAAGGGGTCCGGCGGCTGCACGTCGTAGTGCCCGTAGAACAAGACGTGGGGCCCAGCCCCTTTGCCCGGCGTCGTTGCCCACACGATCGGGTGGCCGGGCTTGTCCTTGGTGCCCGTCTCGCGCAGCTCGGCGGCGAAGCCCGCGAGCCTGAGCTGCTCCGCCGCCCACTGCGCCGCCTCACGGCAGTGCCCGGCGCACTCAGGATTGGTGCTGACGCTCGGGATGCGGAGCCAGTCGATCAGCCGCTTGACGGCGTCGGACTCGCGGGACTTCAACAGCTTCACAACGGCGTCGGCGCTCATGGCGGTTCTCGTGTGGGCAGGGGGATCGGGCGAACGCGAGACGATAGCCGACGACCCGATCCGAGGCTGCCGCGGCGAAAACGAAAACGGCCCCCGCGTTTCGGGCGGGGGCCGCATGGGTTGCTTGCGATGTCTAGATTGGAATGACTCGATTTACGGGCACGACTGCCCGAACCGCGACAGCAGCGCGGTGAGGTCGGTCGTATCGATGTAACCGTCGCCGTTGACATCGCCGGCGTTGAACGCCCCGACCGACATGCCGAACCGCGAGACGACGCGGACGAGGTCCGCGGTGGTCACGGCGTGGTCGCTGTTGAAGTCGCTCGGGCACTGCGGTGGGGGGGCCAGCGAGAAGGCGGAGGCTCCCTGGGGCAGGACCAGCGTGAGCGTGTCGCCGTCCGCCGCACCGGTCCAGTTGATGTGGATCCAGACCGACCAGTCGCCGTAGGCGTCGGGGTCGGGGAAAAGCTCGGTGCGGTAGCTGAGCGTGGCCTGCCCGCCGGCCTGGGCGGGGCCGTCGTAGCGGCCAAACACGGCGTAGCACCCGCTGCCGTCGGGCTCATAGGCGCGGGCGTTGGCGAAGCTCGATTCGACTCTCACGACGCCGGCGCTGTTGAAGGCCGCGATGTTGATCGCAGCGGTCACGCCGGTGTTCCCCGGCACGCTGCTGTTGATGGCGCCGCTGAGGTAGATGTCGAAACTCGTGCCGCCCACCGCGGCCCGCAGGTCGCCGGCGCTCACGGGGCCGATCTGGCCGTTGAGCGCCAGTCCGTCAGTCGTCGGTTGAGCGCTCACCGCGACGGCGTTGCCGGGAAGCGAACCGCCGGGCCCGAAGACCACGACCGAGTCGAGCGAGAATCCTTGCGGATCTGCCGCCGCGGTCGACGCGAGCAGACCGAGCGCAACAACCCCCGCGTTCTTGGAACGGATCCAGCGAGTCATGCGGTCCTCTCTTTCAGTGGGGCGGCAACGCGGCGCACCCAAGCGCACGCTCTCGCCGACCTGACGCCGAGAGCATATCACACCACACCGCCGCGAATCTGGACATTTCGGGTAGATATTGCCGAATATCCCGAATGATTGAAGCGGGACGAACCGTGCGCCCGCGGCCGCCGTAGGGCGGGGTTGGCCCCACCCTGCAATCCCCCCGATACTCTTGGCCCCGCACGTTTCCGAACACTGTGCCACACTGACCATCCATGGGCATCCACGACCGAGACTACGCGCGACCCGGCGGCCCTTCCGGCGGCCGGAGAACCCGCGGCGGGCCCATCAGCTCGCTGCCCATCCCGCGCCGCCTGGTCGGCCTGTCCATCACGACGTGGATCATCATCATCAACTGCGCCGTGTTCGTCTTCGACGCGATGGTCTACAAGCAGTGGAGCGTCGAGGTCCCCATGGGTGAGGTCTACCCGCCGCCGCTGTGGAGCGGCAGCGCCCTGCCGACCATCACCGAGCGCCGGGGCTTCACCATCGACAACGGAGCCACCCTCGAGCGGCCCGAGCCGGGATTGGCGGGTTTCAAACTCCACCCCATCTACCGGGTTGATCCCAGCGGCAAGCCGGTGGTGCTGCCAAACGGCGCCCCGGACCTGGTCGGGTTCCAGCGATTCGTCCCCATGCCGCCCCTGAAGGCCGCGGGGCACTTCTCGACCGGCAAGGGCTTCAGCGAGCTGCAGGTGTGGCGGCTGGTTCTCTTTCAGTTCCTGCACGCCGACGTCTCGCACATCGCCTTCAACATGATGGGCCTGTTCTTCTTCGGCCCGCTGGTCGAGCGCTACCTGGCCAGCGGCCGGCGCTATCTCGCGTTCTACCTCATCTGCGGCATCGCCGGCGCGCTCCTGTACCTCACGCTCAACCTCTTGGGCGACGGCTTCGGCCTGCGCCTCCCGGGGGTGCTGCACGTCGACCTCTATACGCCGCTCATCGGCGCCTCCGCCGGCGTGTTCGGCGTGCTGCTCGCCGCGGCGTTCGTCGCCGGCGACGAGATCATGCTCATCTTCGGCATCATCCCCACCCGCGTCAGCACCGGCGCCTACATCATGGCGGGCATCGCTCTGGCAAACCTCTTGCTCGCCGGCCGCAACGCCGGCGGCGACGCGGCCCACGTCGGCGGGGCGCTCGCGGGCTGGTTCTTCATCCGCCGCCCGCACCTCTTGCGGAACTTCTTCGACTTCCTCGGCCCCGAGCGAGCCCGCCCGATGCCGAGCCTGGGTCAACGCCCGGCTCGCGGCAAGCCGACGCCGGACCCCGACCGCGCCCGCATCGACGCGCTGCTCGACAAGGTGCACCAGCAGGGGCTGCACAGCCTGAGCGACGCGGAGAAGGCGTTTCTTGAGAAGATGCGGGAGCGGTAGGCTGCTCCCTGACCGCAAAGCGCCGATCAGTGCGGCCCCACCCCATACCGCAAGATCGCGTAAAGCGCCCGGAACCCGTCGCGGAGGCCGATCTTCTTCCCCTCGGCGTAGGTGCGCCCGTCGTACGCCACCGCGACCTCAAAAACCCGGGCCCGCCGGCTCGTCTGCCCCAGGCGCATCCGCGCCACCCGGGCCACGATCTCGGGGTCGAAACCAAACCGGTTCTCGGCGAGATCAATCTTTTCCGCCACCTCCCGCGTGTACACCTTGGTGCAGCACTCGATGTCGGTCAGGTTGAGGTTGGTCGTCATGTTGCTCAGGAGCGTCAGCCCCTTGTTCACGACCATGTGCCAGAAGTACAGCACGCGGTGGGTGGAGCCGATGAATCGCGAGCCGATGACGGCGTCGGCCCGACCCTCGAGGATCGGACGGATCGCCGCGGGGTGATCGCGGGCGTCGTACTCCAGGTCGGCGTCGTGGACCAGCAGGATGTCCCCGGCGGCGGCCTTCATCGCCGTGCGGATGCCCGCGCCCTTGCCCATGTTCACGGGGTGCTTGAGCAGCCGGTAGTCGGCGCGCCCCTCGGCGAGGCGGGCCAAAATGTCACTGGTCCCGTCGGTGCTCGCGTCATCGACGAGCACCACTTCGCGCTCGAGCCCCAGGTCCTTCAGGAGCGAGGACGCGGCGTCCAGCCGGCGCAGGCACTCCTCAACGTGCTCGCGCTCGTTGTAGACGGGGATCAGGATCGAGAGCCTGTTGTACGCCGGCTGCGCCATCGTGTGCCGATACTAACCGCCCGCGAGCGATCGCTCACGCGCAGGGACTCCAAGGCCGGGCCCCCGGCGTTTCCGCACTCAGGGGCACGCCGTGCCGAACACCCCGAGCATCTGCGACAGGTCGATGGTGTTGACCACGCCGTCGCCGCTCAGGTCGCCCTGTGTCCCCGGCGGCACCACGCCGCCGAAGTTCGCCAGGAGAACGGTGAGGTCGCCGGTGTTGATCAGGTGGTCGTTGTTCAGGTCCGCCGGGCAGGGCGGCGGTGGGGCGGCGATGTAGAAGCTCTGCACCGTCGGCGTGGAGTTGGTCGTCCGCCCGCCGGGGTTGGACGCCACGACCTTCCAGTAGTACGGACCACCGATGGGGAGCGTCCCCGCCGCCACGCTGACCTGCGAGCTGGAAGTGGACTGGCTGAAGTACGGCGAAGAGAAGTCCGAGTTGTTGTCGCAGGTCACGGTATAGCTGCTGGCCCCGAGCGCCTCGGCCCAGTCGAGCAGCGGTGTGATCGACGTGACCGTGGCCCCGTCGGCGGGGCTCAAGAGGTCGAACGCCCCCGGCGTCCCGATCGATTCGGCCACGCTCACGCTGAAGGACCCGGCGTTGTCGCCCCACGCCGTGTTGTCCATCACGCACAGGAACAGGCGATTGCCGCCGTTGGGGATCACCACGCGCTGCGTGGCCCCGCCGCTGGTGCGCCCGTCACCGATGAAGAACGGCTGGTTGAGCGCCGGGCCGATGACCGCGTAATCGCGCGAGGCGGGCGTTGAAAAGTCCAGCGCCGGCAGGCCCGACACCGGCCCGACGCTCTGCGAAAACCCGCTGACAAACACCCCCATCAGGGCCCCGCGGGGGGCGCACGCGCCAGCCATCCCGTTCTCGCCCGCGGCGGGGAAGCACACGACGCTGGCCGAGTCGCCGTCGGCGCCCACCAGTGACCCCGCCGCGCTGGTCTTGACCGAGCCGGTCACCGTGAACCGCAGCTCATCGGTGACGGTCATCGCCTGGTCAAATACCTGGACCGGCGACTGGGCCGGGGCCGCGTCGCCCACGCTGTTGGTCACGCCGCCGGGCTGGGCCGAGAGCCACGGGCACGAGCCACCGCCGACAGTCCACGGCGCGGCGGGGTCGTACACCTCCACCTGGATCGTGTCGGTCGCCTGCATCGAGTTCGAGTCGGTGACGCGGAGCG
Source organism: uncultured Phycisphaeraceae bacterium (assembly GCA_964510955.1). Taxonomy (GTDB): domain Bacteria; phylum Planctomycetota; class Phycisphaerae; order Phycisphaerales; family UBA1924; genus JAFLCM01. The sequence goes on from CAZEDW010000049.1 coordinate 21,224, forward strand.
TGACGTTCACGGTGCCCGCGGTGGTGTAGGTCTTGGTGGGCTGACCGTTGTTGGCGACTTCGAAGGTGCCGTTGCCGTCAAGGTCCCAGGCGTAGGTGCTGAGCGTGGCGCCGGTCTCCATGGCTCGGCTGTTGATGTTCCCCATGAAATAGCAGGTCTGGTTCACCGCGATGCGCTTGTTCACGCCCGCGACCGCCTGCGGCAGTGCCTTGCTGGTCCCCACGCGGATGGTCAGGTCATAGAGCTGGACGCGTTGGTCGTTCGAGGGGTTCGGGCCCACGTCAACAACGCGCACGGTGTAGGTGCCGGCGCCGCGGCTCGCAGCGGCGATGATCTCGGCCGCGCCGGCTCCAGCGCCGCTCGCAGAGGCGAGAACGGTCGTCCCCGCCGCATCCCGTAGCTCAACGTTCAAGTTCCCCGCGGCCTGGGCGTTCACGCTGGTGATGGACCCGTTGCACTGGTCGAACTGCTCGCCGTTGTCGTACACCCCGCCGACAGGCTCGACGGCGATGCTGACGGTCTGCGTGCTGCCGAGGGTGAACTTGAACCAGTCCTCGCCCGTCCCCAGCGGGGCGCCGGCGCCGTTGGTGGACAGGTTCCGCTCCACGATCGATTTGACCGACGGCGAGGTAAGCGAGCCGAAGTCCTTGGCGTTCGCCGCGGAGTTATTCCCCGAATAGCGGTCACCGTAGTTGGCTCCGCCCGCCCGGTACTCGTCGATCTGCGTCCCGTCGAAGCCGGTGTTGATGAACGGCTCCATCAGCTTGGTGCCCGCGCAGGGCACCGGGTGGATGAACCCCAGCCCGTGCCCGTGCTCGTGCGACACGACGTTTCGGAGGTACCGATAGTTGCTGGCGGAGTTCCCGAAGGTGCCGTTATCGAAGTAGAACGTGTTGATGTTCATGTCGCTCCCGCCCACGGCGGCCAGGCCGCTGGGGTCGGGGAACGCGTTGTAGGCCAGGATGCCCGAGCCGCCCATGTTGAATCCGGCGATGCGCACGTCGCCGTGGTTGGCGGACCGCGCAAGCGACTGGTCCTCAACCGTCCCGTCGTCACGCACCTCGTGGTAGGTGATGCCGTTCTGCCGGCGCCACGATGCCAGCGCCTGGCGTATCAGCTCGCGCCCGCGGTCGGTGCCGGTCGCGCCGAACGCCGTCACAAGCCGCGAGTTGAGGTTCGAGATCCCAAGGATCCCCACGGGTCCCAGCCCCCAACTGATCCCGTCGTTGGCGAAGCTGATGGTCAGCCGCGCTTTCTGCGCCTGGTTCGCGGGGCCCAGCGCCACGTCGCCTGTCCACGCCGAAATGTCGTTGAAGTACCGCCCATCCGGCGGGAAGGCGGTGGGGGGGCGCAGTCCGAACTGGCGCACCAATCGGTCCAGGTCCTGCGGCGACATATCCGGGTCGTAGCACGCGATCCCTGGCAACACGCCCGAATGGCATACGCACCCCGACTCCCGGTCGGCGCACGCCGGCTCCACGGAAGCCCCCACGGACGGCGTCCAACCCCGCGGCCCGCTCGCCGCCGCCGTGCCCGCCAACGCCGCCACCAACAAGATCGCTGACCGCATGATGCCTCCACGCACTCGGGTTCGCTCGAGCCGACCCCTCAACGGGGGAAACTCCCACATCCGACCCGGCGAGCGTAACGCGGCCCGACGCCCCGATCGGCGAACTTCCCCGACCTTCCCAAAAGGGGGCGACGGACCCATGCCCGCGACCTCTCCGAACAAAGCCCTTCTCCGATCCGCCCGATATCATCTCTGCCCCCTTCCACCGCGAGGAGATTCGCCCGTGCCCAGCTACCTGTTCACCTCTGAATCCGTTTCCATGGGCCACCCCGACAAGGTGGCCGACGCCATCTCCGACGCGGTCCTCGACGAGATGCTCAAGGGCGACCCCATGAGCCGCGTGGCCTGCGAGACGCTCGTCTCCACCGGCATGGCCGTCGTGTCCGGCGAGATCACCAGCCGCTCCCAGGTGGACTTCGACGAGACCGTGCGCGGCGCCATCCGCAAGATCGGCTACGCCAACGACATCGGCATGCGCTTCGACGCCGACTCGTGCGCCGTGCTCATCACCGTCAAAAAGCAGTCCGGCGACATCGCCATGGGCGTCGATAAGGACGGCGCCGGCGACCAGGGCATGATGTTCGGCTACGCCTGCCGCGAGACCGAGAGCCTCGAACCCGGCACGTTGATGCCGCTGCCCATCTACCTGGCCCACCGCCTCGTCGAGCGCCAGGCCCAGTGCCGCCAGCAGAACGTCTTCCCCGGACTGCGCCCCGACGCCAAGAGCCAGGTCACCATCGAGTACGACGAAAAGGACAACCCCGTCCGCATCGACACCGTCGTCCTCTCCACCCAGCACACCCCCGCCTTCAACGGCGCCAAGCAGGAAGACCTCCGCAAGCTCGTCAAGGAGCACATCATCAAGCCCGTGCTCGGCGCCAAGTGGTGGAACGACAACATCAAGCTCCACATCAACCCCACCGGCCAGTTCGAGATCGGCGGCCCCCACGGCGACTGCGGCCTCACCGGACGCAAGATCATCGTCGACACCTACGGCGGCATGGGCCGCCACGGCGGCGGCGCCTTCAGCGGCAAGGACCCCACCAAGGTTGACCGTTCCGCCGCCTACATGGCCCGGTACATCGCCAAGAATGTCGTCGCCGCCGGCCTCGCCGACCGCTGCGAGATCCAGCTCAGCTACGCCATCGGCGTCGCCGACCCCACCAGCGTCCACGTCAACTCGTTCGGCACCCACAAGGCCGACCTGGGCAAGATCGAAACCGCTATCCGCGAGTGCTTCAAGCTGACCCCCAAGGGCATCATCGCCAGCCTGGACCTCCGCCGGCCCATCTACTCACCCACCGCGGCCCACGGGCACTTCGGGCGCAAGGCGGAGAACGGGCTGTTCACCTGGGAGAAGCTGGACAAGGTCGAGGCGCTGAAGAGCATGGTTCGATGACGCTTTGAGGCAATGGTGGAGACGCCCGGGTGCGGCGCGGTTTCGCCGTGCAAAGACGGGGCGCGCGAGTTCGCACGCCCCGTTTGCCGAATAGGTTTTCCCGATACGGCTTGGCGCTCCCACCCAGCCACGCTCACCGCTTCATGCACGCCCCGGTGCACTTTTCCGCCCCGCACGCCTTGAGGCACGCCGCGGAACGTGCCGGGACGGGTACTTTGATCTTCTTGCCGTCGGGGAGGGTGATCTCGCGGGTCTGGCCCGGCTTGCAGTCGTCGCCCGCCACGGCGGTCACGAGCGTCGCCTTCCGTCCGTCGGGCATGGTCATCTCCAGCGTGCCCCCTGAGGAGAGGTCCTTGTCGGACTTCAACTCCGCCATGAACGAATCGCCTTCGCCGCGGATCAGTTCGCCTGAGACGGCGGCGTTTCCACCGTCATTCAGCTTCATGGTCCCCGTAAACGCGAATCGGTCCCACGCCGCGCCCGCGGCGAAGCAACCGCTCGCGAGCAGCGCCAACAGGGCGAAGTGACGCCATCCGAATGTGCGAGTCTGCATGAGCTTCTCCTGAAATGTGCGCCAATCGGGCTCCCGGCTCCAACGCGGAGCGGCGAGCGCCTGGAGCGCGGTGTCAACTGGGTCGGTTGATTCGGCGATGGACTGCTCGGGTCGGGTCGTGGTCATGGCTGGTTCTCTCGTTCGAGTTCCGCACGCAGCGCTCGTCGCGCCCGTGCCAGTCGAGACTTGACCGCCTCCGGCGAGATTGAAAGCAAGCGCCCGGTCTGGGCGAGCGAGAGCCCGTCGAGGTAGTGCGCCGCGATGAGTTCCTGCTGCTTGACCGGGAGCCGCAGCAGAGCCCGTAGAGCCGGCGGACGCTCACCACACGCCGGAAGTGTGGGCAGGAGCGCGCCCAGCAACGGCACGCGGCGCAACGCCGCGCGGAAGCCCGTCTCCCGCCTGACCCAACGGTTGACGCGGTTGTGAGCGATCCGGCGCAGCCAGACGATCAGGGGGACGTCGTTCCTGAACCTCGGTAGCGCCGCGTAGGCGGCGAGAAACACGTCGCAAGTCAGATCCTCGGTCACATGGACGTCGCCCGTCCGCCTGTAGATCAGGCCCGCGATAATGCCGTAGTGCTCGCGGTACACCGCGCCGAACGACGCGGCGCGGGGTTCGCTGCACGCGTCAGCCGTCGGGGCGACGATGCACTCGATCGGGCACGATGTAGCCTGGTGCTCGCTCACGCTCAATAGAGAGTCGCGAGCGGGCGAAACGTGTCGCCAATTCGAGCAGATATCGCGAAGCACCCGCCCGGATCGAAGCGATTCAAACCCCCGCCGCCGCCATATCGCTCACGATCGTGAACACCCGGTCCAGGCGTGCGATCTCGAAGATCGACCGCACCTTGTCCTGCATCCCGCACAGCACCAGCCGGGTGCCGCTCTTGCGGGCGATCTGCATCGCCTCCACCAGCGTGGCCACGCCCGAGCTGTCCATGTACGGCACCTTGGCCAGGTCCACGATCATCCGCTGCGGTTTCTGCTCCAGCACCTTCTTGAGGTGCGTCTGGAACTCGCGCGAGCAGTTCAGGTCCACATCGCCCGTGGGGCCCACCACCACCACGGTTCCCTTGATTTCGATGGTCACTTGCAGAGGCATGTCGGAGGGGCTTTCGTCGGTGGATCGGTGAAGGAGGTCTTGCAATCGGGGATGTCGGTGGTCTGGTGGGCCGAGGGTCCGGGGTCCGGGGTCCGGGGTCCGGGGGGGCCGGAGGTTAGGTCTTGGTCTGCAGGGCTGGCTGCTTGCCGGCAGAGGACGAGCCGGGCCCCGGCGGGGCGGCGACATCCGGCCGAGGTTCCAGCTTCTTGGCCATGATCAGCCGCATGCCCCCCTGGGGCCCCGCGCGCTGCTCATACCGTGCCGCCGTCATGATCTGTTGGATGATGTGAACGCCCAGCCCGCCCGGGCGGATATCGGAAAGCTCGCGGCTCTTGATCTTGGACGGATCGACCTGTCTGGCTTCGTCCTCGATGACGATCCGGATGCCCCCCGCCTCGCCGGTGCACTCCGATTCATTGAGCGGCCAGACCCGCAGGTCGATGGGCCGGTCGCCCGCCGAGTCATACCCGTGTCGGATCACGTTGCACAGGGCCTCGTCCACCGCCAGCGCGATCTGCCCGCTGGTCTGCTCGTCAAACCCGAACCGCCGCGCGATCGACGACACCGCGTCGCGCGCCCCGCACAGGTACCGCGGCTGGCTCAAGAGGCGCATGACCACGTGCGCCGGCGCTTGCGGCACCTGATCCAGCGCGGCCCGGCGAACCGGCGTCTCGGGGCGAGTAGCCATGTGCTGCGGATGATACGGCGCGGCGAGGGACATGGCGGTCCCATAACTCTAACGGGACGTGGCGTTCCTTCCGCCCTGTTCATCGGCCCACGCCCGCCAGCGCTTCACCGCCTCCCGGCGCTCCGCGGGCGTGCCCTCGTAGTGATATCCCAGCGTCTGGCCCCCCGACATCTGCTCGAGGGTCTCCGCCGCCAGCATCCGCTCCCCGGCGTCGCTGCTTTCGAGAGAATCAACGAGATCAGGGATCTTCGAGCGGTCGTGCTCGCGCCCCGCATCGCCGATGGCCTCGATCCGTTCGGAGGCGAGGTCAGAACGAAAGGCGGACTTGTTCTGGGGTTGAGAGCAGGCAGGCAGGGCCGCCGCGAGCGCGATCAAACCAAAGCGGTGCATATGCCGCCAATGCTACCAGACCGCTCTCACGCGGGCTTCTCCGCCTTCTTTGATGGGCGAGCCGAGACGCCAGGAGCCCGATCATCGGCGCCGCCCCCGGCCCCGGCACCGCCACGAGGCACGCCGAGTAGTTCGTCCCCCGTTCGAACGCGGCGTTCAAATTGGTCAGGGCGGTCGCAATCCCATTGAGGTAGTACGGCGGATGGGGCAAGAACTCCGGTTGGACCTCGGCTGTCGGCGAAGGAGGCGTTGGCCGGTGTCCAGGCGATTAGGCGCCCGTCGCTATCGGGGATCACGCCTGAATTCATGACATTGACGTGAACCGGGTCGGCCGCTGCGGCCAGAGCGAGACACGCCGTCGCACGCATGCCGTGCGAGACGAGCCGACAAAAGAGTGTGGCCTCAGCATCCATCGATCAGGTTTTCGGGGCATGGAAGTCGCTTGTCGCGGACAGTGAATCACGCCACTGGCCACCACGTCAGCTCTTACGTTGTTCGTCGGCGTCTGAGCTTGAACGCCAGTGCGACTGCCGTAACTCCGCCCGCCGACGGCGTGGGGGGAAAGCCCTCTGCAACATAGACTTGGTACCGTGTCCCGCCGTTGAAGGTGCCGTTAACGCCCGAGACCGAGGAGGTGACGTAGTCGAGCCAATATGACCCCAGGAGCCCCGGAGCGGTGTTTGCATTGGAGTGGCCGAACTGCAGCAACACTGTGACTCCATCGCCGCTGAACACACCGTCGGCGCCGTATTCGCGGATGTTCACCGCAATGCCGTTCGTGCCCAGCAGCGCGGCCCCGGGAGGCAGCGTAAAACTGAGTATGAACAATGGCTGGCCATAAAACTGTGGGATAATCGAGCCGGAGTTGACGAACACGTCTGAGTACCAAACGCCTTGGACCCTGCCTGGTCGAAAGCCGGACTGCGACCCGCCGGTTCCGACATCGACCACATGGAGATTTGCGTTTGATGAGTAGCCGTCGACGGTGTTTGGATTTCCATCGCCGGCAATAGTGGGGCCGAACGTATCCAACCCAAAGTAGTTGTCGAACTCACCTCCAAAAGTATTCGCTGCCCCGTCCGCCGTAGGAGCCAAGACCCCCAACGGTCCGCGTGCGTCCTCGAACGATTCAACCCCCGTGGTCCAGCGAATCGGGGAGCCGACGCTCCCGGGTACGCCGCCGGCATCAACGCGATTGACCTGATACAGCCCGGCGCCGGCGATACTCGTGAGAGCGAGAAGACTCGTGACCCCGAGAGTGCACTGCATGGGCAAAGTCCTTTGTGCGGTCCCCGGTGAAGGGCCTACGGGCCGGATCGAATGTCCTCGAAGCGTTTGATCGTGGCGAGGCCGTCGAACGACATTGAAAACGAGTCGCCGTGGCCCGGAAAAGTTCACAATGCACGGCGCCGACGCCGCAGCGCCGCGCCGAACACAATTGCCAAACAGCCTCCCGGTCCCGGTCCCGGTACCCCAACAAGGTAGATCGTGTAGTTCGTCCCCCCGTCGAAGGTGGCATTCAGGCCCGACACCTGCGTGGCGACCCAACCGAGGTAGTACGACTGATGCCAAAGGCCCCCGTTATTGCTGGCGTTATTCGCTCCGAACTTCACAGCGCCGAGGCCGCCGGCGCTCGCGGGGTTGTTCACATCGGCGCCGTCCCGGATGTTGACGACGAGTCCTACGGTCGTCGGTCCGCTCGAACCCGGGCGGAGCGTGAGGTTCAGGATGAACATCGCGTCCAGTCCCGCGAACTCGGCGTGAGCGCGGCTGTTTACAAACGTGGTGGAAAACCAGGGCCCCTGCACGATCCCGGCGCGGAACCCGACGCCGGTCACGACCGGCGGATACGTCACGGGATCGATGGTCAAAAGCGTCGCGTTTGATGAGTACCCGTCACCCACGGTGTTGGGGTTGCCGTCGCCGGGCACCGTCGGGCCGTTGGCGTCCATACCGAAGTAGTTGTCATACGCGCCGCCTGGAGTATTTGCGGCGCCGTCGGCAGTGGGCGCGAAAATCCCCGTGGGGCCTCGGCTATCGGTAAACGAACCGCTGGCTGGCGTCCAAGTAATTGGGTTACCGATTGTGCCGGGAAGGACGCCGGCGTCGCAGGAGTTCAGTTGGAATCCCGCCGCCTCGGTGGGCGGGCCGCTCAAGGTGGCAGCCGACACAAGTCCAGCGGCAGCGCTGCGCAGGGTAGCTTGAACAGTTCTCACGCCCACCTCCAGTCCCCCTGATCCTTGGGTGCGTGTTCCGTCCTACCTTAGAGCCTCTAACACTATGCGTTGTTGAGGGTTCTGAGGCAGATGAGTGAGCA
>CAZEDW010000050.1:0-28695 GCA_964510955.1 uncultured Phycisphaeraceae bacterium
CGAGCCCGTGGCAGGGGCCGGGGCCGCAGCCGCAGCCGCAGCCGCCGGAGCCGGGAGCGACGGCCCCTGGAACCGGCTCTGGCTCTTGAGGTTCTGCACGCGCATGGACTCGGCCTTGCGCCGCGCCTCGACATCATGCGGCAGCGGTCCGGGCTTGAAGTCCGGGTACGTCTTCTCGGGGACGTGGGTGTTGGCGAGCTTCTCGATGGCCGTCAGCAGCGGGCCCTGCTCCTTGGTGACCAGTGACCACGCCACCCCGCCGCGGCCCGCGCGGGCGGTGCGTCCGATGCGGTGGATGTAGATCTCGGGGTCCTCGGGCAGGTCGTAGTTGATGACGTGGCTGATGCCCTCGACGTCCAGCCCGCGCGCCGCCAGGTCGGACGCGACCAGCACGCCCAGCTCGCCGTGCCGCAGCCGCTTCATCACGCTGTTGCGCTTGCCCTGCTGCAGGTCGCCGTGCATGCCGTGGGCGTCGATGCCGTTCTTGCACAGGAACGCGACCACGTCGTCGACCGTGCGCTTCATGCGGCAGAACACCAGCGTGAGGTCCGGCTCCTCGTGCGTGAGGCAGTGCAGCAGCATCCGCCGCTTGTCCCACGGCTCGACGCTGATGTAGTGCTGCTGCACCAGGCTCACCGTGAGCGAGCCGCCGGTGGTCACCAGCTTCTCGGGGTTGTTCATGTACGACCGCGCCAGCCGCTCGATCTCCTCGCTGATCGTCGCCGAGACCAGCACGGTCTGGTGCGGGTGCTTGATCCCGCCCAGGATCTTGCGGATGTCCTCGCGGAACCCGATGTCCAGCATCCGGTCCACCTCGTCCAGGATCGCGAACTTGACGTTGTTGAGGTGCAGGTGCCCGCGCTCGACCATGTCCATCAGGCGACCCGGCGTCGCAACGATGATCTCGGGGCCCTTGTCGAGCTTCTTGGCCTGGGCGTGCACCGCCTGGCCGCCGTAGACCGCCGAGACGCGGATCGGCGTGAACTTGCCCAGCTCGGCCAGCTCGTCGGCGATCTGGATCGCCAGTTCGCGCGTGGGGGCGAGGATGAGCGATTGGAACGGCTTGTCGCGGTCGGCGTTGTTGAACAAGGGCAGCCCGAACGCCGCCGTCTTGCCCGTCCCGGTGCGCGACTGGCCCAGAACGTCGCGACCCGCCAGCACCAGGGGGATCATCTCAGCCTGAATCTTGGTGGGGTTCTTGAACCCGGCCGCCTCGCAGCCCTTCAGCACGCTGTTCCGCAGCCCCAGCGACTCAAACGTCTTGCCCTCGAAGATCTCCTCCCACTCCTTGGGCGCGATCTGCGGCGTGGTGCGTTCCGGGCGCGGACGCGGGGCGGGCTCGTCCAGATCGTCCCCATCGCGAGCCGCGCTGTGACCCGCCTGCTGGCCCGGGCGGTTGTGGGGCTGGCCATGATGCCCGCCGCGGCGGTCGTCGCGCCTCGGCCCGCGATCCCCACGACCTCCACCCCGCTCCCCGCGGTGCTCGTTCCGCGGCTGCGGCGGGCGCTGCTCCTGGCGCGCGGGCTCGCCGGGCGCCACTCCCACGGCCTCGGCGGACCCGGACGGGCCGTCAGCTTCGTCGCCCGATGAGTCATCGTCATCGCCATCCGCTTCAGCCCCGATTGCAGCGCCGGGGGAACCGGGGGCGCCCGGACCGACGGCTTCGCCGGGGTTCCCGTTCTTGCGCTTCCGCCCGCGACCGCCGCGCCGACGTCGCTTCTTCTTGGGTGCGCCATCGCCCGCCGGCGGCGCCCCATCGGCCGCGCCGGGCACGCCGGCCCCGGGCGTCGGCGATGGATCGCCGGCGTGGGGTTCGGTTTCAGGGCTGAGGGTCAGGGGATGCTGCGCGTCGGTGGTGTGGTCGCTCATGGCGAAAAACAGGCTCGCCGGCAACGGCCCCGTCCGCATCGGATGACTGGCACTGGGCGCGTCTCAATCACCAGCCCTGCGGGCGGCGAGGCGGACGCGCGCGGTGCGAACCATCCGGGAAGGGGCACGCTACCGATGTTCAGATCCGCGGGCTCGCCGCCATGCGCCCGCGACCGTCAAGTTCCTTGGCGGGTGGACGCAAGCCCACCCCTCCGGCGGCGTATCTATGGTTGATGATAGCGCCGCTGCCGGGTCGATACAACCTGACCGGTTTGACGCTCAACCGCCGAGCCGGACCGCCCCCCCACCGCATCCTCCACCGCCCCCCACGCCATTCCCAGGGACACACCGCGTGACGTTCACCAGCCGGATCGAGATTGACCTGTCGGCGGTCGAACGCAACGTGGGCGTCGCCCGCTCGCTCATCGGGCCGGGGGTGGGCCTGTGCGCCGTGGTCAAGGCCGACGGGTACGGGCTCGGCGCCGCGCGACTGGCCAAACGGCTTGTCCCGGCAGGGGTCCAGATGCTCGCCGTCTATACCCCCGACCAGGCACGAGTGCTGCTCGACGTCGGCCTGCCCGGGTCCACGCCCATCCTCATCCTCATGCCCGTCCGTGACCTCGAACGCGGCGACCCGATCTACCGGGCCCTCATGACCGGGCAGGTCCACTTCACCGTCCACGATTCCGAAAACCTCGCCGCCCTCGCCGACATCGCCCGTTCGCAGGGCTTGTCGCTGCGGTTGCACGTTGAGGTGGACACCGGCATGAGCCGAGGCGGCGCCCAGCCCGACGAGGCCGCCGCGATCGTCGAGGCCATCGCCGCCAACCCCAGGCTCCGGCTCGCGGGCGTCTTCACCCACTGCGCCGCCGCCGACAGCGACCCCGTCCAGACCGCCCAACAGGCCGGAGCATTCGACGCCTGGCTCGGGCGGGTCAAGCCGTGGCTTCCCGACGACTGCATGATCCACCAGGCCAGCACCTTCGGTCTCTTCCGGGCCAGGCGTCTGCACCGGGTCATGGTCCGCGTCGGGCTGACGCTGCTGGGCTACGCCGGGGAGGAGTTCGCGGACCCGTCGAGCATCGAGTTCCTTGAGCACGCCAAGGGCCTGACGCCCGCGGTGCGCTGGGTGAGCAAGCTCGTGCAGACCAAGTGGATCGAGCCGGGCACCCCGGTCGGCTACGGCTGCACCTGGCGGGCCAAGCGCCGCACCCGGCTGGGTCTGGTACCGGTGGGGTACGCCGACGGATACCCACGCGCCCTGTCCAACAAGGCCCGCGTCGGGATCGAGCTCGCCGGCGGCATGAAAGCCTACGTGCCGCAGGTCGGCACCGTGAGCATGGACCAGATCACGGTGGACCTGACCGACCTTCCCGAGGCGGGGCTGGGAGTTGGCGCGTGGGTCGAGCTGGTGGGCAACGACCGCGCCGCGCCGAATCACCTTCCGCAACTCGCCAAGGCCGCGGGCAGCATCACGCACGAGCTGCTCTGCCGGTTCGGCCCGCGGGTGCAGCGCCACTACGTGGCGCTGGAAGAAACCAGGCCGGAAACCGGGAACCCGGACGCCACCTTTCGGCTCAGAGGCGACGGGGTGATGGCCGGGGTAGCGTAAGCCCCGTGCCGACCAGCCAAAGCGACAATAAGTGGGCCATCGTCACCGGCGCCTCCAGCGGTATGGGCCGGTGCGTCGCGCTGGAGCTCTCACAAAGGGGATGGTCCACGGTTCTCATCGCGCGGCGCGGACATCTGTTGAGCGAGCTGTCGGATCAGCTCTCAAAGACCAATCGAACATCGAGCGTATTCCTGGAACAGGACCTCGCCCGCACGCCCGAGATCGTCCCGGCGGCCGAAGCGTTCCTGACCCGCCACGGCATCGAGCCGCGCGTCCTCATCAACAACGCCGGCTTCGGCCTCTACCGCGCCTTCGTCGAGCACCGCGCCGACGACCACGAGGGGCTGTGGCGCGTCAACTACCTGGCGGCCGCCGAGATGATCCGGTGCGTGCTGCCGGGGATGCTCGGGCGCCGGGCGGGGCACGTCATCAACATCGCGTCGATGTCCACCAAGGTCGGCCCCTGGGGGCACGCGGGGTACGCCGCCAGCAAGGCGGCGCTGGTGTCGCTCACGCAGACGCTCGCCGCCGAGCACCCCGCGCGCCGTTGCGGCGTCCACTTCAGCTTCGTGAACCCCGGCATCGTCTCCACCAACTACTTCAACAGCGAGAGCTTCCGCACGCTCTGGCCCCGCGTGAAGCACCGCGCCATCCCTCCCGAGCTTGTCGCCCGCAAGGTCGCCGGGCTGCTCGACCGTCCGCGCCTGGAAATCTGCGTGCCCTGGTACTACCGCGCGATCCACCTGATCGACGCGCTCAGCCCCGCGCTGGCCCACCGCATCGTCGCGCACGAGAGCAAGCCCGCAGGACCGGACGCTTCCAGGGCGCCCTGAACTATTTCGGCTTGTCCGCGGGCGCCTCTGGCAGCGTGTGCGACAGCAACCAGTCCACCGCCCCGGGCAGCACCGCCGGCACCACCAGCGTGTGCCCGACGTCCGGGACGTCGCGGACCTCCACCGAAATCCCCGCGGCCTTCGCGGCGTCGGCCGCCTGATGGACCCGCTCGGGGGGCACCAGCGTGTCGAGCGCCGCGGCGAACGCCACCACAGGCGCGCCGGGCTTGCCCGTCTGGAACGGCCTCAGCCCCGCGATCGCCGCCACCGCCGCGATCCGGTCGCAACGCGCCTGCGCCAGCCCCGACGCCGCGATCGCCCCCAGCGAGTGGCCGACCACGTAGATGCGCCGAGGATCGATCCGGTAATCACGCTCCATCGACGCCACCAGATCATCGAACACCGCGGGATTGGTCGCGAAGGCGTACGCCAGCGGCGAGGCCACGATGAACTGCTTCCGGTCGGCCAGGTCGCGGATCATGCCCGCGCCGTAGCCGTACATGAACATCGCTTCGTCCGCCCCCGCGCCGTGCATCGCGATCACCAGCGGCATCGGTTCGTCCTTGGCGGCGCCGGGCGGCGCGTGCACCCACAGCGGCACCTGGATGCCGCCCGATGTGTAGGCCCGGTAGTACGTCCCGGTGCGCCGCGCGTAGGGGTTGCGCCCCTGCTGCAGCGCCGAGTACTCAAGCAGCACGTCGCTCTCAAGGCCCACCTGGTCGGTCACCATGCCGACCGACATCTCCTCCGACGGGCGGTCGCTCAGGAGCATCATCCGCGCGCGCAGCGTCGTCGCGGCGGCGCCGAGATCGGGTCGGTCCGCCGGCGCGGCATACTTGTCCATCAGGTCAAGGTCGAGCCTGCGCACCTCGCCCCTCGACGCCGTCACCACGTACCACGCCCCGCAGTTCCAGCGAAAACCATTCTCACCCGTGAGCCACACGTCGTACCTGCCCGGCCGCAGGTCCTTCACCAATGGTGACAGGTCGAGCGTGGCGCGGAGCTCGCCGTTGGATTCCGCGTTCGGCGCCGGGATGCTCAGTTGCACGCTCGCCGCCTCGCCGCCGATCGGCGCATCGGTGCCCGGCTTGTCCAGAAGGACGGCGAGCTTGGGCCATCCCCCTGGCAGCGCCGCCGGAGACGACGCGCCAAAGGGCGCGATGGACCGCACAACGATCACCGGCGCCGGCGTCGTGAAATACGTCCACACAGGCGGTTCAACTCTGACGCGCAGGCGTTCCGCCACCGCGCCAGCGGCCGCCGCCTGCTCACCCATGAGCTTGACGGTCTGGTGGTTGATGAGCCCGATCGCGGCGCCCTTGTCGCCGCGGAAGAACGCCATCGTCGCCTCGTCGACCGCGCCGCTTACGTCGGCGAGCGCCTCGCCCTTGGGCGCCGCGACCGCGAGCGCTCGCTCGAACCTCATGTACGCCAGGGCCAGGTCCCGGCGCGTCAGCACCGGCTTGGCCTCGACATCGGGCCGCCCCGGCCCCGGAGGGGGCGTGCCCGTCGGAGGGTTCTCCAGGAGCTTGGGGTCCGGCGCCGGGGTCTCGTGCGGGTTGGGCCGCGCTGTCTGCGCGGCGGCGCCGAGGGTCAGAGCCAGCGTGCAGGCGGCGATGAGCGTGCGGTTCATCATGGTGAGGTTCGGGGGAAGAACGCACGAGTCTACGGGCGGCTTGCGTCCCGGCTGCGACGCTACCGGGGTTGCGCCGGGGCGAAATGAAAAAGGGCCGGCCTTCGCCGACCCTCGAGGGAGTTTCACAGAATGCAGGTGCGTGGATTACCAGCGCTCGGAGCGCTCGCCGCGATCGCGGCCGCCGCGACCACCGCCGCCGCCATAGCCGCCGCCACCACCGCCACCGTAGCCGCCACGGCCGCCACCGCCACCGCCGCCGTAGCCGCCACGACCGCCGCCGCCGCCGCCACCGAACGAGCGGGGCTCCTTGGGACGGGCCTCATTCACGGTGAGCGCGCGCCCGCCGTTGTTGAACCCGTTCAGGGCGGCGATGGCCGCCTGACCCTCGGCGTCGTTGCTCATCTCGACAAAGCCGAAGCCGCGCGAGCGACCAGTCTCGCGGTCCATGACAACGCTGGCGTTGTCGACGTTGCCATGGGGCGCGAACATATCGCGCAGCTCGGCATCGGTGCACGAGTAAGGCAGGTTCCCGACATAGATCTTCATGATTCGCTGTCCATCAAGCCCAAGCGGATTCGGTCTAGGATCGGCGATGCGGCTCGGGCGTGATGCGCGTCGGTCCTGAACTTGGCCCACGCTGTGCCGGGGACATCCCCGGAACGCGGCGCGGATCAGCCAAAATGATACCACCGGGGTCCCGGCGACGCCAGAGTCATCCCGGCGGTTTCAACCGAATCTCCTCGATCAGCCCCATTCAATCGCCGGCGCTAACATTGTCCGAGTGAGATTCCGCCGATATCCGCTCCGGGGAACTCAGCGGCAAGAGGGGCGTATGCGTATCTGACTCGCAACCGTGCCAAGCATCGAATTCACGCCAGGGGGGCTCGTTGCTGCGGTCCCAGCGTGGTTATTGCAGGAGAGGGCTTTGCGTTCGAAACCGCTTTCATACCCGCTTCCGCGAATCGCTCTGGCACTCGGCGCGCTCGCATGGACTTCGGCAGCGCTCGCCCAGGGACCCCAGGACTCGCCCAAGCCCATCCCCCAATGGACCTCCGACGCGCCGGCCGGCGTACCAGACGACGCACACGCGCACCCGCAGCCCGCCGACGGGCTCCGCAGCATCACCTGCCCCACCGGCTCGGTCCCCGAGGGTGAGCCCAACTGCGGCATCCCGACCGACAACTTCAACGGCGGGTGCAACTCCCAGCTGCAGTTCTTCTCCAACATCACCTGCGGCCAGACCGTCTGCGGGACCGCCGCCTTCAACGGCGCCGTCCGCGACACCGACTGGTACCAGGTCGTCCTGCCCCAGAAGAAGTTCGTGACTTGGACCGTCACAAGCGACTTCAAGGCCGTCATCGGCCTCATCGCGGGAACCAACGGCGTGCCCAACTGCGCCCTGGCGACCCACGGCATCGACCCGTTCGCCATCGTCTCGCCGGGCCAGTCCGGCTCCGTGACGGCGTGCCTGAACCCCGGCACGTGGTGGTTCTTCGTCGGCCCCGCGACCAATCAGCCCAACGTGAACTGCGGCGCCAAGTACTACGCCAACATCTCCTGCGCCTCGGTTTGCCCCACCGGCGCCTGCTGCCTGACCAACAACACCTGCTTCGACGTGGCCGGCGTGCAGGCGTGCCTCGCCATGGGCGGACGGTACCAAGGAGACTTCAGCTTCTGCGCCGAGAACGTGTGCAACCCGCCCGGCAACGACGACTGCACCCACGCCGAGGTCATCACCTGCGGCTCCTCGGTCTTCCCCGACCTCCGCAACGCCACGCTCGTCCCCGGCGAGCAGACCCCGATCTGCGCCCAGCCCCAGATCGCCAGCGTGTGGTACAAGCTGATCGGCACCGGCAACCCCGTCAGTGTCACCACCTGCGACTCGTACAACCTCGACCCCGGCGCCAAGGACTCCATCCTCGGCGTGTACCTGGCCAACGGCTCGTGCACCAGCATGACGCTCATCGGGTGCAGCGACGACGCCGGCTGCGGGCCCACCGAGCGCCTCTCCTCGGTCTGCTTCAGCACCTCGCTCAACTCGAACTACTACATCCAGGTGCTCCCGTTCTCCAGCGCCGACCGCGCCGTCTACAAGCTCGACGTCATCTGCCCCTGCAACAGCGTCATCCTGGGCGTCTGCTGCCTCCCCGACGGCAACTGCATCAACGTCACCCGCTCGACCTGCAACGTCTCGAGCGGCTCGTACAAGGGCGACGGCATCACCTGCGCCCAGGTCACCTGCGAGAACATCCCCTTCCCGCCCAACGACACCTGCGACGCCGCCCCGGTCCTGTCGGTCCCCGGCTCGGTCGACGGCTACACGCTCTACGCCACGCCCGACACGGCCGACATCCCCTCCTGCGGCTTCCCCGCGCCGGGCCCCGGCGTCTGGTACAAGGTGGTCGGCGACGGGCACGAGTTCACCGCCGACACCTGCTCACCGGTCACCGACTACGACACCCGCATGCTCGTGTTCTGCGGCGACTGCGTCGCCGGCCCGCTCGTATGCGTCGGCGCCAGCGACGACGCCTTCGGAACCTGCGGCTCGTCCTCCCAGCTCACCTGGTGCACCACCTCCGGCCAGACCTACTCGATCCTCGTCACCGGCGGCGCCAACACCTCCGGCCACTTCAGGCTCACGCTCGCCCGAAGCCCGGCCGCCTGCCCCAACCCCGTCAGTTGCTCGCCGGCCTGCACCGTCACCTGCCCACCGGGAGCCGTCAGCGAGAACGAGCCCCCCTGCTCCCCCGGCTACATCGACGCCACCAACGGCGGCTGCACCTTCCAGGGCAACCCCCACGGGTCGATCACCTGCGGCCAGACCGTCTGCGGCACCTCGGGCACCTTCAGCCTCAACGAGACCACCTTCTCACGCGACACCGACTGGTTCAGATTCACCCTCCAGCAGCGCTCCACGGTGACGTGGACCGTCACCGCCGACTTTCTCGTCCAGGCCTACATCCTCAACGACGACTGCTCGAACATCGGCGCCTACGCCGGCGCCTACGGCAACCCGTGCCAGAACGTAATCTGCTCCGCCACGCTCGACCCGGGAACCTACAACGCCTTTGTGGCGCCCCAGTTCTTCCAGGATCAGCCCTGCGGCGGCCCGTGGAAGGGCACGCTCACCTGCGCCCCGACCAGCGACAACGGCGCCTGCTGCCTCGGCACCTGCAACTGCGTCGTTACTTCAGAGAGCGCCTGCCTGCTCGAGCTCGGCGGCTACTACTGGGCCGGCCCCGCCACCACCTGCGCCCAGACGGTGTGCAACACCTGCCCCACCGACTTCACCCACGACGGCACCACCAACACCGCCGATCTCGTCCGCCTGCTGCTGTACTTCGGGCAAGGTCCACAGGCCGACATCAACTGCGACGGGCAGACCAACACCTCCGACCTCACCCTGTTGCTCCTGCAGTTTGGCAGGAACTGCCCGTGACCCGCCCCGAATCCCGATCCGATACCGAACCGCGCGCCCCGTCCACAGGAATTCCACGGTATTCCGGCGTTTCTCATTGGCGCACCGCCCCCGCGTGGTACCATCCCATCAGCAGGTGACGGTGAATCTCACGACTGGAGCCGGACGGGCAAGCCGGCCTCTCGTGAACGGACAGGAGGTCCACCATGCTGGTCATCACCAGACGCGAAGGTGAAGAGGTTGTCATCGGCGACCCGCGGAACCCGCTGGGCGTCGTCCGCGTGGCGAGCATCAAGGGCGACCGCGTGCGGATCGCCTTCGAGTTCCCGCGCGAGGTGCAGGTCCACCGGCGCGAGATCGCCGAGCAGATTCTCGCCGAGCAGCCGCAGGTCGTCGGCAAGATCGGCTGAACCCGGCAGTTGAAAGCCCCGGACGCGTTCCAGGCCCCGGCAACGCCCGTGATCGGTATCATCGTCTCCCCCCGCCCGCGGCCCCCGCCGCGCGGCCCGGAGATGAACCGCCATGTCCCACACCCCCGCCAGCATCCTCAACGACGCCAAGACCTCCATGGACAAGGCCCTGGAGTACCTCAAGCACGAGCTCAAGGGCATCCGCACCGGCCGCGCCTCGCCGGCCCTGGTGGAGTTCGTCAAGGTCGACTACTACGGCTCACCGACCGACCTCAAGTCGCTCGCCGCCGTCAGCGTCTCCGAGGCCACCCAGCTCGTCATCAAGCCCTTCGACGCCGGCGCGCTGCACGAGATCAAGAAGGCGATCGAGGCCGCGAACCTCGGGCTCAACCCGATGGTCGACGGCAAGATGCTCCGCGTCAACGTCCCATCGCTCTCGGGCGACCGGCGCAAGCAGCTCGTGGCACAGGTGAAGAAGCTCGGCGAAGACAGCAAGGTCGCCGTCCGCAACATCCGCCGCGACGCCAACAAGCACATCGACGTGCTCGAAAAAGACAAGACGCAGCACGTCTCCGAAGACCAGCTCAAGGACCTCAAGGACAAAGTCCAGGACCTTCTGAAAAAGCACGAGACCGCCATCGACGAGGCCGTCGCGGCCAAGAGCAAGGAAGTCGAGCAGGTCTGACCGCACCGCCCCAGGGATCTGACTCACCTCAGCGGCGCGCCCGGCGCCGAGACACGCGCCGATCCCGGCCCGTCGACAGTCGTTTCGCGATCAGACTTCGCGTCCACCCCGGAGCGCCGCGCACGGGCCGGTCGGGCCTGCCCGTGCGCCCCCCAGAACGCGGTGAACGTGCCCGAAAGATCTCGATGACGCATGGCTTCCGAAGCAGCCTGGCTCATGGCGCTGCGCCGCCGCGCGTCTTGGATGAGCGAGAGGATCGCGCGGGCCCAGCGGCGCTCGTCGCCCGCGCCGTTGGTCCTCACGATCAGGCCGGTGGCGCCGCGGGCGACACTCTCGCGCGGGCCGCCGCGGTCGCTCACGATCGCCGGCACGCCCGAGGCCTGCGCCTCCATCACCGCCTGCCCCAGCGTGTCGGTGACCGATGGGAAGATGAACAGGTCGCTGGAGGCGTACAGGCTGGAGAGCTCGTCAGCGCGCCGTACGCCCAGGAAGTGGGCGTGGGCTCCCCGCAGAGACTGCTCCATCGCGCCACGGGCGGGGCCGTCGCCCACAATGACGAGGTCGGCGGGCGTGCCGGCGCGGATGCACCGCTCGCTCACCCGGCGCCACGCGCGGGCAAGCAGCGCGGCGTTCTTCTCGGCGCTGAGTCGTCCGACGTACAGGACCTTCACACCAGGGCGCGACAACCCCGCGAGGCGCGAGTCTCCGCGCTCCACACGGCTCCAGACCGAAGCGTCGCGGAACGCGGGGCTGAACCGCTCGGTGTCGATACCGGGTGGAAGAACCCTGATGCGCTGGCTGGGAATGCCGAGGGATCGCATGGATGCCGCGCACGAGCGCGAGCGGGCAAGTACACAGTCGAACGGGCGCAGCCCCAGCGGCCCACTGTAAAACACCCGCAGCCACCACCTGCACAGCGAGGTGAGCGAGGCGTCGTCGAAAAGACTGTCGATGTACGCAGGGAAATCGGTGTGGTACACGCCCACCAGCGGCACGCGGAGCATCGACGCCGCGACCACGCCGACCAGGCCCACCGGCCCCGGCGTCGAGACATGAACCGCATCGGGCCGCAGTTCCTCAACCCGGCGCAGCATCCTCAGCAGCGGCGGGAGCGACAGGGTGAGGCCCGGGTAGGCGGGCATGTCCGTGTGAAAGACCGGGGCAAGGTTGTCGACGTTGGGGCGCCCCGCCACGGGGCCCGGGGTGGAGGTGAGAACGTGCAGCTCGTGGCCGGCGCGGCCTGCGCGCCCTGACATGTCGGCGATAAACCGGCTGACGCCGTTGATGTCCGCGAGGGTGTCGGTGAACAGGCAGACGCGGGCAGACCGTCCCGCCGCCGAATCATCCGGCCCATCGCACCGCTCCAGCGCGCTGACCAGTGCGCGGTCTTTGTTCTGCTGGAACAGGGCGCAGACCCCCGGCAGTTGCGCCGCCACGGAAAGGCCCATCGCCAGGAGAGCACGGGGGAGATCCTCACCCGCCGAACCGGCCCCGCCATCGGTCCGGAACAGCCCCGATGCGCCGGCGTGGGCGAGCGCGCCCGAGAGATCGTCGACAAACGCCGAAAGCTCACCGGGATTCTCCATCGCGCCCGTCAGCGCCTCCATGACGCCCGCGAGCGATGGTTGACGCGTTGAGCCGGTGCGCCCAGCGCGCGGCCCGGCTCGCCGGGTGTAATGCTGGACACCCACCGCGATGATCTGATCGGCCAGCGCGGTCGGGCTCCCGGCGCGCCCGCCCGGCACGCCCGCGCCGGACATGATCCGCCGAAGAAACTCGTCCCCCCGTGCTTGGGCCGCGCCGGCCCCCGAGCCGCCGCCCTGTGCTGGGGATGCCGGCAACTCGGTCCACGTGCGCCCGAGGTTGAGCAAGGCATGGTCGTCCGAGCCAGCGGTGCGGGCCTTGTCCCACGGGCGGACCCACAGCGCCCGCATGGCGTGCCGGCGCTCCAGCCGCTGCACCCGCGCCGGGGTCAGCGCGCCGAGGAACCGCTCCAGCGCGCTGTTGTGGGCCGAGGCGTGGGCGCCGTTCAGGCTCTCCCATCCCTTGAACATCAGCACGCATCGCTCCAGGTGGCCGGGTGTGAGCTTGCCGTTCTGGCTGTAGAACGGGTGGGCCAAGGCGTGCGCCAGTTGGTGGCTGTGCAGCCAGTCAGCAAAGCGGTAAACGTCGTCGCGGATCCCCAGCCGCGCAAGCTCCTCGTGCTGCGACGGCGTGTGCCCCCACACCAGAACGTGCAGCCTGCAGCGATCCTCCGGGAAGCAGACCGTCACCTCCTCGCCGACGATCAGGTCCGGGTACCCGCGCTCAACCAGCGACATCACGCCGTCGATGCTGTCGTGGTCGGTGATCGTGACCAGGTCCATGCCCCGATCCTTGGCGGTGTCGTACACGCGCTCGGGCTCGGAGTAGCACTCGGAGATACCCAGCACGCCGAGCAACCGCGAGACAGGCTCGCGGCTGGCGCGACTGTGGCAGTGCATGTCCAGACGGGTGGGCGGCATCGGGAAGATCGCGGGGGGCGGGGGGCGGGGGGCGGGAGACCTTGCACTCAGCGGGCACCCTCAGTCTTTCACACCCTCCACCCTCTTGGGGTCTGTGTACTTGGTCAGCGCTTTCTCCAAATCCACGCCATGGATGTTCGCGATCGTCGTCAGCCACGCGATCACGTCGGCGAACTCCTCCTCCAGGTTCGCCCGCTGCGCCGGCGTGGGCGACTTCCCGGGGGCGTTGTCCTGCAGCGCCGTGGCCAGCTCGCCCACTTCCTCGATCAGCCACATGAACGTGCCGGGGGTCCCGCGGGCCGAGTCGGTGGCGTGGTAACGGTCGCGGATCAGCTTCTGGAACGAACCGAATGTCAGGGGCTGGCTCATGCACGCAGCCTACCGCGGGCGCCGCCCCGCCGATGGGGGCCGCACCGTCGAGGCCGGGACGGGGAAAACCGTCTGCCCCGTCCGCAGCATCCGGCGGATGTACGTCTCACACTTGGTGCAGTCCGAGGCGCAACCGGTCTGGCATTTCAGCGCCTCAAACCCCCAGCCGTGCCGGTCGCTCAGGACTTTCAGGCTCGCAAAGGAGATATTGCGGCAGGCGCAGCGATCAACTCCCATGGCGAGCCATTGTAACCCGTTCCGGCCCCGCCCCGGCCCCTACGCTTCCGCTGAATGCACGCCGTCTTCGACGACCGCCGCTACCTCATCCCCTTCCGGTCGATGCTGCTGCCGCAGATCTTCACCGACACCCTGGTGATCGGCGGCGGCGCCGCGGGCCTCACCGCCGCCCTCACCGCCTCGCAGCACGGCGACTGCATCCTGGTGTGCAAAGACAAGCTCGCGCTCTCGAACACCTCCTGGGCCCAGGGCGGCATCGCCGCGGTCCTCTCGGGCGAGGACACCATCGAGTCGCACGTCGCCGATACGCTCGCCGCCGGCGCGGGGCTGTGCGACCCGGACGCCGTGCGCCGCGTCGTCCGCGAAGGCCCCGCGGCGATCAAGCGCCTCATCGACTGGGGCTTCCAGCCCGACGTGGCGGCGAGGTCCGCCGGCGGCGGCAACGCCGAGCCGGACCTGGGCCGCGAGGGCGGCCACTCCACCCGCCGAATCGTCCACGCCAGCGGCGACGCCACCGGGCGCGAGATTGCCCAGGCCCTCATCGCCCGCGCCCGCCAGCGCGGCAAGCAGTCGCTCCGACTGTTCGAGCAGTGCTTCGCCCTCGACCTTTTGACCGCCGCCAACGAACCCGGCGCCCCCTGCCTCGGCGCCATCACCTGGCACCCCCGTTTCGGCCTGCAGATGATCTGGGCCCGCGCCACCATCCTCGCCTCCGGAGGCGCCGGCGTCCTCTGGCGCGAGACCACCAACCCGCCCGTCGCCACCGGCGACGGCGTCGCCATGGCTTACCGCGCCGGCGCCAGCGTCAGCGACTGCGCCTTCATGCAGTTCCACCCGACGACCCTGTACGTCGCGGGCGCCTCGCGCACGCTCATCAGCGAGGCCGTCCGCGGCGAGGGCGCCTACCTCCTCGACGACAACGGCGTCCGCTTCATGCTCAACGTCCACCCGCTGGCCGAGCTCGCCCCGCGCGACGTCGTCAGCCGCGAGATCTTCCGCGTCCTGGCGCGCCAGGGCGCCTCGCACGTCTGGCTCGACTGCCGCCACATCGACCGTTTCCCCCAGCGCTTCCCCGGCATCAGCGCCACGCTCGCCAAGTTCGACCTCAACCCCGCCACCGACCTGGTCCCCGTCAACCCCGCCGCCCACTACTTCGTCGGCGGCGTCCGCACCGACCACACCGGACGCACCGACGTCCCCGGGCTCTACTGCGTCGGCGAGACCGCCTGCACCGGCCTCCACGGCGCCAACCGGCTCGCCAGCAACTCGCTGCTGGAGGCCGTCGTGTACGGCGGCGCGGCCGGCGAGGCGTGCCGCGAGATGAGGCCCAACGGCTCCGGCGAGCAGAACGCCTGGGGATGCGCCGTCCGCCCCGGACCCGTGCAGGTCATCAGCGACATCCCGCTCTCGCTGCAGGGCGAGCTGGACCTTTCCGATGTCCGCTCCAGCGTCCGCTCGGCCATGTGGCGCAACGTCGGCCTCGAGCGCGCCGGCAACAAGCTCTCCGACGCCGCCGAGATGTTCGACTTCTGGGCCCGCTACACCCTCGACAAGATCTTCGACGACCCCGTCGGCTGGGAGGCGCAGAACATGCTGCTCGTCGGCGCCCTGGTCACCCGCTCGGCGGTGTGGCGCAAGGAGTCGCGCGGCTGCCACTGGCGCTCCGACTGCCCCGACACCCTCGAGCGCTTCGCCGTCCACGACACCTGGCGCCGCGGCAGCGCCGCCCCCGTGGAGACGCCGGTCCGGACCGATACACCGCCGCGATGAACCGGATCGCCGACGGTCCTGGCTCGGGGCGCGGGCACCCGCGACACGCCACATCCGCAACCACACCGCTCCGGCACCGCCCGATATCATGGCGCCATGGCCACCGCTCCCGCCGCCGCCGCAAACCCCGGAACCAGCTCCACCCGCGCCGAAGCCCGCGGCGTTCTCGCCTCGGCCTCGGCCGACAAGGTCATCGTTTCGTTCCCCGGCACCGACTACCAGTTGCACCTGGCCCCCGAGCGCCCCGCCACCACCCCCGTCGGCAAGCGCATCCTCGGCATCATCAAGGGCCAGGCGCGCCGCATCGACGTGGTCAAGGCCGGCGGCCAGTTCGTCGAGCCGGTGAACGGGCGCCCGCGCATCGTGCAGGGACGCGTCGTCGAGGTCCACGCGGCGCCCGGCGGCCCCGGCACCATCACCGTCGAGGCCCCGATGCCGATGGTGCTCAAGGTCGGTGAGCTCCAGCGCGCCGAGCAGTTCAAGCCCGGCGACATGGTCAACACTCACGTGCTGCCCGGCGCGTCGTTCGCCCCGACCGGCTGATCGCACCCCCGGGCCCGCCACCGTTGCAGACCCCGTGCAGACCCCGCAGCGCATCATGATGGTCGCCCTGGTCGCCACGATTCTTGTCATCGTGATCGGCGTCGCCATCGCCCAGACCCGCAAGCGCAAGGCCGTTGTCGAGTCCATCCGCCTCGCGGCCGAGTCGCTTGGCCTGGGCTACCTCGCCAAGGCCGACAAGGCCTTCGTGCAGGCATGGTCCGCCATCAAGCCCCTCTACAAGCGAGGCAGCGCGGCGTGCGTGGTCTTCGGCGACATCGACCCCGGCCTTCGCCTCACCGCCTTCGAGCACTCCTACGTCGTCAGCACCGGCAAGAGCGCCCACCGCATCTGCCACAGCGTCTTCGCCGTCGATACGCCCGCGTGGCCCACCGTCACGCTCGAGCGCCGCGGCGCCGCCGCCAAGTGGTTCCGGCGCGTCCTCGGGCGCGCCGAGCCGCCCGGCGCCGGCGAAACCGAGGCCTTCTCCGAAACCTGGCGCATCACGGGCGACCAGGCGTTCGCACAGACGCTGCTCACCGACCGCGTGCGGTCGGCAATCGCCGAGCCGCAATGGGCGGCCTCATGGTGGTTCATCGGCGGCAAGCTCGCGCTCATCGGCAAGCACACGCTCACCGAAGAACGCCTGCGGACAGCCGTCGCGTCGCTCGCGCGCGTGTGGGACGCCCTGCCCGCCGAGCTGCGCCACGCCGACCCCGGCGCTCACGAAGATCAGCTCACCGGCTCGGCGACGTGACCCAGCACACCGCTGTACTGCCCGGTCATCGGCGCGTAGAGCGGCAACAACCGGTCGAGGTGCGGTTCGACCAGGATCCCCGGTCGTGTGTGCCTGGTGGCCGTGCTCTTGCGCTCGGTCTCGCGGGACGCCGCACGCGGGATCGGCTGCTCAAGAGCGCGCAGCGAAGGCCTGAACACCGGGTCCATCGGGTTGTTCAGCGCGTCTTCCATGGCGGCGCCCCTTTCTCCGGCCCACACCCTCGGAGGCGGCCGGTTTGTGCCTGACGGTTCGAGTCTAGCCCATCTATCGCCCGCGGCGAGCCGGCGCTCAACGCCTTTCGCACAATTCACCACATCCGATGCGAGCAGATTGCGAACACGCCGGAAAATCCCCACTGGCACCGCGGTTGCAGTCGCCCATTTCCGCGTCTCGCGGCGCGAACGCCGGGCCACGTCAACGCGCCTCAACCCGCCGCATCGGCCCGGCGCACCGCCTCGCAGAACGCCGCGATCAGAGCCGGGTCCTTCACGCCCTTCTCGCGCTCCACCCCCGACGACACGTCCACCGCCCACGGACGCACCACGCGCACAGCCTCACCCACATTCTCAGGCGTCAACCCGCCCGCGAGGATCAGCGGGTGCTCGCACGCGTCCTTCACCTTCGCCAGCGCGCCCCAGTCAAGCGTCACCCCCGCCCCGCCCGCCGAACCGTCCACGAGAATCGCGCTCACCTCCGGCACCAGGCTCCACACGCGGAGTTGGTGCTCGATCGTCTGCGGGTCGAACCGCAGCGCCTTGATGATCGGCGGCAGGCACTCGCGGACCACCGGCTCCGGCTCGGTGCCGTGCAGCTGGGTGATGTCGAACGGGAAGCTCTCACGCAGCTCGTCGACGTCTTCCGCCCGCGGGCCGACGAACACGCCCACCGTGTGCACCAGCGGCGGCAGCAGCTGCGCGATCTCCCACGCCTGCCCCGGCTCGATGTACCGCGGCGAAGGCCGGTAGAACATGAACCCCACCGCGTCGGCCCCGCACTCGGACGCCGCCAGCGCGCCGACCTCGTCCGTGATGCCGCAGATCTTGATGCGCGTCCGGTGCATGGCAGCCAAGCGTAGGCCACGCGCCCCGTGCGCGCCGCGGCCCGCACGCCCCGTACACTCCCGCCGATGCCCGTCTGCCCCGGCTGCCGCGCCCCCATCGACGCCGCCGCGCGATTCTGCGCGTCGTGCGGTGCGCCGCTCGCCGCCGGCGCCGGCGACACGCTCACCGGGGTCACCGCCGACGTCCCCACGCCCCGCGCCCAAAGGACAGCCCCGGTTCAGCCCCCGCCAACCGCGGCCGCCCCGCCGCTTTCCCGCACCGCCGCGAGCTTCGAACGGTTCTCCCCGGGACAGGTCGTCGCCGAGCGATTCCGCATCGTCGGCCTCCTGGGCCGGGGCGGCATGGGAGAGGTGTACCGGGCCGATGACCTCACCCTCTCGCAGACGGTGGCGCTGAAGTTCCTGCCCCCGGTGATCGCCGCCGACCCTCAGCGGGTGCAAAGGCTCCTCGATGAAGTCCGCCTGACGCGCCAGATCAGTCACCCCGGCGTCTGCCGCGTGTACGACGCCCACATTCTTCCCTCGACCGACGCAGCCTCGCCGCCCACGGTGTTCCTGGCCATGGAGTACATCGACGGCGAAGACCTCTCGTCGCTCCTTCGGCGCATCGGCCGCCTGCCCCACGACAAGGCCGTGGAGATCGCTCGCCAGCTCTGCGCCGGCCTCGCCGCCGCCCACGACCTCGGCGTCGTCCACCGCGACATCAAGCCCTCCAACATCATGCTCGACGGGCGCGGCCGCGCCAGGCTCACCGACTTCGGCATCGCCGGCGACGCCGACCGCCTCGCCGCCGCAGGCGAGACCGGCGCCGGCACGCCCGCCTACATGGCCCCCGAGCAGCTCAACGCCCAGCCCGCCACCGTCCGCTCGGACATCTACGCCCTGGGCCTGGTCCTCTACGAGGTGTTCACGGGCAGAGCGGCGTTCAAGGCCAGCTCCCTCGCCGAGCTGCGCGGCCTCCACGCCACCACCGACGCCGCCCCACCTTCCACCGTCGTGCCCGATGTCGATCCCCTGGTCGAGCGGGTGATCCTCCGCTGCCTGGAGAAGGACCCCGCCAACCGCCCCGCCACGCCCCTGTCGGTTTCCGCCGCGCTCCCGGGCGGCGACCCCCTCGCCGCGGCCCTCGCCGCCGGCGAAACCCCCTCGCCCGAGATGGTCGCCGCCGCCTCGAGCCACTCGGCGGTGCCCCCGCTGAAGACCCTGTGGTGCGTGCTCGGGTTCGCCGCGGCGCTGCTGGTGCTGGTATTCCTCAAAGACAGCACGACGCTCCTGCGCCGGGTCCCGTTCGAGAACTCCACGGAGGTGCTCGTCGCCAAGGCTAGGGCCCTGCTCAAGGAGGTCGGGGTCAAGCCCGACGCCGCCGACTGGGCCTGCGGATGGCTGCCGAGTTGGACGCTGCTCAACGACATCGACCGCAACCTCACCAACAAGGACCGCTGGGAGTCGCTGCGCCAGACCCGACGCCCCACGCTCCAGCTCTGGTACCGCCAGGCGCCCTACCCCATGACCCCCACCGCCGCGCCCGGAACGCGCGTCCGCCTGGAAGACCCGGCGTTTGTCGGCGAGGGTTCCGCACGCGTCGTCCTCGACTCCGCCGGGAACCTGTGGCGCTTCGACAACATACCGTCGCTCGACAAGCGACCGACGGACCCCCACGCCCCGGCGCCAGCGCCCGCCAGGCCCGTCGATTGGACCCCCTTCTTCCGCGCCGCCGACCTGGACCAGGGCGCGTTCAAGCCCACAGATCCGTTCACCGCGCCACTCATCGGCTGCGATGCCCGATTCTCGTGGAACGGCGAACTTCCCGGCGAAGGGGCATTCAGCCCGGTGCCGATCCGCATCGACGCGGCGGCCCTGGAAGGCCGGCCCGTCTACTTCCGCATCATCCCGCCGTGGTCGCTCGCCGCTCAGAACAATCAAAGTGCATCCGGCTTCAGCGTCGGCTCGCTGGTCGACGCCCTCACGTTCGTGTTCGCCATCAGCGTCGGGCCGGTCCTGGCCTGGCGCAACGTGCGCTCGGGGCGCGGCGACCGGCGCGGCGCCTTCCGCCTCGCGCTCTTCGTGTTCATCACCAACTGGCTGGGCATGATCCTGCCCGCCTCCAAGCTCGCCAACGTCTTCTCTCTCAGGAATATCAAGGACCCCGCCGCCAACGCCCTGTGGACCGCCGTGTTCTGCTGGCTGCTCTACATGGCCCTGGAGCCCATTATCCGCCGGGTCCGCCCCTGGTCGGTCGTCGGATGGTCACGGTTCATCGGCGGCCGCTTCAGCGACCCGCAGGTCGGGCGCGAGGCCATGGTCGGCGTGCTGATGTCGTGCGTGCTGGTCGCGGTCTCGGTCGGCTTCCGTCATATCCCCGACTGGATCGGACGCCCGCCGGCCATGCCCGAGATGCCATCCCTCGACTGGTTCGGCGCGCCCCGCAACGTCGGGGCGGTGATCATGACCGCCCTGGGCCAGGCCATGTTCGTGCCCATCTTCGCCACCTTCATCCACACCGGCCTCCGCTGGATCACCCGCAACGAGCGCGCCGCCTACGCCCTGCTGTGGCTCACCGCCACCGCGCTCATCTCCCAGGACTTTGGCGGCGGCTACCAGAGCTGGGCCATGAGCGCCATCCTCAGCGCCGTCTCCATCTACACCCTCGTGCGCTACGGCCTGCTCGCCATGGGCGCCATGCTCCTGTGCAACTCCCTGCTGCGCTCGGCCCCGGTCACCACCGAGATCTCGTCCTGGTTCGCCCCCATCTGGATCGTGCCCTACGCCCTGGTGGTAAGCCTGATGCTGTGGGCGGCCTATGCGGCCATGGGCGGCGCCGCCGGGCTGCAGAGCCTGCGGCTGCACGCCGCGAGCAGGGCGGCGTAGCGCTTCTCTCGCGCCCAGCCGCGGGCGTCCGCATCAACAAGCCCAGGCTCAATCGAACCGCGAGTTCAACGGTTCATCGTCTCAAGGCCCCGCCGGCGCCCCCACCAGCACGCACGCCGTCCCGCTGGACACCACAATCATCCCGTCGACCAGCGCCGCCTCGGTGGGGCTGGTCGGCAGTTCGACCGACGCCGTGCCGATCAGCTTCCCGCTCACCGTGGACACCACGTGGACCGGGTACAGCGACGGGCCGCCGTCGACCGCCGGCCCCTCGCGCGCCCCGCTCTCCACCAGCAGCGCCGCGTCCATGCCCAGGCGCGGCATCCGCAGCAGCACCTCGCTCCCCAGCGCATCGGCGAACAGCAGCTTGTTGGCGCCGTCATACGCCGCCAGCCCGTGCGTCGTCAGCAGCAGCGCCCGGTCATGAAACTGGCGGAGGTCGGCCTCGACAAAGAGCTGATCGGCCTTGTCCCGCGTGTCCAGCGCCCGGGTGTCCAGTTCTCCGCTCTCGGCGCTCAGGCTGAGGAACTTCCCGTCGCTGTTGCGGACCACCACCCGCCCCGTCAGCGCCCACGCCACCGCGGTGTCGTGCGCCAGCGGCGATTCGTTGCGCCACCGCAGCTCGCCGCGGTACGGGTCGTACATCACCACGCCCGAGCCCAGCCCCAGCGCCAGCCCCCCGTCCTCGCCGAAGCACAGCCAGTTCACCTGCGTCCGCTCACCCTGCCGCATGATCGTCTGGCCCGTCCGCGCCGAAACCACCTGCACGACCCCCTGCCGCTTGGATTCCTCCTCGCCGCCCTGCGCCGCGTCGGCACGCCACTGCGCCCCGGGCGCACCGGCGAACGCGACCGCCCCGTCGCTGATCACCGCGTCAAACACCCGCTCGACCTCCAGCTCCATGGCCCACAGCAGCTTCCCCGACTCATAGTCGAACGCCGCCGCACGCCCCACCCGGTCCACCAGCACCATCGTCCGCTCGTCGATCAGCACCACCACCTCGCCAGCCGGCACTTGGTGCCGCAGCGGGGTCTCGATCCGTTCGTCCGCCGCCGGGAAGGGCCGGCGCGAGCGGTCGCTGAACAGCGCCCGGAAGCTGGTGATTTCCCACAGCGGCCTGCCCGTGTCGATTTCCCGCCGCGTCACCGTCTGGTCGTACCGGTTGCCCCCCTGCAGATTCCGGCGCGCCGTGAGCACCGACTTGGCGTCGATCCGCAGGAACGCCTCGGCGGCGCCGTCGCCCCACAGCTTGCTCAGCAACGGCGCCCCGGTCTCTGAAACGCCCGCCTTCCACACCGCGATCTCGCCGTTCAGCGCCCCGAGCACCACGCGGTCCGTCGGCGCGCCGGGCGCCTCGCCGCAGATCGGCGGGACCACCCCCCACCCGTTCAGCACCGACGACTTCCCGTTGGGCGCACCCACGCGCGGCCGCTTCTCCGACTGCGCCAGCCGGGACCGCAGCGACGACCGCAGCGCCGCACCATCCACCGGTTTGCCCGCCAGCGTCAACGCCACGTTGCCCAGCTTCCGCTCCACCTGGTCGAGCATGCGCAGCGCCGCCGACGGTCGATCCCCCGCCGCGATCTCCGTCACCAGCTGCCCGCCGATCTCGCCCAGCAGCGGGTCCCCCGGCTCCAGCGCGCTCTCCGCCGCCGACAGCCCCTCCTCCAGCGCCCCCAGCGCCGGCAGCTCGCGCCCCGCGGCGTGGTGACGCCGCGCCTGCTCCAGCCACGCCCGCGGCGCCGCCGACGACACCGGGTACGACCGCGCCAGCCGCTCCAGCGCCCCCTCGTCCGCCCCCGCGTTCGCCCCCGCGTTGGCCCCGCCCGGCTGCGCCAGCAGTTGGGCCAGCTTCTCCTGCGCTTCAGCGTCGTACGCCGAATACGCGCCCCGCCCCGCCTCGCGCACCAGCCGCCGCAGCCGCCGCGCCGCCTCCACGTCCGCCGGCGATGTCGCCCCCCCGTGGGTGTAGTTCTGCGACGCCAGCGACGCCGAAAGCAGGATCGACTGGTAGTGCTCCACCGCCTCCGCCGCCTTGTGCGCGCCCGCCGCGAACTCCCCCGCCGCCATCAGCGCCTGCACCTGCTCGCCCGGCGCCGCCGCGAGCTGCAGCAGCCGGTCGATCAGCTGCCGCCGGATGTCGTCGCTCAGGCGCGTGATCGTCGCGGCCTGCGCATCCGGTTCGACCATGTCCAGGATTGAAAGGAACAGCCGCCCACGCGCCACGCCCGCCGGCGGCGCCGTCGGGTCGGCCTCGATCGCCCGCACCGCCTTGTCGATGGCCGGGATCAGGTTCTCGTGCTTGTCGGCCCGGAACGAGAGCTCCGCGAACGTCACCGCCGGCGCGGGGTCCTGCGGGCTGGCGCTCATCCGCTTCTGGAGCAGCCCGTTGGCCGTCTCCCACAGCAGGTACGAGTGCACCCGCTGATCGTCCACCACCAGCAACTGGCTCTCCAGCGCCAGCACCTGCCCGGGGTTGTCGAGGCGCACGAGCGTCGACGCCGACGCCGCGTCGCCCGACGCCGGCTTGAGCGGCACCAGCAGCACCCCTTCGATCAGTGGCACCACCAGCGACTCGCCAGCCAGCGACACGCGCCCGCGGATCCCCGGCGGCAGAAGCCCCGCAAGCTTGACGTACGACGACTCGGCCAAGAGCCCCGCCGGCTCCATCAGGCTGATCTGCCCGCTGTCGATCGCGATCAGCCGGATCGGGCCGCCGGGCTTGGTCGCCGGCGCCGACAGCAGGTAGTCCGGGTTCGCCAGGATCGTCGCCGGCACCCGCTCCAGCACCCGCCCCGTCCGCGCCTCCAGCACAATCAGCCGCAGCTTGTCCGGGCTGAGCGTGATCAGCCGCTCGCCATCGATGATGGGCTCGCCCCCGTCCCACGGCTGCGGCCTGGTCCCCCGCCCGGTGTTCTGCGCCACCGGGTCGGGCGGCACGCGCCGCACCCACAGCGCCCGCCCGTTCACCGCCTCGACCGCCACGATCGTGCCCACCCGGTCGGTCCGGTACAGCACCCCGGCCCGCGACGCCGTGATGTCCGCCGGAAACCCCGAAGCGCTCCACGGCACCACGCCCATGCTCCCCAGGTTCCGCGTCCACCGCACCCGCCCGGACTCGAGGTCAAACGCCACCAGGTACGCGCCCTGCAGCCGCTTGTCGACCGAGTACCGCGCCGCCGACACGATCACCAGGCCCTCCTCGATCAGCGCCGGCCCGCGCGGGAAGCACTCGGCCAGCACCGCCTGGTTCTCGCTCGCCGCCTGCGAGAGCGTCGTCGACCACAGCACGCGCCCGTCCCGCGTGTCCAGCACGCTGATCGTCCGCTCCACCCCCTGCCGGTTGGTCACGCCGCTCGCCAGACCCCCCACCGTCGCCAGCCGGTGCCCGCGCACCGCCACCCAGTTGCAGTCTTCCAGCCCCTGGCCCGTCGCCGGCGCCGTGACGCCCGCCAGCGCCGGCGGCTCGATCCGAACCCGCCAACGCTTCGCCAGCGTGAAACGGTCCCACGCGCTCACCGTCTCGCTGTCGTTGATGTACACCGTGTCGCCCGCGATCGTCGGCACCGATTGCAGCACCGCCGCCGTGATCGGCAGCCCCTTGGCCCCCGTCCCGGCGACCCCCAGCCCCGACCGCGCCGCCATCGTCTGCACTTCCTCCAGCGTCATCCCGATGAACTCAGACGCCAGCGGGCGCGGCAGCACGCTCGCCAGTTCCACCTTCGGCCCCGGTTCCAAGGGCCCCCGACCAAACTCCTCGCCCGGCAGCGCCACAGCTTGCTCGCCCGGCGCGGTGCCCCCTGCGCGATCCCTCCAGTCGCTCAGCAGCCGTTTGGCCTCTTTAAGCTCTTCGGGGCCGTGCCGCGCGTCGCTGGAAAGGTACGCGACCGTCTGCGCCAGCAGCCCCACGGCCTTCGCCGCGTTCTCACCCGCAAAGTCCGGGTGACGATCCAGTTGCCTGAGCGTCCGCCACGCCCCGAAGAACCCCGCGTTGTCGAACCGCCGCTGCGCCAGGATCAAGGCGCTCTCGAAGCCCGCCCGCGTCAGCAGCCGCGACCGCTCGCACGCCTCGACCTGCCCCGTCCGCAGCAGCGCCGCCGCCGCCGGCTGCTCGCTCTGGCGGTACCGCGCCAGCAGCTTCTCGTCGCCCGCCAGCACCGACATCACACGCTCGCGCACGCTGACATACAGGTCCGCGTCGCCGGCAACCTGCACAAGCTGGTCGCCGTTGTCGTCCAGCAACCGCTGCAGCACCCGGCACGACTCGTCCAGGTTCCCCACCCCCGCGAGTTCGACCGCCCGCGCCACCCCGTCCTGCGCCGCCGGCGAATCGTCCACATAGACGCTGCCGGCGAAGATCGCCTGAGCGCCCGACCGCGGCGCCCAGACACCGCACGCCGCCGCAGCCGACCAGACCGTCAGCCAACGCAACGTCCGATACGCGCGACCGATCACCTTCACAGCGTGCCTCTGGGCCATACGGGTCCCTTCCAGACCGCGGCGCTCGCGGCGCCGGAACATTCGGACGAAACCTCCCGGTGCCACCGCTCGAACAACTCTACGGCGGTTCCGGGCCCCGGGGTTGAACAAACACCCCCGCCGGGCCGATTCAGGGTCTTCGATGCCCCGCATCCGCGGGGTTTCTTTCGGTCTGGAGCGGCTCGTTCGGTCTGGCCCTCCAGTTCCAACGGTTCCCCAGCCCGCGGTCAGACCTGATCGGTGCAGCGCCCAGACACGCTCAAAGCAGTGGGAGCGTTCGATGACGATCTTTCCGGCATTCCCCAGGGTCCCCGCCTCGCGCCCGACGCCGAGCCACGGCGAATCGCTCACCGATTCCCAGCGCGCCACCCAGCGCCGCATCGTCCTGCTTATCGGGGCCATCCTGCTCATGGGCATGGCCGACCTGCTCTGCACCCTCACCTACATGCGCTCGGTCGGCCTCCCGGAGGCCAACCCCCTGGCCCGCTGGCTGGCCGCCATCGGCTCCACCCAGGCCATCGTGTGCTTCAAGCTGCTCACCATGGCCCTGAGCTGCTTCTGCCTCTGGCTCGGCCGCACCCAGCGCCGCATGGAACTGTGCGCCTGGACCTGCACCGCGATCCTGCTGGCGCTCTCGATCCACTGGATCGGCTTCAACCGCGCCGTCAGCGAGCACACCAACCTGCTCAGCTGCCTTGCCGATACCCGATCGCCCCAGGCCGTCGCCGCCGCCAAGGCGCAGGAGGTTTGGGTGCGGTTGGAGGATTAATCCGAGCTCTTGGGCGCCCCTTCCGCACTCCAAGTTAGTTCTCTGCCCGTCGACACCTGACCCTCGGCTCTGCGAAGGACTGGCAGCCGGGCCCACAATGCCGAGCTCGCGGCAACCCCGGTCGAGTCCGTGTGATTCCCAGTCTGCCCGAAGTCCCGGTTCTGAACCAAGCGGTTCGCCTCCATCGCACGATCGCCGCGAGCCGCTCTTCCGCCGGGCCAAAGGCCCACAAGTAACGAGCCGTGGGCAGAGCGAGTCCGCGAGCGCCGCCCACGGAAGCGGAGCACAACGAGAAGGAGCCTGAAAGGCTCAGACCCGAGCTACGTCCAAATCGCGCTCCGCTCTTTCGCAGCAATGGAGTCAACTCGACACCACCATGGGCGGCGCTCGCGCTACTCACGCGCCACCAACCCCGGGGAGGTGGCGGCGGATTTCACGCTTTCGCTGTGCGGGACGCCCAGCCTCTACACCACCCCGCGCGAGTCATTGACAACCACGCTTCACTCCGCCGGCCACAGCAGCAGGTCATGCCCCTTGTCGTGCCGGTATCCCGGCTGGGCCCCCTTGAACATGCCGTCGTCATCAACCCCGTCGTTGCCGACCGAGTAAATCACCGGCCTCCCGTCCACCAGCTTGTACTTCACCGGTGTGCGCGAGTACCCGTCGATCGGAACAGCCGGTAAGAGCCCGGGTGTCAGGGCTTCGAGCGTCCGCGGGTACTCGCCCGTGCGCCTGCGGTGCAACTCCAGGGCCAGCCCGGCCTGGGCGCAGTCGCGCCGCATCGCCGATTCGTGCGAGTTGGTCACGAAGCGGCTGAGCGCCGGCAACAGGATGCTGAGCATCGGGTAACGCAGCTTCGTGTAGCCGTTGCGGGTGACGGCCTCAACCTCGGCGTCGAGCCGTTGGCAGCGATCGGCCCACTCCGCGGATTGCGCGGCCGCCTCGATCTTGTCGTAGTACTGGTCCCATACCTTGAGTAGGTCACGCCGACCGGCCACCACCGGGCTCCACAGGACCCCGTTGCCGAGGCTGAAGCTCATGCCGCCGGTGTACCGATCCCAGCCGGCGCGGGTCATCACGCCGTCGCCCGCGCCGTCGTCGGTGAACACCCGCTGCGTCAGGTCGTGCATCATGAGGCGCTCGCCCAGGAGGTTCGCGTTCGTCCCGGCGCCGGTGGCCGAGATCCTGTGCGCGATGCGGGTCAGCGCCGCATCGGGCAGCAGGTCGGGCCGCCGCCCGAGCGCGCTCGACAGCGCCTTGACCGCCAGGTCGCTCAGCGCCTGCCCGACAAGCTGCTCAATGACGGTCGTCCCCGCGCCAACCTGGCGGGCGAGAGCAAAGGCCACCGTGACCGCCCGTTCAAGGCCCACCGCATCGCCGACCTTGACGCACTGCGCGACCTCGATCTCGCACAGGATGCGCGCGATGCGGCGCATGGGACCGAGGTGAGGAAGCAGCGTCCCGATGAGCGGCGGGTTCTCGGGGTCGATCCATGCCTGCATGGCGTCATCGCGGGCCTTCTCCTCCGCGGTCGGCATCGGGCGCGGTTCGCCTGAGAATCTCTCCATCGCCGATTTGAGTTCGGGGTCCACCTTCGCGACCAGTGGTGCGCCGAGAATCGGCCGCTCCGACGCCCGGCGGACAAGCTCCAAGGCCGGCCCCGCGCTGTCGAGGTACGCCGTCATCTGCGGCCATTCCGGGTCGTCCGGCGTGATCCACCGCTCGGTCCCGTCAGGGTTCGTGAACTTGGGGATGGGGCCGATGTCGGCCAGCTTCAGGATCGCCTCGCGGTACAAGGGCCACGCCCGCTCGTTCTCTGGCCGCGCCAGGATCGGCGCGTTCAACTCGGCCATGTAGTTCCGCGAGATCGTCGGCGACGCCGTCAGATACCGGATCGTGTCCCACGCCACCATAACCAGCAGCACCAAGAGCACACACCCACCCGCCTGACAAAGCCTCGCCCAGACGTGCCACCCCACCGGCCGCTTCCGCCTGGCCGCGCGCCGTATGAGGCGGGCGGCGGCCCGCTCGTCGCCGAAATCGCGGACCAGCTCCGCGCCCGAGCGCCCCGCCGCCAGCCCATCGCGGAAATGCGCCGCAAGCTCCCGCGCCGTCTCAACTCGCTCCGAGCGCCACAGGCGCGTGCGCTTCGCGACGCGAGACACCACGAGCGCCAACTCCGGGGGCAGCCCCGCCCGCTCGATCTCCCACGCCACGTCCAGCCGCCCCGTAACACGCCCGCGGACGAGGTCGCGAAGCGGCGATCTCCGCAGGCGGCGCGACAGCGGACGGGTATCGTCCGACGATTGCACCGCTCCGCTCACAGCGCACCCCCGATCCGCACACGCGTGGCGATCCCCAGAGACCCCATGGCCCCGATCAGCCGGCGCCACTGCTCGCTGTCATTGGCCAGCCGCTTCTTCCCGGCGCCCGTCAGCGAGTAGTACTTCCGCTCACGCCCCTCCGCCTCGCGCCACTTGCTGACGATCAACCCCTTGGCCTCAAGGTTGTAGAGCATCGGGTACAGCGTCGACTGCCCCATCGCCAGCACGCCGTCGGAGCGCTTGGCGAGGGCCTCGACCAGCTCGTAGCCGTACATCTCGCCGCGTTCGAGCAGCTTCAGCACGGCGAGCGGGCCCGCGCCCCGCATCAGTTCGGTTTCGAGTTTCATAGGTGTTTCTCCGAACGAAAACGTGCCGCCTGCCCCCTTGGGTTCGGGAGCTCCCATGGGTTCTGTCTGTCCTAGCTGTGCTATGGGTCCTATCGCCACCAGGCACGGCCAAACATTTACTATGTCTCACATAGTATACGCGGCCAAGTACAGCCGGTTCCAGCCAACTCCGCTACAAAATCCCGTC
>CAZEDW010000051.1:0-28674 GCA_964510955.1 uncultured Phycisphaeraceae bacterium
CAGCCCACGGCCGGCGCCGCCGCCCCGACCG
The DNA here is from genome assembly GCA_964510955.1 of uncultured Phycisphaeraceae bacterium. GTDB lineage: Bacteria > Planctomycetota > Phycisphaerae > Phycisphaerales > UBA1924 > JAFLCM01. Next base: position 32 of record CAZEDW010000051.1, read on the forward strand.
CGCCGACGCCCACGCTGTTCGGCGACGCGACGCCCGACGCCGGCGCCGGCAAGGGCCGCAAGCTGGTGCTCCGTAAGGTCCTCAAGAAGGTGCCCAAGCGCAAGGCGTAGCCCCACTCACCCCGGCGAAACGTCCGCCGCCTCGCTCCGCGTCGTCGCAACGCTCGGCGTCATCCCCAGCAGCGTCTCCACCGGCCCGCCCAGCAGATCCTCGGCGTAGTTCGTGCTCGCCTTGCGCCGCGTGATCGGCCCCTCGGCGTCGCCGCGCAGGAACTGGCGGATCAACTGCTCGCTCTCGGGCCGCTTCTCGGATTCCTCAGGCGGCAGCTTCCGCAGCGCATCGAACCACTCCCGCGTCTCGCACTTCAACAGCTTGCCCTTATCGAGCATGGCCATGCGGTCCGCGATGGTGAACGCCGAGTCCATCTCGTGCGTCACCACCACGCTGGTCACATAGAGCTTCTTGGACAGGTCCATGATGAGCCGGTCGATCTCGGCGCTGGTCACCGGGTCCAGCCCCGCCGACGGCTCGTCGTAGAACAGGATCCGCGGGTCCAGCGCCAGGGCCCGCGCCAGGCCGGCCCGCTTCTTCATCCCGCCGGAGATCTGCGCCGGGTACTTGTCGGCGTGCTCGCGCAGCCCCACCTGCTCGAGCTTGATCTTCACCATCGTCGAGATGATCTCCGGGTCCAGCGGCGTGTGCTCCTGCAGGGGCAGCGCCACGTTCTCGGCGATGGTCATGCTGTTGAACAGTGCCCCGGACTGGAACAGGATCCCGAACTTGGTCCGGATCCCGTTCAGCTCGTCCTCGTCGATCCCCACGATGTTGCGCCCGAACAGCTCGATCGACCCCTCGTCGGGCTTGATCGACCCGATGATGTGCCGCAGCAGCGTGGACTTGCCGCAGCCCGACCCCCCCATCACCACCATGGTCTCGCCGGGCATCACGTCCAGGTTGATGCCGTCGAGCACCGCCCGCCCGTCAAAGCGCTTGACGAGGTCGCGGATGCGGATGATGGGTTCTGTGTCGGGCAAGGGCGCGATGATACCGTGCCGCCCGATCCCCAAAAAACGCAGAAGCCGCCGGGGCGTGAGAGGACGAACACGCCGCGGACGGCTTCTGCCGCACTGAAGAAGAGTCGCCGGTTCGGAACGAAAAACCGATACCGGTTTGGAACTTGGCGGAGGTCGTAGCTGTGCTCCGCGGTTCCCCTCCGATCAGGGGCGAGCAGCCAGCGCGGACGGACCCATTGCTGGGCGGCGGGGCCGGGCCGATTACGGGGCTCCACATGAGACCCCAAGACCCTGAACTCACCCTGCACATCGGTCTGCGGTGGACTGACTCTTCCCGCATTCTTATTCGCATTCCACGCCGGGCGGTTGCACACCGCTACGCTGGGCGCATGGACACGCAGTCGCCGCTCTCCCCGCCGCACATGTCCCCGGAGCAGTTCCGCCGGGCCGCCCACGACATGGTGGAGTGGATCATCAACTACCACGAGCACACGGTGCATGAGGCGCGGGTGCATCCGGGGGCGGCACTGGCGCCCGGCGACGTGCTCCGCTCGATGCCGGCGCACCCGCCGGAAACGGGCGAGCCCTGGGCCGACATCGCCCGCGACATCGACCGCGTCGTGATGCCGGGCATGACCCACTGGCAAGCCCCGGGCTTCCACGCGTTTTTCCCCTCGGCCCACTCCTACCCGGCCCTGCTGGGAGAGATGCTCTGCGCCTCGCTCGGGGCCGTCGGGTTCCTGTGGTCCGGCTGCCCCGCCATGACCGAGGTCGAGACCCGCGTGCTCGACTGGCTGGGCGAGTTGATCGGCCTGCCCCCCGCCTTTCTCGATGAAGCCTCGGGCCACAAGGGCGGCGGCGTCATCCAGGGCACCGCCAGCGAAGCGGTGCTGGTGGCCATGCTCGCCGCGCGGGCGCGGTGCCACGACGCACCGTCCTCGGTGCGTCGTGCCCCTCCCGGGGGGAGAGGCCCCCTCACCGCCTACGCCTCCACCCAGGCTCACTCTTCGGTCATCAAGGCCGCGATGGTGTGCGGCGTCGGGCGCGAAAACGTCCGCCTCATCGAGGTTGACGACTCGCTGGCGATGCGCCCGGACGCGCTGGCCGCCGCGATCGCCGCCGACCGCGCCGACGGACGCCGCCCATTCTTCGTCTGCGCCACCGTCGGCACCACCTCCACCACCGCCATCGATCCGCTCCGCCCCATCGGCGACATCGCACGCCGAGACAACCTCTGGCTGCACTGCGACGCGGCGTACGCCGGCGCCGCCATGGTGTGCCCCGAGTTCCGCTGGATGATCGACGGCGTCGAGCTGTGCGACTCGTTCAACTTCAACCCCCACAAGGGGCTCCTCACCACCTTCGATTGCTCAACAATGTGGGTCCGCGACCGGCGCCCCCTCATCGACGCCATGTCGATCACCCCCGAGTACCTTCGTAATAAGGCAAGTGAGAGCGGGGCCGTGATCGATTACCGCGACTGGCAGGTGCCTTTGGGCCGGCGCTTCCGCGCCCTGAAACTCTGGTTCGTGCTGCGCCACTACGGGGCCGAGGGTCTGCGGGCTCACATCCGCGAGCACGTTCGCCTCGCCGCGCTGCTGGAGCAGTTGATCCGCGACGACCCGCAACAGCGATTCGAGGTCGTCACGCCCCGCGTGCTTGGGCTGGTGTGCCTGCGCCGCAACGCCCCGCCCGGCCCTGAAGCCGACGCCGCCACCCGGCGCGTGCTGGAGCGCATCAACTCCGCCGGACGCGCCTTCCTGACCCACAGCGTGATCCCGCTGTCTTCCGGCCGCGGCAACGGATATGTCATCCGGGTCTCCATCGGCGCCTACCACACGCGCGAAGAACACATCCGCGGGCTGTGGGACGCTCTCGGGGCGGCGGCGAACTAGCCGATTGAACCCCCCGACCGCCCCCGCGTACTACTGTTGGGTGTCTGGGAAACGGCCCCCAGCTCCGGGTGGGCCGGGGGCCGTGCCAGACCAGGAGAGCCCGGGATATGCCCACGCCGACCACTTGCGGAGTTTCCAGGATCACGCTCGGCACCCTCACGCTCGCGGCGTTGTGCGCCGCTGGCCCCGCCGCCAGCGCCCAAAACGCCCTGGGCAGCGGCAACGCCCTCGACGCCAACCTGCGCCAGGGTTCCAACAAGCGCAACGACCCCGGGCGCGACATCAAGCAGGAGCTCGCCTTCCGCAACGCCATCGTCACCGGCAACGCCGGCGCGGGCCTCTCGTTCCGCGGCGACGTGGGCTACAAGGCCAGCGACGACTTCCGGACCTCGGTCGGCAGCAACGACATCTACAACTTCCAGCGCGACTCGGCCTACTCCGGCCTGGCCACACTCAACATCCGCGGCATCTCGTCGGTCCAGAACCAGCTCAACTACTCCACGGCCGGCCAGACCGACCGCGGCCTCACCGGCTCGCTCATCGTCAACCGGTCCGGCACCGGCGCTTCGGGCGCCGACGTTTCAGACAACCGGCTCCAGAGTTCAAGGGTCGATCCCTACGACCGCGTCGGCGGCGCGCTCCGCGCCCCGAGCGTCGGCCTGGTCCGTGAGTCGGACCGCCCCGACGTGATCGCCGTCCGCACCGTCGGCGAGGCCACCGACCAGCCCAGCGGCCCGCGCATGTTCATGATCGCCTCGGGCCTTCAGGGCGTCCGGAACCTGAGCGAGGACAACTCGGCGTTCAGCTACCGCCCCACCCCCGTCACCGGCTACCGCACGCCGGACCAGGTCGCCAAGGAAGAGACCAAAAAGCTCAGCGAGATCGAGGCCAACCGTCAGGGCCCGGCCACGCCGAGCTACGTGTCCCCGTTTGAGGCGTTCAGCAAGCAACTCCGCGACAGCGGCGGTCGCATCGATTCAAGCGTGCCGGGCCTGAGCCGCCCCACCGAGCTGACCGAGCAGCAGCGTCAGCAGGCGGGGCTTCCCGCCAAGCCCACCGAGCAGACACCCGGCGCCGCCGAGGGAGGAGACTCCAAGACCGCCGGCGACGCGTTCGATCAGCGCATGGACAAGCTCCGTGATCTGCTCAAGGAAGATCGCGACAAGCCCAAGGACACTTCCAACATCAAGGGGCTCAAGATCCCCGGCATGGAAACCGCCACGCCCGCCAAACCAGAAGCGGCGACCGGGGGCGCGACGGGAGGCGCCACCGGCGGCGCCGCCAAGCCCAACCCCCTGCTCGACCCGGCGAGCAGCGAGTTCGACAAGACCAAGCGCATCCGCGAGACGCTCGAGCAGGCCCGCGAGTTGCTCAGCAAGTTCGAAGGCATCAAGACCCTCGCCCCCGAGGTCCCGGACAGCTCGGCGTTCGGTGAGCACATGGCCAAAGGTCAGGAGCTGCTCCAGGCCGGCCGCTGGTTCGACGCCGAGGAGCGCTTCAGCGCCGCGCTCGCGATGCACCCCGGCGATCCCCTGGCCGCCGCAGGCCGCGTCAACGCGCAGGTCGCCGCCGGGATGTTCCTCTCCGCCGCGCTCAACCTCCGCAACACCTACCGCGCCTACCCCGAGCTCATCGCGGCCAGGTTCGACCCCAACCTCCTTCCCCGGGCCGAGCGCCTCGATATCATCCGCGCCCAGCTCCGCCAGCGTGCCGAGCGCAACACCCTGATCGGGCGCGACGCCGGCCTCTTGCTGGCGTACCTGGGGCGGCAGACCGGCAGCCAGCAGGACATCGCCGACGGCCTGTCGATCATGGCCCGCGTGAACGACGCCATGAACATCGACGCCGATCCGCTCGAAGCGGCGCTCAAGGGTGCCTGGACCGCCGCGCCGATCACCCCGCCGGCAGAAGCGCCGGCCCAGCCCGCCCAGCCCACCAAGCCCGATGCCCCGGGCGCGCCGTAACCAGCGCCACGCGTCAGGTAGCATCACGCCGTGAACGCAACCGGCCCGCAACCCACCGGCATCCTGTTCGTGTGCCTCGGCAACATCTGCCGGTCGCCGCTGGCCGAGGGCATCTTCGTCCACCTCGCGCAGCGGAACAACGCGGCGCATCGGTTCCGCGTCGATTCCTGCGGCACCGGCCACTGGCACGCCGGGGAACTCGCCGACCCGCGCTCCCGCGCTGTCGCCAGGCGGCACGGCATCGAGCTCACCCACCGCGCCCGCGTGCTCTCGCCGGACTTTGACTTCCCCGCCACGACGCGCGAGCCCCTCGTCGGCGCCGCCGGCGCCGGATTCGACTGGCTCATCGGCATGGACCGCCAGAACTGCCGCAGGCTGCTCGCCCTGGGGGCCGACCCGGCCCGCGTGCGCTTGCTCCGCTCCTTCGACCCCTCGCTCCGCGGGGCGCCCGAGCACGAGCTCGAACTCCCCGACCCCTACACCGAACCCGACGAGGCGTTCGACGCGATGTTCAACATGGCCTGGTCAGCCTGCGAAGGCCTGCTGTGGACACTCACCCAGGCGTCATAGCTTCGCGCAACCAGCCGCACGACGCGGCGCCCGCGATCGGGCAGCACCACGCAACAGCGCATCATCCTGCGCGGCGACTTGTCATCGAGCACGCTTGTTTGAGGCCAGCACGCGCCGCCCGGTACCGATCGCGCCGCGAGCGCACGCCGATCACACGCGAGTGTCGCCAAGACGACTCACCGCTTCGATCAGCAAGCCTTAAAAAACGAAAAACCCACCATACCGGGGGAAGTACGGTGGGTAGGAGGGAAGAAACACGTCACCTGAAGTATATCATCAATCAAGCCGTTGGGGGAAAAATTCCGTGAGACACGCGCCGGTAAAGGTCCGCCCATGCCGGCTTGGTGCCTCAAATACCGCGTTTTCGAGGGTTTGGAAACACCCGATAACCTGCGATTTTTTTGCACTCCACCTGATTCCACTTCGTCAGAAGCCGTCCCCCCTGAGTCTGTTTGCAATACGTTTGGATACAAGCCGCGGGCGTCGCCGGGAACGATTGTGGGTGGCGGGCGTCCACGCAGGGGCCGCCGCCCCCGCGGTCAAAGTCTTGCAAGCTCCACGGCTACCCTGCGAATCGACAGCCGCGATGAAAAAGTCCAATCCAACCTCCCGCCCGTGGCTCGACCGGGCCCGCATCGCCGCGGCGGCGGTGGCTCTGATCCGCGGCACGCCCGCCCCCGCTCAGGATCAGCCCGGGGTGTACGAACCGCCCGCCCCGCCGCCGACGGAGCAGCCCACCAAGCGCGCCCAGCCGCTCCCGCCCGCGCCCGGAGACAGGGTGTTGCTGGTCTTCGCCGACGGGCGCCGCGTCGAGGCGGTGTTCGTGCGCGACGAGCCGGCGCACGTCGTGGTGCGGATCGCCAAGGTCGAGACGCCCGTCGAGCGGACGATGCTCTCGGCGGTGATCGTGCAGGATTCACCCATCGCCGAGTTCCGCCGGTTGCGGGCCGCCATCAAGGACACCGACGCCGAGCGGCGCATCGACCTGGCCCTGTGGGCGCGCGACCACCAGTTGTACGAGGCCGCCCGCGACGAGGTCGGCGCGGTCCTGAAGCTCGAGCCGCAGAACGCCGATGCCCGCCGCCTCGCCGGCGAGCTCGAGCAGTTGATCGCGCTGCGCGACCGCGCCGGCAGCGACCAGGTGAAGGGCGGGCCCGACGCGGAACCCGGCGAACACCGCGAGCCCCCGCGCCGGCCCGTCGCCGGGACGTTCCCGCTCCTCACCGCCGAGCAGATCAACCTGCTGCGGGTGTACGAGATCGACCTGAAGAACCCGCCCAAGCTCTCCATCGCGCGCGAAACCATCGACAAGCTCTTCACGCGTTACGCCGACAACCCCCTGGTCCCCTCCTCGCGCGAGGGGCGCGAGGCGTTCCGGGCGCTGCCCCCAGAGCAGGTTCTCGAGGTGATGTACCGCGCCCGCGCCCGCGACCTCTACCCCGAGGTCAGGGTGCTCGACAACCCCGCCTCGTTCAAGTTCTTCCGCGACAAGGTGAACACCACCTGGCTGGTGACCCGCTGCGCCAGCACGGCGTGCCACGGCGGCTCCGACGCCGGCCCGCTCCTGCTCTACAACCGCCGCCCCACCAGCGACGCCTGCGTCTACACCAACTTCCTCATCCTCGACCGTTCCAAAACCAGCGCCGGCAAGCCGCTCATCGACTGGTCGGAACCCGAGAAGAGCCCCCTGCTGCTGCTGGCGCTCCCGCCCGACGATTCGCCGATCCCGCACCCGAAGGTCAAGGGCTGGGCCCCCGCCTTCAGGACGCGCGACGACCGGCGCTTCCAGGAAGCGATCGAGTGGATGAAGATGATGTACCGCCCGCGCCCGGAGTACCCGGTGAGCTACACGCCCCCGGCCTCGGGGTCCCAGGCCGCGCCGGGCCCCGCCGGCCCCGCCCCCGGCCCGCGCTGAGGCGGCCCGGCCGGCTACAGGAACAGCACGCTGAGCAGCACGAACACCGGCACCAGCACCGCCGCCGCCATCCCCATATAGCCGAAGAACCCCGGCATCTTCACGCCGCGCTCTTCAGCGATCGACTTCACCATGAAGTTCGGCCCGTTGCCGATGTAGGTGTTGGCGCCCATGAACACCGCGCCCAGCGAGACGGCCTCCAAGAGGTCGTGGCGGACCGACTCGCCGCCCAGCAGCGTGATCATCCTGGCCGACGGGTCCGACGGCGATGTGAGCGCCGTCTGGAAGAACACCGCGTAGGTCGGGGCGTTATCGAGGAAACTCGACAGCCCGCCCGTGGCCCAGAAGAAGTGCCACGCCTTGCTGAGCCCCAGCTCGCCGCCGCGCTCGGTGAGAATCTCCAGGGGCACCTGCAGGGCGATGAAAATGCCGATGAACAGCGCCGCCACCTCGTTGATGGGGAAGAAGCTGAAGCGGTTGGCGTGGCGCAGGCCGCGCGGCGTGAAGGTGAAGCTCAGCCCCACCAGCACCAGCATCGCCCCCTCGCGCAGCAGCGGCGGCACGACCCACTGCGTGCCGGGCAGCACGCTCCCCGGCGCCAGCAGCGCCACCGCCAGCACCACGCCGATCAGCCACGCGAAGTTCAGCGTGCCCAGCAGCCGCAGCCGCTCGGGCTTGTCCACGTCCCGCGCCTCGGGCGGCTCTCGCCGGTACAGCAGCGTGTCCCACGCCAGGTACACCACCAGCACGCAGCACAGCGTGAACAGCCACGGCTTCCAGAGTTCGAGCGTCCACAGGAACGGCACGCCTCGCAGGAACCCCAGGAATAGCGGCGGGTCGCCGATCGGCAGCATCGTGCCCCCGATGTTGGAGACGATGAAGATAAAGAACACCACCGTGTGGGCCCGGTGCTTCCGCTCGTAGTTCGCGTGCAGCAGCGGGCGGATGAGCAGGATCGACGCCCCCGTGGTCCCGATCAGGCTGGCGAGACTCCCGCCGACCAGCAGCAGCATCGCGTTCGCGAACGGCGTGCAGGGCAGCCGCCCCGCCACCGCGATGCCGCCGGCGACGCAGTAGAGGCTGAACAGCATCACGATGAACGGCAGATACTCCCACAGCGCGTTGACCAGCGACCCGGCCGCGCCCGCCCAGCCCGGCGCCGTCAACGGCCCGTGCGCGTGCTGCCCCGGCGCCGTGGCCGGGTCCGAGAGCGTGAAGCCCATCGTCTGCATCACGCCGGCGCCGAAGTCGGTGTGCATGTGGACGCCGGTGTCCCGCGTCGCGTAATGCACCAGCACCGCGGCCGACGCCGCCAGCGACACCAGCAGCTTGTTGCGGTTGGAGTGCCACCAGTGCTCGGTGGCCTTGAACAGCGGCAGCAGCGCGACGCACAGCAGCAGGGCCACGAACGGCGCGCACCACCACACCGGCGGCGCACCGGCCCCCCCCGATCCGCCCGCCGCAATGACCCACAGCTCGCCCATGATCACCGCCCCACTGTACCAACGCTCCACGAGAGCGACGGGTCCAGGACCTTCACGCCCCCCCCGCCGGGGGGCGGTGCATCCTCAAGGACGCGCCGGGCCAGCTCATCCATCAGCAGCCGCTCCTGCCGCAGGCGCGCGTCGCGCTCCGATTCCGCCCGTACAGCCTCCCGCGCCGGAGGGTCTGCGGGGGTGACACGCTCATCGAGCCTCGCGATGACCGCCCCCGCGTCCACCAGAAGGACCGCGCTTGTCTGCCCCGGCGTCAGCGCCGCCAACGCCTCGCACAGCACCCGCGGGTACGACGGGTCCGCGGGGTTCACCGGCTCGATCACGCCGCCCCGCGCCGCCGACGCGTCCACCGACATCTCCGCGGCGACCCGCGAGAACTCCTCCCCGGCACGCACGCGGCCCAGCGCCCGCTCGCCCTCCTCCCGCGTCGGGCACACGATCACCCGCGCCCGGAACGACTCGCCGTGACGCAGGCGGTACGCCTGCTCGACCGCGCCCTCCGAGACGCTCACCCGCGGCTGCACCAGCGCCCGCAGCATGGCGTTCCGGCGCAGCAGCGCCGCCAGGCGGACCGGGCCCAGCCCGCGCTCGCGTCGCACCCGGTCCATCACACCTTCACCCCCGACCGTCTGTTCCAGCAGCGCCCGCTCGCGCCCCAGGGCCTCGTCGCCGATCACGACGCCTTCGCGCCGGCACCGCGCGCCCAGGCGGGCGTCCAGCACGGCCTCGTTCAGCGCCGTGGCGCCGGCGAGCTCCGCCAGCGGGGCCCGGAGCTGTTCCCACGTCACCGGCGAGCCGTCCACCACCGCGGCGGGGCGGTCGGCCATGGCCTCACCCGACCCGCCAAGGTACCGCTCCGCCCGGCGCAGACCACGCGCCGCACCGTCTGTCTCGGTCGTGGGAGCGCGGGTCGGGGAACACCCGGCCGTCCCGAGCATCAAACCCATTGGCGTACCGGCGACGACCAACGTTACGCCCCCAGCGCCGGCGCACATGCACCACCGCCGCAACCGACCGGCCCAGGCACGCGGATACGCTTCCATCCCCGCATCGGACGCGCCGGGCGCCCGCCCGTCAAGCGGCGCCCGCCTCGGGCCGAATAACCACAGGTGAGCAACCAGGATCCAAACCCGCCCGACGCAGACGCCCCCATCCCGCTGGAGGGCGAAGCGCCCGCGCCCGCCCGCACCCACGCCCCCGCCCCCGCCCCCGAGGCCCCGCGCGTGCTGTGCCCCTATTGCGGCCACATCCAGCCCGTGACCGCCCGGTGCGTCCAGTGCAAGGGACTCTTCGACGCCGAGTCTCGCCAGGCCACCCAGAACGCGATGGGCCCGTGGTTCGTCCGCAACGAAGCGGCCCCGTACCACCCCGGCTGCTCCTACGCCACGCTCAAGGACCTGGTCCGGCGCGGGCGCATTACCCGCGAGACCATCCTGCGAGGCCCCACCACGCGCCAGTTCTGGGGCATGGCCGCCAACACGCCCGGTGTCGCCGTGCTGCTGGGCGAGTGCCACGCCTGTCACCAGGCGGCCAACGAAGACCAGTATCTCTGCGCCGGCTGCGGCGTCGTGCTCCAGCCCCGGCACGATCGTCAGCACCTGGGCCTGGGCGCCGTCCGCACCGTGACGGCGCCGGCCCCCCACCCGCCCGTCGCGCCGTCAGCGCCGGTGCCGAGCATCGCGCCAGACGCCTACTCCGCCGCTGGCCCGACGCCCTCATCAGCCCCGGGCACGGCGTTCGAGCCGGCCGTTTCGGGCTTCGCCGCCAGCGCCCTCGCCCGGCGCACGCGGCGCGACCGGGCGCGCCAGACGCTGCTTGTTCTGGCGACGGCGGCCATGGTGGTCGCCGTCGGCGTGATGGTGGCGATCGTGCTCACTCGCTCGCCGCGTCCGCCCGCCAGAGCAGACGCCGCGACCGCGCCCTCCAAGCCAGAGCCCGTGCCGCTCGGCGTTCGTTTCGCCGTCGAACTCGAAGAAGCCAAGCGTCTCAGCGCCGGCCCGGCGCCGGATCAGAGCAATGCCCTCTCCATCCTGCGCAAGGTCCGCGCCCAGGTGCCCGATGCGCCCGAGAACACCGCGTTCGCCACGGCGCTCGACGACCTGATCGCCAAGCTCCGCGCCCGGATCGACGATGAAAAGCTCAACGACCTGCTCACCGGCACGCCGGCGTCCGGCTCTCAGCCCGCCGACCCGAACGCCGCCTCGCCCTCGGGCGATCCCAGGTAACGCAGCAGCGACGTGACAACACGCACGTTCGCCGGCAAGAACTCGTCCCAGGGCAGCGCGCTCAGTCGAACCCAGGCGTGCTCGGCCACGTGCAGGTTCCTCGGAGCCTGCGAGTGCGCCGCGAGCCGCGCCACGCACGTGTGCAGACGAACCGTCGCGTGCTCGTAGACGTGCACGATCGCACCGAGCACCGCGACCACCTCAACCACCACGCCCAGTTCCTCGAACGCCTCGCGCGCCGCGGCCATCGCCGGCGTCTCCCCCGCCTCGAACTTGCCCCCCGGCAACTCCCAATACCCGGCGTACGGCGTGTTCGTGAGTCGTTTGGTAATCAACAGGTCGTAGCGGTCCGCCGTACCAGCACCACCCATGGGGCCGGGGCCGATCACCCGCCGCGGGATCGCCACGACGGCCACGTCCAAAGGCGGTTTGGAGTCATTTTTTTGGGGGCTGGAATTGCCGGTGATTTTCAAGGTTGATGATTGTAAATACTTTAACCACAGCAATTTATGTCAATCAGTCCCGACGCGTTTCGAGCGTTGACGACCGTCGTCAGGCGACTACCGTTCGGGGCCGCCGGCTGCCCTCATCCGCAACCGGCGCGCCCAATCACGTCGTTCGCGGCGAAACAACGCCGTGGCATTCCGCCGGTCGGGAATCGGAGCTCCCGACCGGTGGTTTTCTTTTTGTCGTGCCGCGCTGTTCATCCACGCACCGCGTCAGTTGATGCGAACGTGCGCGCATCGCGCGGCGATCAGTCATGGAACTCACGCGATCTCGCGCCACACGCCGGCGCGCCGACGAGAGATCACGCCATGCTTCAGCGCCAGGTCAAAGAACCGTTCCACCGCTTCGCGGTGCGCCGGCGTGACGCCGTACTGGAGCAGTTCATCGACGTAGCGGTGCGCCAGATCCGCGGGCCATCCGCGTGCGCCGGCCTTCTGCTCGACGATCCAACCCAGCCGCGTGGCGTTGTGCCGGCGCTGGCGGTCGAGCACCCGCGCCGCGTTCACGATCCGCTCGTCGCCGGCGTCCGAAGCCCGGCACATCCACACCGCGTACACGAACGGCAGCCCCGTCAACTGCTTCCACGCCTCGCCCAGGTCGATCTGGTGCGGGTACCGCGACGCGGGCGGCGAGTCCGTCACCACTTTGTCGCCGATCAGCAGCAGCGTCTCGGGCCACGGCTCCACCGCCGAACGACCGCGCGCCGCCTCCCGCTCGGCGTGGTGGCGCTCGACGTCGAACTCCACCACGCTCGGGCGCACGCCGTAACGCTCCGCGAGGATGATCCGCGCCAGCGCCACCGACGTGTGGCTGTCGGCGTCGGCGTGCAGCTCGCGGATCGATCCGGGGGGCACCGCCGAGAACAGCCTCACCGTCAGCGTCGCCCCGTCGCAGCCGATCATCCCCGCCGGCAACATCGCCAGCCCGCCGGGAACCGCGGCTCGCTGAAAATCGACCAGCGATACCAGCCCTAGTTCGATCGTCCCCTCCGCCAGCAGGTCGACCAGCCTGGCCGGGGCAGTCAGCGTCAGGCGGAAACCCCGCAGCTTCCCCAGCCCCTCGATGAGCGGCAGCGTATTGAGATAGCTCACGCACCCCAGCCGGACAGGCGTTTGCTCAGCACCGGCGTCGGGGTGGTCGATGATGGAGGAGGCTTTCGTGCTCACGCCCGGATCGTAGCGTTCTGATCCATGCCCGAATCCCCCTCCAACCACCTCGTCCTGCTCGCCGGCGGCGGGCACGCGCTCGTGGTCGCCGAGGCCGCCTTCGACGCCGGCTGGGCCGTCGCCGGCTTCTATGACGACCGCGCCGATGCGCCCCTCGCGTCCCTCGCCCCCCACCTGGGCCCCATGAGCCGCGCCACCGCCGAGGCGCTCGCGGGCCGCCCCGCCATGCTCTGCGTCGGCGACCTCGCGGCGCGAGCCGCCCTGCTGCCCACCCTGTCCGCCTTCACGTGGGCCCGCGTGCGCCACCCCAGCGCCGTCGTCTCCAGGCGCGCCGACATCTCGCCCACCGGCGCCTACCTCGGCGCCCGCTGCGTGGTGAACATCCGCGCCAGGGTCGGCGACCACGCCATCATCAACACCGGCGCCATCATCGAGCACGAGTGCGCCGTCGGCGCCAACAGCCACGTCGCCCCCGGCGCGATCCTGTGCGGCAGCGTCACCGTCGGCGACCACACCCTGATCGGCGCCGGCGCCCGCGTGATCCCGGGCGTCCGCATCGGCTCGCGGTGCGTGGTCGGCGCGGGGGCCGTGGTGGTGCGCGATGTGCCGGACGGGCTGACGGTCATCGGGGTGCCGGGCCGGGCGATGCCGCGCTAGCACGCCGCGACGCTCAAAGCTCCACCACCGCCACCTCCGCCTCCTGCTTCGCCGCCACCGTCGGATAGTGCACATCTGTCTCGAAGACGCTCAGCGCGCCCCCGGGGGCGGCCTCGCCGGCCATCTCCCGGCGCACGTCCGCGGCGTTGAACACCTCCGCACGAGACACCCCCGCCAGCAGCGCCAGCACGTCCAGCGCGACCTGCCCCTCGGCGCGCGCCCCCTCGCTCACCGGGATCGCCTGCTCGAACGCCTGCAACCGCCCCTTGGCGTTCTCGAACGTGCCGGCCTTCTCGGCCCACGTCGCCCCCGGCAGCACGATGTTCGCCGACTGCGTGAGCCTGCTCGGCAGCGTGTCGATCACCGCCGTGAAAGCGCCGGCCGACATCGCCCCCGCGACCGCCGCCGCGAAGTCCGGCGTCACCCAATCGCTGGGGAAGTTGCCGGTCAGAATCACCGCCCCGATCTCGCTCGAAGAGCCCTTCTTGAGCGACGCGGCGAGGTCCTCGAAGGTCATGGGGGCGGCGCCGCCGACGGCCTCCAGCACCCGGCGCACGCCGCGCGCGTTCGGGCACTTCTCGGCGTACACCGTGTACCCACCGGGGAATGTCTTGTCGGCCCCGCTGCGCGGCACCGGCCCCACGGCGAACACAGCCCGCGGGTCCAGCTTCCGTGCCAGCTTCGCCAAGAGGTACGCCTCCTCGCACGAGAGCATCGGCGAGACCATCAGCGCCAGCCGCTTGCCGCCAGCCACCGCCAACCGCACCCCCTCCACCAGCTCCGCGTACGCCCGGGCCAACTCGCACTCCGCCCGCTTGCCGAACTTGACGTGCGTCGCCGACTTCAGGCGGTCGGGGCTGTGCACGAACTTCCAGCCGTAGCGGATCTCGTCGCTGATCCACCACTTGTTGACCTCAGGGTTATCGCGCGGCTTGACGCGGTACACCTTCCCCTCGTTGTGCTCGATCAGGATGTTGTCGCCGCTGGCGGTGATCCCATCGATGCTCGGCGTGCTCTTGAGGAACCACACCCGCTGCGTAAACAGGAAATCCTTGTCCAGGAGCGCCCCCACCGGGCACAGGTCGATCACATTGGCCGACAGCTCGTTGTCCAGCGCCACACCCGGGAACACGTCGATCTGCTCGGCGTTGCCGCGCCCCTCGACCATCAACTCCGCCGTGCCCGAGACCTCGCGCGTGAACCGCACGCACCGCGTGCACATGATGCAGCGGTCCGAGTAGAGATAGACGTGGGGGCCGAGGTCCTTCTTGGGCTGCTTGACCTTGGTCTCCTCGAAGCGGGAGACGCCGCGCCCGTACTCGTAGCTGTAGTCCTGCAGCGAGCACTCGCCCGCCTGGTCGCACACCGGGCAGTCCAAGGGGTGATTGATGAGCAGGTACTCCATCACCGCCTTCTGGTTCTGGATGGCCTTGGGCGAGTCGGTGTAGACCACCATGCCGTCGGTGCACGCGGTCTGGCATGTGGGCAGCAGCTTGCCCATCGACTCGAGCTTGTTGTTGTTCCGCGGGTTGGGCGCCCAGCACTCGGCCAGGCAGATGCGGCACGAGGCCACGATGGACAGACCGGGGTGGTAGCAGTACTGCGGGATGGCCAGCCCGTTGGCATTGGCCACGTCCAGGATCATCTGGCCGGGCTTGAAGTCGCAGGGTTTGCCGTTGATGGTGATTTGGGGCATGGCTGTGCGGGACGAGGAGTGAGGAGAGCATCGTACTGCGCCCGGACTGGTGCTTCTCCGCCCTGCGATAATCCCCCGTGCCCCCCCTCTCCCACCTCCCCACCCTCTGGCGAACCGCCCTCGCTCTCACCCAGAGCGAGCCCGAAGCCGACCGCGCCGCCGAGGCGGTTATCCGCTCGGTCTTCAACCCCGCGCGGGCGTCCGAGGGCCGGATGCTCGCCACGCTGGTCCGCGCGGCGGACCGGGGCGGCAAGACCGACCCCGCGCAAGCCGCCGACATCGCGCGCCGCCCCCCGGTCGCGTGGGTGCTCGCCCGAGTCTGCGGCATCGAGCCGCCCGACATCGCCCACGCGCTGGGCGTCCCCGCTGCCGAGGTGCCCGTACTCATCGCACTGAGCGAGTCATCGTTCGGCGGCCCCGCCGCCGCCGCCCTCCGCGCCGATGAACTCTCCGGCCTCCTCTCCCGCGCCGACGCCGAAGCCGGCGCCGCCCGCGTGCTCGCCGCCACCCGCGCCCTTCGCCTCCGGCGGCGCATCACGGCGGTCCTGCAGGTGCTCGCCTTCCTCGCCGCGGTCGGCGTGCTCGTCTACGTCCTGCTCGATCTGCAGCAGGCGGCCCGTGAAGAGGTCCAGCGCAGTGACGAGGGAGAGCGCCTCTCGGTGCCCATGGCCCCCTCCAGGCCGCCCGCGCCGGCCCACTCCCACTGAACCGGCCCCGCGCACAACCTTCATAAGCTCCACCATGGCCCTCCCGCGCCCCGGAAGCCTCCGCGCTCTCTCCACGCTCGCCGCCTGGCAGCGCGGCATCCTCTCCCGCGGCGCCGCCACCATCCGGCGGAAGCTCATCCTTCTCCACACCCTGTTCTCCCTGCTTGTGGCGGCGGTCCTGCTGCTGGCGCTCCGCCCGCCCATCCAGGACCTGCTCACCCAGGAAGAACTCCGCGAATGCCGCCTCGGCGTCGAGCTGCTCGCCGCCCAGGAAGACGCGCTGGCGAATACCCCCTCGTCAGCGTCCCCCACGCCGATGAGCCAGGTGGCCGGCATCGAGCTCCTGCGCGGCGAGGCGGGCGAGCTGGGCATCCCCGACGAGCTCGCCCGCCGCGCCAAGGCGGAGCCGTCGCAATCGTTCGTCACCGGCCCCGGTTCGAGCCGCCCCATGGCCGTCCGCTACTCGCCCGCGACGGGCCGGTGGCTCGTCGCCATCGCCCGCTCGCCCGAGGCCCGCTCGGCCATCGACCGTGTCTACCTCCTCCTCGCCGTGGCGCTGTTGGGCGTCTACGCCGCCATCGCGATCGCGCTCGAGATCATGGTCCTGCCCCGCCAGGTGTACGGCCCCATCGCGCTGCTCCGCGCCGCCGACGAGGCGGTCCAGGCCGGACGCCGCGACCTCGAACTTATCCCCGAGCCCGAGATCCCCGCCGACGAGCTCGGCGACATCATGCGCTCCCGCAACAAGACCGTCTCCGAACTCCGCAAGCAGGAGCAGGCCCTCGCCGACGCGCTGACCAAACTCGAAAACGCCGCCTCCGAACTCAAGCGCAAGAACCACCTCCTGGAAACCGCCCGGCGCAACCTCACCGATCAGGACCGCCTCGCCAGCCTCGGCATGATGTCCGCCGGAATCGCGCACGAGCTGAACACGCCGCTGGCGGTGCTGAAGGGCTGCGTCGAGCAGCTCGCCGCCGAAGCGCCCCGCGACGGCACGCCGGAATCGCCGGGCGACCGCGCCGCGCTGATGCTCCGCGTCGTCAGCCGCCTGGAGCGGCTCAGCGAGAGCCTCCTCGATTTCGCCCGCGTCCGCCCGCCCAAGCTCGACCGCACGCAGGTCCGCCCGCTCATCGAAGAGGCCTGGACGCTCGTGAGCCTCGACCGCGACGCACGCGGGACCGAGCTGGTCAACAACGTGCCCCCCGACGCGGAAATCACCGCCGATGCCGACCGGCTGACGCAGGTCTTCGTCAACCTGCTCCGCAACGCCGTGGACGCCATGGAGCACGTCCGCCCCGGCCTGCCCCGGCGCATCACCGTCCGCGAGGTCGCCGGCGTTCGTGACGCCCGTCGCTGGCGCAGCATCATCGTCACCGACACCGGCCCCGGCATCGAGCCCACCCTCTTCCCGCGCTTGTTCGAGCCCTTCGCCAGCACCCGTCTCGATTCCACCGGCACCGGCCTGGGCCTCGCCGTCGCCGAGGGCATCATCCGCGAGCACGGCGGCGTGTTGCTCGCGCGGAACACCGCCGGTCCGTCGGGGACGCCCGCCGGCGCCGAGTTCGAGGTCATGCTACCAGAGGCCGGCCCGGCCGAGTCACGGATCGACGCCGAGCCCGCCGGCCTGTTCGCGCCGTGACACCGCGCCGCCGACGCACCCCGAACGACATCCTCATGGACCACTCATCCAGCCGCGCGATGCCCGGAGACCTCTTCATTCAGTCTCGACTCAAGCTCCGCGTCCTCCGCGCCTCCGCGGTGAAGTGCCCTTACCCGAGCAGCTGCAGCGCGCTCTGCGGCTGCTGGTTGGCGATGCCCAGGATCTGCGTCGACGAGTTCACCAGGATCTGCGCCCGCGTCAGCTGCGCCGTCTCCTGCGCGAAGTCCGTATCGCGGATCGTGCTCTCGGCGGCGGTAGTGTTCTCCAGGCTGATGCTCAGGCTCCGCACCGTCGCGCCGATCGTGTTCTTCTGGAACGCGCCCAGGCGGCCCCGCATGCTCGAGATGTCCCTCACCGCGGCGTCCACCACCTGCTGCGCCGCGTCCAGGTCGCCGTCGACCACGTTGAGCGCCCTGCCGGTGCCCACGTCCTTCAGGAAGTAGCTGGCCTGGCCGCCCGAAGCGCTCGTGATCAGCGTGCGCCCCACGTCCCGGACCGCGACGGTCTGCACCCCGAGGCTGACGCGCCCCGAGATGTCCACCTTCGAGGCCATCTGGAAGTCGGCGCCGCCGCCGCTGATCGTGAAGGCGTTGATCGCCCCCAGCTTCGCCGCGCTGCCGGCGCTGGACGTCTTGTTGTACGCCAGGTCGACCTGGACATCGAGGAAGTCGGTGGAGATGCGGGCCGTGGTCCCGCGCGTCGTGGCGCGGATGCCGTTGATCGTCGCCTGGATGTCCTGGCCGAAGTCCGTCACGCGGTTGATCGCGTTGGCGAACGTCGTCGGGCTGCTGGTGTTCACCGCGTCGGCGTCGCCCGAGCTCAGGTTGTAGATGCCGGTGCCGCCGCCCGAGAGGCCCCCGGTGCTGCTCACCTTCACGCTGACGAACTCGCTCGATCCGTACGCCGTCGTCTCCAGCCGGATGCCCGTGGTCCCCGACACCCGGGCCCGAACTCCCAGAACGGGCGTGAACGAGTTGATCGCGTTCGCCACGGCGGTGAGCGAAGTGCCCGAAGAGAAGCTCAGCTCGCGCGTCCCCCGCGCCCCGCCCACCTCAACCACGAAGGTCGCCGTCGCGGAGCTCAGGTCCAGGTTGTTCCCGCCGAACGACAGGAAATAGCCGCCCACCTGCGCGCTCTTGGTCACCAGCACGTCCACCTGCCGTGTGTCGCCGAACCCGAGCTTGGCCCCGTTGACCTTGAACGACCCCACCACCGCCGCGGAGACGCCGGTCGTGTTGTAGTCGAAGTTCCCGTTGAGCAGCTTCAGCCCCTGGAAGCTCGTCGCCGCCGCGATGCGGTCGATCGTCTGCAGGATCGAGTCGATCTGGAGCTGGTTCGCGGTGCGCTCCTCCTTCGACAGGCCCGCGGTGTTCGCCGTCTGCGTGATGAGCCCCTGCACCTCGTTCAGGAGGTTCCCCACCTCTTCAAGCCCGCCCTCGGCGATGTTCACCACCTGGTCGGCGCGCTCGGCGTTGCTGATCGCCGCGCCCAGCGAGCTCTTCTCGGCCCGCAGGTTCTGCGACGCGATCAGGCCCGCCGGGTCGTCCTTGCCGCGGTTGATCCGCAAACCCGTGCTCAAGCGCTCCAGCGCCTGGTTCAGCGCATCCTTGTTCAGCGACAGAACCCGGTTGCCAATCAGCGAGGGGACGTTGGTGTTGATGCGGCTCATGGATCGCTTCCTTGCTGCAGCGGGCGCGAACCGGCCCGCGGCGAGGATCACCTATCGATCAACCTCCCGACGTCCAAAGAGCCCGGACCGATAACCCGCTTTACGGCGCAAAAGAAAAACCGCCCCGGCTCTTCGGGCCGGGGCGGGTCGGTTTTATCGGGCTACTCGCCGGGCTTTACCCCAGGAGCTGCAGAGCGGACTGCGGCTGCTGGTTCGCCAGGCCCAGAATCTGCTGCGCCGACGCGGTCAGGATCTGCGACCGGGTCAGGTTGGCGGTCTCGGTGGCGAAGTCCACGTCGCGGATCACGCTCTCGGCGGCGGTGGTGTTCTCCAGCGACACGTTGAGGCTGCGGATCGTCGCCCCGATGGTGTTCTGCTGGAAGGCACCGATGCGCCCGCGGGTCGAGCTCACGTCCTTGATCGCGGCCTCGATGGCCTTCTGGGCCTTCGACACGTCGCCGTCGACGATGTTCAGCCCGCGACCGGAGCCGAGGTCGGAGAGGTAGTAGGTGTTGCTGCTGGCGTCGGTGAACCGGCCCAGGCTGCGGACAGAGGTGTCCTTGATACCGATCGAGACCTTGCCGGCGATGTCAACGTGGCCGGCGAGCTGGAAGTCGGCGCCGCCGCCGGTGATCTTGAAGGCGGCCAGTGAGCCCAGCTTGGCAGCGTTGGCCGTGCTCGCGGTGGTATCGAACTTGAGGTCCACCTCGGTGTCCAGGAAGTCCGTGTTGATGCGGACCTTGGTGCCCTTGGTGGTCGCGGTGATGCCGTTCACGGTCGCCGAGACGTCCACGCCCGCATCCTTGACCGCGTTGGCGGCGTTGGCGAAGGTGGTCTGGCCGGTGGTCTTCGAGGCGTTGGCGTTGCCGGCCACGAAGTCGTAGATGCCGATGTTGCTCGACGAGCCGATGCCGCCCGAGTTGGAGACCTTCACCGACACGAACTGATCCGAGCCATAATCATCAGAGTACAGGCGGATGCCCGTGCTGCCCGAGACCTTGGCCTTGACGCCGGTGACGTCGGTGAAGCTGTTGATGGCGTCCTTGACCGAGGTCAGGGTGGTGCCCGAGGCAAAGCTCAGCTCGCGGCTGCCCTTGGCGCCGGCCAGCTCGACCACGAACTTCGCGCTGCTGGAGCTCAGGTTCAGGTTGTTCGCACCAAACGAGAGGAAGAAGCCGCCGACCTGGGCCGAGCCGGTCACGACCACGTTGACGTCGAGCGAAGAGCCGTAGCCCAGCTTGGCGCCGTTCACCTTGAACGAGTTGACCTGCGCGTTGACCGTGGTGGTCGCGAAGTCGAAGTTGCCGTTGAGCAGCTTGGTGCCCTGGAAGCTCGTCGCCGAGCTCACGCGGTCGATGGTCTGGAGAATCGAGTCGATCTTGAGCTGGTTCGCCTCCTTCTCCTCGCGGGAGAGGCCGGCGGTGTTCGCGGTGCTGGTCACCAGGCCCTGCACCTCGTTGAGCAGGCTGGAGATCTCGTCCAGACCGCCCTCGGCGATGTTCGAGACCTGGTCGGCCCGGTCGGCGTTGCTGATCGCCGCCCCGAGCGACGCCTTCTGCGCCCGCAGGTTCTGCGAGGCGATGAGGCCGGCGGGGTCGTCCTTGCCGCGGTTGATCCGCAGACCCGTGCTCAGACGCTCGAGCGACACGTTCAGTGCGTCGCGGTTCTGCGTCAGCACGCGGGTCGCGATCAGCGAGGCCACGTTGGTGTTGATCCGACTCATGTCATCCTCCGTGATTGCTGCAAGGCCGCGCGGCCTTCCCACTGTGGACCCGGGCGAACGCCCCGCGATCCGACCCCGGCGACACCCAGGTCCCGAGGCCCGGAGCCCCCGCCGCGTACACCCGGCGGACGCCCCATGTGCCGGCCGACTCCGTGTCCGGCACGACGCCGGTCCATCGACCCGCCTTCTCAACCGGTGGAGCGCGGACCTTCTCCGCGAGCGCGCGACCCCCCGCATAGACGGACTTGCCGTCTGCGCCGGGGCCAAGAAAAAAGCCCCGGCGAACGCGGGGCTTCAACGGTCCTGTAGTTTCTGTCACCGCCCGGGCGTGGGCGCGATGTTCGCGGACTCGCCCGAACCGGGTGGTCGGGCGGCCCCCGGGGCGGTTCCCGGACGCTCGCGGCTAGCCGAGGAGCTGCAGCACGCTCTGGGCGCTCTGGTTGGCCGCCGACAGCACGCTCGTGCCCGCCGACACCAGCACCTGCGCCCGTGTGAGCTTGCTGGTCTCCGCCGCAAAGTCTGAGTCGCGGATCACGCTCTGGGCCGCGGTGATGTTCTCAAGCCCGGCCTGCAGCGATTTCACGTTGGTCTGGATGACGTTCTTCTCGAAGGCGCCCAGCCTGCCGCGGAGCGTCGAGACCTCGTCGATCGCGGTCTCGAGGATCTTGCTCGCGTTGCCCAGGTTCCCGCCCAGCAGCGAGTTGGAACCCCCGGACTTGAGGCTGCTCAGGAACTGCAGCGTGAGGCTGCCCGTGGCATCCTGCAGCAGGGTCCCGCCCAGGCGGGTCGCCGCGATCGAGTCCACCCCCACGTCGGTCTGCTGGTTCGAGTTCACCTGCGGCCCGAGCTGGAACTTGGCCCCGCCGCCGGTGATCGTGAACGTGCTGGTCGTGCCCGAGACGGTCGTGCCGAACGTCGGGGTCAGCGTCAGGTTGAGGTCGAGCTCGGGGTTGCGGAGCTGCACGTCCAGGCCCCGCCCGTTCGCCACCGCCCCGTTGATGAGCACCACCACGTCCTTGCCGGTGTCACGGTCGGCGGCGGAGTAGGTCGTCGCCGAGCCCCAGTTGATCGGCCCCGGCGCGTTGTTCTTGATCTTGGCGACGGTGTAGTTCGACCCGCCCGAGAGCTTCTTGATGCTCACGAACGCGTCGCTGCCGTACGCCACCGAGCTGAACACGATGCCCGATGAGGCGTCCGTGGCGGATTGGCGGCTCGCCGACAGCCCGGTCACGCTCTTGCGGCTGTTGAGCGCGGTCACGATCTCGTTGATCGTCGTGCCCGAGCTGAAGACCAGCTCGACCACCCCGTCGGGGCCGGCGAACTCCAGGGTCACGGTCGACGGCAGCACGCCCACGGTCTGGCCGGGGCCGGTGAAGTTGGTGTTGAAGTACAGGTTGGCCGTCTGGGCCGAGCCCAGCACGTTGACGTTGACGTCCACCTTGGACCGGTCGCCGAACGACGCCGCGTGCACCGCCGCCTTGGCGATGTTCGTCCCGCTCACCCCCGACAGCGAGTACGCCAGCGACCCGTTCAGCAGCTTCAGCCCCGCGAAGCTCGCCGTGTTGCTGATGCGGGTGATCGAGTCGATCGCCGAGTCGATCTGCAGCTGGTTCGCGGTGATCTCTTCCTTCGAGAACGCGCCCGTGTTGGCGCCCTCGACCACCAGCGCCTTGATCGAGCTCAAGAGGTCCGAGACCTCGTTGAGCGACCCCTCGGTCGTGGCGATCACGTTGCTCGCCCGCTCGCTGTTGCGCACGCCCTGGTCGATGCCCGACAGCTCCGAGCGCAGCCGCTCGGACACGATCAGGCCCGCCGGGTCGTCCGCCCCGCGGTTGATGCGCAGGCCCGTGGCCAGGCGCTGCAACCGCAGCTGGAGCTCGTTCTGTGTCCGTCCCAGGTTCTGCTGGGCGGTGAGGCTGGCGATGTTCGAGTTGATTCGGCCCATTGCAATCCTCCGTGATTGCGTTCGGTCGCGTGTCTGGTCCCGGGCCATTCATCCGGCCCGGTTGCCCCCGGAATCAGGGACATGGTCTTGCTTCGAGTGGTTGTGCGCCGCGGGCTACGCCTGCTTGCGCTGCGGCTGGACGGCGACGGGGATCACCGGGGGCATCGCCCCGGTCCCGACGCCCGGCAGCGCGGGTCCCGGCGGGCGGACCACCCCCAGGCGGGGAGGCCCGATCGTCGCCGCCGGCGCCGCGGGACGCACCGCGCCGCCCCCGGAGGCGGCCAGCTTCCCGCCCGGTCCGACCGCGACCTTGGCGATGTCGGGGATGGCGTCGCCCGCCGACCGGGCCGCCTGCTCGTTTTCTTTGCGGATCGCTTCGTAGACCTCTTTGCGATGGACCGCGACGCGGGCCGGGGCGTTGATCCCCAGCCGCACCTTGTCACCGCGGATATCGACCACGGTGATCTCGATGTCGTCGCCGATCATGATGGTCTCGTCGCGCTGTCGTGAGAGCACCAGCATTGGATACTCGGCTCCTTCCTTGGACCCGTTCCCTGCCCGCCCCGCGGTCGGCGCCGGTTGCCCGGCGCGGACCCGTCGTTGACGGTCGGGAGTGACTGAAGCGGCGCGCGCTCCGGCGCCGCGTGCTGGACATGTTCAGTGAACCACAACCACTCTCAGGCCGACGCCGCCCGCGCGGCGCCCGAAGCCTCCACCTTCATCAGCTCGTGACGGGTGGTCCACTTCTTGTCTGCCAGGACGAACTGCTCGCCGACACGCTTCAGCGTGTTCACCACCAGGGGGCCCTGGAGGTTGCCGGTGAGCATCCCGCCGACCTTGTTCACGATGACGAACACCTGCGCGTCCTCGAGACGCTCCAGGCGCAGGTCCTCCATCTGTTCGCCCCGGATCGGCACCGAGTACTCCTTCACGAACAGGTTGGGGTCGGTGACGACGAACGCCAGCGCCGGGTCGTCCAGGCACTGGAGCCAGAAGAAGCACGCGTCGTCGTTGGGCTGGAGCAACGCGTACCGCTTGTGCTGCTGGAACCCCAGCAACCCGCGCGGGAACGTCACAACCCGGTCGTCGGCGATCTCGATTGTCCCGAATCGGACTGTTTGCACTTCCATCGGAGTGCCCCTGTCACCACGGCCGACTTTCCATCGTCCCCGCCCGCCTCCAGGCGGACGCGACATCCTGTCTGAACCCCCGCCTCGCGGCCGGTGCGGGCGGAGGGGCCGGGAACAGGCGGCACGGGCTTCCAGCACGTGCCCTCCAACGTCGCTCCGGGCCACGGGCCGCGAGCCCGTGCTGTCCCAAAGCGTTTCCCGAATCCCATGCTCCCCGCTTACCGCAGGAAGTTGAGCAGCGAATACTGGCGGTTCTGCGCCGCCACCGAGTAACCGGCCTGGAGCTGCGTCTGCAGGAGGGCCAGCCGGCCCGACGCCTGAACAACATCCAGGTCCTGCAGGCCGCTCTTCACGGACTGGTTCAACGTGTCCGTGTCCTTCAGCTTGTCCAGCGCGTCGTCCACGCGCCGGCTTCTGCCGCCCACCGCGGCCCGCGCCGCCGACAGACGGTCGATGTCCTGTTCGATCCTCCCACCAGCAAGCGTGATGCCACGCACGTCGTCGTTCAGCAGCGCATCGCGCAGCTCGATCAGCGTGCTGAAAAGGCTGTCCACGCGCACACTCGTGCGGTCCGAACCGGCAAGAACTGCCGGGTTGCCGCCCGCGGACGACCCGTCCAGGAGGCCAAGGTCCTCCGCGGCGTGCCCGTTCAGGCTCGTCACCGACACCGCGCCCGCCCCGCCCAGCGTGTCCTGGATCGCGATCCCGTTCCCGCTGGCGCTCAGCGACGCGAGGAACTGGTTCGCACCCGCGCCCACCGTGTACCCCGCGGTCGTCGCCGCCGCGTTGATCGCGTTCAGCACGCTCTGCACGCTGCCCATGTCCGCCGGCGTCAGGTCCACCGTGAAGTTCGTCCCATCCGACAGCGTGACCTTGAAGTCCGCGTTCTTGGCCGGGTCGGGCAGCCCCGTCAGCGGGTTGATCGCCCCGTCGGCGATCTGCACGCCCTTGCCGTCGTTGAACTCCGAGATCGGCGTCGTCGTCATCAGCGAGCGGATGCCCAGCGTGCTCGCGCTGCCCGGCGTCGACGCCCCCTCCGAGACGCTCAGCCGCTGCCCGGCCACCTCGTTCAGCACGTTCAGCGAGGTCCCGCCCGCGTCGATCTCGACGCGAACACCCAGGTTCAGCCGCTTCACCGCTTCCTTGAACTGCCCCACCGTCATCCCGCCCGAGGTCGTGACCGTCCCCGACCGCCCGCCCGCGGCGAAGACCACATCACCAAACGCCACGGCGGTCGCCGGGTTCAGATCGCTCAGCAGCGTGTTGTCCGTGACCCGCGCATTCAGGTCGGCCGTCGCCGCCGGGTTCGTCGGGGCCGCCTGCGTGAAGCTGAACCCCGACAGCGAAAGCGACTGCGCCGTGGTGCCCGCCGGCCCGTCGGAGAACGTGACCGTGTACCCCGCCGCGATGTTGAAGCCCAGCCGGTCCGTCGCCAGCGTCACGCCGCCGGGGTACGCCCCCGTCAGCGCCGCCGGGTCGGCCTGGCGGATCGCCGACTCGATCTGCTGGGCGACCTGCCCGATCGTCTCGGCGTGCGACAGGTCCACGCTCACCACCACCGGCCCGGTCCCCGGGTCGATCGAGATGTTCATCGACCCCAGCGCCTGCGCCACGCTCCCCCCTGGCGCGGCGATACCCCGCAGGTCCGCCAGCTTCGTCGCCGCGTTCAGCCTCGGGTTCAGGTCCACCGACCCCTTCACCCGCGCCGAAAGCGACCCCACCGCCAGGTCGGCGGGGATGGTGATCGGCAGGTCAACCCCGCCGCCAAGGTCCGTCTTCAGCCCCTCCCCCTCGCCCGTGTACCGGTACCCGGCGCCGAAGGTCTCGATGGGCCGCGTGGCCGAGCGCGAGCCGGCGAAGAGCTGCAGCCCGGCCTGGTCGCGGTTCATCGCGTCGTACAGCTCGCGGATGTACGAGTCCACCACACTGGCCTGCTGCCGGCGCGTCGCCGTGTCCGACCCCACCCCCACCTGCGACGAGGCGATCTGCTTCACCTCCAGGGCCGAATCGTTGAGCTGCCCGAGGACCTGATCGATCGAGTTCAGCACGCTCGACGCGTGCGAGAGGTTGCGCTGCCGCTGTTCCGAAGCCGAGAGGTCCCGGTTGATCCGGTCGATCAGCGTCGAGGCCACCGGGTCGTCGCTGGGCCGGTTCACCCGCCTCAGCGACGATATTTGCGCCTGCAAGCGCAACAAGTCCGCGTTGGTGGTGGAAACCTGCCGCAGGGTCACCTGCGAAGCCAGGAGCGCGGGGACGCGACCGAGGTGGGAGGGGATGGTGGACACGCCCCGGACGAATCGCAACACCCGTGCCAGCTACACCAGCTGCAGCAGCACCTGCGTCAGGTCATTGATCACCCCGATGAACCGCGCCGCCCCCTGGTACTGCTGCTGGTACGTGATCAGGTTGATCGACTCCTCGTCGGTGCTCACCCCGCTGATCGCCCCCTCCTGCGCCTCCAGGCTCTGACGCACCGTCCCCAGCGCCTCGGCCCGCGTGTTGGCCGACTGCAGGCGCACCGCGTTCCGCCCCGTGGTCGCGGCCCACAGATCGTTGAGCGACTGCGCCCCGGCCCCCTCGATCTTCGCGCTCCGCAAGGCGGCGATG
The DNA here is from genome assembly GCA_964510955.1 of uncultured Phycisphaeraceae bacterium. Taxonomy (GTDB): domain Bacteria; phylum Planctomycetota; class Phycisphaerae; order Phycisphaerales; family UBA1924; genus JAFLCM01. Next base: position 26,577 of record CAZEDW010000051.1, read on the forward strand.
CCCAGCGCCACCTCGTTGCCCCCGTCGTTGTGCCCGATCGCCAGCCCCGCGGGGTTCGTCTGCAGCCCGGTGCGCACCGCGATGTCCTGCCCGTCCGTACCGGTGAAGAACGAGTTCACGCCCAGCACCGCCAGCACGCCCGACGAGTCATTCCCGAAGCTCACGTCATACCCCGCATCGGTGTACAGCCGGAGCTGCCCCCCGCCGGTGATCTGCGCGTGCAGATTCGGCACGCCGTTCAGCGCCGCGGTGATCGTCGCCAAAGAGCTGTCGCCGGTGAACCCCGGCACCCCCGCCGCCGTCAGCCCGTCAAGGTCCACCGTGATCGTCTTGGTCGAGGTGTTCCCGTTCGAGTCGGTGATCCGGACGTCGAAGCTCCCGTTCGACACCTTGAAAGGCAGTTTGGCGAACGTCACGTTCGCCGGGTCATTGAACGCGAGTGCCTGGTCCGCCGAAGGCACGATCTGTGTCCCCGTGATGTCGGTGATCCGCGCCGAAGGCCGCCCCAGCGCGTGCAGCTTGTTGACCTCGAAGATAAGGCACGAGGCCAGCTGATCGGTGTCGTCGATCGTCTTCTGGATCGTCCCCCCCCGGTTGGCGAGCAGGGCGCCGATCTTGCCCGAAGAGATCGACAGGACCTCCTTCAGGCCGCTCGCCCCTGGATCAAGGGACAGCACGTCGGCCTGGAGCGTCCCGTTCACCGTCCGGAACCGCGCCTCCAGGTCGCGCGAGTCGCCCCCCAGCACGATGGGGATCGAGTTGACCAGCACGTCCACCGACCCGTTCCCCGAGTCATTGACCGTGATGTCCATCAGCTCGCCGAGCTGCGACAGCAGCCGGTCGCGCTGGTCGCGCAGGTTGCCCTCCCCGTTGCTCCCGCCCTGGCCCCCCTCGGCCGTCACGATCGCCCTGTTCAGCGCGGCGATCTGCTTGGTGATGTCGTTGGCGTTCCCCACGGCGTCGGTGAGCTGCAGATCAACCTGCCCCCGCTGGCCGACCAGTTGCGACCGCACGTCGCGAAGGTGCGCCGCCAGCGCCGCGCCCTGCTCGATCACCGCCGCCCGCGCCGTCGGCGTCGCGGGGTTGTTCGCCAGCTCGCTGAAACTGTTGAAAAACGTCCCCAGCAGCCCCGACAGGTCGTTGCCCCCCGCCCCCGAGGCGCTGGTGATCGTCTCGACCTGGTCCAAGAGCGACTGGTCGGTGGTCGCCGCGCTCTCGGCCGAGATGCTGTCCCGCAGGCGCGCCGTCAGCGCCGGGTCGATCAGCCGCCTGATCTCCTGCACCCCCACCCCCCGCCCGGCGTACTGGCGCGGCCCCACCTGCTGCCCCGGCGTCGGCGCCAGCCCCACCCGCTGCCGGTGATACCCCGGCGTCGCCGCGTTCGCCAGGTTGTTGCCCGTCACCTGCAGCGCAAGCTGGCTCGCCGCCAGCGCCGACTGCCCGATGTACAGCGAACTGGTCAAGCCCATGCGGCGGTAGTACGCAAGGGGCGGGCCAACGGACGTGGGGGTGTGGGGGTGTGGGAGTCTGGGGGTGAAGGGGCGGGCGTCCGCACCGCACGGGGTCATCCGCGCGCGGGCGATCGGTCGCTTGGGTGCTCCAGCGTCCACTTGTCCGCATGGATGATCATCCCCACCACAGTCTTGATCAGCTGCTCGTACTCACGATACCGCGCCGTGCCCTCCGCCCGAGTCAGGTAACCACACTTGACTGCAAACTCGATGTGAACCTGAGTCTCCGCCGCCTCCGCTTCGGCATCCGACAGCTTGCTCACAAACGACGCCGCGTATCTGCGTTTGCGCCAAGCCTCAGCAATGTTGGCGGCGACAGACCTTGAAGATCTCCTGACCTGGCTGGTAAGCGAGTACACCTCGTCCTTCGGGAATGACTTGGTGTGCTCGAACAACGCCATCGCCGACTGCACCGCGCGTTGATACACCTCCAGATCTTTGTGCGAGCGAATCAGCCGCCGCCGCAAAGTCCGGTTCTCGTCGTCCACGTCCCAAGCCTCCACCAGGAACTGAACGAGCCCGCACACCTCCACACCCCCCCCCCCCCCCCCCCCCCCCCCCCCCCCCCCCCCCCCCCCCCCCCCCCC
>CAZEDW010000052.1:0-17861 GCA_964510955.1 uncultured Phycisphaeraceae bacterium
GGCCACGCCGCCCCCGCGACGCCGGCCCCGACGGCGCCCAGCGTGCCCACAGCCAAGCCCAGGGGCGAGAGCCGGAAGCCCGCCGAAAACTGGTCGGCGAAGACACGCGTGAGGGTGTAAACCATCGCCATCCCGACCGGGACGCCGATCAACGCGCCGCAGGCGCCCAGGGCCGCGCCGACGCCGAGCTGGGCGGCGGCGAGCTGCGCGCCGGTGGCCCCGATGCAGCGCATGATGGCCAGTTCGCGCTGGCGCTCGAGCATGTTGGTGGTGAGGCCGGTGAGGACGATGAACGCCGAGGCGATGAACCCCAGCGATGAGACAAGCAGGAACACCATGCGGGCCGCGGTGGACTTGGCCTTCAGGCCGCTGGAGACCGGGGCGGTGGGCTCGATGTAGATGTCCTTGGGCAGCCCGGCGGACCACCGGGCCGCGAGGGCGCGGGCATCATCCGGGCGGCGCCGGTCGTCTTTGAGCACGATGCGGACCTCATTGACCCTTCCGGGGAAACCGGTGGCGGCCCACAGCGTGTTCAGGGTGACGCAGGCCCCGGCCTGGCGCATGGCCTTGACGGGCATGGCCGCGGTGACGCCGACCAGCTTGAGGCGCAGCGGTTTCTCGCCCGCGAGCGCCTCGACCTCGTCGCCGACCCGGACTCCCAGCGCGCGGGCCGACTCGGCGTCGATGACGACCTCGTTGTCGTTGGCGACGGCACGCCCACCGGGCATGATCGAGGGCGTGGAGACCTCGTATTCGAGCGAAGGGTCGATGGCGTCAACGCTCGCGGTGACCACGGCGCCCGGGTCTCCCGCGGCGCTGGACGGGATGCCGGCGCGGCGGATCTGCATGGCCCCCTTGGCCCGTGGAGCGATCGCGTCCACTTCCGGCTTGCGCCGGACTTCTTCCATCACGCCCACGTCGAAACGGTCGTCGCCGACGCGCTTCATGCGGAGGTCGGCCTTGCCGAGCATGGCGGTCATGCGCTGGTCGATGCCGGCGTTGAGAGATTCAAGGGCGCAGCCGACGGCCGACAGCAGCGCCGTGGCGGCGGCCACGGCGAGGACCAGCAACCGCGTGCGCCGGGGGCTACCGCCCAAGGCGTTGCGCGTGAGCCGCCAGATCGGACGGGTCCATGCCATCGGTCTTGAGGGTCTCCACGATCACGCCGTCACGCATGAAGTAGGTTGCCTTGCAGTGTGCGGCGGCGGCGGGCTCGTGCGTGACCATGAGCACCGTCATGCCGCGTTCGGATGCCAGGCGCCCCAGCAGCGTCCAGAGCTGCTCGCTGGCCCGTGAATCGAGGTTGCCGGTGGGCTCGTCGGCGAAGAGCACGGGGGGCGAGAAGAGCAGGGCGCGGGCGATCGCGACGCGTTGCTGCTCGCCTCCGGAGAGGGCCTCGGGTCGGTGATCGGCGCGGTCGGCGACGCCAAGCGCGGTGAGCAGCCCGGCGCTCTTCTGGCGGAGATCCGAGTCGCCCAGGCCTGACAGGAGCCCCGGCAACTCGACGTTCTCGCGCGCCGTCATGGTGGCGATGAGGTTGAACTGCTGAAACACGATGCCCACACCGTGACGCCGGTATCGCGTCAGCTCGCGCTCGCCGAGGGTGTCGATGCGCTGGGCGCCGACTTCGAGCTCGCCGGCGTCGGGGAGGTCCAGACCGGCGAGCAGGTGGAGCAGCGTGGACTTGCCGCAGCCCGACGGTCCCATGACCGCGTAAAAGCCCGGCTCGTCGATGGAAAGCTCCACGCCGCGCAGGGCCTCAACGCGGCGCCCGCCGAGGTCGTAGGTCTTGCGGACTTGGCGGCAACGGATCAAGGGAGGGGAGTACGGAGGCGGCGATTACGTCGCGTACTTGGCGTTGTACGCCCCGCCGTCCATCAGCGTTGCGAACCCGGCCGGATCAGTCACCTTGATCTTGACCAGCCACCCCTTGCCGTAGGGGTCGGCGTTGACGGCGGACGGGTCGTCTCCGAGCGCCTTGTTGACCTCGGCGACCTCACCGGCCACGCCGGTGTAGATGTCGCTGGTGGCCTTCACGCTCTCGACCTCCCCCACCACATCGCCTGCCTTGAGCTTGGTTCCCACCGGCTTCATCTGGACATAGGTGATGTCGGTGAGCTGGTTGACGGCGAACTGGGTGATGCCGAGGGTGAATGTGGAGGGCGGATTTCCCTGAGCGAGGTGCCACTCGTGGCTGTCGGAGTACTTGCGATCGGAGGGGGCTGGCATGTTTTGGTTCGTGGGTTGGAGGGCGGACGTAGCGGCGCGCTTCAAACGGTTGATGTGCAAGCAGATGCGCCGCGACGGGGGTGGATGCTACCGCCGTGGCGAGCCACCGCAACTGCACGCGTGGTGCCCGTGTTTTGGGCCCGTGATCGGCTGCACCGTGGCAGTTGATCGTGCAACCGTGCATGTGGAATATCGAATGGGAGCTTGCCCACGCAACCAAAGCGCGGAATAATCATCGTATCAGTGCCGAGACACGCCGACGATTCGTCGGGCGGCACCCAACCCAGTCTTTCTCCCCTCCAGACGGTCTGGCCCTTCGGGGCTGGACCGTCTCTTTTTTCGCCCGGACTGCGGAGAATAGCGGTCCTACCCAAACATCGCCCTTTTGCGGTACAGTACCGGCGTCGTCGGGGCCCGAGCGACGCGCGTTGGGCGCCGCGGTCCTGATCGCCGGTAGCTCCCAAAGACCCCCGATGCTCCTGACGCTGTCCGCCCAGTCATTCGGTTCGATGCTCTCGGGGGCCAAGCCCAAAATTGCGCTGGTCGATCTGCCGAAGCTGGCCCACGATGAGCTCGGATTGAACGGGCTGGTGATCCAGACGCCGCTGCTGACGGGCTGGGACATCAAGAAAGTTGAGCATTTCCGCGACCGGGCCGACAAGGCCAACTGCCCCTGCCTGCTGCTAGTAGAGCCCGAGGCGCAGCGGATCGGGGCATCGGACCCGGACGCGGCCGCCGCCGCCGAGGACCGCATGTCACGCGTGCTTCAGGCGGCCCACCGCCTGGGGTGCAGCGGCGTGGCGATGAGGGTGCATGAATCGCTGACGTCGGTGGCGCCCGAGGCTCTTTCGGCGGCGATCAAGCGCGTGGTGCAGCGGGCCGAGCGGCTTGAGCTCAACCTTCTGATCGGCCCGAACGCGGGGCCGACGTTCACGCCTGAGCGGCTGACCGGGGTCATCCGCAAGGTGGGCGGGTTCAGGATCGGTTCATTCCCGGATTTCGAGGCGGCGTCCAAGACGCCGCTCGAGCCCGCCAAACCCGGGGCCGCACCGGGGCCGCCCGACGCGGCGGCGTATCTGCGCGCCCTGACGCCCTACGCGAGCGTGGTGTCGGCCTCGTTCGGCGACTTCGACGCTTCGGGCAAGCACAAGGGGTACGATTTTTCGGCGTGTGTGGACGCCGTGAGCAGCGTTGGGTTTGATCAGACGATGTCGCTAGAATATCGGGGCTCGGGCCCGCCGCAGGACGCGATCACCCGAGCCAAGGCCGCTGTCGAAGCCCTCGTAATGGAGGCGCCGAAGGACGATGACACCGAGCAGCCTGCCGACGACGAATGAGCCCGGACGCGGCTTCGCCGAGACGTTTGTTGCTTCGGAAGCGTCCGGCGGGCTGGTGGGGACTGTCGAGGTCGAGATGCGCCGATTGATCGTGACCATCGACGGGCCGGCCGGGACTGGGAAATCCTCCGTCGCGCGCGATCTCGCCAAATCACTCGGGCTCGAGTTCCTCGACACCGGCGCCATGTACCGCGCCGCAACCGCCCTCGCCATCGACCACGGAGTACGCCTCAACGACGAGGCCGGCATCCAGCGCCTCCTCCGCGAGGCTGACCTCGCCTTCGACTGGACCACCGACCCGCCCACGCTCATGGCGTTCGGGCGCTCGATTATGCACCGTCTCCGCGACCCCGACGTCGCGATCGCCGTTTCGCCCGTTTCCCAGCTCCGGGCCGTCCGCGAGGTCCTCGTCGAGTCCCAGCGCCGCATCGGCGAGGCCCATCCTCGCCTGGTCAGCGAAGGGCGCGACCAGGGTTCGGTGGTTTTTCACGACGCGGAGGTCAAGTTCTTCCTGACCGCCAGCGTCGAAGAGCGCACCCGCCGGCGCGTCAAGCAACTGCTCGACGCGGGCCGGTCGGTCGATGAGGCCGCCATCCGCGCCGAGATCGAGGACCGCGACCTGCGTGACTCGACGCGCGAGGTCGGGCCCCTGGTGTGCCCGGACGACGCCGTGACCATCGACACCGACGCGATCGCGCAGAACCAGGTGGTAGGTACGCTGGTGCAGCACGTTCGTGACCGCGCGGGCGAGGCCCTGACCGAGCCGCGCTTGACCCGGGTGGCGTGGGGCTCGCGCGGCGGATGAGCCGGCCGCCGATCGGTGAACGATTCCCCGGACAGACCGCGCCCGAGCGGTGGTTCTACCTGTTCATCCGCCAGACGGCGACGCTGGCGTACACCCTGCTGTTCAGGGCCCGCTCGTTCGACGCGCACAAGGTGCCCCAGACAGGCGCGTGCCTCCTGGCGTGCAATCATCAATCGCACCTGGACCCTCCGCTGGTGTCGGTGGGGTTGCAGCCCCGGGCGACGCACTTTGTCGCCAAGGCGTCGCTGTTCAAGTGGGGCCCCTTCGGCAGGTTCATCGGCGCCCTGTGTTCCATCCCCATCAAGCAGGACGGCACCGCCGACCCCGGCGCCATCCGCGCCGTGCTCGCACGCCTCGAACAGGGCGCCGCGGTGCTGGTCTTTCCCGAGGGCGCACGAACCCTGACCGGGACTCTTCAGCCCTTCCAGCGCGGCGTGGCCCTGCTCGTCAAGCGGGCGGGGTGCCCAGTGGTCCCCTGTGCCGTGGAGGGAACCCGCGACGCCTGGCCGCCTCGCACCCCCTTCCCCCGCCTCTGGCGCCGGCGCGTCGCCGTCATCTATGGCGAGCCGATCCCCGCCGAAGAGCTCCTGGCCCACGGCCCCGACGAGGCCCTGCGCCGCCTGGGCGTCGAGATCGAGACGCTCCGGCTCCGCCTCCGCACCCGCCTGCGGGCGTCGAGCGGCGGCAGAGTTCCGCCTGCGGGGGTCGGGGATACCGCAGCGCAAGGCTGATCCGACCTTTCGCGAACCACCCAGTTGGTGCTGCCCCGTCGGGGGCCAAGTCGACGGCGGCCACGGGCAAAAACCGGCGAGGGCCTCCGGAACTCCCGGAAATCCTCACCAGAACCGCGGTCTCATGATGTAGGACAGCAGCAAGAGCGACACCATCACGACAATCATGATCCCGCCGATGCCGATGCCCAGCCAGCGGCGGGGATGGGCCTGCCAGTCGTCCCGCAACTGGTCCAACATGCCTTCAAGCCAATCGGGCGTTTGCAACATCGGTGGGCCAAGCCGGAATGCGGGCGACAGGAATCGAACCTGCACGTCGGTAAGGACACGGGAACCTAAATCCCGCGCGTCTGCCAGTTCCGCCACGCCCGCGGCTGGCAGGATGATACGCATCGGGCCGCGGGCCTCGGCGTTCGATGCCGAACCCCCCGCCATGCCGATCTACAGTCCCGGCCCATCATGCCCGCCCAGCCCGCCAACCCGCCCGATGCCGCCGGCCCCTCCGAGCGCCGCGCCGCCGCCGTCTCGTTCGGCATCTCGCTGGCGGTCCACGCCGCCATTGCCCTCGCCGCGCTCTTGGCCGTCTGGACGGTCACCCTCCCTCCCCGCGACGCCAGGCCGGAGATCACCGTCAGCTTCTTCGACCCCGCCCCCAGCGGCGTCATACTCACCGAGCCGGCGCCCGGTCCGCTCCCGGCGGCGACGCCGCCCGCCATCGTCCCCCAGGTCAAGTCCCCCGCCCCCACCCTGAGCGAACAGGTCGCCGCCCTTGCGCCCGGTTCAACCCCCGACCCCAACGCCGCTCCGACGATCAGCGCCCAGAAGCGCGAGCTGATCGAGGCCCGCTCGTTCCCCCAGGTCACCTACCACGGCCTCGGCGCCGGCAACGCACAGAGCATTGTCTATGTGGTGGACGCCGGCGGCTCGATGGTGACCGCGTTCGCGCGCGTCAAGGACGAGCTGAAGCGCTCGCTCTTCAAGCTCACCCGCACCCAGCGGTTCCAGGTGGTGTTCTTCTGCAAGGGAGACGCCGAGGCCGCCCCGCTCCCCGAAGACGCCGGCAGCGCCGGCAAGCCGCGCCGCCTGATCCGCGCCACCCCCGAGGCCGTCCGCAGCGTCGGCGCGTGGATCGACTCCTTCCGGCCCTCCGGCTCGGGCAACCCCATCAAGGGGCTGGAGAAGGCGCTCGCGTGGCGGCCCGACGCGGTCTTCGTGCTCTCGAGCGTCATCCCCGGGCAGGGCGATTGGAAGCCGGACAAAGCCGGCGTGCTCGCGTTCCTCGAGCAGATGAACCCTCGAGACTCGCGCGGACGGCGCCCCGTCTCCATCAAGACCATCCAGTTCTTCGACCCTGACCCGCAGGGGATCCTGCAAACCATCGGCGAGTTGCACGGCGGGGCCGACGGCTACACCTTTGTCAAGCGATCAGACCTCGGGCCTTGAAGGGCCCTGCGCCTCGCTGAGAGGCTCGGAGCGACACGGATGCCAATCAGACTCATCAACAGCGGAGAGCGGGCGTGGCGGCTGGCGGTCGTGCGCCGTGCCGCAGTGATTCTCACCGGGCTGCTTCTCGCCTCCGCGCTCGTCCCGATCGGTCGCGCCCAGACCCCCGGCGCCGGCCCGAGCGCCGCCCAACCAGCCGCGCCGAGCGAGACCACCCAACCGCACGCCGTTTCCGAGAGCGGTGGCGGGTCAGCGGGAGGGTCCAAGCTGGTGCGGACGACCGTCGGCGAAGCGTTCTTTGTGCAGCGCAACCCTCAGACCCAGCGCGTCGAAGTCGTCGGCACGCTCATTATCTGGCTGCTCATCGCCCTCAGCGTCGCCTGCACGAGCATGATCGGCGCCCAGCTTTGGGCCCACCGCCGGCGCGGTTATGTGCCCGATGCGCTCAACGAGGCGCTGAAGCGTGCGCTCTACGAGAAGAAGCTGGAGCCGGCGTTCTCGGCGCTGGCGGGTGAGAACTCGATGCTGGCGAGCGTGGTTGGCGCGGGCCTGCGGCAGGCGCGCCACGGGTACCTGGCGATGGTGCGGGCCGCCGAGCAGCGCGCGGACGAGGTGGCGGTGCGGAAGCTGCGGACCATCGAGCCGCTGAACATCATCGGCAATGTGGCGCCGATGCTGGGGTTGTTTGGCACGGTCTACGGGATCATCCTGAGCTTCCGCGAGATCGTGGCCTCGGGCGGGGCCGCTGACCCGGTCGCGCTGGCGGCGGGCATCGGCACGGCGCTGGTGGCCACGTTCTGGGGTCTTGTGGTGGCGATCCCGGCGCTGGCGTTCTATGGCGTCTTGCGGAGCCGGATCGACTCGCTGACGGTCGAGGCCGCGGCGGCGGCGGAGGAACTCATCGCCACGCTCAAGCCGACGGAGAAGTGAGCGCCGAGAACGCCGAGCCAAGCCACTGAATGAAGTCTCCCGCCCGCCAACGCCCCTTCCGCCTGCAGCCGAACCTCACGTCGCTGATCGACGTGGTGTTCCTGCTCTTGGTGTTCTTCCTGCTGGCGACGCAACTGGTGCAGGAAGCCCGAGTGGAGATGACGCTGCCGTCGATCGAGGAGCGTCAGTCGGGAGAGTTGCCGCACGACGCGCGGGTGATCGTCAACGTGGTTCCGCCGGGCCTGGTTGCGGAGACCGGCGGGGCGTATCGGGTGGACAACGATGTGTTCTCCGGCGACGCCGACGGGATCGCGGGGCTGTCGCGGGTGCTGCGCCAGGCCCATGACAAGAACCCGAAGCTGCGCGTGCTGCTGCGGGCGGCGCGGGACGAGCATTACGAGCGAGTGCACCCGGCGATGCAGGCGGTGACGCTGGCGGGGGTGAACGGCGTCGACCTGGTCACGGTGCCGCCCGGCGATGAGCTGGAGCGGGCCCTGAGGTCCAGCTCGTCGGGGGAGGCGCCTCGATGAGCGCCGAGATGCACGACGGGGCGCGCGGCTTTGACCTGTCACAACTGGTGATGGGCGACGATCCGCTGGTGACCGACCCGGACGAGCTGCCGCCGCGCCGGAAACTGCACCGGCCCGAGCCGGCGCCGATGGTGCTGAATATCGTGTCGATGATCGACGTGATCTTCCTGCTGATGACCTACTTCCTGCTGACGGCGAAGTTCACGACTCGGGAGGAGAGCTTCCAGGTGAGCGTCCCCGAGCGGCTGGAAGGCTCGGCGAGCCCCCCCGGAGTGCCGCCGGCGGACCCGTTCGAGCTGCCGAAATCGCCGGTGACCCTGAGCGTGGTGAGCAAGGGTGACGGGGCGGGCGAGTTCGCGGTGTTCTCTGATTCACCGGCCATCGCGGGGAGCGGGCCGATCACGGACTATGAGGGGCTGTTCCAGCGCGCGGGATCGGCGCGGGACAGGGTGCTGGCGGTCGATCAGCGGTTTGTCATCCGGCCCGCGGCCGACACGCGTTGGGAGCATGCGCTGGGAGTGCTCAACGCGCTCAAGCGGGCGGGGTTCAACAATGTTCGGTTTGCGAACCCCGGGCGAGTCGCGGGGAGCACGGGGGGATGAGCCAGGAGATCATGACGATTCTGATCGGCACAACCCCGGAGAATCGAGATGTGCCCGCCGCGATCGTCTGCGGAGGAGCCATGCGTTGCGCCTCCGGGCGCCGGCGCGTCCGGCAACCGCCGGATTCCCCTGTCAGGTGGTTGAGATTCGCGAGGCTCGTGCTGCTCTGCGGTGTTCTTGGGATCGGAGCGGGTGGGCCGTGTGCGCTGGCGCAGCCGCGCGAGGATGGCGCGAATCCCGGCAGCAAGACGCCGGCGGCGCTCTCCCTGCAATCACCGCGCCCGTTGACGCCCCCACCGCTGTCGCCCGAGGAGCGGTTCGCGGGACGTGCGCCGGATTTGTCGGTGGCTCTGGAACAGGCGGATGAGATTGAGCGCTGGCTTGACTGGGCCGGACTGGGCGGCTCAGCGCGGGCCACGCTGTACGGGTTGCCGGCGCCGGCGGATAAGGCGGCCATTGAACTGGCGTGCCGAAGCATCCTGTCGCTGGCGCAGTCCAGCGCGCGGGGAATCGACGCGGGGATCAAGGCCCACGACGAGAACGACGCCCAAACGAAGCCGGAGGATGAGGAGCGGATCAACCGGGCCATTCACGCGCGCACGGTCCGGCTGCCGCTGCGGGTCGCGCGGGCGACCTTGATGTCAGCGGCGATCGAGTCTGATGCGGCGCGCCGGGCCCAACTGATCGAAAAGGCGCGGAAGCTGGCGGAGGGGGCCGAGCCGGTCTCGCCGTGGGCGGACGTGGAGCGGTCGCTGCTGCGAGCGCTCGCTGCGATTGCGACGGGGGGGGAGAACGCCGGAGCCGAGGCGCAGAGGTATCTCAGTGCGGCGGCGAAGTCGGTGGAGGAGTCGGGCGATCCGGGGGCGCTGGGCGAGCTCTTCGGGCTGGAGCGCGAGCTCGCGGGGTTGCTGGCACTTGCGAAACGCTCGGGCGTGTCGGCCGCCCTCAGCGCGGTGACCGTCGACACGCCCGGAAGCCCCACGGGCGGTGCGGGCGAAGCACGTCGGCGAGCGCTGGCGGAACTCCGCCTGCGCCTTGTCTGCGGGGCGTTGCCGGTGTCGCAGGCTCCGGAGCAGGCGCTCAGCGGGTTCCAGGGGCTGGCGCTGGCGGGCGGCCCCGCCGGGTCGATCGACGCGGCGTGGGCACGGCTGTACGCGATCCTCCGCGCCGGACCGGCGCCGCGGGGCGGGACGGTGCAGAGCGCGATGCTTGCGCTGGCGCGGCTCGACGATGGACAGACCGACGGTGCGCCGGCGGAGGCCGTGGCGGCGGTGAGCGCGCTAGCCAAGGGTGATCCATGGGTGGATGCCCTGGCGCTGGCGCTGCTTGATCGGGAGCCCCGCGGCGTCGAGTCGCGCCGGGCATTGGCGCAGGCGGGGCTGGCGCTCAGCGAGCGGACTTCAGGACGGGCGGCCCGGGTCGGCGTGCTTTCGCGCGTCCGCACGCTGCTGGGGCCGCTGGGTCCGCGCGGCGACAGCGAGCTCAAGAGGTCGGTCTTTGAGGCCTTGCGCGAGGCGGGAGACCCGGCCCGCGTGCAAGGGCCCGGCGGCGCGTGGGGGGAGAAAGAGGTGCTGGAGGCGATGGCGGAGCAAGCCGCGCCGCAGGACGCCGCCGCGCTGCTGGTTCGCGCCGATGCGCTGGCGGACGCGGATCATCCCGCGTGCGTGGCGTGCTGGTGGCGTTCCCTGGACGTGCAGCTGCGCGTCGCGCCGCGCACCGGCGACGCCGAGCGGAACATCGTGGCCACCGCGGAGAAGCTCAAGACCGCCTGGGATGCGTGGATGCACAACACCAGGCACCACGAATGGCAAGCGGACCCGGCAGTGCGAGAGGTGGTCGAATCAGCGCTTTGGGACTCGATGCTGCAACTGGACGGTGTTGAGCGCACCCTCGCCGCCCACGAGAATCTGCTCGGCAACCGCACGTGGACGCCCATCGGCCGTGATCTCCTGGTGTTGTCGGCGACAGCACGAAACGCCGAAGCATCGCAACATCTGCATGAGGCTCTCGGCAAACTCGATGACGCGGCGTTCGCGGAGTGGGGCTCGCGGTTGTGCGACCGTGCCTGGGCGGTGCTGCTGCCGCAGGCTGTGGAGTTCACGGACGCCCGCGTTCCTCCGGCGGTCGAGTCCGCGGCGGCGACGCTCGGTGTGCTGAGCGGAGTGCTGGAGCGGTTCCCGGAAGCATCCCGCGCGGCGGCGTCGGAGCGGTGCGCGTGGGGGCTTCTTTGGGCGGGGAAGGCGGTAGACGCCGCGCCGCTGTTCGAGCGGGCGATCGGCGGGTCGGGTCGGCGGATCGACCTGGTGCGCGGGCTTGCGGAATCGAAGTTGCGGACCGGCGACGACGCCGGCGCGTTCGGACTGTTCCGAGAGATCACCACGGCGGCCCAGCCGGGGGGGGATCACGCCCGGGACTACTTCCACGCGTGGGCCCGGATGCTCGAAATCCTGAAGCGCCAGAACACCGACGGGACACGCGGAGAGTTGATCTCGCGCGAGGTGAACCGTCTGAGGTTGCTGGAGCCGGCCAGGTTTTGCCCGACGTGCGCTGAACGGATCGAGGCGGCGGCGAGGTAGGGCCCCGCTGTAGCGGGTCGGGCTGAAACACCTGGGGGGAGTGAGGCACCTAAGATGGCTGGCCGTCCGCGGTGTGCGCACGGGCCTCTTGGAGCCAATCAACTATGCCGGCACCCGCCGCCACAATGCCCGACGTTCAAGCGTTTGCCGACAACCGCCGGGTGGCGATTGACAAGGTCGGCGTGAAGGGGGTGAAATACCCTATCACCCTCCGAACCAAGGAGGGCGGCACGCAGACGACGGTTGCGTCGATCAATATGTACGTCTCCCTTCCCCACCACAAGAAGGGCACGCACATGAGCCGGTTCCTGGAGGTGCTCAACGAATACGCCCGACCGCTGACGCCGGCGTGCATCGGGGTGGTGGCTCGCGAGATCAAGAGCAGGCTGGAGGCCGAGGAAGCCCACCTGGAAATCGCCTTCCCGTACTTCATCGAGAAGAAGGCGCCCGTCACGGGGTCGCCGGGGCTGATGGATTATCAGGTCACGTTCACGGCGACCGCCAACGGCACGACCGACTTCGTGATGGGCGTCAAGGCCCCCGCGGCGAGCCTGTGCCCGTGCTCAAAGGAGATCTCGCGGTACGGCGCCCATAACCAGCGGTGCGAGATCGAGGCCAAGGTGCGGTTCGACGGGGACATGTGGATCGAGGACCTCGTCGCGCTCCTGGAGAGCGCGGCGTCAAGCCCGGTGTACGCCGTGCTGAAGCGACCCGACGAGAAGTTCGTGACAGAGGCGGCGTTTGACAATCCCAAGTTTGTGGAAGACATCGTGCGCGACCTGGCCGTCGCGCTGGAGCGTGAGCCGCAGATCCGGCAGTTCACGATCGCCAGCGAGAACTTCGAGTCGATCCACAACCACAACGCGTACGCCCAGATCACCCGCGACCTGCGCCGCGCCTAGACGCGGCGGCGCCCCCGGCGAGCCACACCCATGCCCTGCGGATGCGGACCCAAGTGCTGCCAGAACTTCGATGACGACAAGGAAGGCGTGTCGGACGCCGACCTGGCGCGGTTCGGCGAGGACGATATTGCCTGCCCGTCGTGCGGGGCCTCGGTGTATCACGACGCGGTGATGTGCTCCAAATGCGGGCACGCGATGACCGATGACTCGGTGATGCCGGGGAAGAAGTGGCTTCCCATCACGGCCGGTGTCCTGCTGGCGGGCCTGCTGGCGTTCGCTCTGATGAACGTGCTGTAATGGTTGAGCCGGGCGCTTCACATGGCCTGCGCGGCGTGATCCGCTGGACGGTGCCGGGGCACGCGCGGGTGCTGCTGGACAGTGGCGAAGAGATCGACGCGGTGCTGCCACGCCGGGTGTGCCCGGAATCGGACCCCGAAAGCCCGGTGGTGGTGGGCGACCGGGCGGTGGTGATGACCACGCCGGAGGGGCCGGTGGTGGAGCGGGTCACCGGGCGCACCACGACGCTCGCGCGGCGGGCGGCGGGCCACAAGCCGCGCCGGCAGGTTCTGGCAGCCAACGCGGAGCAACTGGTGTGCGTGTTCGCCGCCGCCGAGCCGGAGCCGCGCTGGGGGATGCTGGACCGGTACCTGATCATCGGCGAGTCGGCGGGGATCAGGCCGGTGGTGTGCATCACCAAGAGCGAGTTGCTGACCGACGCGGTGCGGGGCGCGATCGATCTGTACCGGGGGCTGGGATACCGGGTGCTCACGGTCAGCGCCCGCAACGGTGAAGGGGTGGACACGGTGCGCGACGCCGTGCGAAGTCGCCGCACGGTGATCGCCGGCAAGAGCGGCGTGGGCAAGAGCACGCTGCTCAATGCGCTGGTCCCCGGGGCGTCGCAGGTGATCTCCGACGTCGGCGCTCAGACGGGCAAGGGTCGGCACACAACGACGCTCGCCGTGCTCTTCCCGGTTGCGGGCGGCGGTTGGCTGATCGACACGCCGGGGGTTCGCGAGATCGCTCCGTGGGGCATCGCCGCGGATGAGGCGTCGCACTGGTTTGTGGAGATGGCGCCGCTGCTGGGCGGGTGCAGGTTCGCCGGCTCGTGCTCGCACACGCATGAGACCGGGTGCGCGGTCAAGGCGGGCGTGGAGAGCGGCGCGGTTTCGCGGATGCGGTACGAGAGCTACCTGCGGGTGCTCGGCGCTGAGTAGGGCGGACTACGTGCCGGCGCGGTCACTTTGACTTGGAGACCGGGAAGCCGGGCAAAGTGGCGGCGAAGTGAACCTCGCGCAGGAAGTAGCTCCAGCCGACGACGAGCCCGAGCGTCGAACTGACAAACAGACCACCGATGAGCCAGCCGAGCGAAACCCCGATCATGACGTCGAGGAACAGCGCGATGATCACGGTGCACAGCAACAAGGCCGCGACGGTGCACGCCGTGATGGCGATGCTGACGAAGCGGCGGCGACGCTCGAGGGCGGCGAGCTCGGGGGCGTGGGCTTCCGCGGCCGCCGGATCATCTCGAGCCTCGGTGAGCTGCCTGGCCCGATCGACGATCCGGGCCAGCCGCCCCGTCATGACCGTGAGCATGCCCGCGACGCCCATCAGCAGGAACACCGGGGACAGTGAGAGCTGGATCGCCTGGGCGACATCCACGACGTTTCCTGCGTTGGTGTGCATCGGTCGAGCGGAGCCTTGAGACCCGTCCAGGACGATTTGACAGGCCCGGGTCCGGCTCCTGCGCCGCGGACCGATGGAATCAGCGACCGGCGCCGGGATGGGAAGCTGCAAGAAACGGGGTCCGGAGCGAGCCGGGGCTGGAAAGCGGAGAGGGGGGGATTCGAACCCCCCGTCTGCGTCCGTTCGGGGTCTGTTGACCCGGTGACCGCTCTGGGCGAGGCCCTCTTGGGCCTGGTCTTCAGCGCGGTCAACCGGGCGGTGCGCTCGCAGGAGCGAGCCCATGCACCAGCGCAGCCGCACGCCTGACCCGTCCCTCAACGGCCGGGTCGTCCGCCACGACGCCCACAACCAGCGCGCCCAGCCCCCGCTCGTGATGGGCGGCCAGGGCCACGAGCCCGCCGGCGACGTCCAGTTCTGGGTCATCGCCGGGCTTGTGCTTGCCCTGACCGTCTACGCCGCCCTGGCCCTGGCCCTGGCCGTGGTCCGCTCGGTTTCCCCCTGATCTCTCTCTCCTCCGCGCGACCCCCGTCCAACGACGCGGGCCGCGTTTGTGGTGCGTGAACGGGCGGCGACGGCCCGGTCTTCACCAGCCCACTCCCCCCCTTTTTCCAGTCGCAGCAGGAGCATGAGCCATGTTGACCGAGGAACAACTGCAACGTCGGCGCGGGTACCTGACCGCCAGCGACGTGAGCGCGGTGCTGGGCGAGAACCCGCACAAGACCGCCTGGGACGTGTGGGTCGAGAAGACCAGCGAGGTCGAGCCGTCCGAGGCCGGCGAGGCCGCCGAGATCGGCAACGACCTGGAGGACGCGATGCTCAACTGGGGCGCGCGGCAGGTCGGGATCGACCCGGCGAGCATCGAGCGGCAGGTGTGGTTCGTGTCGCCCCGGGGCGTGATCGCCGCGACCATGGACGGCGTCGCCCGGCGCGGCGGCAAGCGCATCATCGACCCCACCACGGGGTTCGAGGCCAAGACCACCAGCATCGACGGCGAGCAGTGGGGCGAGGCGGGCACGGACCTGGTGCCGTTCAAGGTGCTGTTCCAGTGCGCGGCCCAGATGATCGCCTGCCCGACGCTGCAGCGCGTGCACGTGCCGGCGCTTCTGGCGGGCTTCCGGCTGGAGCGCCGGCTCTACACCATCCACCGCGACGACGAGCTCCTGGAGAGCGTCGAGAGCCGCTGCCGCGAGTGGTGGCAGCGGTACGTGGTGGGCCGCGAGCAGCCCCCGCAGGACGCCGGCGGCCCGTCGATGGACGTGCTGAAGCGCGTGAAGCGCGTGCCGGCCAAGAGCGTGGCCCTGCCCGCCGAGCTGGTGGCCCGGTGGCGCCAGGCCGAGGACGCGCTGAAGGCGGCGGCGGACCTGCAGGAGCAGGCCAAGGCGGCCGTGATCGCGGCCCTGGGCGACGCCGAGGGCGGCGAGTGCCCGCTGGGCAAGGTGTCGTTCATGCAGCAGACGCGCAAGGGCCTGGACGCCGAGGCGCTCAAGGCCGAGCAGCCCGACGTGTTCGAGAGGTACTACCGGCCCGGCAAGCCCTTCCGCGTGTGCCGCTTCACCGCGGCCAGGGCGGCCAAGGCCGTGGCGTGATCAGTTCAAACCCCACCCCCAACCACAAGGAACGAAGCCATGCAGACCAACACTGAAACCGGCGAGAGCACAGCGTCCTGGGACGCCGGGCCGTTCGCACCGATGGAGCGAGGGTACTCCGAGAAGCCGCACGAGCGCCCGCTGGGCAAGCGGCTGGCCGGGGCCATGGAGTACATCGAGAACCTCAAGGCCAACCGCCAGAACGAGCACGACGGCTACAAGTACGCCGACGCGCACCAGCAGTCCAACTCGATCAGGCAGGCTTTCGCCAAGACCGGCGTTGCCATGTACGTGTCGATGATGGGCTGGCAGCAGGACTCAATCCAGACCCGCGACGGCAAACCCCAGCAGATTCACACGGCGCGGTTCGACATCCGCCTGGAGAACGGCGACGACCCCCGCGATTACCTGGTGCTGCACTGGTGCTGCGAGGCGATCGACCGCGGCGACAAGGGCCTGAGCAAGTGCGTGACGGCCGCCATGAAGGACTGCCTGCGCGCGAGCCTGAGCATCGGCGGTGACCGCGGCGACGACTACGAAAGCGAGAGCCCTGAGAAGTCGCAGGCACCCCGCCAGAGCCGCTACCAGCCCCGGCAGGCCCCGGCGCCACGGTCCGAGCGTGAGCCGACCCGACCGGCTCCCCCCGCCCACCACGAGCCCGAGTACGTCGAGGAGGACATGCCGGCGCTGGGCGAGAACGAGCTCCTGGGCGACGCCTTCGGCGCGTGGACCGAGCGGGCGCTCAAGGGCCGCGGCAAGAGCAAGGCCGACCTGATCGCGGCCATCACCCGCCGCGGCAAGCCCGAGCAGATGAACGGCTCGGCGGAGATCGCCAAGTGGAGCGCGCAGCTGGCCGACGGCATCGCGCAGTGGCTGCGGCGCAGCGACGCGCCGTCGCGGACCGACCAGGCCAAGGCCCTCGTGAACGGGAACTGACTTCATGGATGACGCGGTCGCAAGGACGCTGACCTTTGTGCGGCGGCACATCGCCCGGCACGGCGAGTCGCCACCTTTGCGGGAGATCGCGCGCGAGACCGGCACGAGCGTGTCGGCGGCGCACGGGCGGATCAGGTGGCTCATGCAGATGGGCTACCTGGAGCAGAAAGGGCGGAGCTGGAGGCTCCGGCTGGTCCCCGGCACGCCGGAGAACCGGGTGGTGCGCATCGCCGACGTTCGGCATGTCGTCGCCAGCCTGGCCCCGGGCGCGTACGTGGAGCAGATCGTGGATCGACTCATGGAGCTGGCCGAAGACGCGCCGGCGGAAAGGAAAGGCTGATGGACAAGGACAACGCAGCATTGACGGCGACCGGGGCCGCGATGGGGACCGAGGATCGGTTCCTGCGCATCGAGCAGTTCCTCGACACGCTCGCGCCCTTGTGGAGGCTGAGCCCCCAGGAGCGTGCGGCCCTCCTGGCCGAGCAGGTGGACAAGGCCACGGTGGGCAAGGTCGGCGGCTGCTGCCAGCGCATCAGCGACGCCGAGCTCGACAAGGCCACGCGCGACGATCCGCACAGCAAGCCGCCGGAAGTCGCTGCCACCGGCCCGTGCCTCAACTTCCCGCCCGACGCCGTGGTGATCTACCGCGACGGCAACCAGCTGTGCGGCAACCAGCTGTGCGCGGTGCGGCCCGACTTCAAGCACCTGGGCGTGAGCTGCGCCGGCTTCGGGGTCAAGACCAGGCACGCCATCGGCGACCTCTTGGCGCGGGAGAAGGCGGTGGGCATCGACCGGCCCTCGCCCCTGATCGGCGCCCCGCCCGCCTGAGCCTCATCGGGTGTGGTCGTGAGCCTTGGGCCAAAGAGCGGGACTTCGACGCCGCCCGCTCGCTCATTCCTCCGCCCGGCACGCTCGGGCGGGGCGATCGCGACAAACGTGCGACAGCCGGGAGAGACCGGCAGTTGGCGGGGTAGAGCAGTTGGCCAGCTCGGCGGGCTCATTACCCGCAGGTCGGTGGTTCGAGTCCACCCCCCGCTATTTCGAAAGGAGCATCGTCTCATGTGCAACCCCATCTCCGGCATCATGAAGTCTGACGGCACGGTGTTCATGCCACGAAACGACGCCTGGCAGCACTCGCACTCGCAAATCGCCGAAGAGCACGGACTACCCGACGGCCTGATGGGCGACAGCTACGCGCGGTTCGAGGTCTCGCCCAAGGGGTACCAGGACGGGGGCGATTGGCGTCTGTTCCGCGATGAAGCTACCGGCGCCATCAAGCCGGTTGACAACACCTGGTCGTTCAAACTGGACGAGACGCGGATGCCCGGCTGGTTCAAAGACGACGCACCGGCGCTGACCGAGAAATGCCGGCAGGCCGCGAAGCGGTGGCTGGATTCGTTCCCCGAACATCTTGTTCCAGGCGCACGTGTTACCGCCGGGTACGCAGGCACCGCGACCGCCGGGGACGCAGGCACCGCGACCGCCGGGGACGGAGGCACCGCGACCGCCGGGGACGGAGGCACCGCGACCGCCGGGTACGCAGGCACCGCGACCGCCGGGTACGCAGGCAC
>CAZEDW010000052.1:17961-28610 GCA_964510955.1 uncultured Phycisphaeraceae bacterium
CGCCGGGGACGGAGGCACCGCGACCGCCGGGGCCAGAGGCACCGCGACCGCCGGGGACGGAGGAATCATCGTGCTGCGCCGGTGGGACGGGAAGCGGTTCCGCCTGATCGTGCAACACATCGGCGAGGACGGATTCAAGCCGGGTGTGAAGTACCGCTGGGATGAATCCCAGAAGAAAGTCGTCGAGGCGTAGCTCGACTCTGCCGCGTGCCGGCCCCTTGAGAGTGATCGCTCGGGGCAGGGGCTTGGGTTCGAACCCCACCGCGGCATTCCCACCATGGCCCGGCCGCCGTCACCACCTCCGGCGGCCGGTGCACCCCTGCGGGTCTCGCTCCGTTCACGCGGGGCGGGACCTTTCCCATGACCAGCGACACACCAACCCCTGACCCGCAGCGTCCAGTCGCCCCGCCGCTGACCGCCGCCCTGGTGCACGGCGCCGAGCTCGCCGCCAGGGCGGCCCTGAAACGCGGGGCCCGCCGCGGCACGCTCGGCCCGCTCAAGAAGTTCCTCCTGGCCGCCACCGCCCTGCGCGGCCGCCTGGAGGTCGTGGAGCTCACCAGCGTGATCGACGAGCCGTCGCTCTTCGACACCGTCGCCGCGCCGGCGCCCGCCCAGCCGCCCCCCGCTCCCGACCGCGCCCCGACCAAGAAGACCCGGACCGCCAAACCCTCCAAGCCCTCCACTCGCAAGGACCGCGAATGCAAGCAGCCATCGAAAGCGTGAAGTTGAAGCTCATCCGTGTGGACGGCGGCACGCAGATGCGTGAGATCACGGACCAGGAGACGGTCCGGGAGTACGCCGAGGCGATCAAGGCGGGGTCGGAATTCCCTCCCGTCGTGGTGTTCAAGGAGGACGCCAAGACCTACTGGCTCGCCGACGGGTTCCACACCATCGCCGCCCTGGCGCTCAATCAGGCCGATACCGCCAAGTGCGCAGTCCGCAAGGGTGATCGCCGGGCCGCGTGGGAGTTCGCCCTCGGTGCGAACGCCGAGCACGGCAAGCGACGCAGCAACGGCGACAAGCGCAAGGCCATCGGCGCGGCGCTGGCTGACAACGAGCTCGTGAAGTGGAGCGACCGCGAGATCGCCAGGATCACCCGTACGAGCCCCCCACTTGTGGCCGAGGTCCGGAGGTCTCTCACTGAAAGAACTTACAGTGAGGACACGTCAAACCCCTCCAGGACCGTCAGAACGCGGTCCGGGACGGTGACGCAGATGAGCACGGGGGGGATCGCCCAGGCCTCCAAAGGCCGGGCGTCCGGGGGGGAGCGTCGGTATGTCCCTATCGACGACGACCCCGACAGCGTGTTCGCGCCCCGCGGGGGGGACGACGGGGACTCCGGTGGGCAGCCCGCGCCCCCCGCGCCGCCCGACGCCCTGGACGCCCGCTCGCGGCCCGTGCCCGAGCGGTTCAGGCCGGTGTTCGGGGACGGCTCCAGGCAGTTCGGCGAGCTGCTGGCGTCGATCGCCAACGTGGGCCGCCTGGTCGAGGCCCTGCTGCAGACGCCCGGGGGCCTGCCCAGCTACGCGTCGCCGCAGCGCATCCAGGCGAGCCTGGGGCAGCTCAAGGAGGAGATCAAGATGGCCGCGCCGCACTCGCTGTGTCCGTTGTGCGCGGGCAAGGGCTGCAAGGGCTGCAAGGGCCTGGGGTGGGTGAACAAGCTGCTGTACGACGCCGCCGGCGAGGAAGCGGTGCGGATGTTCGAGAGCCGCCAGTGGCCCAAGGGCGCTGGGAAGAAGGGAGGCAGATCGTGACACACCAGGATTTTGCAGAGGCGCTGAACAAGCTGTGCGAGGAGTTCCACCGGAGCAAACCAGGCCGCGCAACCCTGATCGTTGGCATGGTCGTTGACGACGACGACGAAACGACCCCGTGCTGGGTCGGCCAAGGCGAGAGGCATCACTCCTGCCATGCTGCGGCCGCACTTTTGGTGTTTTGCGTTCCCGGCGTGCTGGACCGGATTACGGGGCTGGTCGCGCAGCGCGAAGGGGTGACCAAAGAATACGTGGCTCGCAACATCCAGACGCTCACGAAGAGCTTCAAGATGGGAGGCCGCTCATGAACACCGATGTGCCGGACCAGGGCACGCCCGCACCGCTGACCGACGCCCAGGTCGATGAGTTGCTCCACGCGCTGACGGATCGCCAGCAGGGCCCAACCGAGGGCGGATCGGTGTTGGTGGTGTATGTGGCGGTCAACCCCGGCGGCGCCGTGCGCGTGATTTCTGCCGAGAATTGGGGCACGGATTCGATGGCCCGCATCATCGCCGCCGGGCTCCTGCTCAACACCGCCCGCCATATCGGCTCCGAAACCTCCAAGGAGATCGCGGCCCAGACCGGCAAACCAGAGGCCGAGGTCGCCGACCAGGTCCTGCGCGTGGCGAGGTCCAACCCAGACGACAACACCACGTGGCAATCCCGTCCGGAGGGCTTCACCCGGTGAGCGTGGTCCTGCGCCCATACCAGGCCGAGGCGGCGCCGCTGGCGATCGACGCCATGCGCACGGGCCGCTCCACGCTCGTGATCCTGCCCACCGGCACGGGCAAGACCACGCTGTTCGTCGAGATCGTCCGCCGCGTCCTGGCGGAGCACCCGCACAAGCGGGCCCTGATCCTGGCCGACCGCGCCGAGCTGGTGTACCAGGCGGCGGCCCGCGTGCAGCGCATGACCGGCGAGGCCGGCGACATCGAGATGGGCCAGGAGCACCGCGCCGACCGCTACCAGTTCAGCCGGGCCCGGGTGGTGGTGGCCAGCAAGGACTCCCTGCACGCCAGCCGCATCACCAAGTTCAACAAGGACGAGTTCGCCATCGTCGTGGTCGACGAGGCCGACCTGTCGATCGCGGCCAGCTACACCTCGATCCTGGACTACTTCGCCTCCGCCTGGGTGCTGGGCGTCACGGCCACCCCCGGCAGCTGGACCAGGCTCAGCAAGGTGTACAGCTCGATCGCGTACTCCATGAGCCTGCTGCAGGGCATCGAGCAGGGGTGGCTGGTCGAGCCGCACCAGGAGTACTGCCCGATCGAGTCGATCGACATCTCGGGCGTCGGGACCAACCGTGGCGACCTGAACCAGGCCGAGCTCGCCGCCGAGCTGGAGTTCGAGAAGCCGCTCCTGGGCATCGCCAGCGCCGTGCTGCAGGAGACCAACCGGCTGGGGCGCGAGGAGAAGACGCTGGTGTTCGCCGCCAGCGTGAGCCACGCGCAGCGCCTGGCGGAGATCCTCAACCGCCCCGGCAACAAGCCCGGCTCGGCGCGGTTCGTGACGGGCTCGACGCCCAAGGACGAGCGGCGGCAGCTGTTCCGCGACTACCTCGACGCCAAGTTCCAGTACCTGGTCAACTTCGGCGTGACGGTGCGGGGGTTCGACGATCCGAGCATCCGCGTGGTGGCGGTGGCCCGGCCCACCAAGAGCGCTTCGCTGTTCGAGCAGATGCTGGGGCGGGGCACGCGGACCCTGCCTGGCGTGATCGACGGGGTCGATACGGCGGCCGAGAGGCTGGAGCGGATCGCGTTCAGCGGCAAGCCGTTCGTGCGGGTGCTGGACTTCGTGGGCAACTGCGGCGAGCACAAGCTCAGCGACGCGCTGACCTTGCTTGGCGCGGGCAAGGACGAGAGGGTCATCAGGCGGGCGCGGAAGCTGCTCAAGGGCGGGGAGGCCGGCGGCCAGGGCGTGACGGCGGTGATCAGCGAGGCCGAGCGGCAGCTGGCGGCGGAGAAGAAGGCGCGGGAGGAGCGCGAGGCCGAGGCTCGCCGGCGGGGCATCCACGGCCGGGCCGCGTACCACAAGCAGCGGGTGAGCCTGTACGAGCGGGCCGACACCATGCCCGACCGGCGGCCGGCGTGGCGGACGGGCAAGCCTGCGACGCGAGGCCAGTGCAAGTTCCTGGCGCGGCAGGGGATGAAGAACCCCGAGAACCTGTCGGCGGGCCAGGCGGGGGCGCTGATCGGGCGCATCCGGGTCCGGTACAAGAAGGGCCTGTGCAACTTCCGCCAGGCGCAGACGCTGAAGCGCCACGGGATCGACCCGGTTCCGGTGAGCTACGAGCGGGCGAGCCGGATCATCGATGCGCTGGCGCGGAACGGCTGGCGGCCCCTCAGACCCGAGGAGGTGCCGGCGTGAGCACGGGCCCCGTCATCACGCGCATCGCTCCGTGGTTCGGCGCCAAGGGCATCATGGCGCCGATCATCGTGCAGGAGTTGGGGCCGCATCGTGGGTACGCCGAGTTGTTCTGCGGATCCGCGGCCGTGCTGCTCAACAAGCCGCGTTCATCCATGGAGGTCCTGAACGACCTGCACGGCGACCTGATCAACCTGGCCCGCGTTCTCGCTTCGGGCCTCTGGCGGGATCTCTGCGAACGGTGCGACCGAACGCTCATGGCGCACGAGCTGCACACCGAGGCGCAGGCCATCGTCGCGCACGCCGGCGTCGTCGCGCCCAGCATCGCTGGTGTGATGCCGGAGCACGTCGATCGCGCGTACTGGTACCTGGTCTACTCGTGGCAGGGGCGGAACGGCATCGCCGGCACCGCCAAGAACCACGGCCACCTGGCCCGCCGGTACACCATCGGCGGAGGCCACGGACCGACGCGCTGGCGGGGCGTTGTCCATTCGATGCCGTTCTGGCACGAACGCCTGGCGAGCGTCACGATCGACAGGCTCGACGCGTTCGAGATGCTCGAGCGCCTGGACGACGACGGCTGCTGGGCGTACTACCTCGACCCGCCGTACCTGGAGAAGGGCGCGAAGTACACCCACGATTTCACACCCGCGCAGCACGCGGACCTCGCGGCCTTGGTGTCTCGGTTCCGAAAGGCCCGCGTGGTCGTGAGCTACCGGCCGCACCCGCGCCTTCACGAGCTGTACCCGCTGGACCGTTTCCACCACAGGCTGGTCGAGGTCCCCAAGAACCTGAGCGTGTCGCTGCGGCGCGGCGAATCTGGTCTGGATCCCGCCGAAGCCGATACCGCGACCGAGGTACTCATCACGAACGGTCCGAGCCTGGCCGCCACGAGCGGGGGGCTGTGGCCATGAACATCGTCAAGGGCTGGGTGCGGATCGCGCCGCGGAACGAGGCCCCGTACAACCTCTGCCCCGTCTGCCAGCACGACCACTGGTGCATGATGCAGGCCGACGAGAGCGCCGTCATCTGCGGCCGCGTCGCCGAGGGGTTCGACAAGGACCTGGGCGACGCCGGGTACCTCTTCCGGCTCAAGAAGAGCGAGGGCGGCCGCTTCCACTCGCCCCCCGAGGAGTGGTGGCTCAGGCACAAGCGCGAGAGCGAGGCCCACAAGGCCGTCACCGACTTCGCCGAGCACGCCGCCAGGTGCCGCCGGGCCCTGAGCAACGACGCCCTGGAGATGCTCGCCCTGGGCCTGGGCGTGATGCCCCTGACCCTGCAGCTCCTGGGCGTGGGCTGGAACGGGCGGGCGTACACCTTCCCGATGTCGCTCGCCGGCGGCCGCGTGGTGGGCATCAGGCTCCGCGGCTCGGACGGCAAGAAGTGGGCCGAGAAGGGAAGCACGCACGGGCTGTTCATCCCCGAGGTCCGCAGCGACGGCCCGCTCCTGGTGTGCGAGGGACCGACCGACACCGCGGCCCTCCTGGGCCTGGGCTACGACGCCGTGGGCCGCCCGAGCTGCCGGGGCTGCGAAGACCAGGTCGTGTCGCTGGCGAGGCCCCTGGGCCAGCCACGCCGCGACGTGGTGATCGTGGCCGACGACGACGGGCCGGGCTTCGCCGGGGCCGCCAAGCTCGCCGACATGCTCGTGCCCAAGGCCCGGAGCGTGAAGGTGATCACGCCGCAGGGGCGCAAGGACGCCCGGGAATGGGTCCGCGAGGGCGCCACGCGCGAGCTCGTGGACCGTGTCATCAACAACGCGTGGGA
The DNA here is from genome assembly GCA_964510955.1 of uncultured Phycisphaeraceae bacterium. Taxonomy (GTDB): domain Bacteria; phylum Planctomycetota; class Phycisphaerae; order Phycisphaerales; family UBA1924; genus JAFLCM01. The sequence goes on from CAZEDW010000052.1 coordinate 23,847, forward strand.
ATGGGAGGCCGCGGCATGAGCATCAAGGCTTCGGCGAAGTTTCTCGATGGTCCGGCAGAGGGTCGGATCCTCACTCCCGACAACTGCCCGATCGTGCTGCGTGTCGCGGTGCCGAAGGAGGGCGAAGTCGAAGCGCTGCGCGGCGTCCGTCTCGATGCCAGGAGTGACGAGGCCGTGGTGTGCTACCTGATGGACGACAACGCCAGCATCGGCTTCTGGGATGGGCGCGACCGAGCGACCGGCAAGCGGACCGGCGGGCAGTTCGTCAGCGCGACGTACCGGCTTCTGAACCCACAGCCGCCAGAAGAAGCGATGCGCACGTGGGCGGCGTGGAGTGAGTGGTGCAGAGAGAACGAAACCCACGTTATGAAGCTCTGGAAGGACGGCCAGAAAATATGACACGCCAACCCCTGACGCCCAAGCAGAGAGAGACCTACGACCTGATCGCCGCCTCGATCAAGGAGAAGGGGTACGCGCCGACGCTCAAGGAGATCGCCGCGGTCATGGGCGTGAGCCACGTCACCGTCTTCGAGCGCGTCTGCGCCCTGGAGCGGTACGGCTGGCTTCGCCGCGCCAAGCAGGACGACGGACGGGGCAGGAAACGCAACATCGAGCTGGTGCCTGACGAGCCCGAGTACCCGCTCAGCGCCGTGCGCCACGCCGTGATCCAGGCGTGTCAGCGCATGGGGCACGGCTACACCGAGGCCAGCCGCTACGCCATGGACGTCGAGGCCCAGCTCGCCGTCAATGCAGGAGCCCGCGCATGACCAAGATACCGACCGGGTCGGCGGACAAGAACCGCCGCGACGAGCTGGCCGAGCGGCTGTTCCTCGTCGCGTTCAAGGCCCTCTGCGAGGCGGCGTACGAGCAAAGGATGCCGCCAGGTGAGATCCCCAGGCACATCGCCGCCGTCTCCTCCGCCGCCGCCGCCGCCGCCAGCGCGTTCATCCTCCGACTCAACGACGAGCCGTTTCCAAACCTCCGCGACCAAGGAAAAACATCATGACCAAGGCCACCCTCGAACCCTCCACCATCAAGACCATCGACGTCCCGCTCGCGCACATCGTGTTCGGCCCCAACGTGCGCAAGGACATCTCCAAGGGCCTCGACGAGTTCGCCGCCGGCATGGACGCCGCGGGCCAGCTCCAGCCGGTGAAGCTGCTGCGCATCGACGGCTGCTCCGACTCGCCCATGCCCAAGTGGATGGGCAAGCTGCCCGACACCGCCGCCTTGTACGTGCCGGCCTTCGGGCACCGCCGCATCGAGGCGGCCCGCAAGCTGGGCTGGGACTGCATCAATGCGGAGATCGTGGACCGCTGGAGCGAGGCCGACCGCCGGCAGTGGCAGGCGGCCGAGAACCTGCAGCGCGAGGACCTGACCGCCGTGGAGGAATCCCTCGCGGTGGCGCAGATGATCGACGCCTGCGGCAAGGAGGACCCCATCGACCAGGTGCGGGTGGTGGCCGAGCGCCTGGGCCGCTCGGAGCCCTGGGTCCGCGACCGCGTGTACGTCGCCCGCCTGGGCGGCGAGGCCCGCGACCTGCTGGCCGACGGCCTGCTCAGCCTGGGCCAGGCGCGGGAGATCGCCAAGCTGGCCGACCCCGGCCTGCGCGACGAGGTCGCCCAGTACGCGGCCCGCGACGAGTTCGGCCAGTTCGGGTGGTCGATCGACAAGGTGAGGAGCTGGGTGGCCAGCCACATGCACGCGCTCAAGGTGGTGCCCTGGAAGATGGACGCCAAGGTGGGCGAGCTGCCGGCGTGCGCGACGTGCCCGAGCAACAGCGTGAACGACCCGGGCCTGTTCGAGCACGACGAGGAGCAGCCCGCCGAGTGCGGCGTGTGCCTCAACCCCGCGTGCTTCGCCATGAAGCAGAAGCAGGTGGACAAGGAGGTGGAGAAGCTCGAGACCAAGGCCAAGGCCGGCAAGGAGGTGGCGGCGCCCGAGTTCGTCAAGGAGACGACGTTCAAGCGGCGGATCGACAAGGCCACGGGGAAGGGCCCGGCGGCGAAGACCGGCAAGCTGCCGGGCACGGCCAAGGGCGAGGCGCCCTGGGAGATCGAGAGCCGCGGCCGCAACAAGCACATGGACGCCTGCGATGAGTGGCTGAAGGGGAGCTTCAAGGCCCTGCGTGAGCTCGACAACCCGCTGGCGCTGATCGCGTGCCTGGCGTTCAACGGGCAGTACCAGGGCTCGTACAACATCGACGACAGGGTGCTGAGCACCAAGGAGGGCAAGGCGTTCATGGACCTGGCCCGCGCGGCCAAGGCCGACCCCGACGGCGGCGGCGATTTCCTCGCCAAGCTCCGGGCCCTGGCGGCGCACGTCAAGCTCGATGACCTGGACACCCTGAACGAGTGCAGCGGCGTGACGCAGCAGCTCCTGGGGTGCATGGGCGTGACCACGCCGCCCCTGCCCCACGACCAGGACTGGTACATCGAGCAGGAGAAGAACAAGGCCGCCGAGAAGGCCAGGCCCGCCGAGGCGAAGCCGCCGGCGAAGGGTGACGCCAAGAAGCCGGCGGGGGCGCGGCACAAGAAGAAGGCCGGGGGCGGGAAGAAGGCGGGATCCGGGGGCGGGAAGAAGGTGCGCCGGTGATCGACCTGCGATTCACGCCCATCGACAAGTGGCCCCAAGAGCCGACGGCCAAGCGGCTGCGGGGCGATTTCAACACCAAGGGCACGGGCATGTACGACGGGCTGGAGTACGAGCTAAACCAGCTCCGGGCCCGGGATGTCACCGTGCAGGGCTACTTCACCCGCCAGCAGATCCGCAACGACGGCTGGCCGGTCTCGTCTGCCGCGCCGTCGGCCCCCGGCATCATCCTCTCGTTCGAGAGCATGCACGGCCCGATGCGATGGGTCTGCGACACGTACCGGGACTGGCAGTCCAACCTCCGCGCGATCGCGCTCACGCTCAAGAATCTGCGCCTGATCGACCGCTACGGGTGCAGCAAGCGAGGGGAGCAGTACCGCGGCTGGACCGCGCTGCCCCCGGCGGGGGCACCCGCCACCACGATGACCGTCGAGGCCGCGTGCGCCTGGATGAACATCCGCGCCGGCAGCGCGATCAACCCCGAATCGACGGTCGAGGCGTACATCCACGCCAAGCGCGCGGCGGCGAAGAAGTGCCACCCCGACGCCGGCGGGACGCACGCGGAGTTCTCCGATTTCGGCGACGCGGCCAGGGTGCTCGATCTGCACTTCAAGGGGAGGGCCGCGGCGTGAACGACACCACCAGTCTCATCCAGACCATCGACGCGCTGAAAGCCGAGGTCGCCCGCCGCGAGCTCGGGGTGCGCGCGATCAAGGAGGTGGTCAACGTCCTGTGCGACGAAGCCAAGCTCGACGTCGCGTACCCCGACGTCGGCAACCCGCTGGCGAGACCGCAGCCGGCGCCCTCGCTGGAGGAGGCCGCCAAGAGATTCGCACCCGCCCGCGCCGTGAAGACCGCGCCGCCGCCGGAGCGCAAGCCGGCCGAAGAGGACCAGGACGCCGAGGACGGGCTCAAGCGCCGCGGCGGGCGCCGGCCCGAGACCCGCGACGCGATCGAGGCCTTCCTCCGTGAGCACGGCGCCAGCACCGTGCCGCAGATCGCCGAGGGCACCGGCCTGGAGCAGATGCAGGTCCGCAAGTGCGTGTCCAACTACAAGGGCACGCATTTCACGTGCCCCGAGGGCCGCCACGGACCCACCCCCGTGTACTGGCGGCTGATGGAGGGGAGGTCTCCCGAATGAACGTCACCGCCACGGACCTGGTCCGCTCGCTCGTGTCCACCGTCTGCCCCGCCTGCGGGGACCAGAAGCGGATCCGCAACAGCATCTGCCGGGCCTGCTGGGACCAGCTCCCGCGCAAGGCGCAGGCCCGCCTGTACGACCAGCTCGGCGAGGGCTACGAGGAGGCGATCGAGAACGCGTTCAAGCTCCTCGAGCGCCAGCGGTTCCAGCTGCCCGAGCCCGAGCCACCGGCCGCACCACTGTTCACCACCACCAAGGAGTAACCCGTGAACATCGAACCCTTCGGCGATATGTACCTCGTCGAGACCGTCAGGCTCAAGAGCCAGACCATGACCGCCCAGGGCATCCACCTGCCCACCGAGACCGCCTTCAAGTCCGACGGCCGGTTCGGCCGCGTGCTCAAGGCCGGGCCCGGCGCGCCGGCCACCAGGGACGGCGAGACCCCCGAGGCCATGCGGGCCCAGGTCGGCGACGTGATCGTCTTCGAGCGTTTCTTCCCCTTCGACGCCGGCGGCAACCCCAAGCTCGGCCTGGTGAAGAACACCCACGTCTACGCCCGCATCGAGGGCGCCGAGATCGACACGTCCGAGCCGTCGCGCCAGCTCCCCACCGTCGCCCGCGTCGCCGACCAGCCGGGCATCGTCGCCAGCCTCATCGCCAACGCGGGGCGTTCATGACGGGCGCCCACCTCGTCTCCGCCGGCCAGCGGTTCTTCGCCGTGGTGACCACCCAGGGCCGGCTCGTCCCCGCGCCCTGGCACCACGCGGCGTTCCAGATCTTCACCGACCGCGCCATGGCCGAGGCCCGCGCCCTGACCACCAGCCAGCTGGTCGTCGAGATCGGCGTGTTCAGCGCCGCCGAGGCGGGTGTCCTCCTCACCGCCCTGCGGGCCTACTCATCCACGCTCGCCCCGCCTGAAGCGCCACCGCCGCCAGCACCAGCGAAGCCCGCGCCCGCACCACACGACACTAAACCAGACAAGCCCGGCAAGAAGAAGCACAAGGGCAAAGTCGTTCCCCCGGCCACGCCCG
>CAZEDW010000053.1:0-23731 GCA_964510955.1 uncultured Phycisphaeraceae bacterium
CGCGGGCGGAATCCGAAGCCACAGGGCTGGGCCGGGGCGGGGGCGGGGGCGGGGGCGGGGCATGGGGGAGGGTACGCGGGTAAGCGATCAAACGGACTCGGGCTCAACCGCCATGACCAGCCAAGCCAACCTGGCCGGGCCGGCCTTCGGGACGCCCGAACAACTATGTACCCCGCCGCGCCATGCCGGGTTTCGCCCTGGCGCCTTGGTAGTCCCGAGAGGTCTGAGCATGCACCGGGCAACCGCCCGAGTCCCATCGGCGTTTATGGAACCTCCACCCGCAGCGGCGCCCCCACAAGCTCCCGCTTCCGCAGCAGGTGCTTCATGTGCCCGCGCAGGTGGTCCACATACAGCTCCACGAACTGCGCCAGCGTCACCAGCCCGCGTTGGTTGTGGACCCCCGCCCGCTCGAACGTCGCGTCCGGCAACCGGCGCAGCACCGCCGCCGTCATCCGCCGGTTGTCCGCAAACAGGCGGCACACCCGCTCCAGGTCCTCATGCTCATAGAACAGTGACTTGGCCATCGCCGTCTCGTCGTACGCGATCAGCAGCGGGCGCTCCTCGGCGATCACCCGCCGCATCCGGTGCGTCGCCACAAGGTCGCTCTCCAGCAGGTGCACCACGATCTGCTGGATGCTCCACGTCCCGGGCACCGGCACGGCGTTCAACTGCTCGCGCGTCAATCCCGCGATGCCACGGGCAGGAACGTCGGCCCCGGCTTCGTACTGTTCGATGGGTGGGCGTGTCATCCCGCACAGTACGCGGGCCAAGGGCAAGGGTTCATTCACTCGCGTCGAAGCCCGCCCGCGGCCCAGGCGCCCGCGTCGCCCACGACGTCATACCCGCCGCCACATTCCGGGCACACCCCCGCCGGCGTCAATCCGTTCACGTCGTACGCGCAGTGCGTGCACAGTCTGCCGCCCGAAGACCGCCACGCCCGACGGATCCAGCGCAGCCGCAGATAGGCAACCGGGAACACCACCACCAGCGGCGCCGCGCCCATCACCAGCGGCACCCACCGCACGATCCCGCCTTTGGGCCAGCCCAGCGCGTTGCGCAGCGCTACATACATGACCGTCGCTCCCACCAACGCCACCGAGATCACCAGTGACCAGCGCGCCACCCGCCCCATCACCGGCGGAAGGTCGCCCCACGGTCGCAGGAGAGATCGGCCCACATGACGATCATACAAAACGACCAACATCATCGCCCCGATAACCTCTGAAAAACTCTGCACCGTTCGCGATGCAATACGCGGCGCCGCCGTCCGTTCAAACTCTGGCCTCGCGTGGGAAGCCGCTGCTGTCAGAGCGCTCGTATGCCCGCCATCCACCCGACGGTTCCCCGATTCCTCCTCCTGGCACTCTGGCTCGGCGCCGACGCCGCTGCGTCTCACGCGCAACAGTGGCTCCCCCTGGGCGGCCCCGAGGGCGGCACCGTCACCGCCCTGGCCTATCACCCAGCCACCGGCGCCATGCTCGCCGGCACGGGCGTCCAGACCTCGTACATCGTCACGCCAAACGCAGGGTCGGTGTACCGCTCGCTCGACCGCGGCGCGACGTGGCAGGACGTATCACAGGACATCACCGCTGCGGCGCCGACGACATGCCGCGTGCGCGGGCTAAGCGTCTCACCGCTCGCGGGAGCTGAAATCCTCGCGGGCCTTGACGGCGGCGGCGTGTTCCGCTCGGTTGACGCCGGGCTCCACTGGTCCGCCCTTAACGCGGGCCTGACGCGACCGTTCATCCGCGCCGTGGCCCACGACTCAACCGGCGCCCGCTACGCCGCCACCGACACGGCGGGTGTGTTCACCATGTCCGCCGCCGGCGCCACATGGGCCGCCATCAACACAGGGCTGACCAGCCTTCGCACCAACTGCCTGGCGTTCGGCCCCGGCTACGTGCTGGTGGGCACCGCCGACCTCGGCGTGTTCAAGCGGGTCGGCGCCGGGTCGTGGGCCGGGGCATCGGTCGGGCTGCCCGCCGCGTCCATCAACAAGCTGATCCGCACCGGCGCAGGAGCGCTCTACGCCGCCACGGGCGCGGGGTTGTATGTGTCCAGTGACGACGCGGCCAACTGGACGCCCGCCCCGGGGGGCGGCGTGGTCGCTGGGATCGGCATCCGTTCCGTGTTCGAGTCCGGCAACACACTTGTAGCGGGCGGCGACACGGTCGTGTACCGCAGCGTCGCGGGCAATGCTTGGGAAACCATCACCGCGGGCTTCACCGGTTTCGGCCCGGCGGCGCTCGGCGCCGACCCGCTCGGGCGCATCTACTGCGGAACGCTCGACCGAGGCGTGCTGGTCTCCGACGACGGCGCCCAGACCTGGGCCGAGTCCAACACCGGCATCCGCGCCCACTCGATCCACCGCATGGTGGTCACGCCCGCGGGCATGATCGTCGCCGGAACGCGCACCGGCGGAATTGTCCGCTCCACCGACGGCGGCGCGACGTGGGAGCCGCCCCCGGCCGGCCTCGAACACCGGCTGATCTTCGCGCTCAACCGCTCGCCGTGGGGCGACCTCTACGCCGGCAACTACACCATCGCCAACAACATCCCCGACGGCCACGCCTGGCGCTCCACCGATGAGGGCGCCACGTGGTCCCCGCTGGACAACGGCATGGTCAGCTCGATGGTCAGCGGTTTCGCCTTCTCCGGCGTCACGGGCGAGGTCTGGAACTCCTCGGCGTGGAACCCCGGCGGCGTCACCCTCTCTTCCAACGGCGGCTCCGCGTGGAACCGCTTCGGCCCGCCACAGAACATCCCGGCGTACTGCCTGCTCCGCACGCCTTCGGGTGATCTGTACTTCGGGTCCGAGGGACAGCAGGTGTGGAAGTACCAGGCATCCACCAACCAGTGGCAGGCCAAGGGCCTCCAGCAGTCTCAGCAGTTCGCCCTCGCCCGCGACTCGGTCGGCAACATCTTCGTCGGCAACGACCGCAACCTCAAGGGCTTCTACCGCTCCACCGACGACGGCGCCACCTTCCAGCCGCTGGTGAACTTCCCCGGCAACGAGGGCTACGCCATGCTCGTGCTCCCCAACGATGAGCTCTACGCGGGCACCAGCGGGAACGGCATCCAGCACTCCACCGACCACGGCGACACCTGGACCACCGCCAACACCGGCATGCCCAACGGCGCGTGCTTCGCCCTCGCCCTGGGACCCGATGCCCGCATTTACGCCGGCGGCGCGGGCGGCGGCGTGTTCCGATCCGCCACCCCGGTCTCCTGCGCCGCGTCCATCACCCAGCAGCCGCAGCCCGCGTCCTCGTGCCCCGGCGGCTCGGCGTCGTTCACGATCACCGCGAGCGTCCCCAGCCCCGCCGTCGGCAGCTCGGGAGCGATCTCCTACCAATGGCGCAGAAACGGTGCGCCCCTCGCGGGCGCCACCCAACCCACGCTCACGCTCAATCCCGTGATGCAGTCCGACGACGCCACCTATGACTGCCTGCTGACCACGCCGTGCGGGACGGTCGCGTCCGCCGCCGCGCGCCTGCGCATCTGCCCCGGCGACAGCAACACCGACGGCGTCGTCAACACCGCCGACCTCACCGTGCTGCTCGGCTCGTTCGGCCAGAGCGTCGCGCCGTGCGCCGACGGTGATCAGAACGCCGACGGGACCGTGAACACCGCCGACCTCGTCGCGCTACTGGCGATGTTCGGGCAGGCGTGCCCGTAGCGAGACCAGGTGCGTTCGAAGGTCCCGCCGTCACTCCCCCTTCGCAGCCTCAAACCGAATCCCATTCCTTTCCAGCGCCGCCCCCCGCGCCTGCGCCAACTCCGCCAGCGACACGTTGTAATCCACCACCGCCTGAGCCTCGTCAAGCTCGGCGCTCGCCAACGCGTCCTGCCTGCGGAACTTCAGGTCGAGAAAGTCCGGCGTCAGCGACTGGATCGTTTTCTCCTGCACCTCCAGCGTGCGGAGGTTCTCGGCCGCCGCGAGGCGCGCCCCGCGGGTCTGCTCGATCAGCCGCCGGTTGGCGCGCACGTTCCGCAGGGCGGTTTTCACCTCGAGCACCACCTGCTGGACCGTCTTGCGGTACACGCCCACGGACTTCATCTGTTCCAGCCGGCGCTGCCGATAGCCCGCCTCCGCCGCGCCGTTGCCGATCGGCTGCTCGAACGTCACCCCCAGCAGATAGTCCACGAACTTCGACTCGTCCACCTGTTCGTACGCCGCCCCGGCCCCCGTGCTCAGCCCGTGGAACTGGGCCTGCACCGCCAGGTCCAGCCGCGGAAGCCGCGTGTTCGCCGCCACCACCTTGCGGATCGACGCGTCGTCGATACCCAGCACCGCGAGGTTGACCTCGGGGCGGCGCCGGATCGCCTCGGTCACCGCGTCGGCGAGGCTGGCCTCCACGCCCGCGTCGGCGGCGCCGTCGGTCGGGTCCACCAGCGTCTCGGACGCCACCGTCAGCACCGGGTCGTTCACCAGCAGCTTGAGCTGATCCGACGCCTGGCGCAGTTGGTTGCGGGCGCGGATCAACGCGGCCCGACGCCGCTCGACCGTGGCGACGGCGTCCGAAAGCTCCGCGGGCTTGGCGTCGAACCCCGTTCGGCCCTGCAAGACATCGCGCGTCTGCACCCCGCGGTCCAGCAGCCGGTGCACGATCCCGAGGTTCCGCTTCGCCAAGACCAGCCGCCAATACGCCTGCTCCGTCCGCGTCACGACCTGGATGAGCGTCGATTGCAGATTCAGCACCGAGGCGCGCTCGGCGTTTCGGTTCAGCCTGATCTCCGCCGTCGCCACGTCGGCCCCGAACCCGCGCAGCAGCGGCTGGTCCAGCCGCGCCGTCACCTGTGCCGCGTTGGACGGGTCCGGCGTGAGCCTCAGGTCCGGGCTGCTGTCGTTGCTGTACGTCTGCCCCTGGCTCAGCGTGAGCTGCCCGCCGCTCGTGAGCGGCTTGCGAAGCCCCGTCTCGTAAGCGACCGATTGCCCCACCTGCGCCGGCGGCCCCACCCGCGTCCCCCCGATCACCTGCGCCGGCTGCGGCCGGTCGATGTTCGAGAAGTCAAAGCTGGTGAAGAACACCCAGTCAAACGCGGCCTGCGCCGCCGCCAGCTGCGCCGCGCTGATCGCCGGCTCGATCCGCGCCAGGTCCGCGTCGATATTGTTCGCCACCGCCGAGCCGATGGCCTGCCGCAGGCTCATCCCGAACGCCGGCGACCCCGAGGCGCCATCGAGCATGTCCGGCCCGGCGTCCAGCTCGCCGTCCCCGGCGCCGGCCAACCCCGCCGCGGTCGGCCCGCTCATCCGCTCCAGCTCAGCGAGGCGCTCGGGAGGGAACACCGGCCCCGCCGCCGGCTCGGCGTCCACCGTCCGCGCTGCCGGCGCCTCACCCACCCCCAACGCGGGCGCCGCCCGGATCGACTCGGTCTCACGCCGCGCCGACTCGATCACGCTCCGGCGCAACGCGTCATCCGCCCGCCCGCTCAGCGGGTTGGAGCATCCCGACGCGACCATCGCCACCCCCACGCCAAGGGCGCCGCGGGCGAGCCGGGCACGGTTGACAAGCCTCATTCGGCGCACAGCGCGCACGGTACCCCAATCCAATCCTCCCAGCCAGCACCACCCCGCCACCCACGGACCCCTCGGTGCCGATAGGATCGGGGCGTGAGCAGACCCCGCAGCCAGCACGATTCCCGCGGCCCCGAAGAGTCGCGCCGCCCCGAAGGCGCCCCCGAACCGCGTTATGTCGCCACCCGCGAGGGCTACGACGCCTGGGCACCCCAGTACGACTCCGACGGCAACCCCATCATCGCCCTCGACGAGACCATCACCCCCGCGCTGCTACCCGACCTCAAGGGCAAGCGCGTGCTCGACCTGGGCTGCGGCACCGGGCGCCACACCCTGCGCCTCGCCCAGATGGGGGGCATCGTCACCGGCGCTGACTTCTCCGCGGGGATGCTCGCCCAAGCCGCCAAAAAGCCCGGCACCGACCGGGTGACCTGGGTCACCCAGGACCTCAACAGCGAGCTGCAGTTCATGCCCGGCTCGTTCGACGTCCTGCTCTGCGCCCTGGTCCTGGACCACATCCGGGACCTCGACCGCTTTTTCGGCCGCACCCGCGCCGTGTGCGGCCCCGGGGGCGTCATGGTCATCAGCGTGATGCACCCGGCCATGATGCTCCGGGGTGTCCAGGCCCGCTTCTATGAACCCAGGAGCGACCAGGAGATCCGCATCGGCAGCGAGGCCAACCTGCTGAGCGACTACGTCATGGCCGCCCTCGACGCCGGCTGGCGCATCGACCATCTCGGCGAGCACGGCTACGACGAGGAGCTCGCGGCCAACATCCCCCGCGCCAAGCGCTACGTCGGCTGGCCGATGCTGCTGACCATGCGCGTGGTCAGGTAGCCCCGCACCGCACTTGGCCCTTTAGGACCAGCACGACAAAATGAAACGAGGGGCCCTGAACGGGCCCCTCGCGATGGTCACTGTGATCGCCCGACTCAGCAGGGGATGCCGAAGCTGCCCAGGAGCAGCGTCAGGTCAACCGTGTTGACCTGACCGTCGTTGTTCAGGTCGCCCAGGCTGCCCGGGGGCACCGACAGACCGAAGTTGCCCAGCAGCAGCGTCAGGTCGATGGTGTTGCGCTGACCGTCTCCGTTCAGGTCGCCCTGGCAATCCGGCGGCGGCGTCGTGATGATGAAGAACGCGGGGTTCGGCGTGCCGCTGGTCTGGCCGAACGAGTTGACCGCCACGACCTTCCAGTAGTACGTGTGGCCCTGGGTGACGGTGCCCGGGCTGAGCGAGAGCGACGTGCTGGTGGTGCTGAGGTTGCTCACGATCGGGCTGGAGAAGTCAGAGTTGTCGTCGAGCGTGAAGAGGTAGTTGTCGGTGCTGCTGGCCGCCGACCAGCTGAACAGCGGCGTGGTGTTCGTGCTGCTCGAGCCGTTGGCGGGCGTGAGCAGGTTGAACGCGCCCGGCGGCGGAGGAGCCACGGCGCTGAACACGTCAACGGTGATCGTGTCGTCTTTGAACTGGCCGTTCGAGTCAGTCACGCGCAGCTTCACGGTGCGGAGCCCGGTCGTGTTGTACGTCGTGCTCACCTCGCCGCCGCTGGCGTCGAAGATGCCGTCGTTCTCGAAGTCCCACTGGTACGTCGAGATGACCGCCCCATCGGTCGCGCGCGAGAGCAGGTCGCCGCGGAACCAGCAGGGGAAGCCCTGGCCGATCCGCTTGTTCACGCCCGCCGAGGCCTGCGGCAGCGCCTTGGAAGTTCCGACGCGGATCGTGAGGTTGTACAACTGAACGAACTGATCCGTGGAAGTGTTGGGGCCGACGTCGAAGACCCGAACCATGTAAGTGCCGGCGGCCAGCGTGCCGGCGCTGAGCGTCTCGGTCGCGCCCGCCGCCGCGCTCGCGGCGGTCTGCAGCACCGTCGTGCCCGCGGCGTCGCGGAGCTCGATGTTCAGGTTGCCCGCGTTGCTGGCGTTGATCGTCTGCTGCGTGCCCGAGCAGCTGCTCGACTGCTGGCCCGCGCTGTAGCTGCCGCCGGTCGGCGCGGCGCTGATGGTGATGCTCTGCGAGGAACTGATCGTGAACTTGAACCAGTCCGCGCTGGTGCCGTTGAACCCGGCCGTCCCGTTGGTCGAGAGGTCCTGCTCGATCACCGAGTGCAGGATCGGCGTCGTCAGGTTGCCGAAGTCCCTGGCGGTGCCCGCGGCGTTGTTGCCGGCGAACCGGTCGCCGAAGTTCCGCTGAGCCCCGCGCATGTCGTCGATCTGCACCATGTCGTACGCCGTGCTGATGAAAGGCTCCATCAGCTTGGTCGCGGTGCACGGGATGCTGTGGATCATCGCCAGGCCGTGACCGTGCTCATGGGACAGCGTGTCGCGGATGAACCGGTAGTTCGTGGTCGCCGACAGGAAGTTCCCGCCGGTGAAGTCATCCGCGTCGATGTTCATGTCGCTGCCGCTGCTGGTGAAGTTGTTGTACGCCAGCACGTTGTTCGCGCCGTCGAGACTGTACGAGCCGACCCGCACGTCGCCGCGGTTGGCGTTGCGTCCCGTGCCGGTGGACTCGGCGGTGTTGTCATCCGCCACTTCCGTGTAGGTCAGGCCGCTGCTGCGCTTCCACGACCCGAAGCACTGGCGGATCAACTCACGCGCGCGATCGGTGTTGCCCGCGCCGAAGAACAGCGCCAGCTTGGACGCCAGCACGTTCGGACCGGTCCCGAAGCCCGACCCGGTGCCCCAGGTCACGCCGTCGGCAGGGAAACTGAACGTCAGCTGCGCCGCCTGGGCACGCCCCGAGCCGCCGCCGATCACGTTGCCCGCCCCGTTGAACACCGTCGAGTCGGTCCAGAACCGCTCGTCGCTGCTCTGCCCCACCATCGTCGGCGGCAGCAGGTCGTACAGCCGCATCAGCCGCTCCAGGTCCTCGGGCGTCCCATTGGCCGAGAAGCAGATCGGCGCGTGCTTCATCTTGTTGATCACGTCCGCCCGCTTGGCCTCGGGGTCGGCGAACGTGGAGCAGTACTTCCGCAGGGCCTGCGCGAACGCGGGGGGAAGCATGTCGTCGCTCACGCTCGTCGTGACGGCGCGGGTCGTCCAGCGCTGCGCCAGCGACAGCGGCTGCGCCTCGCCCTGAACCGACACCGGCTCGCCCGCGGCGCACGTCAGGGCGCTCACGCCCAGCACGCCCATGCTCAGAATCACTCTCGGCAGCGTCATGCGGAACTCTCCTGTTCTCTTCTTTCCACCAGCGGCCGCGACCAGGACGCCCGCTCGTGTCGTTTGAAACTATGGGACCACACGCCCCCGCGCAGGCAACCCCCGCGCGGCCCGGATCTCCAATCCGGCGGTTTCACTCTACGGGCAGCAGGCCCCTGAGGGAATGGGAGATTCTCCAACTCCCGAACTTAGTCGGTCCCGGAAGGATGTTGTCCGGGTCCGGTCCGGTCCCGGCACGGCCATGGCCCCATAAACGGGATGCGTTCTCGGTCCCCAAATCCAGCCTCAGCTCGGACACGGAACCCCGAAGCTGCCCAGCAGGATCACCAGGTCCGGAGTCCCGACAAAGCCATCCCCGTCAAGGTCGCCCAGCGTGTTCGCCGGCACCGCCAACCCGAAGTTGCCCAGCAGCACCACCAGGTCCGCCGTGTTCCGCAGGCCGTCGTTATTGATGTCGCCCAAGCACGCCGGCGGCGGCGGCGCCTGCACCGTCAGAACCCCGCCCGACGAACTGGCCGACTGCCCGTCCGGGTTCACGACCGTGATATCGCTCGCGCCCAGCGCGGCGTTGGGCGCCGCCGTCACGCTCACGGTGAGGCTGGTCGGGCTGTTGAAGGTCACGCTGTTGATCGTCAGACCGGCCCCGGACAACGACGCCGAGATGTGGTTCGGCAGCGCCGCGGGGGGGTCAAAGAACCCGGACCCCAATGCGGACAACCCCGTGACCGTCACCGGGATCGTGTCGCCCTGGGTGATCACCGAGGGACTGCAGCTCACCGGCGTGGCCGGCGGCGGGGCCAAAAGCTTGAGCACCCGCGCGCCCCACTGGTTGGTCGCGCTGCAGTACTCCTGGATCGTCCACAGCGACATGCCGTCCGCAGGATCGACCGAAGTCTGGCTGTAATCACCCCAGCGATAACGCCCGCTCTGCAGCCCGGCGTTGTAGGTGGAGACGCCCGGGACGATCAGGTTCGCGGCCTGGGTCGCGCCGGGCGCATCGCCCGACAGCCGCCCCGCCACCACCACGCCCAGCCGGTCCGCCGTGCCCGCAAACGTCGCCCCCACCGCCATGTGCCCCTGCATGCTCATCGCCACCGAGCCCATCCACATGCTCTTGGGGCTGGCGCCGGCGTTGTCGAACAACGTCCCGCTCTGCACCACGCTCGGCGTGGTCGTCAGCGATCCGATCTCGTACCAGCGGGTCCCGTCGCGGTCGCCCCCGGCCGTCGAGGCCCCCGCGGAGTTCACGCGGTTGCTGTGGCTCGTCCACAGCGTGTGCGACCCCGTGAGCGAGTTGGTGCAGATCTTCGCGTTGAACAGCCTGTCGTCCAGCGCGTCCACGGTGCTGGTCGAGCCGCTCACCGTCACGTTGAACGGACGCGCCGTCGCCAGCGGCGTCGCGATGTTGATGTCGCCCGAGATCGACGGCGCCCCGCCCGGGTTCAGCACCCGGCGCATCACCAGCCTCCCCAGCACGTTCGAAGTCCCGATGAAGTACCCCTCGGTCGCCGCCGGGTCGTCGTTGCTCACACCCATGGCCGTCTGGATGCCGCTGCTGCCGACCGCGATCTGGCGGAACGCCGTCACCACGATCGGCCCGCCCGAGATGAGCGAGGCCTTCTGCACCACGAAGCCCGTCACGCCGATCAGCGCGGTCCCCGAGGCGTTGAAGATATTGCCCGCGATGTACACCGCGTTAGCGTCCACCCCCAGCGACTCATAGTCGCACAGGCCGCCCGTGTCGCTGTTGGGTGTCGTTCCCACCGTGTCCATCTGGAAGAAGAAAAACGTGAAGCTCGCCGCGCTGGTGATGTTCGGCCCGCTGCTCACCGCGATCATCACCCGGTTGGGCGTCGTCACGTTGATGCACGAAAGGAACCAGCGGTTGCTTGTGCGGTCGAACCACACCCGGGGGTCCACCGCGTTCGACCCGTTCCGCACCGAGTTGAAAAACGTGTTGCCGTCGGTGTTCAGCGCACCGTCCTGCGCCCCGGTCGCCTTGTTCAGCGTGCGGATGCGTCCGTTCAGCCAGATCACGAACTGCGTCGGTCCCACGCACCCCATCGTGTCGGGCGGGAAGAACCCCGACTCGGCGCTGGTCGCGCCCAGAACGTTCACTCCGACGCCCTGCGGCGCGCGCTCCGCGCCCTGCACAGCGCCCTGGCCGTGCGCGCCCATCGTCGGCCAGGAGGCCGCCGCCACCGCGCCGGGCTCGCTCGCCTGCACACCGTCCACTGGAACCGGCCTGAACGGGCGCACCGTGACGGGCAACCGCGGCCCCACCACCGCGTCCGCCGCCGCCTGGCGCGCCATGATCTGCTCCACCGTCTCGGTGATGCCCCGCTCGCCGACCCACGGCGTCCCCGGCGTGTACGCGAGCTCCGGCTCGCGCGCCGCGCGCCCGCCGCACGCCAGCACCAGCCCGCCCAACACCAAAGCCACCGCCGAGCCAAGCCGCGCCGTTCTCATGGCCTCTCTCTCTTTCATCCTTCCAGGGTGCTCATCGAATCGCGGCGCGCCGCAGCAATCCCGCGACGCATCACCGCAATCCCAAGCCTATCCGATGCCCGCCGAGATACGAGCCGCCCCCAATCTTGGTCCGCCGCCGGGCCGCTCCGCGAGCGCTGGAAACGCATGTTCTCGGGCCAACGGAAAAGCGGGGGCCCAAACGGGCCCCCGCTTGTTCTCCGCGTCAGAGTCAACCAACCCGTCCGTCCGAGGGCTTCAGCACGGCACGCCGAACACGCCCAGCAGAATCAGCAGGTCCGCCGTGTTCACGAACCCGTTACCGTCCAGATCGCCCAGCGTGCCGGGCGGCACCGCGGTGCCGAAGCTGCCCAGCAGGATCGTCAGGTCGGCGGTGTTCCGCTGCCCGTCACCGTTGATGTCGCCGGTGCAGGGCGGAGACAGGGTGGTGAACGAGAACGACAGCGGCGTCGAGCCCGTGCCGCCGCCCAGGTTGCTGGCCGTCACGCCCCAGTAGTAGGTCGTGCTGTTGCTCAGCGTCGCGGCCGGCACGTTGTAAGCGTTGCCCACGATGCCCGATTGGCTCACGACCACGTTCGTCAGGCCCGGGTCGGTCGCCACCGTCGCGCTGTAGCTCACGGCGCCGCTCGCCGAGCTCCAGGTCAGCGTCGGCGTCAGGCTTACGCCCGTCGCACCGTTGCTCGGGCTGGTCAGGTTGAACGCGCCGGGCGGTGGCGGCGGCGCCGTCGTGAACGAGAACGAGAACGGCGTCGAGTCCGTCGAGCCGCCGCCGTTCACCGCCGTCACGCCCCAGAAGTACGTCTGGTTCGTATTGAGCGTGGCCGCAGGCACGTTGAACGACGTGCCCACGACGCCCGACTGCGTCAGCACGACGCTGCTAAGGCCCGCGTCATTGGCGATCGTCACCGTATAGGTCGCCGCGTTGGCCGAGACGGTCCAGGTCAACGTCGGCGTCAGGCTCACACCCGTCGCCCCGTTGCCGGGCGAGCTCAGATTGAACGCCCCGGGCGGCGGGGGCGGCGCGCTCGTGACGGTCAGAATCCCGCCCGCCGACGACGCCGTCTGCCCGTCCGGGTTGGTCACCGTCAGGTCGCGCGCCCCCGTGGGGGCCGCACCGCCCGCCGTCACGTTGAGCGTGAGCTGCGTGGGGCTGTCAAAGCTGATCGAGTTGACGGTCAGCCCCGAGCCGCTGAACGCCGCCGCGATGCGGCTGGGGAACCCTGATCCGCCATCGAAGAACTCCGTGCCGGACACCGAGTTGCCGGTCACCGTGATGTTCGCCGTCGCGCCCTGCGCGATGGTGCTCGGGCTGCACGAAACCGGTGTGGCCGGCGCCGGAGCCAGCAGCTTGATCACCTGATCGCCCCAGGAGTTTGTGGCGTTGCAGTACTCCTGGATGGTCCACAGCGTCATGCCGTCGTTGGGGTCCACGCTGGTGTAGCTGTAGTCACCCCAGCGGTACCGCGTCCCTTGCAGGCCGGTGTTGTAGTTCGTGCTGCTGGTAACCGCGAGCGTCGGCGCTTGCGTTGAGCCGAGCGAATCGGTGCGGAGCCGACCCGCCACCGCCACCCCCGCACGGTCCGCGGTGCCCGCGTAGGTGCACCCCAGCGCCATGTGGCCCTGTTCGCTCATCACCACCGAGCCGATCCAGTAGTTCTTGATATTCGTTCCGGCCGGATCGAACAGCGTGCCGGACTGAACCAGCGACGGCGTGCCCGTCATGTTGCCGATCTGATACCACCGCGTGCCGTCCCGCCCGCCGCCCGAGCTGCCGTTGCCCGAGGCGTCGCACCGGATCGAGTGGCTCGTCCAGAGCGTGCGGGAGTTGTCGATCGTGTTGTGGCAGATGCGCGCGTTGAACAGGCGCGTATCCAGCGCGTCCAGCGGGCTGGTCGAGCCCAGCACGCTGACGTTGGTCGGCGACGCGATCACGGGGATCGTCACCGCGATATCCCCGGAGATCGTCGGGGTCCCGCCCGGCGTCGAGACCCGGCGCACGCGCAGCTGGGTCGTCGAGTTCGAGGTCCCGATGAAGTATCCCTCGGTCGCCGCCGGGTCGTCGTTGTCCACGCCCATCGGCGTCTGAATGCCCGCCGAGCCCACCGCGAGCTGGCGGAACGACGTGACCACGATTGGTCCGCCCCCCGTCACCGAACTCTTCCGCACCACGTGACCCGTCGGCCCGATCAGCGCCGTGCCGCTGGAGTTGAACACGTTGCCCCCGATGTACAGCGCGTTGGCGTCGACCCCCAGCGACGGGTAATCGAAAAGCCCGCCGGCGTCCGACGTGCCGCCGCCGGTCGCGTCGTGCGTGAAAAAAAAGAACGTGAACGACGAGGTGTTCGTGATCGTCGGCCCGCTGCTCACCGCGATACAAACGCGGTTGGGCGTCGAGACGTTGATCATCACCACGAACCACCGGTTCGTGATGCGGTCGAACCGCACCCGCGGGTCCGACATCGACGACCCGTTGCGCACGCTCGTGAAGAACGTGTTGGGCGTCGTGTTGATCGCCCCGTCCGCCACACCGGTCGTCTTGTTCAGCGTCTTGAACCGCCCGTTCACCGTCACGAAGAACTGCGTCGGCCCGATCGCCCCCATCGAGTCCGGCGGGAACCCCGAGCTCTCAGACGTGAACGACCCCAGCACGCTCAACGCCACTGTCTGCGGCAGCAGCGGCCCGCCCCGCGTCCAATCCAACGGGTCCCCCTGACCGCGCGGCGGCCACGTCGCCGACACCAGCCCGCCCGGATCGTCCTGCGGCGCGGGGTTGATGTACCGCGCCCGGATCACCGGCCGCTCCGCCTCCTCGCGCTCCGCCGGCGACAACGCCGCCTCACGCGCCATGATCTGCGCAACCGTCTCCGTGACGCCCATCGACCCGACCCACGGCGCGCCGACAATCTCGCCCGCGCGATCCTTGGCCGCCCCGATGCTCGGAGCAGCCTCCGACGCCACACCGCACGATCCCAGAACCATCACCAGAGCACGCAGCACAGTCCGCACCGTCATGACACACCTCCACATCCCCGGGACGGGTTGTGAGAAACGAGAACGATCGTCTCGAAACGGGGCCGCGGACGTCGGTCCGCGGCCCCGTGGAAAAATCGCCGAAAACACTCAGCACGGCACGCCGAACACGCCCAGCAGAATCAGCAGGTCCGCCGTGTTCACGAACCCGTTACCGTCCAGATCGCCCAGCGTGCCGGGCGGCACCGCGGTGCCGAAGCTGCCCAGCAGGATCGTCAGGTCGGCGGTGTTCCGCTGCCCGTCACCGTTGATGTCACCCGTGCAGGCCGGGGGCACGGTCTGGAAGCTGAACGAGGCGGGCGTCGAGCCCGTCCCGCCGCCGCCGTTGACCGCCGTCACGCCCCAGTAGTACGTCTGGCCCGCGCTGAGCGTCGCCGCCGGCACGTTGTAGCTCGTGCCGCCGATGCCCGCCTGCGACACCACGATCACGCTCAGGCCCGGGTCGGTCGCCACAGTGGCGAGGTACGACGTGGCGCCAGAGGCCGCGCTCCACGTGAGCGTCGGCGTCAGGCCTACGTTTGTCGAACCGTTCGCGGGCGTCAGAAGGTTGAACGCGCCCGGGGGCGGTGGCGGCGAGGTCGTGAACGAGAACGAAGCCGGCGTCGAAACCGTGCTGCCGTTCCCGTTGACCGCCGTCACACCCCAGAAGTACGTCTGGCTGTAGTTCAGCGACCCGCCCGGCACGTTGAACGAAGTGCCCACCAGGCCGCCCTGAGTCAGAACCACGCTCGACAACCCCGCGTCGTTGGCCACCGTCACGGTGTACGTCGCGGCGCCCGACGAGGAGCCCCAGCTCAACGCCGGCGTCAGGCTCTGATTGGTCGCGCCGTTGCTCGGCAGGCTCAGGCTGAACGCGCCGGGAGGCCCGGGGGGCGTCTGCACAAGGAACGCGCTGTTCAGCGTTGCGTTGCCGCTGGCGCCGCCCGAGCCGTCCGAGTTCGTGACGCTCACGCTCCGAAGGCCCGTGGCCGCGCCGCCGGCGATCTGGAACGAAAGCCCCGTCACGGTCGTGCCCAGCGAATCCGGCACCGGCGTGCCGATCACCGAGACGCCCGAGCCCGACACGGTCACCTGCGAAGCGTTCAGCACGCTCTTGAGGTTCACGCCCGTGAGCGTCACGGGCACCGTGGCGCCCTGGTTGCCGTTGGCCGGCGAGCAGTTGGTCAGGCTCGCCGTCGCCCCGAACACCACCAGGTTGATGGTGTCCGTCGAGCTCATGCCGTTGGAGTCCGTCACCCGCAGGGTGATCGGGTAGTTGCCGTTCGACACGTACTGACGGTTGGGCTGCGCGCCGGCGGTCTCGAACGTCCCGTTGGCGTCCAGGTCCCACGCGTACGCGCTGATCGTCGCGCCGGTCTCGGTCACCTCGGACGAGATGTCACCCATGAAGAAGCAGTTGGTGTTCACCGCGATCCGCTTGCCCACCCCGGCGATCGCCAGCGGCGGCGCCTTGGTCGATCCGGTGCGGATCGTCAGGTCGTAGAGCTGCACCGTCTGATTGGCGGCGGCGTTGGGGCCCACGTCGTAGACGCGGGCGTAGTACGTCCCCGCCGCCAGTGTGCCGGCGCTCAGCGTTTCGGTAGACCCCGCGGCGGCCGCGGCCGCCGTCTGCAACACCGTCGAACCGTCCGAAGCGACGAGGTCGATGTTCAAGTTGCCCGCCGCCGAGGCGTTGATCGCCGCCGTCGTGCCCGAGCACGAACTCGACTGCTGGCCCGCCGTGTACGTCCCGCCGGTCGGTGCCGCCGAAATCGTCGTCGCCATCGGCGAGGAAAGCGTGAACTTGAACCAGTCCTGAGCGGTCCCATTCGGCCCCGCCACGCCGTTGGTCGAGAGGTTTTTCCCGATGAACGACTGCGAGGTCAGATTGCCGAGGTCCTTGGCCGTCGCCGATGACTGGTTCCCGCTATACCGGTCGCCGTAGTTCCTCCCGCCGCCGCGCCGATCGTCGATCTGCACCGCGTCAAACGCCGTCGAGATGAACGGCTCCATCAGCTTGGTGTTGTTGCACGGCACCGAGTGGATGCAGCCCAGCCCGTGCCCGTGCTCGTGCGTGCAGGTGTCGCGGAAGTAGCGGTAGTTGTTGGTGGCGTCGTTGAAGTTCGCCGCCAGGAAGAACGACGTGTTGATGCACATGTCGCTCCCGCCCACGCCCGCCAGGCCGCTGGCCGAGGGGAACGCGTCATAAGCCAGGAACGAGCCCGTGCCGAACGCCCGGCCTCCCACGCGCAGGTCGCCGCGCGTCGCCTGGCGCGCGGTCACCTGGTCCATCGGCACCCCGTCGTCGGCAACTTCGTCGTAGGTCACACCGCAATACTTCCGCCAGTTCGCGTAGCACTGACGCAGCAGCTCGCGCCCCCTGTCGCGGTTCGCCGCTCCGAACAGCGCGTCGAACTTCGAGTTCAGATCATTAGGCCCCGTGGCGCTGATCGACGCGAGGCCCCACGTCACCCCGTCCGCCGGGAACGAATACGTGAAGTGCGCCTTGGCCGCCTGCCCTGAGGCGCCCTGACCGAGGTCGCCCGACCAGGCGATCGTGTCCACCCACCAACGATCGTCACCCCCGAAAAGCAGCGTCGGAGGCAGCAGCCCGTTCAAACGGATCAGCCGGTCCATCTCTTCCGGCGTCAGGTTCGACGGATAGCACGTCGCCGCCGCACGCTTCGCCGCCACCCGCGTCAAAAACGCCGCCTGCTCCGCCGCGCTCACCGCGTCGGTCGCCACCACCGGCCCGCCCAGCGCCGCACCCGCGACGCACAGCAGCGCGCCCGCAGCGCCCATCACCTTCCGATGGTTGATCGCACTCAGATTTCGCATGGCTCTCTTTCTTTCCTTACAGAATCCAGCCGCCGCCCGCACTCGCGCGAGTGCACGGCAGCCCCGAGCCCGCAACGCCCACGAGCGCGCAGACCCTGACCCCATCAGGCTAAGCCCGAAACCCCCGCAATGGGACAGGCGATCCCCGAAAACCCAAACTTGGCTTGCCCCACAGAACTTCGCCAGGCCTCAGCCCGGTAATCAGTTGCCCCCGGCCCCTCTCGTGGCTGAAATCATGCACCCCGCGCCCGGCGCCGCCTCAGTCGCGCTCATCAGCCAGATACCGGCAGATCCCCCGCGTCTCCCCCGACCGCACCCACCGCGCCTCCCCGCCCCGGGGCGTCTGCGCCATCTTCAAGTGGGCCAGGTACGCCGACAGCGCCTTCTCCGTGAACGCCTCCAGCAACTCCCGCGTCGCGCCGGGGTTCATCAGCCTGATCTGGACAATCGCCTGCTCCTTCACCGATCCCGCCCGCAGTTCGCCCTCGCCGCCTTCGCACACATCATCCAACACGCCGACCGACGAACCTGCGTACGCAACCATGCGGGACCTCCGTGTCTAGTGGTGTGAAACCTGCGCATCCGAAGGCTCCGCCCGCGTCGCGGCCACCACAATCGACCCATCCGCCGTCACCGCCACACCCTGTAACCACAAGAGACCCCCGATTGGGTGCCAGCCTTGGGCCCCACACAAGCCATAGTGGTCGAGTGGTCAGGTTGCGTGGTGCAGGGGGTAGGGGTCTCAAACAGTGCCGCTCTCATCTCGGCACTCAACCACTTGGCCACTTGACCACTCGACTCGACCACTCGACCACTTGACCACCCGACCACTTCCCCCCACCCTCCCTCCATGAAGGCCGTCCTCCTCACCCGCCAAACACCCCCCGGTTCCCGCGTCGCCGACTCCATCGCCTCAGTCACCGACTGGCCCGACCCGCCGGCCCCTTCCGGGGGACAGGCCCTCATCCGCACCGAGTGCTCCGCCCTCAACCACATGGACCTGTGGGTCGGCATGGGCATCCCCGGCGTCAACCTCACCTACCCGCGCATCTCCGGCTGCGACGCCTGCGGCATGATCGAGCAGGTCGGCCCCGGCGCCGACCCCGCCTGGCTCGGCCGGCGCGTCATCATCAATGCCGCCTACAACGTCAGCCGCCCCCTCCGCCCCAGTGACCCCCCCGCCACCAGCTACATCCCCGACCTCGAACTGATCGGCGAGCACGTCCACGGGTTCCACTGCGAGCGCTTCCTCGCCCCCATCGACAACCTCGCCCCCGTCGGCGACTG
This sequence comes from uncultured Phycisphaeraceae bacterium, assembly GCA_964510955.1. GTDB lineage: Bacteria > Planctomycetota > Phycisphaerae > Phycisphaerales > UBA1924 > JAFLCM01. The sequence continues at coordinate 18,298 of CAZEDW010000053.1, forward strand.
GCCCGCCGACCAGGCCGCCGCCTTCGGCCTCACCTTCCTCACCGCCTGGAGCATGATGTGCGTCAAGGGGCACCTCCGCCCCGGCCAGAGCGTCCTCATCACCGGCATCGGCGGCGGCGTCGCCCTCGCCGCCCTCGCCATCGCCCGCTGGATGGCCTGCCCGGTCGCCGTGACAAGCCGCCACCAGTGGAAACTCGACCGCGCCAAAGCCCTCGGTGCCGAGCTGGGCATCCTCGACACCGGCGACGACTGGTCCAAGGAACTCCGCAAGTGGACCAACGGGCGCGGCGTCGACATGGCCGTCGACTCCACCGGCAAACCCACCCACCTCCCCTGCATCAAAAGCCTCGCCCGCGGCGGCGCCTTCGTCACCCCCGGCAACACCGCCGGCCCCAGCGCCACCACAGACCTGGCCCGAATCTTCTGGAACCAGCTCCGAGTCCTCGGCTCCACCATGGGCACAAACGACGAGCTGCGCGAACTCGCCGCCCTCCTGCGCGCCGGCCGCCTGGCCCCCGTCGTCGATTCGGTCCACCCCTGGCGCGAGGCGAAGAAAGCCTGGGAAAGACTCGAAGCCGCCGAGCAGTTCGGCAAAGTGGTGATCGATTGGCGCGGGGCGTAGGCCTCCCCTAGCGCAAAGCCCCCACAGGCACAAAAAAGGCCATGTCTCCGGTGGCATCGCCACCCGCCGTCCCAACAGAGCCGGCGAAAGGAGCCACGGGAGCTGCGAGTCTCCTGGCGCAACGCGTTGAAGACAGGGAGGTTCATCGGGGCCACCCGTAAGGTCGCAGGAGGGGACGGCACAACTCGTCGAGGCATGCGACAATGACATACCTATGGCCCAAGCACCCACCTTTGCGATCGCTGGGAAGAAAACGTCCGACATCGACGTACGCCTGAGCTACAAGATCGTCGAACTGTTCTCCGAGGGTTTGTACGCGAGCCCCAACAAGGCAGTCGAGGAGCTGGTCGCCAACTCCTTCGACGCGGGCGCGCAGCGGGTGGCCGTTTTCCTGCCCACCGATTTCCATGAACAGGGAGCGACGATCGGCGTTCTCGACGACGGCGAAGGGATGGACGCCGAAGGGCTCAAACGACACTGGCTCATCGGCATCAGCAACAAGCGCGATCTCTCCAAGCTCCCCAAGGGGCGACAGCAAATCGGTAAGTTCGGCATCGGCAAGCTGGCGACGTACGTCCTCGCTTCTTGCTTCACGCACATCAGCAAGAAGGGCGGCAAGTATTACTCCACGTCGATGGACTATGGGAAGATCGACAAGCGAGTTGACGAGGGTGTAGAGCCAAAGACGCCGATCAAGATCGCGCTCCGGGAACTGACCGAGGACGAGGCCCAGGCGGCACTGAAGCCCTGGACCGACGCGGCGGCGTTCAAGGCGACGAGCATCAAGTTGTTCGGAAGAGGGGCGACCGCATCATGGACGTTTGCGATTCTCTCCGACCTCAAGGAAAAGGTTCACGAGATTCAACGCGGCGTATTGGAGTGGGTGCTGCGCACAGCCTTGCCTCTTCGCGACGACTTCAACATCTACTTGGATGGCAACAAGTTAGAGGCGAGCAAGCTGGGGAAAGGCCGGTTGAAGAAATGGGTGATCGGCAAAGACGTCAAGACGATCGACAAGCCGGCACCGAAAGGCCTGACCGAAAGTGAGGACACGAATCGACCAGGCACCGATCCTCACCGCTTTGGCCTGACCCACCAGACACTCGGGCGTGTCACGGGTTACATGGAACTGTACAAGGACGTGCTATCAGGCAAGTCGGATGCACTTGCTCGGAGTTACGGGATATTTGTCTACGTCCGTGAGCGGCTGGTGAACATTCTCGACGGTCATTTCGGTATCTCGCCGAACGATCTCAAACACGGCGTGTTCAATCGCTGGCGCCTCGTCGTTCACATGGAAGGCCTGAACGAAGAGATTAGAGCAAACCGCGAGACGCTTCGGGAAGGGCCGGTCCTGGTCGATGCTCAGAATCTGTTCAAGGCCCTCTTCAACTTGGCCCGTCAGCGATATGAGGAGCATGAAAGCGGAGAGGAGCCTGGAGCCTCTCTCGCCCGAAAGCTCGCGGGAAGCCCCGCGAGCATTTCGCGTCGTCCCATCGTTGAGATGGCGCGGGCGGCTCTCGACGGCAAGGTCAAGTCGCGGTACATCGCCTTGCCTGCGGCGACCACGAAGTCCGAGCGAGAGAAACTCATTGCGGAAATAGAGTCCCGTGCTGAGACCCCGGAGTTGTTCGTAGCCGGGATCGACTTCGTATACAACGCGACAACCGATGACGGGATTGCGGTCTACGACGCCGTCACGGGACGATTGAGAATCAATGGCCTGCATCCGTTCGTTGGTGCATACTTCGACGAGTTCACAAGCAAGGCGAGCGGCCTCCCACTCGAGGTGTTCGCGCTCGCCGAGGTCGTGCTGGAATCGCAACTGCACCAAGCAGGACTCAAGCAGGATCAGATCAACGCGGTCATGACGTCTCGCGATGAACTACTCCGGTATGTGGCACAAGATTCGGGACGGCGCAACTCCATGACCGTTGCCAATGCACTCCGGGACGCACGGAACGACGAGGCTCGCCTCGAGATTGAAGTCGTCGAAGCGTTTAATAACCTGGGATTTGAGGCCACCCGAATCAGCGGCAGCGGTGAGCCAGATGGGGTAGCGACTGCAATTCTTGGCCCGGACGAGGACGGGAAACCTCGCCGTTTTTCTTTGACGCTGGAGGCAAAGAGCAAAAGAGAGGATGGAAAGAAGGTTACAGCGGCGACTGTGAACATCTCGACCATTGCTCGCCACCGGGATGACTACGAATGCGATCACGCATTGGTGGTGGGGCCGTCATTCCCGACTGCGAAAGGTGAGGATTCTGTGCTGGCCCAAGAGATCAACAGGGACCGCAAGCCAGAAGCCGGAACGGGCAAGGTACGAACTATCACGCTCATCAATGTCGACGACTTGGCACGTCTGGTCCAGCTACGCCCGCTGAAGCGCCTGACACTGGATCGCATCCGCACGATGCTGAAAACGTGTCGCTTGCCCCAAGAATGCAAGGACTGGATTGATGCTGTTGAGCATGAGAGAGTTGCTAAGCCACCTTACGCCCAAATCGTCAAGGCGATTCACTCGTTGCAAAAAGATTTCGACATGGCAGCAGTCGAGTATGGCGCGCTGCGGGTTGCTCTGAGCAAAGACACGCCACCGTACAAAGTCGCTACCAACGATGAGTTGATTGAGTTGTGCAAGGCGATGGCCGCGATGACCGGTGGCGAAATGAGCGCGAGTCGGGACCGGGTCGAGTTGAACCAAAGCCCGGCGAACGTGTTGGCAGCGATTGAATCGGCCACCAAGGCTCACATTGCCGATAAGTGTTGATCCCGTAGCCAGATCGCGGACCCTACAGTCATCGTCGAGGCCACACGCTGCATGCTAAAGTCGCACAAAAAGACCATCTTCGAGACGCTGGGGCGAAACCCGATCCACCCTTTTCCCGCGCGCATGGCACCCGGTATTGCCCTCGATGCCCTCGGCGAGAGCGCGACTCCGCTCCGCGTTCTTGATCCGATGGCGGGCTCGGGCACGGTGCTTGCCGTCGCGCGTGCCAGGGGCCATCGGGCGATCGGCGTGGACCTTGATCCCCTTGCGGTCCTGCTTGCCGGCGTGTGGACGAGAACCGTTGATTCAGAGGCCGTTGCCGAGAAGGCTGCCGAGGTCTTGGATCGCGCAAAGGACGCGGCCCGCACACTGCCGTCCGGTTCGGCCTATCCCGCCGGAAGCGATGACGATACCCGCAAGTTCATCCGGTACTGGTTCGATGACTATGCGCGCGGCCAGTTGGCAGCCCTATCCGGCGCAATCAGCCGCGTGCGCGACGACGCAACCCGCGATGTCCTCTGGTGTGGCTTTTCACGCCTCATCATCACCAAGAGTGCCGGGGCGTCGCTGGCGATGGACCTATCGCACAGCCGTCCGCACAAGGAGTTCACGACCGCGCCGGTCAAGCCGTTCAATCGGTTCATCGCGGCGGTGGACGCGGTGGTATTCAACTGTCCACAGGCCAATACAGAGCGAGTTGGCCCGCCAGCAGTGGTGAATCAGGGCGATGCCCGGAAGCTGAACATTGAAGCGGCATCGATTGATCTCGTCCTGACCTCGCCGCCGTACCTCAACGCGATCGACTATATGCGGTGCAGCAAGTTTTCGCTCGTCTGGATGGGCTACAACGTGAACCAGTTGCGGGAGATTCGCGGCGAGAGCGTGGGCGCGGAGGCGTCGTCCGAGGAGGCGTTGGAGACGCCGTGGGTGCAGGCTCTCATCAAGCAGTTAGGGCTGAAACCCAAACTCTCGGCGCGCGATACGGGGCTACTGGCGCGATACGTCCTTGACATGGGCGACGCGTTGTCTGAGGTCTCGCGCGTGCTAAGAACCGGTGGGCGCGCCGTCTATGTGGTGGGCGATTCGACGGTGCGAGGAACGTTCGTCCGTAACTCAGCAATCGTGGAAGCTGTCGCCGAGAGACATGGGCTTGTCCTGCACGAAAGGCGATCTCGTGCCTTGCCCGCGAATCGTCGGTATCTGCCACCGCCGAAGAGGGGGGCGGCTTCCGCGTCAATCGAGGGACGGATGCGACGCGAGGTTGTACTGGCGTTTACGAAGCCAACGAAGTGACACACTGCGCAGGAACTGCCTCCGGCACCCCGGCTGCGGACACCCCAAACGCCGAAATAGCCACTCAGCGATTTACTTCCGAGCCGGGAGAGGCGCGCCAAGGCCGCCAACTCTCCCCGCTTCCCCGAATTAGCCACTAACCCCCCGCATCACCCCATCCCTGCGCAAAACCCAGCCGCCCCCTCCCCCCCGCATCAACTTTCACAAGACACCTCCAACCCCCCACCGCCACACCACTTGTCCAAAGCCAAACAGCGTGCATAACCACCCCCGTGCGCAAAACCGCGTCCCGCGCCCCATAGGTAGAGGAGCGCGGCCCACCAACCCGCGCCCCTCGCCCCACGACCCCCCCTCCCAAAAATCCGGGGGGGGCTCGGCACACCCGGAGCGCAAGGCTCAGGCCGACCATGGCGGCCCAACCTCGCTCACTCCGGCTGCGCGCGGGGCACATCCGAATGAGTCTCGACATCCCGTGTTCCGATGTGTTGCATCGCAAGGCCGGCGAAAGCCGGCCCGGCGCGCCGTGCCGTCACGCCGCGCCACACCCACGTCTGCATGCAGGCTTTCGCTTCAAGGTCCCACCGCTCTCGACCCACGCCCGTCCGTCTCAAGCCCGCCCCACGCCCGCCCACAGAATCTGACCGCCCGGCGACCCGCCGGCCCCGCGCTCGCATCGCGCACGCACGCCGATCGGTGCGTGCAGCCACCCAGGTTCGTGCAATCTTCCGGTCTGCAATCGCCCGACGCCG
>CAZEDW010000054.1:0-22837 GCA_964510955.1 uncultured Phycisphaeraceae bacterium
TCGTCGTCGGTGACGATCATGCCGCCCTCGCCGGTGGTGATCTGCTTGTTGGGGTAGAAGCCGAAGACGCCGACGTGACCGAACGAGCCGATCTGGCGCCCCTTCATCGAGCCGCCCAGCCCCTCGCACGAGTCTTCGATCAGGCGGATCTCGTGGCGTGCCGCGATGGAGCGGTAGGTCTCCATGTGGCGCGGGTTGCCGAAGCACTCGACCGCGAGGATGGCCTTGGTCTTGGGCGTGATGGCCGCCTCGACCTGCTCGGGGTCCATGTTCAGCGAGCGCGGCTCGATGTCCACGAACACCGGCTTGGCCCCGACATAGAGGATGCAGTTGCTCGAAGCGATGAAGCTGAACGGCGTGGTGACCACCTCGTCGCCGGGGCCGATGCCCATGGCGGTCATCACCATGTGCAGGCCGGCGGTGCCCGACGAGCACGCCACCGCGTGGCGCCGGCCGACCCGTGCGGCGGTGAGCTGCTCGAACGTCTCGACCATCGGCCCGATCGACAGCCGCCCACTGCGCAGAGAACGTACCACGAGCTGGATGTCGGACTCGGTGACTTCGGGGCGGCTAAGGGGGATTTCGTCGGTCATGGTGGTGACGGTATCGCGGCGGGAGGAGACAGCACCACACTATCGACCAAAGCGGCGGGTTGAATCGACCGGCGGATTCTGAGCTCCATTATCCGCGTCGCACGGGCGTACCGCGAAACCTCAACGGCTCACTTCAAACGATGAATCGGGCGACGGTGTGCACCGTTGTGCAGTACCCGGGGGACGGATTCCCGCCGCCCCGAGCACCGATCTCAGCTGTGATTCAAGCTCTCCAGCCACCCGGTCCATCGTGGGGCACGCCGGCCCGAGCAGCCGTTGCAAGCTGGTCACCGGTCGCCCCGCCAGCCCGCACGGCACGATGAGGCCGAAGTGTTCGAGGTTGGTCGTCACGTTGAGGGCCAGGCCGTGCATGGTGATCCAACGTTTCACGCGGACGCCCAGGGCGCAGACCTTGGCCGCGGGCGATTCACCCACCCAGACGCCGGTCGCCCCGCAGTCCCGGTGGGCCGCGACGCCGAACGCCGCGCACGTGTCGATGACCGCCTGTTCGAGCAGCCGCATGTAGTCGTGCAGGCCCAGGCCGAGCGAGGCGAGGTCGATGATGGGGTAGGCGACAAGCTGGCCGGGGCCGTGGTAGGTGATGTCGCCGCCGCGGTCGGTTTCCTCGACGACGACGCCGTAGGCCGCGAGCTGGGTCGGCGTGGCGAGCAAGTGGGCCGCCGCCCCAGGACGCCGGCTGACGGTGATGACCGGCGGGACGTGCTCGACGAAGAGGATGCGCCCGGTCTCGGGCTCGCCGCGCTCGCGGGCGGCGAGCACTTCGCCGACATGACGGAGCTGCTCGGCGTAGGCGGCGCGGTACTCCATCGGGCCCAGCGGGATGAAGCGGGGTGGGGCGATATGCGCGGAGTTGGAAACGGATGCCGGCATGCGAGAGCGTAGCCGGACGACACGCACGAGATTCACCTCAAACTCGTGGGGCACTTCCACATCACCGTCCGGATACCCTTGACCCCATGCCAGACGAATCGCCGATCATCACCCGCTTCGCCCCCAGCCCCACCGGGCACCTGCACATCGGCGGGGCCCGCACGGCCCTGTTCTGCTGGGCCTACGCCCGGCGCACCGGCGGGAAGTTCCTCATCCGCATCGAAGACACCGACCAGGCCCGCTCGTCGGAGGCCTCCGCACGCGGCATTCTGGAGGACCTTGCGTGGCTGGGGATCGGCTGGGACGAAGGCCCCGTGCTGGACCGCACGCCTCCGCTCGGCGGCGACCCGCGCCATGTCGCGCCGTTCGAGCAGTCCAAGCGCCTGCACATCTACAACAAGGTGATCGACGACATGATCGCGCGGGGGCTGGCGTACGCCGACGACACCGCCCCGGAGGTGCTGGCCGCGGGCCGGAAGGAGGCCGAGGCTCAGAAGCGCACCTTCCGTTTCCATCCACCGGAGGTGCCGCCCATCGACCGGCAGCGGGCCCTCATGGCGTCAGGAAAGCCCCACGTGGTCCGCTTCCGGGCCGCCGATGAGCCGGTCAAGGTCATCGACCAGGTGCTCGGCGACGTGGCCTTTGGCCCCGGCGAGGTGGACGATTTCGTTCTGCGCAAGGCGGACGGCTACCCGACGTACCACTTCGGGGTCGTGGTCGATGACGAGCTGATGGGTGTCACGCACGTACTCCGCGGGCAGGAGCATCTGATGAATACGCCGCGCCACGTGGCCCTGCAGAAGGCGCTGGGCTACCGCACGCCGGTGTACGCGCACATGCCGCTGATCTTCAACGATCAGGGGGCGAAGATGAGCAAGCGGGAGCGCGATCAGGCGGCCCGCAAGGCGGTGAAGGACGCGAAGATGGAGGCTCCCCCCGCGGGCTGCACCGTGGACGCCGCCACGTTCGGCGCGTGGCTGGGCGATACCAAGCGGCAACTGGAGACGACCCAGCTCGAATCGCTCGCCGCGGCGATGAACCTGTCGCTCCCCGAGGTGAGCGTGGACGACTTCCGGCGGGCGGGCTACCTGCCTGAAGTGATCTGCAACTTCATCGCCTTGCTGGGCTGGAATCCCGGGACGAAGAACGCCGACGGGACCAACGTTGAGCGCTTCGACATGGCGTTCCTGGCGGCGAACTTCGACCTGGAGCGCATCGGCAAGACCAACGCGCGGTTCGACCGCAAGAAGCTGTCGGCGTTCAACGCCGATGCGATCGGAGCCATGGCCGACGACGTGTTCGCCCAGCGCTGGCTCGACTGGACCCAGCACTACGGGCCCGTGGACGCCGCGGCAGCGATGAAGGCCCTCGCGCCCGACAAGCTGGTGCTGCTGGCCCGGGCGGTCAAACCCCGGGCGCGGACGCTGCGCGAGGCGCTGAAGCCAGCCGTTTTCGCACTCGTGAGCGACGACGCGCTCGCGTTCGATTCGGCGTCGATGGACAAGGCGCTGCGTGCCAATGGGGGCGCCGGCAAAGGATTGCTGGCGGAGTTCGCCTCGCGTCTGAAGGCGTACGAGCCGATGACGCCCGAGGGCATCAACGCGCTGATCGAGTCTTTCGCCGCGCAAAAGGGCGTGAAGGTTGGCGACGCCGCCCAGCCCATCCGCTTGGCGGTCACGGGCTCGACGGTCAGCCCGGGACTGGGCGAGACGCTGTGCGTGCTGGGGAAGGCAAGCGTGCTGCGCCGCATCGAGCGGTGCCTGGCGGCGGTGTGATTCACCGGTTCGCGATCGCCACGATCAGCGCGATCACGCCGACCACGAGCAGCCCCCCTACCACCGCTCCCGCGATCTTCCACGCGCTGTACGGCCGTTGCCCCTGCACCTCGCCGGTGCGGGCGTTGACCAGGATCCGGAACACCTTGCCCCGGTAGCGGTACGCGCTGATCCACACCGGCAGCAGGATGTGCTTGAAGGTGATGGAGTCGAAGCGCTGGCGGGTGTTCCCGATGCTCTGCTCGTCGCCGCCGATGTCGGCGCAGATGGTCTGTTCGATCACCGGGGCCATGATCCCCCGCGCAACCTCGAAGCCCTCGCGAAGGCCCAGCGAGTAGCCCTCTGAGCCGAAACCGCTGAGGTACTCGTCCTTGTACGGCACGGCGGCCTTCAGGTCCCACGGCTCCAGCGCCTCGGCCCGCTCGCGCGGGAGCGAACTCGACGCGAGCACGAGCAGGTCGTCGAACGCGTTGTTGACCACGCCGCTCACGGGCGTCCAGCGGATGCGACGCTCCATGCGGGTGCGGACCTGCGGTCGCCCGTTGACCATGACGGTGTAGGTCACCGGGACGTAGTAGGCGTCGCCGCGCTGGCCCTCGTACCAGGTTGTGACGCGGGTGTCATACGTCCAGTACGGCACGTACATGCCGTTCAGCCGCGATTCCTGGCGGACGAAGTTTTTCAGCTCGCCGGGGGCGAACCACAGGCGACGGATCCAGCGCTGGAACTCCGCCCTCGCCCGCGTCTGATCGACCGCGAAGGGCAGCACGGCGTCGGGCTTCAGGATGCTCGTCGCCCGCGCCTGCGACACGATATTGTTGCCGCAGAACGGGCAGGTCATCGAAGTGGCGTTGGGCGGCATCTTCGGCGTGGCGCCGCATGCCTGGCACTTCACGGCGTCGTGCGTGTGCACCTCGTGGGCCTGCTCGAGCTTGGCCAGGGCCGCGCCGAAGTCCTGCTCTTCGACGGGCTGGTCTGACTTGGGGATTGAGTTGCGGTGGTTGCAGTACGGGCAGACAAGCTCGTCGGTGCCCGGTGCAAACGACAGCTTGCCGCCGCACTGGGCGCAGGGGAAGCTCCGCTGCTCGACGGCGGGGGTTTCCTCGAATCCGGCTTGGGTGGGCGTCGTCTCAGCCATGGTGGTGCCCCGCCGTACGGCCCACTGTAAGGTGGCGGCAGCCGGGCATCTCGACGCATCCGGCTCCTGTTCGCCGGCGAATGCCCGGCCCACTCAGCATGCTCCGCACCGTCCATATCTCCCTGATGCTCCTGCTGGCCTTGATGTGTGCCGGGAGAGCGCTGGCCCACGACATCGGCGGCCTGCTCGTCGAGGTCACGTTGCGCCCGGGGGGCCTCGTGCTGGTCGAAGTGACCGCCGACCCATCGCACCTTCCGCCATCGCTGACACCCTTCCCAGCGGATCGATTCCTGGGCGGCGCGGCGCTCGCCGCCGACGGGCATGACCTTGACATCCGGCTGACGAAAGACCACGGCCCCGGGCCGAACCCCAAGTTCCGGGGCGAGTGCGTCGTGCCCACGGGGACAAGGTCGCTCACGTGGCGCCAGCCGCTCGCGGTCGGCCAATACCCGCTCATCGTGTACGCCAACAACGGCGCGGCCAAGACGCTGTGGATAAGCGGTGCCGACACCGGCCCTCCGATAGCCCTCGGAAACTCGGGCGAACCGGCCCCCGCCCCGAGCGTGACGGCGGTGCTTCGCCAGTACCTGGTTCTCGGCTTCACCCACATCGTTCCCGAAGGCCTCGACCACATCCTGTTCGTCCTGTCGCTGTTCCTCTTGAGTCTGCGGATCAAGCCGCTGCTGATGCAGGTGACGGCGTTTACCGTCGCCCACTCCGTCACGCTCGGGCTGGCCATGGCGGGGGTTGTCTCGCTGCCTTCTTCCATCGTGGAACCCGCGATCGCGCTGTCCATCGCTTGGATGGCGATCGAGAACATTCTGACCGACCGCTGCCGGCCCACGCGCACAGTCACCGTGTTCCTCTTCGGCCTCTTGCACGGGCTGGGGTTCGCGGGCGTGCTGGCGGAACTGGGGACGCCGAGCGAGCGTTTCGCCCCCGCGCTGGCGGCGTTCAACGTCGGCGTCGAACTCGGGCAACTGAGCGTGGTAGGCACGGCGATGCTGCTGATCGGATGGCCGCTGGGGCGTCGCCGCTGGTATCGGAAATATGTGGTCATCCCGGCCTCGGCGCTGATCGCGCTGACGGGGCTGTATTGGACGGTGGAGCGGATCGTTGCGAGGCCGTGAGGCGCCGCAGGCGGCGCCCACACGAACGCGTCAACCCTTCGGGATCGGAGGGGGCGTGCTGGCGAGAACGGACGCGGTCTCGGGCAGTTCGGTCGCCGGCTTCCAGTCCGTCATCCCCTGCTTCCACGCGAAGCTCGTGGCGCTGAGGCGACCTGCCCTGGCGTGCTCTCGAAGCTGGTCAGCAGTAAACGGCCCAGCCTGCTGGCCGTCGATCACGAGGTACACCGTCGCCGCCGCCGCGCCGGGCACGGCGGGTGGACCACCGGCCTGGGCGCCGGCCATCGCCTGGCCCATCTGGCCGGACATCATCATGCCCATGCCCATCCCCACGACATTCCCCGCCGCGCCGGGGTTCTTGGCGGCGTCCTCAAGGGCGTTGGCGGCCTGGAACTGGGTATAGGCGTTGAGATTGCCGATCACGCCCATGCTGGAGCGCTTGTCCAGCGCCTGCTCAACCTCGGGCGGGAGCGAGATGTTCTCGACAAGCAACTGAGAGAGCTCGACTCCCCAGTTGCCTAGTTCGGGCGCCAAGCGCTGGCCGAGCAACCCGGCAAGGTCGTCGTACTTGGCGGCGAGGTCCAGCGCTGGAATCTTCGACTCGCCCAGGGCATCGCCGAAGCGCGACACGATGGTGTTGCGGAGCTGGTTGGAGATGTCCTCGACGGTGAACTCGCCGCCCACGCCGGTGCCGACGAGCTGCTTGACAAACGCGCCGGGGTCCTTCACGCGCAGCGTGTACGAACCGAACGCCCGCAGGCGCACCGGCCCGAACTCCGCGTCGCGGAGCATCACCGGGTTCATCGTGCCCCACTTCAGGTCGGTAAAGGTCTTGGTGGCGACGAAGTAGACCTCGCACTTGAAGGGCGACTCGAAGCCGTACTTCCAACCCTTGAGCGTGGCCAGGATCGGCACGTTCTGGGTGCTGAGCGTGTAGGTGCCGGGGGCGAACACGTCGGCGAGGCGGCCCTCGTCGATGAACACGGCCGCCTGGCCCTCGCGGACCACCAGCTTGGCGCCGTTTTTGATCTCGTTGTTGTACCTCTCGAAGCGGTGGGCGAGCAGGTTGGGTCGATCGTCCAGGAACTGGACGATGTCGATCAGCTCGGTCTTCAGGCGATCCCAGATGCCCATTGCTTGCTCTCCTGCCGGTTTGCGGCGACTACCCGGAACCGGCGGGCCGGTGGGGCCGGGCGTGGATGGCGCGGCGAGTGCGGATGCACCGGGAAGGGTACCGCGCTGGGAGCCTCTTTCGCTTCCGGGACAGGTGAGTTTCGATTTCGGCGGTCTGGGACCGGCACTTGTCGCATGTTCTGCTTGACAGGACATGCGCCCGGATCGGGCATCGCGGGCGCGGCGGACGCTTGGGCATCGGCCTGTCGGTCGCCGTGGGTCACCATTGAACAAAGGCCGCGGGGGCTGCCCCGCGGCCTCGATCGAACCACCTCGACATCCGCTGAGGGAGCCGAGTTTTCGTTCAGTTCTGGCTCACCTGGATGCGGCGTGCCCGGGCCTCGGCGGCCTTGGGGAGCGTCAGGGTCAGCACGCCGTGGCGGTAGTGGGCCTTGACGTTGGTCAGGTCGATGCCGGGCCCGACGCGGAAGGAGCGGGCGAAGTCGCCGACGCCGTACTCGCGCAGGAGCAGGCCGTCGTCATCCTTGGTGAGACGGCGCTTGACGGCGCCGGTGATGGTCAGCTCGTTGCCGGTCGCGTTGACTTCGATCGACTCGGGCGTGCAGCCGGGCATGTCCAGCGCCAGGGTGAACTCGCCGGGCAGTTCGGTGATGTCCACGGCGGGGCGGTAGGTCGTGCAGCGGCAGGTCTCGGCGGCGGGCTGGGCCGTCGCGCCGGGACGGGTCATGACGTTTGTTTCGCAGGTAGGCATGGAGTGTTCCTCAAAGGGCGCCGCAACCTGTGCGGCGATCCGGGCTTTCATGGGCGATTCGATTCACTTCGTGCAATTGTGACGCCTGTTGGCTGGTCCCAGGTCGCTCTCAGCTGGTCTTGACGGTGATCTTGCGGGCCTTGGCCTCGGCGGCCTTGGGGAGCGTGATGGTCAGCACGCCGTCGGCGAGCTTGGCGCACACCTCCTCGCTGTTGACGCTGACGGGCAGGCGAACGGTGCGGCTGAACTGGCCGGTGGAGCGCTCGCGGCGGAGCCAGGTCTTCTCGTCACCCTCGGTGGTATCGGTGGATCGCTGGGCCTGGATGGTCAGGTCACGCCCGGTGAGGCTGATCTCGACCTGCTCCATGGTGAAGCCCGGCAGCTCGGCCTCGACAAGCACGTTCTGCTCATCCTGCCAGATGTTCAGGGCCGGGAAGGCGCGGGGGCCGAAAGGCACCGGCACTTCGCCGCCCTCGAAGGCGGAGTTGAAGAGATTGTCGATCATGCGGTCGAAGTCGCCGAATGCCGGGAACGCCGGCAGCGTGGCGGCGGAAACGGGGAAGCGACGGGTCAACATGGTGTCTATCTCCTTTCGTTCTCTCGGCCTGCACCGTGCAGCGACCGAGTTTGTTTTTGGTTCGGTGCAAACAGCTTGCGGACAGGGTCCGGCACCATGATCGATGCACAAAGACGAGTGGCAACACGCGTGCCAGTCGCACCCGCGGCGGCGCCTGCCTCGGGCCCATTTGGTTTGCACGAGAGCCCAACGTGACCTGTCAAAATGGCAAACGAATCTGCCATGTCAGACAGCGTGCCTTGAGCGGTTCCGAATAAGCACCGCGCGGGCGTGGTTCCATGCGTGGAGAGCGTAATTCCGCTGCTTTGGGGCCGGCGGCGCCCCGCGTTCCTGGCATCGCGGTTGCAACACCAAGGCCCATGGACCTGAACCGCCTTACCCAGAAGTCCCAGGAAGCCCTCCAGGAAGCCCAGAACCTCGGCGTTCGCTTCGGGCACCAGGAGTTGGATGTCGAGCACCTCCTTTTGGCGCTGATCCAGCAGCCCGAAGGCCTGGTGCCGCGTCTGTTGTCCCGGATGGACATCGAGCCGGACGCCCTGGCGGAGGAGGTTGAGTCCGCCCTGCAGCGCCGACCGCGGGTGTCCGGCCCGGGGGCCGAGCCCGGCAAGGTGATGGTGACGCAGCGGCTCAACGGCGTGCTCGTGAAGGCCGAGGACCAGGCCAAGCGCCTGAAGGACGAGTACGTATCGGTCGAGCACCTGCTGCTGGCGATCGTTGAAGAGGGCGACCGCACCGAGGCGGGGCGGGTGCTCAAGCGCGCCGGCGTGCTGCGTGACAAGCTGCTCGCCACGCTCACAAGCGTGCGCGGGAACCAGCGCGTGCAGTCGGCCAACCCGGAGGCCACCTACGAGGCGCTGACGAAGTACGGGCGCGACCTGGTGAAGGACGCGGCGACCGGCAAGCTCGACCCGGTCATCGGGCGCGACGCCGAGATCCGGCGGGCGGTCCGCATCCTCAGCCGCAAGACCAAGAACAACCCGGTGCTCATCGGCGAGCCGGGGGTTGGCAAGACCGCCATCGTCGAGGGCCTGGCCCAGCGCATCACCCGCGGAGACGTGCCCGAGGGCCTGAAGAACAAGACTATCTTCGCCCTGGACATGGGCGCGCTCGTCGCCGGGGCCAAGTTCCGCGGCGAGTTCGAGGAACGCCTCAAGGCCGTTCTGAACGAGGTGAAGCAGTCCGAGGGGCGGGTGATCCTGTTCATCGACGAGCTGCACACCATCGTCGGCGCCGGCAAGGCCGAGGGTTCGATGGACGCCGGCAACATGCTCAAGCCCATGCTGGCCCGGGGCGAGCTGCGCTGCATCGGCGCCACCACGCTCGACGAGTACCGCAAGCACATCGAGAAGGACGCCGCCCTGGAGCGGCGCTTCCAGACGGTCGTGGTCGACCAGCCGACGGTCGAGGACACCGTCTCCATTCTGCGCGGCCTGAAGGAGCGGTTCGAGGTTCACCACGGCGTGAAGATCGCCGACGCGGCACTGGTCTCCGCCGCCACGCTCTCGAACCGGTACATCTCCGACCGCTTCCTGCCCGACAAGGCCATCGACCTTGTCGACGAGGCGTGCGCGATGATCCGGACCGAGATCGACTCGATGCCCGCGGAGCTGGACGAGGTGACGCGCCGCCAGACACAGCTCGAGATCGAGGAGGCGGCGCTCAAGAAGGAAGACGACAAGCCCAGCCGGGACCGCCTGGCGGTGCTGCGCAAGGAACTGGCCGAGCTGAAGTCGCGCGGCGACACCATGCGGGCTCAGTGGCAGAGCGAGAAGGAAGCCATCGAGAAGGTGCGGGCGCTGCGGGCCAGGCTCGAAGAGCTCCGGCATCAGACCGAACAGGCCGAGCGGGCCCACGACCTGAACAAGGCCGCGGAGCTTCGTCACGGCAGGCTCCCCGCGCTGCTGCGCGACCTGGAGCAGGCCGAGGCGGCCGCCCGCGGCAAGGACGGGTCGTCCAAGCTGCTGCGCGAACAGGTGAGCGAGGAGGAGATCGCCGAGATCGTGTCCAAGTGGACCGGCGTGCCCGTCACGCGCCTGGTCGAGGCCGAGCGTGACAAGCTGCTGCGGCTCGATCAGATCCTCCATCAGCGCGTGGTCGGCCAGGACGAGGCGGTGCAGCTCGTGGCCGACGCCGTCATCCGCGCCCGAGCGGGGATCAAGGACCCTCGCCGCCCCATCGGCTCGTTCATCTTCCTGGGGCCGACGGGCGTGGGGAAGACCGAGCTGGCCAAGGCGCTCGCCGAATCGCTGTTCGACAGCGAAGAGGCCGTCGTGCGGATCGACATGAGCGAGTACATGGAGAAGCACAGCGTCTCGCGCTTGATCGGCGCGCCCCCCGGTTACATCGGCTACGACGAGGGAGGCCAGCTGACCGAGGCGGTGCGGCGCAGGCCCTACGCCGTGCTCTTGTTCGACGAGATCGAGAAGGCCCACCACGACGTGTTCAACGTGCTGCTGCAGCTTCTGGATGATGGGCGTCTCACCGATTCGCAGGGACGCACCGTCGATTTCAAGAACACCGTGGTCATCATGACCAGCAACATCGGCTCGCCGCACCTGCTCGAAGGCGTGACGTCCGGCGGTCAGATTACCACGGACGCGCGCCAGAGCGTGATGCGCGAGCTCCGCGCCCACTTCCGCCCCGAGTTCCTCAACCGCGTGGACGACATCGTGCTATTCAAGCCGCTGCGCCCGGACGAGATCGCCAAGATCGTGCGGCTGCTGGCGCGTGACATCGGCGACCGCCTGCGGGCCCAGGACATCACGCTGGAGATTTCAGACGGTGCCGCCGAGTTCATCGCCAAGGCCGCCTACGACCCGGTGTACGGCGCCCGCCCGCTCAAGCGGTACCTGCAGCGCGAGATCGAAACCCGCCTCGGCCGGTCCATCCTGTCGGGCCAGGTGCACCCTGGGTCCGTGGTGGAGATCGACATGGAGCAGGGTGGGCTGACGATCCGCCCGCGACCCGCGCATGAAGCCAAGCCCGTGCACTCGTGACCTCTCGTCGCGTTGATATCCTAACATAACCCTATCCAATCTGGCTGCGCACTCCCCTGAACAGGGTGTTGGGCAGCCCTTTTTCCGGAAGCTGCCAAAAAGCCGGTTCACGTCCCTTTGGCAGTGTGTAAGGTGTCACAGGAAATCAGGCGGACTCGATCGGTCGGATTCCGCCACCGGCGCCTTCGTATTTGCGCAGGAATGAAGGGACTTGGTTTCCGACGGCTGGAACGCTCGATCTCCCTCTGGCGTAGAGGTTAAGGTTGGCGGGTTCGGGGTCGTCGGCGGGCGCACTTGGAGAGCGGCGCGATGAACGCGATGGAACTCCGAAAGCGAAGACTGCACGGCCTGATAGACCTCGCACGCGCTTCGCGCGGCTGGAGCAAGGCTCAGCTCGCCCGCGCTCTGGACCGCGACGCGACCAAGGTCTACCCCGACACGGGGAATCCCAAGGCCGATTTCCTTGTGAAACTCGCCGAAATCCTCGAGTGGTCGGTGGGAGATGTGCTTCAAACGGTTTGGGGAGAGACCTCGCCCCAGACCGAAGCGCGCCCCGCGGACGACAGCTACGAGGGGCTGTACAAGCAGGCGCGCGAGGCGCACCAGCAGGGGCAGTACGACGTCGTCGTCGCCCGTGCCAAGGAGATGTACGACAAGGCCCAGAACGAGGACCACAAGTGCGTGGCCTGCTCGGTTGAGGCCAGCGGTTGGGACGGCCTGGGCCGCTATGTGCAGGAGGTCGAGGCGTGCCGCCGCGGGCTGATGCACCGGCCGGGCAATCCCATCCGGCGCCAGCAGCTCCGGGCGGTGCTCGCCAACGCGTGGTACAGCCTGTGGGAGCTCACGCCGGCGCTGGGCACCTGCGAGGTGCTGCTGGACTGGTACAACTCGAACCCTCCGATGAACGACCTGGACCGCAAGCGGCCGGCGTTCGTCCACTATGTGCGCGGACATACGCACCGCCGGCTGGCGATGATGGAGCCGGAGTTGAAGGGCGCCCATCTGGTCGCCGCCCGTGAAGACCTGGCCCGCAGCGCCGGGATGCACGAGGAACTGGCCGGCAAGCTCAATGCCCCGCAGCTCGCGGGGATTGCCAACACCTGCCGCGGCGGGCTGATCGAGGTCGCGGTCGAGGCTGGGCTTGAAGACCCCGCCTCGGCGGTCGCGGAGATCATGTCCGCCCTTCGGAAGGTCAACCCCGCCGACCCGGCTCTCACGGGTGACTGGCTCGAGAGCTGGGGCTGGTGGTGCACCTTTGGAGCCGATATCGCCCTGAGGCACCTGAAGGGACGGGAGATGCAGGAGCCCGTGCGGTACCTGAATCAGGCGGCTCTGAAGATCGCGGATCGGGCCAACAACTGGGCCATGCGGGAGCGGGTCTTCACCCTCCAGTACAGCCTCCACCAAACAGTTACCGACTCGACCGGCTTGGAGATCGAATTCCCGCTGGACGACGACGATTGCAGCCTGCTGACGGCTACAATGGGACGGTTCCCGTCCTTCCGCTCGGTTGGTTGGCAGATTTTGGAAACCGCGAAAGTGATCTCCGCGAAGCGGGAGGTGGGCCAATGAAAATGGTTGCCACCAAGACAAACTTTGGGCTTCTCGCTGTGAGCGCGATTCTTGCGCTTACCAGCGCCCGCACCGACGGCCATACCGATTTCCCGGACCTGCTTCTGGTTGACCCCACCAAGGGCGACAAGAACAACGCGCCCGACACCAACAACGGTCCACCCAACGGCACCATCCGTCCCGGTCAGTCGACCTGGCCGGGTGACGTGCCGGGCGTGATTCATCTCCCGCCGTCGGGCGATGAAGGCGGCGACCTCTCCAACATCTTTGAGGTCCCAAGCGTACCGTTCGACGTTCCGTTCCCGCCGATTCCCACGCTCGGCCCGTGGCTTGCCCCGCCCATCATCAACGGGCCCGGCGGGATGCCGATCCCGAACTTCGGCTCGGTACCGACTCCCGGCGCAGCCGCAATCTTCGGCGTGGGTGCCTGCCTCGGGCTGGTACGCCGGCGCCGCTGAAAGCACAGTCCCTGAACCAACCACCATGCCCCCCCCAAGCCCCGTTCGACGCGGGGCTTGTTTGTTTCATGCCTCCGGGCGCGCGGCTCATGGGCACGGCTGACCAAACGCCACCAGCAGCAGCGTGAGGTCGCTCGTATTCACGAGGCCGTCACCGTTGAGATCGCCGGTGGCGAAAGCCTCCCCGGTGGTCCCGAAACGCGAGAGCAGGAGGGTGAGGTCGGGCGTGGTGACCTGTCGGTCGGAGTTCAGGTCGCCGCTGCAGGGCGCGGGGGCGGTGCAGGTGGCTTCGGTGACGGTCAGCCGGACGCCGTCGATCTGCCAGCCCTTGAAGTTGTTGAGGAAGTTGTCAACCGTGTCGAACGACCACGCGATGGTGACGGTCTGCCCGGCGTAGGGGGTCAGGTCAACGGTGCGGGTTGCCCACTGGATGCTGTTGGCGCTGGGCTGGTCCGCGACCAGCCCGTTGACCAGCAGCTTGGCAAGGTCGTAGCCGTTGGCCTGCTCGCGCTCGAGGTAGCTGCAGTACGAGAGTTGGATGGATCGCCCGGGCGCCGCGGCGGGAAGATTGATCGCCGGGGCGGACAGCAGGCCCGACTCACGATTGGGCGTGGCGTAGGTGCAGGTGGTGTCCTGGCCGAAGTAGCCCCACTGGGACCCGTCGCAGGGCGCGGATTGGGGGCACGAGCCGGTGATGTGCCACAGCCCTGTCACCGACCAACCCGCCGGCAGCCCGGACTCAAAGCCTTCGGACAGCAGCGTTGAGGTCGAGCTGACGCCGACGGAGGCGGCGAACGCCTGGGCGGTCGGCGAGTTGGGCGGGGCCGCGATCGTCCCCGTCGCTGCGCCGGCGGCCTGAAGATAGAACTGCGGCGAATCAGAACACGCGAAACGCGGAAGGGTGGCGCGGTATTGGTCGCCCCCCAGCGCGAAGAGCGGGCTGGAAGCGAACGCGTCGCCGGGGTGGCGACGCCAGAAAACCAGCGCCGTACCCGGCACCAGCGTGTCGGCCCCGGGGTTGATCGTGACGCCGAACTGCTGGTTGGTGTCCGGTGCGATGATGGTCGGTCGAGGCGGGCTTACCGCGATCGTGAGCGGCGCCGGGGGGACAGCCAGGTCGCCGGTGGATACGAGGGCGTAGCCCTGCGTGCCCTGGTTCACGGCCGTGCCCTTCACCCGGATCGTCCACAGACCCGGGGTGGGTGCCGGTATCAGGACCTGCTCGACGTTGTTCAGTGAGTCGGCCGCCCCACCGCTCACGGAGACGCCGCCGGCGAAGACGTTGCCCTTGTACAGGGTGCTGTCGGGAGCCACCACCTCAAGGTCGAGGTTGTTCACCGGTGTGAGGGCCGCGCCGGCGGACGCGGGCTTGTCGGTCCACGCCAGCGTGACGCGCAGCGGCTCGGCGGAACCGTTGACCGTCAGGGCGAGCTCGGACTGTCCGCCTGTGGTCATGCCGTCGGTGTTGCGCACGTCCCGGACCACCAGCCTGCGTGCATCGCCCGGGAAGTAGAGCGTCGAATCCAGCAGCACGCGCCCCCACCCCTCTGAGCTGTTGGGGATCGCCCCCGCGTACCCGGTCATGTCGGTCGATGAGTTCAGCACCACGGCCTTGACCAGCGCGCCCGAGGGTGTCATCGCGTCGCCGGAGGTCGGCGTGCCGCTGGGGTAATAGCCATCGGTGAAGTACTGCCGGACCAGCGTGGCGGCCCCGGCCACGGCGGGCGTCGCCATCGACGTGCCGCCCTGGGCGAACGTCGAGCAGCCGCTGTTGACCTGGGCCGACTGGATGTCGCAGCCGGGCGCGAAGACCTCGGGCTTGCGGCGGCCGTCCGCGGTGGGGCCGACGCCCCCGTAGCAGAAGAAGTCCTGGTTCGGCGAGTTCTGGGTGGCGCCGACGGCCAGGGCGTTTTTGCAGTTCTCCGGCGAGGTGAGCACGGGCGAGTTCGAGCAGGCGAAGAGGACCAGGTCGTCCTCGTTGGCGTTCATGAACACGTCGATGCCGCGGCAGAGCGACGAGTACGAGGTCGTGCCGTCATCACCCCATGAGTTGGTGTGGATGCGCGCCCCCTGGGCGTGGTGCGGGGTGAGCACGTTCAGGATGCCCTCCTCGGTGAACGCGGGGATGGGCGAATAGACGAACTTGGCGCCGTAGGCCACGCCGCGCGTCTCGTCCTCGGCGCCCGCGTCGCCGCAGGCGATCCCCGCGACATGCGTGCCGTGGGAAGCGGGGTTGGCGGTGGTGGCGTTGTAGGCGAGGATCTTGCGGTGTGCCGGGCCGAAGGGGACAGCGTCGAAGAACGAGCAGTGATTGACGTCGGGCCGGCTGTCCACGATGCCGATCACCTGCCCCGCGCCGGTCAACCCGTTGGCGTAGAGGGGCGTCTGGCCCGGGATGTTGCTCTGGACGATCCACCGCGTGGTCAGGTTGCGCTCGGTCACCTCCGGCGCTTCCTCGATGAACTGCACCGCCGGGAGCGCGGCGAGCGCACCGAGCGAGCGCGTCGGCAGCTCGGCCCATACCGTGAGGTTCCCGCCGACGTCGGCCCGGTCGTGCACGATCGCCCCGGGGACGCCGGCGATCGCCCGCATCAGGTCGGCCACCTCTTCCGGCTGCGCATCGCTGAACGCGGTGATGACGACCGGCGACCGCCCCGCCTGGGCCAGGGCGCGACGCTCGGGATTCTGCAGCACCCGGGTCGCCACCGTGGGCGAGAGCTTCCACGAGGCGTCGAACTTCGCGGCCCACCGCGCGTGCGGCACGGCGCCCCGCGCCGCCTTGGGCACGCGGACCACGTACGCGTCGTCGGGCAGGTAGTCGAGCAGCTTCACCCCCGCCGCCGTCAGGTCGCGGCGCTGCTGGGCCGACAGAGGCCCGGCGAACTGCACGACCAGCCGGTCCTGGTCGCCGATGGCGGCGTCCTCGAGCCGCGCGATCCGCGGGCGCGATGTGTCCACCTGACCCGCGAGCATCCGCAGCCGACGGGCCGGGACGACGCCGGCGCCCGGCCCCGGGGCCGCCTGCTGCGCTGGCGCGACGCTCGACAGGAGGGCCACGGCGACGATCACCGCGCTGCAGATTCGACTCGTATCCAGGGTCATAGCCGGGTTCCTCTTGGCTTTCTCCATCGACGATTCGTCGCGGGCCCTTGCCCGGAGTCGCGCCGCACCGAACAAGCCGGCGGCGGCGCCGGCCCGTGGCGTTCTCCCATCATCATCATTCGCGGACCTGGCGTCGGAGGCTTCCCGGGAGGGCCTGCACGCCAAAGGTGGTCCGCCCGGCGGGGCTGCTTGTCATGGCGCCCCCGTGACGCGAGGGAACCGCCCGCCTCCTCCAGCCTTCTCATGGGCCCCCTGCGGCGGCGGGACGTGGAAAGTGCGGTCAGCAGCGGCGGCGGACCGACCCTTTCTTGACATGCAGGACGCCTGCAAGTCTGATAAGGTCTCGCGCTCCAAGTCAGGGCCAGGATTCGGCCCCCCCCAATCCCTCGTTCTCGGAGGCTTTACGGATGGGATGTTCGCGGAACGGTCGGGTTGAAGCCGGTCGATGGACGCTCGCCTCGGGCTTTGTGTTGACCGCGCTGTGCGGGTCGGCGTTTGCCCAGGACCAGACCACCCGCCAGCTCGAACGGGCGCTGCGCTCGGCCGACCAGTCCTGGCGGCTCAGGGTCGACCCGAGCCTCGGCGTCGCCGAGCGGTCGCAGTTCGACTTCGGCGGCTCGCTCAGCCTGTTCTTCCTGAATCTGAACGACAGCAGCGGCAACCACCGCCGGCTGCTGCAGCCCGAGATGCAGCTGTACGGTCGGGCGTCGATCGACGGCGTGCATGATTTCTTCGTGCGCTCACGGTTCCAGTACCGCGACTTCTCGACCGGCGACAGCTTCGATGACCGCGGCGACCGCTGGACGACGCCGTTCCTCGACCGCTACGTCTACGAGTTCGACGCCGCGCGGGCCGCGGCGGCGTACCAGGGCAAGCGCACCGACTGGAACTTCAACCTCAAGATCGGCCGGCAGTTCGTCGACTGGGCCGAGGGCGTGGTGCTCTCGGAAAACCTGTACGCCGTGCGACCCACGATCACGCTGGGGCGCTGGAGCATCGAGGGCCTGGCGGGCGTCACGCCCGCCGACCGCAGCGTGACCGACTGGGATTCGTCGCGCGCGGGGTTCAATCACGACACCAAGCGCGGCTACTTCGGGGCCAACGTCGCGTACACGTTCCAGAACGCGACGCGGGCGTTCGCGTATTTCCTGCACGAGCAGGACTTCAACGACGAGGACCGCCCGCGTGCCGCGCTGGGTGTCCCGGTGGACTTCAACTACGACGCCGACTATGCCGGTGTCGGCATCGACGGCACCATCGGGCGCAACTGGGCTTACCTGGGCGAGTTTGTGTACGAGTTCGGCAACTCCCGGTCCGACCCTGTCCAGGGTGTCGGCGGCGCCCAGACGCGGGAAGACATCTCGGCGTTCGCCTTCCGCGGACAAGTGACCTACCTGCCGCTCGATACCTGGCAGACCCGCGTCCAGGGCGAGCTCCTGCTGGCATCGGGCGACGACGACCGCCTGAGCACCACCTCGGGCACCGTGGGCGGCAACCGGCCCGGCACCAAGGACAAGGCCTTCAACTCGCTGGGGTTCGTCAACACCGGCCTGGCCTTCTCGCCCACGCTCAGCAATCTCATCACCGTCCGCGCGGGGGTGGCCACGTTCCCGTTCAACAGCATCCGCGAGCTCGAGCAGCTCCAGCTCGGCCTGGACGTGCTGGTGCACAACAAGTTCGACTCCGGCGCCCCGATCGAAGAGCCCACCAAGGACAGCAGCTACCTGGGCACCGAGATCGACTTCTCGATCAACTACCGCGTGACCTCCGACTTCGCGGCTATCTTCCGCTACGGCGCGTTCTTCCCGGGCAACGCGATCACCGGCGAGACCGAGGTGCGGAACTTCGTGTTCACCGGGTTCACGCTGTCGTTCTGATCCCCTCCCCGCATCCTTCGCGTTCCCCGCGCCCCCGCGGTGATTCCCCGAGATGCCCGCTCATGAAGACCAAGATTCTCATCTCAGTTCTGGTTTGCCTCTCCGCCGCCGCCTGCCAGCGGACGGTGGTCCGCCAACCCTTGGCGATCGACGAGCTTGACCCCGCCGACACCTCCAAGCAGATGGAGTTCTGGCACAACCTTCCGGGCCGCTCGGCGGTCAGCAACAACGAGGGCCTGCACGGCCTGCTCCTGTTCGTCGACAATAAGGACGAGGCCAAGAACTACCCCGAGCGCGTGGCCGCCGCCAAGGCCAAGGGATGGCTGCCGGACGACTTTGACGAGCCCGGCGACCTGGTCATGCAGCGGGGAACCCTGGCCCGGGCCGTTGCCAAGGCCTCGGATATCAAGGGCGGGGTGATGATGCGGATCACCAACGGCAGCGCGCGGTACGCCGAGCGTGAGCTGGAGTATCTCCGGATCATGGGCCCCGGCACGCAGCAGCAGGCGGTGAGCGGCCTGGACTATGTCGGCGTGATCTCGAAGATGCAGGACTACCTCGCCATCGAGGAGGTCCGTGCCGCGAGCAAGAAGCCGACGTCGCGCATC
Organism: uncultured Phycisphaeraceae bacterium; assembly: GCA_964510955.1. GTDB lineage: Bacteria > Planctomycetota > Phycisphaerae > Phycisphaerales > UBA1924 > JAFLCM01. The sequence continues at coordinate 18,600 of CAZEDW010000054.1, forward strand.
CGCCCCGTGGCGCCGCGCGAGGAGAACTATGGCGGCGCCGCCGCCCCCGCCCCCGGGTCCGGCGCCAAGCCCGCCGATGGGGCCGCCCCCCCGAGCGGCGCACAGCCCGAGACACCCAAGTCCGACGCCCCCGCGGAACAGCCCAGGACCGCTGAACCCGGCGCGGCGAACCCCGCAGCCACTCCCGCCCCCGCCCCCGCCCCCGCGCCCAGCGAGCCGCCAAAGCAGCAGAACTGAGCGATCTCCGAGCCGCGCGGCGGAGGCCGCCCAGCGTTCATCCGCAGGCTCCAGTAGGCCCAAGGACTCATGGAAGACTCCAAGGCCAGCCCGTCATCTGTCGCCCGCGCGCAAGGCGGCGCCGCTGCGCCGACGCCGAAGAAGAACCGCGCGGAGCTGATCGCGCGGGTTCAGTGGGGGATCGGGCTGCTGATCACCGGCGCGCTGATGGCGATGTGGGGACAAGGTTGGACGCAGCGGGCGGAACTACCGCTGCTCGACTGGTTCACCTCATCCTTTCATAGCGCCGCCACGCCGCCAAGTGATTCACTCGCGATGATCATCATCGACGACCCGGCGCTCCAGACCGTGGGGCGGTGGCCTTGGTCGCGTCAGCGACTCGCTCAGATGATCGATGAGCTCAGGCGGGCGGGCGCCGATACGGTGGCGCTCGACTTGTATTTGGATGACCCGGAACTCCCGCACCTTGTCGAGAACCGGTGGGACCCCTCGAAGCACCGCATAGTCGATGGCGACCGGCTCTTCGCCGATGCCATCAAGGCGCATGGTCGTGTTGTGCTCGGGGCTACTTTTCCCTTCGTTGGCGACGAGGAAGAGGAGGAGGCAACGGGCCGGCGCATCAAGCGGGTTTCGTTTCAGAAGGCATGGGACGCCATACAACGAGACCTTCATACTGACGGTGCCGAACTCAAGCAGTTTCTTGATAGCGATGAACGTCAGGCTGACACGTCGGTGGGATTGGACGATCTCAAAACCAAGCTGGCTTGGGCCAAGCTTCTTCACAACCGTCTCGGTTCGTTCTCCGTGCAGGCGCCCGATGCCATGAAGGGATGGCCCGAGTCGAACGCGCCGCGCCCGGCAACTCCCGTGCTTTTGGAGTCGTGCTTCGGCCTTGGCTCTGTTTCCGCCAAGGGAACCGACGACATTGACGGCGTGATGCGTCGAATGCCGTTGTGGGTCCAATATCGTGACCGCTTGTTTCCAACGCTGGGGCTCGCCTCCGTCGCCGCGTTTCTCCGGGTACCCATTTCTGAAATCCAAGTGGGTGATCAAGCAACGGTGTTGCCCGCCCGCAACGGCGGTGTCCGCCTGGAGACACACACGGCTGATCTCTTGAAGCTACCGGACACCAACGGACTGGTCTTCATGGCCTGGCCGAACGGCGAAGGCTACATGCACCAGTTCTCCCCCGCCCGCAGCGCCATTGTGGGGGGCAAGCCAGCTATCGCTACGCCATCAGAAGACGCCCCGTCCTCGGTCAAGTTTCCGCCGGGCGAAGAGGTTCCGATAGGCAAGGTGCTCGACCCGGTGCTCGCTGCAGAAAAAATCACTCGAAACATCACGGATCTCAACATAGCCCTGCGTGCCGCGAACGCCAAACTCCCCTTCATCGATGATCAGGCGAAGTTCTTTGAGCGGTCCGCGGCTCTGGAACGAACAAGTCCGGACGACCCGGGATGGCGAAGCCTGTATGACGAGCACGCCGCACGTTGGCTGAAATACCAGAAGGAAGCGGCGAGCTTTGCGGAGGACCTCGCCAAGGAGAACTCGCCCAGTGCTTCGGATCAAGACAACCTCGCAAACATGCGCGGCGTCGTGGCCACAATTGACAGCGTTATGCGCGAGGTAGATTCGGCTCAGCGCAACATCGCGGACCTTCGCGCCGGCTTGCGCCAGAGACTTTCGGGCAAGCTCTGCCTCATGGGATGGATCGCCACCGCGTCCATTTCAGACTTCGTCAAAACGAGCATCGCGGTCAAAACACCCGGTCCGTATCTCCACGCGGTCGTCGCCAACAGCTTGTTGACGGGCTACCAGAAGCTGGTGAGTGCTCCGAGCGTGCGATTCACGAACTACGCAGCAATACTCGTGATGGGGGTCATTGGAACTCTCATCGCGGTCCGAATGGACGTGACCATTTCGCCTATAGCCCTCCTGCTCAGCTTGGGGGCGTGGGTGGCGATCGCGGCACTCGTACTGTTTGATCGACGCAACATGCTCGTAGCGTCATCGACTCCCATGATCTCCGCCTCCGCCTCCTGGCTCGGCATCACCCTGCACCGCCTGCTATTCGAGCAGCGCTCACGCAAACAGACCGAAGCCCGCTTCCGCTCCTACGTCTCCCCCGACGTCGTCGACATCCTCGTCAACAACCCCGAGCTGCAGAGCATGGCGCCCACGCGCCGCGAGCTCACCATCATGTTCTCCGACGTCGCCAACTGGACCACCCTCACCGAGCGGCTGGGCACCGAGGGCATCTACAAGTTCCTCTCCAAATACCTGGGCGAGATGACGGACATCATCCAGCGCAACAAGGCCACGCTGGACAAGTACCTCGGCGACGGCATCATGGCGTTCTGGGGCGCTCCCATCGAGGACCCCGATCACGCCAAGAACGCCGCCATCGCCTGCGTCGAGATGGTCAAGCGGCTCGATGAGATGAACCGCAAGGGGGAGTTCGGCGACGCCGGCACCGTGGAGGTGCGATTCGGGATCGCGACCGGCGAGGTCAACGTCGGCGACTTCGGCAACCCGCCGCACAAGTCCGCCTACACCGTGATCGGCGACGCGGTCAATCTCTCTGCGCGGCTGGAATCATCCAACAAGCAGTTCGGCACCTCAATCCTGATGACCAAGCGGGTGGTTGACTTGTCCCGGGCCGAAGTGCTGTTCCGGCCCATCGGCCGGATCGTTGTCAAGGGCAAGACCGAGTACGAAGAGCTGTACGAGCTCATCGGCGACCGCCAGCCCAAGGGCGAGCGCACCCGGGCGTGGATCGACCTGACCAACCAGGCGATCGCTGCCTATCAGAAGGGCGACTTGGACGCGGCCGAGGCGGCGTTCCATCGCATGGCCGACGACTTTGACGACGGCAAGCTCGCCAAGCTCTACCTCCACGCCATCGACGACCTCCGCAAGTCCGGCATCCCCGAAGGTTGGGAAGGAACCCTTGTCCTGACCGAGAAATAGTGTGACACGCGGGCCGGCCGTCTTTACACTCCCCGCCCGAGATCCTCACCGGCCCCCCGATCCCCACCAAGCGCGCCAGCCCCGTGGCGCGGACATGAGCACGAGGCTCAGCATGAAGCGAGACTGGCGACTGCCGATTTTCGTCACCGGATTCACCCTGGCGCTTTCGCCGGGTCACTTGGCGCTGGGCGCGCGCCCCATGGAGCGCGCGAGGTTCCAGGACGCCGGCGGCGGCGCCCCCGGAGCCCCCGGAGCCCCCGGGACCCCCGCCGGCACCGCCCAGGCGGCGGGCCAGGCCAGCGCCAACCGCGCCGTGGTCGTGAGCGTTGAGGGCATCGTGCAGACGCGCCCCAACGGCGACGCACCGTGGGTCCCGGCCCAGGTCGGCATGGCCGTGCCCGAGGGCGGGCAGTTCCGTACGGGCGCCAGGAGCAAGGTCATCGTCCGCATCGGCGAGGCCCAGCTCGTCACCATCGACCGGCTCGGCGTGGCCACGCTCGATCAGGCCATCAAGGACAACGGCGTTGACAAGACCCAGGTAGACCTCCCCTACGGACGCGTCCAGTTCAACGTCACCAGCACCAAGTTCGCCAACGACTTCCAGATCAAGGCCCCCGACGCCACCCTCGCCGTCAAGGGCACCGAGGGCGGGATGGAAGTCATCGGCGGCCAGCCCACCCAGAGCTTCGGCGCCGAAGGCAACACTGGGACGATCAACGTCACCTATCCCGACGGCACCTCGGGGAACATCACCGACGACGGCCAGAGCAACCCGGAAAACCCGAGCCCGGGCCAGGTCGACGTCGGTGGCACCCAGCTCGATACGGGCAACTCCGGCGCGCGCGAGGGTGATGAGACCCAGGTGGTGAATCGCTCAACGGGCGGCGGCGAGCCCATCAACCAGACCACAAACTCAAACCAGGCGACCGGCGGAACCGACAACGGCGAGCAGCCGCCGCCCGGCAGCCCTCCCCCGCCACCTCCGCCCCCGCCTCCGCCCCCACCCCCACCACCTCCTCCTCCGCCCCCGC
>CAZEDW010000055.1:0-22236 GCA_964510955.1 uncultured Phycisphaeraceae bacterium
GGGCACCGGCGGGGCGAGCACCGTCGGGGCCACCGGTTGCGTCGGAAGCACCGCCTCGGGCGGCGTGGCCGCCAGCGGCGGCGGAGGCGCCACCGGGGTGGGCGATGGGGCCTGCCACGGCTCGACCTTCTTCACCTTGTCCGCCGGAACTTCGAACTCGCCGGCGTACTGGTTGCGAAGCGAGATCGTCCCGCCGCCGTGCCCCAGAAGCCGCCCGCGGTACACCTCTCCCGAATCGAGCGTCAGCACCACGTCCCGTCCCGTGAGAAGGTCGAGGTTCTTCCGCGAGGTCGAGGCGTCCCCCCACGGCAGCCCATCGGCGGCGTGCGCCGGCTCGGGCTGACGCGCAACGACCTCCGCGCCCGGCGTCAAGCAGCCCACGAGCGCAAAAGCACAAGCCGGGATGAACGAGCGCGCCCGTCCCATCGCCCTCCTAACTACTCCCCGGCCGCCTTAGCGTAGCCTCCCCGCTCGCACCCCGCCCCGCCCGTGCCGATTTCGGCTGGACGCCCGCCCGTTCAAGTCCGCCCCAGTCCCGCGAACGCCAACGAAAGGGGGGGTCAGCGCCGGGGTCGCGGCCGCTCTTCAGAATGGTTCTCGGTTGATGCTCGCCGGGGCGCCTTCTATAGTCCGGCCCTCATCCGAGCGGCGCCAATGTTCGGCGTTCTGCTGCACAGGTGAGGTGGTTTCCAAACCCGAGGTAGCTGTGACTATGGCCGTCGCCGTCAAAGGTCTTGAAGGGGTTGTCGCCGCCGAGACCCGCATCTCGTACATCGATGGAGAAGCCGGCATCCTCGAGTTTGTCGGCATCCCGATCGGCGAGCTCGCCACGCACTCGACGTTTGAAGAGACCGTGTTCCTGCTGTGGAACCTCCGCCTTCCCAAGCGGGACGAGCTGACCGCGTTCCAGAACGAAATCCGCGCCAAGTACGAGCCACCCGCCGAGCTGGTCAAGCTGCTCACCAGCCTGCCCAAGAACGCTGAGCCGATGCACGTCATGCGCACGATGGTCTCGGCCCTGGGCCTGTACGACCCGGCCCCCGACAAGATCGACGCCCCCTCGCTGCGGGCAAAGGCCCTCGCGGCCCTGGCCTGCTCGGGCACCATCCTCGCCTACTTCGACCGCTACCGGCGCGGCCTCCCCCTGGTTCACCCCGACAAGAACCTGTCCATCGCCGAGAACTTCCTCTACATGCTCAACGGCGCCAAGCCCACCCCGACCATGGCGCGGGCGTTGGATGTCTGCCTCATCCTCCACGCCGACCACGGCCTCAACAACTCGACCTTCACCTCGCGGGTCATCGCCTCCACCCAGAGCGACATCTACTCGGCGCTCGCCGGCGCCGTCGGCTCGCTCCGCGGCCCGCTGCACGGCGGGGCCAACGAGGGCGTCATGAAGATGCTCAACGAGATCCCCAGCGTCGAAGCCGTCGAGAAGATCGTCCTCGACAAGCTCGCGCGCAAGGACAAGATCATGGGCTTCGGGCACCGCATCTACAAGGCCTATGACCCGCGGGCCGCCCACCTCAAGGTGCTGGCCAAGCAGCTCGCCAAGGACACCAACAACTCGGCCCTGTACGAGAAGAGCCAGGCCATCGAGCAGGTCATGGAGAAGGCCGTGGCGGCCAAGGGCATCTACCCAAACGTCGACTTCTACTCCGCCACCACCTACCACTGCATCGGCCTGAAGCTCGACCTGTTCACGCCCATGTTCGTGGTCGGCCGCATCGGCGGCTGGAGCGGGCACATCATCGAGCAGCTCGCCGACAACCGACTCTTCCGCCCCGACGCCGACTACGTCGGGCCGCACGAGGTTGCGTACACGCCGATCGAGAAGCGGTAACCACCCGCCCGAGCCGCATCTCCTGAATCACGCTACGCTGTCGCTATGGCATTGCTGCGCCGCGTCATCGACTCGGTCAAACACGCCAAGCGCTCCGTGCTGGCGCGGAGCGTCCCCGTCGACCGCCTGCTTCTGGGCGCCGATGTGGCGCGCGACGCCCGCGCCTACGCCGAGGCCACCGGCGACTGGCTCCGCACCTCGACCCGCCTGCTGGACGGGCCGCACGTCGCCCTGTTGAAGTCGGCCGACGCCGCCGGCGGCGACCTGCCCGACCATGCCCTCCGCGCATCGCCCTACGTCCAGCAGGGCCTCCGCTGCATCAAGGCGTTCGGGCGCTACCACGAAGCCGTGGACGAGGCGGGCATGCTGGCTTTGGCTCGCGAGCTCATCGCGGTTCACCGCGGCGGCAAGCCCACGGTCGCCCCCGATGCCCCCGGGCGCAGCCGCCCCGGCTCGCTCCCCGTGGTGCGGAAAATCGCCGGCTCTGATTGCTTTCAGATCCACGACGGGCACCACCGCCTGGCGCTGCTCGCGGCCCGCGGCGAGACGGCCGTCCGCGTCTACGTCAAGTCGCGCCCCGCGCACACCAGCGCTCAGACCCTGATCCTCGACGTCGAGAGCACCCGGCACCGCCCCGCCCTGTACCAGCCCGTCGAACTGCCCGAGATGGGACGCGGCTGGCCGCTGCGGCGCAAGTGCACCGATCGGCTCGAGATGATGCGCGACTTTCTGAAGCAGCGGAACATCCTCGGCGCCGGGCCGCAGCTCACCTCGCTGGACGTCGCCTGCAACTACGGCTGGTTCGTCTCGCAGTTCCGCGCCATGGGCATCAGGGCCCACGGCGTCGAGATCGATCCCGCCGCCCTGCGCATCGGCAAGCTGCTCTACGCCAACACCGACGCTGACGTCACCTGCGGCGACGCGGTTGAGTTCCTGCGCAAGGCCCCGGTCCCCTTCGATATCGTGACGTGCTTCAGCCTCGCCCACCACTTCGTGCTGGGTCGCGGGCCGTGCTCGGCGGAGGAGCTTCTCCGCCTTCTCGACAAGGCCACGGCACGGGTGATGTTCTTCGACACCGGCCAGGGCCACGAGCGCTGGTTCCGTGAAAAACTCGCCGGCTGGGACGAGGCCAAGGTCCAATCGTGGCTGCGCGAGTACTCGACGTTCCGCGAGATCGTCAAGCTCGGCGTCGACACCGACAACGTCGGCGTCACCGCCGAGAACTACCGGCGCACCCTGTTCGCGCTGGTGCGGTAAGCCCACGCCCCGGCGGACACCGATTGGCGAGCACAACCCCATACTCCGCTGACTTCTTCCAGGGCCAGGCCGGCGGCTCCGAGGCCTCCGCCGGCGTCATCGTGCCGATCGTTATGGAACTGCTGCGCCCGGCGAGCGTGGCCGACGTCGGCTGCGGCGTCGGCGGCTGGCTGGCGGCTTTCGCACGCGCCGGCGTTACGGACTTCCAGGGATACGACGGCGACTACGTCGACCGCGGGGCGCTGCGCATCGACGCCGCCCGATTCACGCCGGTCGATCTGCGGTCGCCGTTCTCGCTCGGGCGGCGCTTCGACCTGGCGGTGTGCCTGGAGGTCGGCGAGCACCTGCCCGAATCGTGCGCCGCGCACCTCGTCGCTGCGCTCGCCGATTCCGCGCCGTGCGTGCTGTTCTCCGCGGCGGTCCCCCTGCAGGGCGGCACCGGCCACGTCAACGAGCAACCCCAGAGCTGGTGGGCCGCGAAGTTCGCCGCCCGGGGCATGCGCCCGCTCGACGCCGTCCGCCCCCGCGTCTGGAACGATGACCGCGTCGCGTGGTGGTACCGCCAGAACATGCTCCTGTATGTCCGCGCGGATTACATCGCCGCGTCGCCCGCCCTCTCGGCGCTCACCACGGCGTCCAACGACATGATCCTGGACGCCGTTCACCCGCGCCTGCTGGCCAAGCGCAACCAGAAGCCGCTGCGATCGCTCGCCGGGGCGGGGGCGTGGTTCCGAGCGATCCGCCGAGCCGTGGGTGGGAAATAGCCCCAGCAGCCGCGTGACCCCGTCACCCGCGCGGGCGTTGCCGGTATGGTGATGAATCCAAGGAGCGCCCATGCCCACCGCCGCCACTGCCCAACCAGCCCCCCCGGTTCCCGACAAGTCCGCCTACCGCACCCCCGCCGGCGTAAGCAAGATCATCACATGGTCCGCCCGCGGCAAGAAGTCCCGCGTCGCCGCCGTCGCCGACTGGCTGCTGGTGCGCGAGCACGGCGTGCCCACCGCCGAGGTCTTCTTCACCAGCTACGAGCTGCAGCCCAAACGCCGCGAGCGCCCGGTGATGTTCCTGTTCAACGGCGGCCCTGGCGCGGCGTCGGCGTTCCTCCACATGGGCACCGCCGGGCCGCGCCGCGTCGAGTTTGCCCGGCAGGGCGGCACGCTCCCTCCGCCTGTGAAGATCGTCGACAACGCCGAGAGCTGGCTGGCCTTCGCCGACCTCGTCTTCGTCGACCCCGTGAACACCGGCCTCAGCCGCACCGTGCACGAATCCCGCCTCGAGCAGCACGGCGTCGACGCCGAGGACGACAAGCGCGAGAAGCAAACCAAGGACGCCCCCGAGGCCAGGAAGCCGTTCTTCAAGATCAAGCGCGACATCGACGTGCTGTGCGAGTTCGTCTCGGCGTACCTCTCCCGCGCCAACCGCTGGGACAGCCCCGTCATGATCGCCGGCGAGAGCTACGGCGGGTACCGCGTCGGCAAGCTCGTGCGCGCCCTCCCCGAGCGCGGCGTGGCCCTGGCCGGCGCCGTCATGGTGTCGCCGGCCGTGGACATCCTTGGCATCGGCGGGTGCGACTACGACATCCTGCCGTGGACCAACACACTGCCGACCATGGCGCTGGTCGCCCGCCACCACGCCAAGTCGCGCGGGCGGTTCGCGTCGATGAAGCCCAATGAACTCCGCTCGGCGGCCGAGGCCTTCGCGCTCGATGACCTGGCCCGCGCCTTGTTGCTGGGAGACCGCCTCTCTGACTCCATACGGTCAAAGACGCTGGCGACCATGGCCGACCTGACCGGCCTGCCGCGTGACCTGGTCGTGCGCCACAACGGGCGCGTCCCGATCGAGATCTTCGGTCGCGAGCTGCTCCGCGACGAGGGAAAGCTGATCGGCCTCTACGACGGAACCGTCACCGGCCCCAACGCCTTCCCCGACCGCGAGGGCCAGGCCAACCCCGACCCGACGCTCGGCGGCATCATGGGCGCCTTCACCGCCGCCGCCAACACCATGCTCCGCTCCGAGCTCGCCCTGAACACCCCGCGCGAGTACACGCTCCTGAGCGAAGAAGCCTGGAAAAACTGGGCCGACGACCGCGCCCAGGGCTTCTGGGACCGCCAGCTCGAGTGCGCCACCGACCTCCGCTACGGCATGGCCATCAACCCCGACCTGCCCGTGCTGATCGTGCACGGACGCCACGACCTGGTGACAACCTACTTCTCCACCGCCCAGACGCTGGCGACCATGCGCCTGCCGAGCGAGCTGCGGAAGAACGTTGAGCTGATCGACTACGACGGCGGGCACATGTTCTATACCTGGGAAAAGTCACGCGCCGCGGTGCTGAGGGATGTGGGGCAGCTGGCGCGGAGGGGGTAAGCGCGGGCGAGGATAGATGTCGCAAGATAGACCACGCTTGCGTCTGGTTCGGGCGATGAGCGCCAGCCAAACATGGCGGCCTCCGAGTAGGAGTACTCGCAGCTTCCATCTGGCCGGCATTCCCGTGGTGGACTTAGCGCAGAATAATCGATGTCCTTTGATATCTTCCTCAAACCCCCAGCATCAACCGCCCCGGATCCTCAATCCCCTCTTTGATCGACTTCAGGAACCCCACCGCCCCCGCGCCATCGACGATCCGGTGGTCGTACGACAGCGCCAGGTACATCATCGGGCGCAGCGCGATCTGGCCCGGGCGGTCGGGGTCTTCCACGGGGCGCTTCACGATGTTGTGCATGCCCAGGATCCCCGACTGCGGCGGGTTCAGGATCGGTGTGCTCATCAGGCTGCCGTAGACGCCGCCGTTGGAAATCGTGAACGTGCCGCCCTGAAGGTCTTCGAGAGCGAGCTTGTTGTCGCGGGCCTTCGCCGCCAGCTCGTTGATGCCCGCTTCGATTTCCGCGAACCCCAGCGTCTCGCAGTTGCGCAGCACCGGCACCACCAGCCCGCGCTCGGTGCCCACCGCCACCGCGACGTCGCAGTAGTCGTGGAACTCGATCTCGGTTGCCTTCCCGTCGGCCGATGGGGCGATGAAGGCGTTGACGTTCGGGAACTTCCGCAGCGCCTGCACGGCGGCCGTCACGAAGAACGACATGAAGCCCAGCTTGACGCCGTAACGCTTCTCGAAGGCGTCCTTGTGGCGTGCCCGCAGCGCCATGACATTGGTCATGTCGCATTCGTTGAACGTCGTCAGCATCGCGGCGGTGTGCTGAGCCTCAACCAACCGCACCGCGACCCGCTGGCGGAGCATGCTCATCCGCTCGCGACGCACGCCACGGCTGCCGGCCCCCCCGGGGGCGGGGGCGGGGGCGGGGGCGGAGCGAGACGCCGGGGCTGACGCCGCGGGCTTGGAAGGAGAGACCCCCGACTGCATGAACGCCTTCACGTCCTGCTCGCGAACCCGCCCGCCCGGACCGGTCGGCTCGACCTTGCTCAGGTCGATGTGCGATTCGTCGGCGATCTTCTTGGCCAGCGGCGTGGCCCGGGGCGCATCACCCTTCGCCGCGGACTGCCCGGCCTTTGCACCGGGGGCTGCGGCGGGGGCCTGAGCCACGGCCGGCGCCTCAGCCTGAGCCGGCGCGGCGGCCGACTCATCGATCGTCGCGATCACCGCCCCGATCGGCACCGTCTCGCCCGGCGCCTTGGAGTGCCGGATCACCCCGGCGATCGGCGCCGGCAGCGGCATGTTGGTCTTGTCGGTCTCCAGCTCGACGATGTCCTCGTCGCGCTTGACGTAGCTGCCGTCGGGCTTGAGCCAGTTGTTGATGACGACCTCGGAGATGGATTCGCCGAGAGACGGGATGGTGACGTTGGTCGGCATGGTCCTGAGGGGGGAAGCGAGGTGGCGAGTGGGGAGTGGCGAGGTAGGGAATGGAGGAGAAGTTTCGGCGGCTGCTGCTGGGGGGAGGGTGTTGAAGCCGGCACGAAGTGTATTGGGGCGCGGTAGCTTTGCCAGTTTGAGGGGCTCGGAACTCGACGGGCCGCTAAGATCACCGCCGCCCGACGGACCCCGATCGTCTCCGCGGCCCGTTTCCCTGCGGCGCCGCGGCCGGGGCGGCAGAAGCAAGGAGGCAATCGTGCGCAAGAAGGGATTCACGCTGGTCGAGCTTCTTGTCGTGGTGGCGGTCATCGCCCTGCTGATCGCGGTGCTCGTGCCGGCGCTCTCCAGCGCCCGGAAGTCCGCGCGGGCCGTGGTGTGCCAGGTTGCACTGCGGACCATCGGGCAGGGGTTCGTGCTCTACAACGGCGACAACCAGGACCTGGTTGTCCCGTCGTACAACATGACCGGCACCGCCGGCGGCGCGAGCGTGCCTCTCGACGGCTGGGGCCCCATCCTCGACCGCGACGGGTACATGGAGAGCTACCAGGGCACCCAGGACAATCCGTTCTACTGCCCCGACACCGTCGATGTCGCGGGCGTCGCCACCGGCCAGACGGGCGACAACCCCGACAACCCCAAGGGCTGGCTCGACTGGCCGTTCGCCCGCACAGGCACGGCGAACATCCCGCAGACCATCCCTTCGCGCGGCTTCAACAAGATCATCCGTGTGGCCTACTGGATCAACGCCGACAACCCCATCGGCACCGCCACGACGGTCACTCCGGACGTCTTCTACACCGCCAGCGTCGGGTACGGGCCGGGCACCAACGGCCTGTCGATCCGGCAATCACGCACCAGCGTGTTCAAGCGCCCCTCGATGCTGGTCACGGTGGCCGACGGCCTGTACGCCGGGCGCCAGCGCGACAACCAGATCGGCACCACCAACTGCCGTATCGGATACCGGCACCCCGGGCGCAACTCGTCGGCCAACGTGGCCTTCGCCGATGGTCACGTCGGCGCCCTGGGAGGCAAGGAGTTCCCCCGGGCGCTGGGCGGCACCAACGTAGTCTCAGAGGTGCGAGCGGAGAATCTGACCTCCGGGGCGACCGTGTACGCGAACCCCGAGAAGTCGCTGGGGCCGTGACGCATCGCCGGACGCGCCGCCCCCTCATACGCTCCGTGCATGTTGCTCTCTGAATACCTCACCCTCGGCCGCTCCGGCCTCCGCGTCAGCCCCCTGTGCCTCGGCGCCATGACCTTCGGGCACGAGTGGGGCTGGGGCTCGTCGCCCGAGGACTCGTGCCAGATCATCGACGCCTACCTCGAGCGCGGCGGCAACTTCATTGACACCGCCAACATCTACACCAAGGGCCACTCCGAGAAGATCCTGGGCGACCACCTGTGCCGCCACCCCGCGCGGCGCGACCGCGCCGTCATCGCCACCAAGTTCTGCGGCGGGATGTACCCCAACGACCCCCACGGCGGCGGAGCTTCGCGCAAGACCATCATGGCCTCACTCGAGCAGTCGCTCCGGCGCCTCCAGACCGACTACATCGACCTCTACTGGATGCACTTCTGGGACCCCTTCACACCCATCGACGAGACGATGAGCGCCCTCGACGCCCTCGTGCGCGCCGGCAAGGTCCGCTACATCGGCTTTAGCGACACCCCCGCCTGGAAGTGCTCCCAGGCCCAGACGATCGCGCAGTTCCGCGGCTGGACCAGCCTTTGCGCCCTGCAGATCGAGTACTCACTGGTGCAGCGCACGGTCGAGGGCGAGCTGGTGCCGATGGCCCTTGAGATGGGGATGGGCATCACCCCGTGGAGCCCGCTGGCGGGCGGGCTGCTGACGGGCAAGTACCGGCGCGAGGACGCCGAGCGCGCAAAGGCCGAGGCCGCCAAAGCCCCGCTCGCCGACCGTCGCGGCGTGTGGGTGTATGACAAGCTGACGGACCGCAACGTCGCCATCATCGAGGCATGCGCCGAGGTCGCCCGCGCCGGCGGCAGAAACGCCACGATTGCGGAGGTGGCCCTGGCCTGGCTGCAGCGCAAGGCCGGCGTCGTCAGCACCATCTTCGGCGCCCGCACCATGGACCAGCTCGACGCCAACCTCCGCTCACTCTCGGTCACGCTGAGCGATCAGGAAATGGCCGGGCTCGACGAGGTGTCCAAGCCCGCGCTCAACTTCCCGCACGATTTCCTGAACTTCGTCATCAACACCATGCAGAACGGCTCGACCATCAACGGTCGCCGGAGCGAGCGGTGGAACCTGTCGCCGCAGACTGATGCGGAGCGGTGGTGAGGTCGGATGGGGTTCTGGCTCTGGCCAGCCCGCGGGTATGCGACTGTAAGTAGCGCACAGACTCTGGCAACTCCGCTTTTGGGCCATTTGCTCGACATTCACCGATACCTATCTCCGTGCAGCTTCCCGGCTGCGGGACGATCCTCTATGCCCACACTGTTCAACACAGCAATGGCCGTCATCGCCAGCGTTTGGAGCGTCGCCCGCGCGTCTGGCACGACAATCGAGTACACGATCAGTGGCACCGTGGACCGCATGACTTCGGCCCACGCCGAACCGTGGGACCATGTCGCGATTGGAGATCGATTCACCGTCGTAGCGAGAATCCCTTTTCCGGGCGACGACATCGGTTCTGACGACCCAACGCTGTCAGTCTACGTCGGAGATTACGGCGCCGTCCGAATTGGCGATGCCACCACTACCGAGAGCTTCGTCAGACTGGGCTTGGAAAACGATTACGTTCGAGCCGGAGGGAGTATCTACTCGGATGATTTTGACTTGTTGGTGCCAGCAACGTCGGCTCTTGTCGTCGTGTCAATGAGGAACTGGACCCCGACGCCTTCGGGCGCCCTAATCAGCGATGCCCAGCCATTGTCGTTGACACCGTCCGACTTTGACGAGCATGTGCTGCGACTGTACTCAAGTAGTGATTACAACGGCGGCGTGTTCGCATCCATCGACACGTTTGACGCTCGCCTGATCCCGGCCCCCTATGGCATCACGCCCATGATGCTCGGACTGCTGGCATTCACCCGGCGGACACGGCTCGACGTCGCGTAGCATCTCATATGCTCGTCGCCGAAGAACTCCGCCGCCATTTCGAATCCGCCCGGCCTTACCCCGCCTATGTGCAAACCGGCACGCCCGACCAACAGGCCGCCTTCGCCCGCGTCTACGAGCGCTCATCCCTGACCCCGGCGCAGCGATCTCTCCTCGCCGCGTTCACCCGCCGCATGCCCGTGCTGGTCCTCAGCGGCACCTGGTGCGGCGACTGCTCCCAGCAGGTACCCATCCTCGCCCGCATCGCCGAGGCGAACCCAGCACCCCCCCCGGGGGGGGGCATCGACCTCCGTATCGCCGACCGCGATGAGCACCGCAACCTCGCCGACCAGGTGAAGATCTGCGGCGGTCACCGCGTCCCCACTGTCATCTGGATGGCCGAGGACTTCGAGTTCGTCCACCTCCTCGGCGACCGCACCCTCTCCCGCTACCGCGCCATGGCGTCGAAGTACCTCGGCCCTGCCTGCCCCGTGCCGGGGGCCGCGCTCGACGCCGGCGAGAGCGCGGCGGTGATGCAGGACTGGGTCAACGAGTTCGAGCGCGTCCACCTCGTGCTCCGCCTCAGCCCGCGGCTGCGCGAGAAGCACGGGGACTGAACAGCACCCCGCATCGATTGGCCGGCGCGCACAACTCCGCGCACCGCCAACAGGGATGCGCGCAGAACACCCCGAAGCATCTTGCACAACGGCGAAGAACAGCCCGGTTACTTCGCGCGGCGACGGCGGGTGATAGTGGCGAAAGCGCCGATACCCGCGAGCACGCCGGCGCCCGGCGTCGGGGCCGCCACCTGCAGGTCATCGATCGACCACCACTGGTTGCCGCTCAGCTCGTGGATGGTCACATACGCCGCGCCCTCGGCGGAGACGATGCCCTGGAACGCGAGGTTGCTCGTCAGCGAGGGGGTGTCGATCGATTCGATGACCGATCCGTCGGCGCGGTGAAAGGCGAGGGTGGTGCGATCATCGCCGCCCACGTTCCAGTACCCCAGGGCGTAGATCAGCCCACCGCCGGTGGCCCGGAGCGTGGCGTCACCGTTGCCGGGGAAGAACGGCCCGTTGAGCAGGACGTTTGGTCCGGTGTGAAAATCGCCACCAACGCTGAACGCCGAGCGCACGGTCGCGAGACCGCCGTTCTGAAGCGAGTCCAGGTCGAGCCCGACCGAGGGCAGCGCGGTGACGCCCGTGAGCTCAGCAAATCCCTCGAAGTTCTCCTGCGACCACACGCCGCCAACGGCGGTGCGCCAGTCGTTCTCGTTCGAGAAGCCGGTGGCCAGGGCCGGCTGAGCGCAGAGCGTGACAATGACGGGAACGATCAACTTCTTCATGGTGACTCCAGTTCCCGCGGGCGTCGCGGGGTGTGCACCCCAAGTGTGCCATCGCGGCCCGAGAAGTCAAGGCAGCCCTGCATCATTTGACGGGCCCGCTGCCCCGGCGCGTCCAATAACCCTTCAATTCCAAGGAGCCTTTTTGCGAGCAGGCGAGGTTGGAGCCGGCCGCATCCGGCCCAACTGTCAGCCCAGCAGCTCGCAGTGCCCCATGCACTTGGACCCCCGCTCGAACCCGCCCCGCAGCATCCCGGCCGCCGCCTCGCCGATCTGACCCCGCACCTTGTCAAGCCTGAGCGCCGACAGCGCGATCCGCCCGATCTGCCCGGTCGCCAAACACCAGTACTGCGCCTCGCCCTCGGGGGTGTCGCCCGGGTCCATCGACAGCAGCGCGGGCAGCGCCAGCGCGTAGATGCCCAGTTGCAGGTCGTCGGGCTTGGGCTCTGTGAGCGTCTTCCACGCCTGCCCGGTCTTGTAGTCGATGATCCGCCACGTCCCGTCGGGCATCGCGTCGAGGCGGTCGATCTTGGCGGTCAGCACGTGGCGATGCCCATCGAGCTCGAAGGGGACCCGCACGCTCGTCTCCAGGTCCTGGTGGCGCTCGGCCCGGTTGTCCTCGAGCTTCTCGGCGAGCGTCCGCATCTGGGCCCGGAGCTGCGCGAGCGTCTCCGGGTCGGGGCGGCCGCGCGTGGCTCGACGCTGATGCATCTCGGCGAGCTCGATCAGCCGCCCGACGCCCGGCGGCTCACGCCCGTCGGCCTCCGCCTCGCGGCGCTCGCTGTAATAGTCCTTCAGCGCCTGGTGGGCCGCGTTGCCGAACGACTGCTCGTCGGACTCCAGCGGGCGGACCCGCAGCACGTGCGAGAGGTAGAAGCACCGCGGGCACCGCAGATAGGCGCTCACGGTGCTGTAGCTCAGCGACAGCGGCGCCGTCAGCGGCCCGAACAGCCCCGGCGAACGCTCCGCCCGCTCCAGCCGGCGCGAAAGCTCGCCGAGCCGAGCCGCGAGAGCCGGGTTCGACACTGGCGGCGGCCCGTCCGGACCCCGGCGCAGCAGGGCGATGGCCGCGAGCTCCTCGGCCGCCTCCGACAGCGAGTGGTTGATGGCGGCGAGCCGATCCGCCGGCGCACCCGCCTCCGCTTCGTGGAGCAGCGCGAGCGCCCTGCGTCGAACCCCCGCGAGCTCGCGCCGGATGATCGCCGCCCGCTCGGTCTCGCCGGGGATCGCGCCCTCCTCGCTCACCGACGACGCCGGGCTGACCTCGCCCAGGTCGTACCACGACTGGGCCGCGGACACTTTGACACCCAGCCGCGGGTCGCCGTCCGTGAGCTCGATGAAGTAATCGGTCACCTTCGTCGCCTTGGCCTTGCTCTTGGCGATGAGCACGAGCCTGCGCTTGGCCCGTGTACAGGCGACGTAGAAAATCCGGCGCTCCTCGTCGGCGTGCGACTGGCTCGGGCGCCCCGTCAGTTCCGCCGGCAGTTCCACCCCGCCGCCCGCCCGCTCGCTCAGCGGGTAGCCGTGCTGAGGGCGCACCCGCACCACGAAAACGGTGTCGAACTCCAGCCCCTTGGCCTTGTGCGCCGTCAGCACGCGCACCGCGTCAACGCCGGAATCGGCCTCGTCCTCGGGTGTCTCGCCCAGCTGGTCAAAGCCGGGCGCCTTGAACTGCCGCTCCGAAGCGTCCAGGTCGTCGTAGTAACGCAGGAACGCCGCCCCGTCGCCCGGCGGGTCCAGAAACTCCTGCCGCGACCGCACGAAGCCGATCACCTGCGCCAATCGCTCCACCCGCTTGGCCCGTTCGCGCCCGTCGAGCAGGTCGGTTCCGAACCCGTCCCCCGCGGCCAGCCGCGCCGAGCGGATGATCCGCTCGACCAGGCGCTGCGCGTTCTCGGTGGCGGCGGCGGCGCGGAACTCTCTGAGCAACCGCAGAACCTCCGCCACCGGCGCCTTGGCCGGCTCGCTGGCGACGATCCACTCCAGGAACCCCGGCGGCTCGGTGCCGCCGGCGCCGCCGGTGCGCCCCACCTCCGTCTCGTACCGATCGCGCCACGCGAACACCCGCGCCGGGTCCTGGGCCCCCACCGGGCGCACCAGCACCCGCACCAGGTCGGCCGTCGCCCCCGCCCCCGCCCCACCCCCGGACGCCGACGCCGCGGCGGTCGGGCACGCCAGGCGCAGCCAGCACAAGAGGTCCTGTACCGCGTCATCGTCGGCGGGCGTCACCGCGATGCGCAGATCGACCGGGATCCCCTGCACCCGCAGCTCCTCGCCCACCGTGTCACGGAACGGATTGGTCCGCGCGATGACCGCGTAGTCGCTCCAGCGCTTCGACGGGTTGCTCTGACGATCCGCGAAGATCATCGCCGCGACCGCCGCGCCGGTCTCCTTGTCATCCGGCACGATCACACCGTTCAGCTCGCCCGGGCCGAGCTCGGGCGGCGCCGCGGCGTGCAGCTTCTTGTCCGGCGCGAACCGCTCCGCCGGCGCGATGACCGCATTCGCCACCGCCACGATCCCCGGAAGGCTCCGGTAGTTCTCCGTCAGGCGGATAACCTCGTGCTCCTTCCAGACCTCCGCGAAGCGGTCGAACGCCCGCGGGTCGGCGCCCCGGAACGCGTAGATCGCCTGGTCGTCGTCACCCACCACGCACAGGTCGGGCTGCCGGCCCGTCTCAGACTCGCCCCCTCCGGGGGGAGGAGGCGCGATCCGGCGCAGGAGCTCGATCTGGGCCCCGTTGACATCCTGGAACTCGTCCACCAGCACGTGCCTGGTTTCCGAGCGCACGATCGACGCGGTCACCGGCTTCTCGCTGAACAGCCGCAGCGGCAGCGCCAGGAAATCGTCAAACGTCAGGTCCCCGTCCCGCAGCGCGGCCTCGTCGCGCAGGGCGAAGAGGCGTGCGTGGTCCACAAAAACCTCCGCCTCAATCTGCTCGGCGACCAACTCATCCTTCGTGGGCGCCTCCCCCTCGGCATTGACAAAGTCCCCCGCCCGGGCCCGATCCAGCCGCCGCTGGGCGAACCGCAGCACCGCCTCGGGCGTGAGCCCGGCGTTGCGGAACGCCCCGATGTGCGCCCGCGCCTCGCCGATGATCCGGTCACGACCCTGCGCCACCAGCATCGGGTAGAGGTTGTGACGCCGGATCAGCTCGCGGCACAGCCGGTTCTGCTGCGCCGAGTCCATGATCGTGAGCTGCTGCGGAAGCCCGATCCAGTCGCCGAACCGGCGCAGGAGCTCGGCGCCCAGGGCATGGAACGTCGAAACCCGCACCCGCTGAGCCTCGGCGCCGACGCTCAGCTCCAGCCGCTCGCGCATCTCGTTGGCCGCTTTGACGCTGAACGTCACCGCCAGCACCGATTCCGGCTCCGCCCCGTCGCGCAGGATGCGCGCGATCCGCGACACGATCACCCGCGTCTTGCCCGTGCCCGGTCCCGCCAGCACGATGAGCGGCCCGGCGTCGTGCATCGCGGCCCGACGCTGCGCCTCGTTCGGCCTGTCAGAACTGGCCCGGTCCTCCGGCATCACCCCATTGTAACTGGCGCCCGATCCCCGCCCGCTACGCTGTGGGGGTGAGAAACGTGCCCCCGGCCATCGTGCTCGCCTGCTCGCTGCTCGCCGCCTGCGCCTCGCCGCGCAAGGCGGCCCCGGTCATCGCCGACGCCACCGGCGGAGGCGAGCTGATCGCGCCCGAGGCGCTGGCGGCCTGGATGGGGCCGGGCGGCCCGCGCGAGCTGACCATGACCATTACCGCCGGCGACGATGCAGGAAAGACCTGGATGGTCCGGCCAGAGGACGTCCAGCGCGCCCAAGACGGGACGCTGAAGGGCTTCACCATCACGTGGACGCTCGGGCAGGAGCCGCGCCCCCGGAGCGAGCGCGAGATGCTCATCGATGCCGACGGGTCATTGACCATGGCCCGCGTGGTGGACCGCCCCCACTCGGTCATTACCGTGTTCGACCCGCCCGTGCTGGTCATACCGGCCCGCATCAACTCCGGCGCCACGGTGCGCCAGGACTGCCGCGTCACCGTGTACGAGCTCAAAGACCCCAAGCGAGTGAAGACCAGGGGCGACGCCGCTGTCGAAGCCCGGTACAACGGCGTCGAAGCCGGCTCGCCGGACAAGCTCCGCGTGCTGACCACAACGCTCGACCTCAACCTCACCGCCGCGCGGTCCCGCCGCACCACCACCAGGTGGTTCCACCCCGACCACGGCCTGCTCCGCGAGCGCTTCGAAGAGCAGGTGCGCGTGCTGGGCGTCATCATCGAGTCTTCCGGACAGACCATGGAAGTCGCCCCGCTCCCGCCGGGCGCGGAGCCCCACCCGTGACCGCGACGCCGTTCGACACGCTCCGCCACCGCATCGCCAGCGCCGAGGCGGTCGTCGCCGTCGTCGGCCTGGGCTACGTCGGCCTTCCCCTGCTGCACACCGTCGCGATCGCCCCCGCGGGCACGGGCTGGCGCCCCGGCGAACGGCGCGGCTTCCCCGCCATTGGCCTCGACCACGACGCCCGCAAGATCGACCGGCTCCGGCGCGCCGAGAACTACCTCCCCCACCTGGGCGAGGCCACGGCCCGCGACCTGAGCACCGCCGCGCACGTCCGCCTCAGCGGCGACCCGCGCGACCTCCGCGACGCCGACGTCATCATCATCTGCGTGCCCACCCCGCTCGACGAGCACCGCGCCCCGGACCTGTCCGCGGTCGAGCGCGCCGCCCGCGAGATCCATGAGCACGCCGTCGCGCCCGACCCCCGCCGCCCGCGCCTCATCATCCTCGAATCCAGCACCTACCCCGGCACCACCCGCGACGTGCTCGCCCCGATCGTGCGCGGCGACCCCTCCCCCCCACCGCCCACCGCCCACCCCCCACTCCCCCTCTTCTTCGCCTACAGCCCCGAGCGCGAAGACCCCGGCAACCGCACCTACACCACGCCGATGATCCCCAAGCTCGTGGGCGGCCTCGACGCGCAATCCGGCGAACTCGCCCGCATGCTCTACGAGCGCATCGTCGCCCGGGCCGTGCCCGTCTCCAGCGCCGAGGTCGCCGAGGCCGCCAAGCTCGTCGAGAACATCTACCGCGCCGTCAACATCGCCCTGGTCAACGAGCTCAAGGTCGCCCTGCACGCCATGGGCCTGGACATCTGGGAAGTCCTCGACGCGGCGGCCACCAAGCCTTTCGGCTTCCAGCGCTTCAACCCCGGCCCCGGCTTCGGCGGGCACTGCGTTCCCATCGACCCGTTCTACCTCTCGTGGAAAGCCGAGCAGGCCGGCGCATCGACCGCCTTCATCCGCCTCGCCGGCGAGGTGAACCGCGCCATGCCCACCTTCGTTATCGCCCGCTGCCGCGAAGCGCTCGGCGCTGAACGGAAACAGCTGGCCGGGTCCAAGGTGCTGGTGCTCGGGCTGGCCTACAAACCGAACATCGCCGATGTGCGCGAGTCGCCCAGCTTCGAGCTGATCGAGGGCCTCCGCGAGGCAGGGGCAACGGTTTCCTACCACGACCCGTACGTTCCCCAGACACACCCGGGCCGGCGCCACGACCTCCAGATGAAAAGCGTCCCCTGGTCGTCCGATTCGCTGGCCGCCGCCGACCTCGTCCTGATCGCCACCGATCATGCCTGGTACGACTGGGAGTTCATCGCCCGGCACGCCAAGCTGGTTGTGGACACTCGGAACGCCATACCCGCAGGCCTCGCCGCGGGACGGGTCGTCAAGGCATAAAGCACCAGACGCCCTCCCGACCGCCGCCGCCAAACCTCGAATCCCGGTCCCCCTCGGCGCTTCCGAACCTATTTGCCGTTCGCCATGTGCTCGTTGCCCTCCCCATCTGTCCCCGTTTGACCCCCCCCGCCCGCTGGGGTACAAAGTCCGACCCATCGGGCCGGGAACCGCCCCGATGGGGTCAATCGAATAGACCATCCCCGCGTCTGCGACGCCTGTGGTTTTCCGCGAGAGCGAGACACCGCAGGGGCTTTTCAGGCCGGGTCCACGCCCACCGGATATCGACGACCTGCCAGGAGCCTCGCCGTGCATATTCTGACCAAGTTCCTTGTCATCATGGCCGCCGTGCTCGCCGTTCTGCTGTCGGGCCTGAGCATCGCGTACTCGAGCAACGCCCAGCGGCTGCGCGAGGCGATCGACAACGAGCGGAAGATGGCCGAGGCCGCCAAGGCGACGGCCAACGAGGCGACCGCCGCCGCCGCCGCCGAGCGCCAGGCACTGAACGACAAGAACACCACCCTCAACAACCAGATCACCTCGATCCGCCAGAGCATTGTGCAGCTCGAGGGCCAGAACGCCCAGTTGCTCGCCGACAAGAAGCGGCTGGAGCTTGAGGGCACCACCTACCAGGCCCGCATCGACCAGTTCATCGCCCTTACCGAGGCCCACGCCAAGCTCGACGAGGCCCGCGCCAAGGAGCTCGAAGACCTGCGCCAGAAGCAGCTTTCCTACGCCCGCAAGGAGATCGAGATGGGCGACCGGATCAACGACCTCTCAGGCCAGCTCGAGGTCTCGCAGGAGACCAGCCGCGCCCTGCAGGAGCAGCTCGTCGCCGCCCGCCAGGAGCTCGACCGTGTGAAGTCCGGCGGCACCGCCACCGCCGACGCCGCGGGCCTCAAGAAGGCCCCCCCCACCTTCCGCGGGCGCATCACCAACGTCAGCAAGGACGACTCCACCGGTTCGACCTTCGTCACCATCAACGCCGGCAGCAACGACCGCCTCAGCGAGAAGATGGAGCTCAACATCGTCCGCGACGGTTTCCTCGCCAAGGTCGTCCTCACCCGCGTTGACCTCAACTCCGCCATCGGCACCGTCAACTTCCTCGGACGCGAGAAGGACGTGCAGGTGCAGGTGAACGACCTCGTCATGCCGACGCTTTGAAGGGAAAGTGGTCCAGTGGCCTTGAAGCCCTGGCTTCACACCCCACATCCCACATGCCCCTCCTTCCCCTCCGATCCCTACCTCTCCATCTCTTCTCCGATTCCCCTCCGTTCTCTCCGAGACCTCTGCGTTCTAGTCCGAGGACCCCATGGCTCAACCAGTCGGAATGTCGATGCCCGGCGCCTCGCGCGGGCGGCGTCCAACCCCGAACGTCTACACCGGGCTGCTGCTCGTCGCCGTGGTGTGCCTGCTGGCGGCGGTCATCGTGGTGTGGATGAACGGGCGGATCATCGGCCCCGGCGGCGACCTGATGGCCGCGCTCAACGTGCAGCCCGCCAAGGGCCAGCTCAACCTCAAATAGCGCCCCCCGCTGCCCCCGCTCGTCGCGGTTGAACCCGAGCCGGTCGTGCCCGCGTGACGGGGCCCGCCTACGAGTGGATTTTCCGGACCCGCCCGCCGCGCACTGGCCCTGAGCAGCCGTGCCCCATCCGTGGCTTCGCCAAACAAATTCGGATTCGCGCTGGAATACCCGGGCCCCGACCGTACATTGGTTCGAGCCGCCGGACGACGGTGTTCGCGTGTCCGGCGTCTGTCCCCACGGCGTCACGCGGGGGCGATCTGCCCGGAGAAAGAGCCATGAGAACCCCACTGCTCCCCCGCGTCGCGCTCGCCTCGACCCTCGCGCTGAGCGCACCGGCCCCATCGCTCGCCACCACGTGGTTCGTGGACGACTCGGTCGCCGCAAGCGGGAGCGGCGCGGGCTGGAACACCGCATTCAAGACGCTGACTGAGGGGCTCAACGCCGCCGCCAGCGGAGACGAAATCCGGGTCGGGCAGGGCGTGTACAAACCCGCCGGCGTGGGCGGGAATCGCAACACGGCGTTCGTGATGAAGTCCAACGTCGCCGTCCGCGGCGGGTACGCGGGCTTCGGGGCCGCCTTCCCGGACCTGCGGGACTTTGTCAATACGCCATCGGTTCTCTCGGGCGATCTGAACGCCAACGACACCGCGAACTTCGGGAACAACGCCGAGAACAGCATCAACGTGGTGACCGTTCCCAACTCCGTCGTGACGCTGGCGACGCTCGAAGGGTTCACCATCACCGCCGGCAACGCCAACCTCAACGGGAGCCTCAACATCGGCGGCGGCGCGATCGCCATCGCCGGGACGATTGATGTCCGCCAATGCGTCATCTCACAAAACACCGGCTCGCAGTTCGCCGTCGGCGCTGTCGAGTGCTTCCAGGCCGGCGCCAACCGCGCCCGGTTCTTCCGCTGCACGTTTCTGGGAAACAGGGTGACCACCACCAGCAGCGGCGGCGTGGTCGTGTGCAGCAACACCGGCCCGACCGACTTCGTGAACTGCGGTTTCTACGGCAACTCCAGCACCATTGCCAACTCCGCCGCGGGCGTGGCTACCAATGGCACCGGCATCAAGACACTGACCAACTGCGTGTTCAGCGGCAACACCGCCCCCGGCCCCGGCGCAGCGCTCCGGCACGCCAGCGGCACTGCCACACTCGTGAACTGCACGATCGCGAGCAACAGTTGCACCGCCCCCGGCGCCGCGGGCGCCGGGGTGGCCGTCACCGCCAACGGCCTGAACATCGTCAACAGCATCGTCTGGGGCAACACCGCCCCCGTCTCCCCCCAGGGGATCGTTGTCTCGGGCGGCAGCGTGAGCACGTCGTACTGCGACCTGCAGGACGGCGGCGGCGGGACCGGCAACGTATCTGCCGACCCACTGTTCGTGGACCCCGACGGCGCCGACAACATCCTCGGGACTGTTGACGACAACCTCACCCTGCAGAACGGCTACCCGGGTTCACCGTGTCTCGATCGGGCAAACGCGGTAGCGCTGCCCGCCGACATCGCCGACCTCGACGCCGATGCCAACGTCGCCGAGCCGATCCCGTTTGACTTCGCGCTGCTGAGCCGGCGCGTTGACAACGCACTGACCGATCAGATCGGGCCGGGAGGCACGCCCTCACTCGATATGGGCGCCTACGAGGACCAGTTGTCATTCTTCGCCGTCCCCGCAACGATTTATGTCGATGCAACGAGCACCGCCGCGGTGGGAACCTCTCCGAACTCGTGGGCCACTGCGTTGCGCGAGGTCCGCTTTGCAGCGTACATCTCGAAACTGGCCAGCGCCCCCGCGGCGGTCGACGTGCGCGCGGCCCAGGGGCTGTACCGCGCCGCGGCGCCCGGGACCGCGCCGCTGGGCGGGAACATCAACTGGGCAATCAACTTCAAATCGCTGACCGGAGGATACGCCGGGCTGGCCGGCACCTCGCCCGATACCCGCGATCCCGCGGTGTTCCAGACCGTGATCTCCGGCGATGTGAACGCCGACGACCAGCCCGGATTCGTCAACTACGCCGACAACCTGGTTCAACCGTTCCTCTTCGCAAGCACCAGCGGTGCCGTGATCGACGGCGTCGTATTCACCGGCATCAACGGGCCGGGGTCGCTCAACTCGAGCTATTACCCGGGCGTCTTCGGCGGCGCCGACTCAGTCATCCGCAACTGCGTGTTCAGGGCCAACCGAGGCCCGGCCGGTATTCTCTATCCAGGAGGCGGTGACGCCCTCGTGATCAACTGCACGTTCTCAGGCAACGAATGCCTTGGGCTTGTTCCGTCGGGCTTTGCTTCCCCCGTTGGGGGCGTGGTGTCCACCAGCGGCGCTTCTACCTACATCGTCAACTGCGGTTTCTACGGGAATGCCTCCGTCGGCAACCCCGTGCTGCTGGCGGCATCCCCGACCACCATGGTCAACTGCGTGGTTTCGGGCAACACCGCCACGGGAACAGCGGGCGGTGGCGCAATAAGAAAACTCGCGTCCGCCTCGCCGCTGAGCGTCATCAACTGCACGTTCGCAAACAACGCCTCTCTGACCGGACCGGGCTCGGTAATCGTTTCACCGCTCGCGGCCGACAACGCTGTTCCATCGTTTGCAAACTGCATTCTCTGGGGCAACACCGCTCCTGGCGGAAGTGCCCCGGTTTCGGGGGCGGCGGACATGAGCTATTGCGACGTGCAGGGCGGCTATGTCGGCGCAGGCAACATCAGCGCCGACCCGCTCTTCGCCGACGCCGACGGGGCGGACAACCTCGTGGGGACCGTGGACGACAACCTCGCGCCGGCCACCCACCTGTCCCCCGTGGTGGATGCGGCGCTGTTTTCAAGTCTCCCCGCCGATACGGCAAACCTCGACGCCGACGCCAACACAACCGAGCCTCTCCCGCTGGATTTTGCGCTCAATCCCCGCAACATCGACGGCAACGACGACTTCAGTCCGGCGCCGGACATGGGCGCGTACGAATATCAGCGCTCGGTGCGGAACCTCACGTTCGCCTCGTTGCACGCCTCCATCGCCGGGGCGATCGGCTACGCCGGCGCGAGTAACCAGCTTCTGGCGCCGGCGAACCAGTTCGCGATTGAGCCGGCCATCGATTTCCTCGGCAAGTCGAGCCTGTCGCTCGCGTCCGCGGGTGCGATCGGCCAGCCCGCCGGCGGGCTATGGACGCTCGCGCCCGGTGCGCAGGTCAACGCGGCCGCGGGACAGCCCATGAACCTCGGCGGCGAGGTGCGGGTTCCAGCGAACGCGTACACAACGCTGAGCGCCTCCATCATCACGGGCTCGTCGTCCGCATCCCTCAACCTCTTCAACGGCTCGACGATGTCGCTGTCAGCGCCCGTCTCGATGTCGGGCTCGACACGCCTCTTCGCCGGATCGAGCCTGTTCGGAACCGGTACGCTTATCTCCACCGGGACACTGAACGCGCTGGCGGGTTCCACGCTCTCGGCTGGTGGTTCACTCGCCCTCAATGGCCCGTCGACCCTGCTCGGCGCGAGCGTGGTCGGCGGAGCGACCACCATCGGCGGCCAGACCAACTGGACCGGCACCTCCATCTCCGCCCCATCGCTCAGCATCGCCAACACCGGTCGCTTCACGGGCAGCGGCAACATCTACGCGCCCATCACTAACTCCGGGCGCATCTACACCATCGGCAACAGTGTCTTCGTCGGCAACCTCACCA
>CAZEDW010000056.1:0-21046 GCA_964510955.1 uncultured Phycisphaeraceae bacterium
CGCTGGTGAAGATCATGGCCGACCCGGCGGCCGCGACCGCGTCGAAGGTGGCCGCAGCAACGAGTCTGCTGAAGTTCGGCCGCGAGGGCGTGGTGCTGGACGACCTCGAGGAGCGCGTGGCGAAACTGGAGCGCGGCGACCAGCCGCTGGTCCGCGAGCCCGACGCCTCCGAACTGGACGACAGTGAGTTCCGGCACGTGCTCAAGACGGCGCGGGGCATGAGCAGTCAGCCCGCCGAGACCGGGGAGGCGGCATGACCACCGCGACGATCCGCAACCGCCTCAAGCGTCTGGAGCGAGCGGCGGCCGAGAGCGCCGGCGACGGACAGTGCCCGACCTGCCGGGGGCGCGGGGTGTTGGAGGTGTTCCTGGGCGAAGACGATCCTTCACCGCACCCGGGGTGCGCCGCGTGCGGGAGAATCCTGAAGGTCCTGCTGGTGGAGGTCGCAGGCGGGACCAACGAACCACCCGAGCGCGCTGGCACGCCGGAGCGTCGAGCCGAAGAATCGAAGGCGCGGCCCGGTTCCGGGGGGGAGGAGCGCTTTGTCCCCAAAGCGATCCTCCGAGACTAGCCTTCCCGTCATGGGCAAACTCTGCGTCCCCGAACTGATCAGTCTGAATTCATCCCCACCGGCTCTACGTCGCGGGCCGAGGCTCTTCGAACAGCGAATAGAAGCGATACAGAATGCGGTCTTTCGCCGAAGTTCGCTTCGCCAGCATTGACAGCAGTAGACCCACCATACCGCCGACTACTGGCTTTTTTACCATCGACGCCAAACTCCCGTCAGCGGGAGGTGGGTCGGTCGCAATCGCCGCAACAGCTCCCGCAACAAATCCAATTGTGGCGTCGCGTGCATGATGATGAAGAGACTTTGTCTGCATCCTTTGCTTGATCGCCGCGACTCGCGGGGCGAGCGCCTGTCTTGCCTGCTGTGAGAACTCCCTGCTAAGCAGGCCCCCCGGGCCGTGCTCTTCCCGCAGCACGGCACGCGCGATGCTTGCCATCTCCGCTCGCCACTCAACAAAAGCCTCTTCCTCGTCTCGGATTCTCTGTAGGTCGCCGAGATCAAAGTTCGAAAAGGCAGGAAGTTCAAGACGACCAAACAGGTCCACAGCCTGCAGCTCGACGCGATCGGTTGAGGTGAGATACTGGTTTGTGCGGGACAGTTGAAACTCGTGCAGATCGAGCAACGCCCGGTACTTCGCTGTCCACGAGGTGTTCGTCTCGGCGGCGATCACCTGCGTGATGTGATACTCGTCGATCACATTGGTCTCATTCATGTGTGCCGGCAGCGAGTGGTCCCGACAAATCCGCCTGACGAATTCGATGAGTTCAGAATCGCGTGCCGCGAACGCGTTCAACTCATGGATGTACGGCTCGGTCCGCCGACTATCGGGCCAATTTGAAACGACGACGGCCCCGCGCTCAATGAGCCCGCGAAGGTGCGCATAGGTCCGCACAAACTCGGCGACGACGGCGTGCGGCTCCGGGCGGAGCGCGAGGTCCAAGGGGCTCAGAGGCATATGGAAAACGTGGACCCGAGGGTAATACAGGAGCAAGTTAGCGATGGACGCTACATAGCCGCCGGCCCCGCCCATGTCGCGTATTTCGGCGGGTCCGATCAGCCTCGGTACCATCGCAACCAAAGGCGGGCTTTGATCCGGCTGCTCCTGTTGAGTGTCGCCGAAGAGCGTCCACTGCTCGGCGAGATCGTACAGCTGTGGGGCTGAGAGTCCGCCCACCGAGGATGCGAGGTCGGGCGTCAAAGACGCACCGAAAAAATTCTCCAGCAGATCGACGATTGTTGCCAAGGTGCCCTCCGGGCCCAGTCGGCCATCAGATTCGCTGTATCCGTCCGTGGCTAATTGTACCCGTGCTCCCCAAATCGCTCCTTCGCCCTTCCCATCGGTAGGTCGCTGCGGGTAACCCAGCGGCGTAGTCACCACCCTCCAACGACGCCCCCGCCGCCTCCCGCCCGAGGTCCTGACAGACGCCGAGGCGCGCCGGCTCATGGACGCCTGCGGCGAAAGTGCCCGCGGCGACCGCAACCGGGCGCTGCTGGCGGTGATGTACCGAACCGGTCTGCGGGTGTCCGAGGCGCTGGCGCTTTACCGCGTTGCCCTCGGCGGCGTCGAGCGTGGCGATGCGCTGCTCGATTTCCCGAATGCCGTCCTTGAGCCTGGCCCCCCGCTGCTGGTACCCGTGAGTAGCGCTTTACCCCGTGAGCGATACTCAAGGACCCCCCGGCCATGCCCCCGAAGCCGCTTCCCGCCGCCGCCGTGCAAGGAAATGCGCGGAAATGCCAGCCCCCAGGCCCCCCGGCCCCCCCGGAACGGGTACCCCGAGGGGCCGCCACCGCCCGCCGGGGGCCAAACCCGCCACGCCGCAAAGCCCCCGCCCACGGCGAAACGTCGCCCGCGACGGACGATCCCGTTGGATTTGGTAGGGGCGGGACGGTCCGCATGGTCCGCAAGCCCCGCCGCCGGTTCCCCCCGGAAGTCCTCACCGACTCCGAGGTCCGGCAGTTGATGGCGGCGTGCGGCACGAGGTCCCTGGCAGCGGCCCGGAACCGCGCCCTGATCGCCCTGCTCTACCGCACCGGCCTGCGGGTCTCCGAGGCCTTGGCGCTGCGGCCCAAGGACATGGACCTCTCCGGGGGGGCCATCCGGGTGCTGCACGGCAAGGGCGACACGTTCCGCACCGTCGGCATCGACCCCGGCGCGGCGGCGGTGGTGGCCGAGTGGATGGGGATCAGAGCCTCAGCAGGGGTCAACGGCGTCTCGCCCGTGTTCTGCACCCGCGCTGGCGGCCCCGTCCAGACCGGCTACGTCCGCATCCTCATGGCCCGGCTGGCCCGCAAGGCGGGCATCGACAAGCGCGTCCACGCCCACGGCCTGCGGCACACCCACGCGGCCCAGCTCCGCGAGGAGGGCGTCGATGTCGGGATCATCTCGCGGCAGCTGGGGCACCGGTCCATCGTGACCACGGCGCGGTACCTGGACCATGTGGCGCCGTTCGCGGTGGTGAAGGTGATGCAGGGCCGAGCGTGGGCCGGGAGCGGTATCGTCTGAGATTCATCGAGTTCGGGTCTGCGCCGCCGAGAGACGGTGTTGTAAACTTCGCTCCGCGGCGTTGGCTGGCCGCCCCGGAGGCCCCTTGCCCCTCGATCCCGAAGCACAAGCCCGCGTCCACATCGACCAGCAGTTGGCGCTGGCGGGGTGGATCGTTCAAGACCACGGCGAGATGAACATCTCGGCCGGGCCTGGCGTTGCCATCCGCGAGTTTCCCCTGAAGACCGGCTTCGCCGACTACCTGCTCTACGCCAATGGCCGGGCCATCGGCGTGGTCGAAGCCAAACCTGAGGGCCACACCCTCACCGGCGTCGAAACGCAGTCCTCCAAGTACACCGGCGGCCTGCCGAAAGACCTGCCGTCGTGGGTCGGCCCCGGCAAGCCCCTTCCCTTTGCCTATGAGTCCACCGGGGTGGTCACCCAGTTCACCAACGCCCTCGACCCCGACGCCCGCAGCCGAGAGGTGTTCAGCTTCCACCGCCCCGAGGAACTCGTCCGCCTCGCCTCACTCGACAGGCAACTCCGGGCCAACCTCCGGGCCATGCCGCCACTGGAGACCCGGGCCCTGTGGGACAAGCAGATCACCGCCATCACCAACCTGGAGCAGTCACTCGCCGACAACCGCCCCCGCTCGCTCATCCAGATGGTCATGGGCTCGGGCAAGACCTTCACGGCGTGCAACATCGCCTACCGCCTCATCAAGTTCGCCCAGGCCAAGCGCATCCTGTTCCTGGTGGACCGGAACAACCTCGGCCGCCAGACGCTCAACGAGTTCCAGCAGTTCTCTTCGCCCCACACCCAGTACAAGTTCACCGAGGAGTTCGGCGTCCAGCATCTCAAAAAGAACACCATCGACCCCGCCGCCAAGGTCGTCATCACCACCATCCAGCGGCTCTACTCCATCCTGAAGGGCGAGGAAGATTTCGACGAGGGCAACGAGAACGCATCCATGTTCGAGGCCGCCCCGTCGGCAGCCCTTCTCAAACAGCCCCTGCCCGTGGTCTACAACCAGAAGATCCCGCCCGAGTTCTTCGACTTCATCATCGTGGACGAGTGCCACCGCTCCATCTACAACGTGTGGCGGCAGGTGCTGGAGTACTTCGACGCCTTCACGATCGGCCTCACCGCTACTCCCAGCGCCCAGACGATCGGGTTCTTCGGCGGCAACCTCGTGATGGAGTACACCCACGAGCAGGCCGTTATCGACGGCGTCAATGTCGGCTACGACGTGTACCGCATCGAAACCAGGGTCGGCGCCCAGGGGGCCAGGCTGGATAAGAACCCCGGTTTCTTCGTCCCCAAGCGCGACCGCGCCACCCGCAAGAAGCGCCTGGCCGAACTGGACGACGATCTCATCTACGCCCCCGGCCAGCTCGACCGCGACGTGGTCAACGAGAGCCAGATCCGGCTCGTCATCCAGACCTTCCGCGACAAGCTGCCGGAGATGTTCCCCGGGCGGACCGAGTGCCCCAAGACGCTGGTCTTCGCCAAGACCGACCTCCACGCCGACGATGTCACCAAGATCATCCGCGAGGAGTTCGCCAAGGGCAACGACTTCTGCCAGAAGATCACAAGCAAGTCCACCGGCAAGCCCCCCGATGTGCTGCTGAACGAGTTCCGCAACAGCTTCTTCCCGCGCGTCGCCGTGACCGTGGACATGATCGCCACCGGCACCGACGTGAAGCCCCTCGAATGCCTGCTGTTCATGCGGAACATCAACTCGGCGGCATACTTCGAGCAGATGAAGGGGCGCGGCTGCCGCATCATCAACGATGATGCCCTTCAAGCCGTCACCCCCGATGCCCGGGTCAAGACCCGGTTCGTCATCGTCGATGCCGTCGGCGTCACCGAGTGCGAGAAGACCCTCTCCAAGCCGCTGGACCGCCAGCCGTCGGTGTCGCTGGACAAACTCCTGAACACCATCGGCGCGGGCGGCGTGAGCGATGAGATCGTCTCAACACTTGCCGCCCGCCTGGCCCGGCTGGACCGCGAGTTGACCGACGACCAGCGTGAGCAGATCACAAAGGACGCCGGCGGGCGAACGCCCGCCCAGCTCGCCGAGGCGCTGCTCTCCAGCATCGACCCTGATGCCACCGCCGCCCGCGCCGGCGAGCAGTTCAAACTGCCCGAAGGGGCCGAGCCGACCCCCGAGCAGGCGAGCAAGGTCGAGCAGTCCGCGATGGCCGCCGCCCTGAAGCCCTTTCATAACCCCAAGCTGCGGAACACCATCCTGGCGGTCAAGGCCGCCGCCGAGCAGGTTTTTGATGAGGTGAACCGCGACACGCTCCTGAGCGCGGGCTTCAACGCCGCGGCACTGGAGAAGGCCCGTTCCGTCGTGACGAGCTTCAAGCAGTTCATCCAGGACAACAAGGACGAGATCGAGGCCCTGAAGGTGCTCTACAGCAGGCCCTACCGAGCCGGGCTGCGCTACCCGCAGGTGAAGGAGCTGGCCCAGAAGCTCGGCGTCGCGCCCTTCCACGTCGATGCCAAGAAGCCCGAGACGGTCGGGCGGCTGTGGAACGCGTTCGAGGCCGTCGAGCCCGAAGCCGCGAAGGCACCAGCGCAGGGCAAGCCGCGCCAACTGGTGGACCTCATCGCGCTGGTCAGGCACGCCATCGACGGCGGGTCGCCGCTGGTGCCGGTGGAGCAGGTGGTGAGGGAGCGGTACGCGGCGTGGCTCGCGGACAAGGCCAAGGCGGGCGTGAGCTTCGAGCCGGAGCAGCGCCGCTGGCTGGACGCGATCCGGGACCACATCGCCGCGTCGCTGGCCATCGACGCCGAGGCGCTGGAGGATGTGCCCTTCAAGCAGATGGGCGGGCTGGGCGCGGCGTACGAGGTCTTCGGCGAGTCGCTGCCGACGCTCCTGAGCGAGATGAATGAGAGGTTGGTGGCATGAGCGACCAACCTCTGCCAACCGGCTGGCGATGGGTCGATCTCGGTGACCTCGCCGCAGAGACCCCGTACGCCATCACTGACGGACCCTTCGGCTCCAACCTCAAGTCTGATCACTACACCCCGAGTGGGCCGCGAGTGATTCGCTTGCAGAACATTGGTGAAGGCGTGTTCGTTGACGAGCAAGCGCACATTTCCGAAGAGCACTTTGCGCGACTGCGGAAGCACCAAGTGACCACAGGCGATCTGGTTGTAGCCATCCTCGGTGAGCGGTTGCCACGGGCTTGTCGGATACCACCTGGTGTTGAACCGGCGATCGTCAAGGCCGACTGCGTGAAAGTGGCGCTGCACCCGCGACTTGCTGACGGTCGGTACATCAACTGGTGGCTAAACTCTTCGGGAGTG
Organism: uncultured Phycisphaeraceae bacterium; assembly: GCA_964510955.1. Lineage (GTDB taxonomy): Bacteria > Planctomycetota > Phycisphaerae > Phycisphaerales > UBA1924 > JAFLCM01. The sequence continues at coordinate 6,369 of CAZEDW010000056.1, forward strand.
CAACGTCGCACCACGGCCATGCTGAAGGGGGTCGGCAGGCCCCGGATCAACTTGTCGAAGCTCAGGCAGATCCCGGTTGCCGTACCGCCCCTCCCCGAGCAGCGTCGCATCGTGGCGAAGATCGAGGAGCTGTTCAGCGATCTGGATGCGGGCGTGGCGGCGCTGGGTCGGGTGCGGGCGAACCTGAAGCGGTATCGCGCGGCGGTGCTCAAGGCCGCCGTCGAGGGGCGGCTGACCGAGGCGTGGCGCAAGCGGAACCCCGTCGCGCCGGAGGACGCGGCCGCCAAACTCCTCGAACGCATCCTCTTGGGCCGCCGCGCCAAGTGGGAGCAGGACCAACTCCGCAAGTTCAAGGAGGCGGGGAAGACGCCGCCGAAGGGGTGGAAGGCGAAGTATGAGGAGCCGGTCTCGCCGGTGGTCGAGGAAGCCGCACCGCTCCCGCCGAGTTGGTGCTGGGCCACGATGGAGCAACTGACGACCGATGGGCCTCAAAACGGCGTGTACTACCCAAAGTCTCAATACGGCCACGGCACACCGATCATCCGGATCGACGACTATCAGAACTATTGGAGTCGGACCTCCGACGAACTTCAGCGCGTGAACGCTCCGTCAGACGATGTTGTGACGTACGGGGTACGCGCGGGCGACATCATCATCAACCGTGTGAACAGCATGACGCACTTGGGCAAGTGCCTCCTGATCGAGCCGAAGCACGTCCCCGCCCTCTTTGAGTCAAACATGATGCGGCAATCGATGGCGAGCCAAGTGCTCCCGCCGTTCGTCGCTCACTATCTCAAGTCGGGCGTGGGCAACGCACGCCTGATCGCCAACGCGAAGTGGGCAGTCAATCAAGCGAGCATCAATCAGACCGACGTTGGCAACACCGCCGTCCCACTTCCACCCCTCGCCGAACAATCCGCCATCGTCGCCGAGGTCGATCGCCGCCTCTCCGTCGCCGACGCCGCCGAGCAGCAGGTCGAGCACGTCCTCCAGCGCGCCGTCCGCCTCCGCCAGTCCATCCTCAAGCGCGCCTTCGAGGGCCGACTCGTGCCGCAGGACCCCGCCGATCAGCCCGCCACCAAGATGCTGGAGCGCACAAGCGCCGCGACGAACGGTCATCGCGCGGTTATCGAGACCAACGGCACGCCGCGCCGCAACACCCCGAAGCGCAGGAGCCGCGCCCGTGCTTGATCCCCGCACAGCCCGGATTGAGGGATTCCCGGCGTGGTCCGGGAGTCTTTCGGCGTGGAGAAATCGTTTTGCCACGCGGTGGAAGGGTTTTACCGCGTGGTTTTTCTCTTCTGCCACGTGGTTTTGTCCTTCCACCACGTGGTGCGCGAGTTTTACGGCGTGGTTTTTCGATTTAACCACGTGGTTTTTTGGTTTTACCACGCGGTTTTGCTCCTCCACCACGAGGCTTTGCGGCTCCTCCGCGCGCCAAATCCGCGCTGGCGCGGCAGGAACGCGGTTACAAGCATGCTCTAGCCAGTCTTTCCCCATGTATGAGTGGTTTGTCGCCACCCGGATTGGCCGCCCCGCCTTTGTGTCGTGCGACGTGTGTCGGGTCGAAACTGCGCACATGTGAGGTCGAGCATGAAGAAGAAGACCTCCAAAAGAAAGCCCCGGTCCGCGCCCCGTTCCCTGCTCGCGATGACAGCCAAGCAGGCACGGGCCTTCCTGCTCAAGCCGGAAAGCTACTGCAATGTGGACTTTCCCGAGTATCTTCAGTTCGGGAAGCTGATCGCGGCAGTTGCCGGTGTCCTCAAAGGCACACCGCTGAAGTCGGCACAAATGCACACCCCTCGCGATTGCGAAGACGCCAACTACTCCCTACTCACCAACAAGGACGGCCGGTATGCCTGGCGTCCCTTTCAGTTGATCCACCCCGCGATTTACGTGTCGCTGGTTCATCGCATCACCGAGCCGGATCACTGGAAGACCATCCGCAAGCGGTTCCGTGAGTTTCGGTCGGTTCCCAACTTCAGCTGTCTCAGCATTCCGGTTGAGTCCGCCTCTCGCCGAAAGGACAAGGCGGAGCAGATTCTGCAATGGTGGACGGGTATCGAGCAAGGCTCAATCGAGCAAGCCCTCGACTACTCTCATGCATTCCACGCGGACATCGCCGACTGCTACGGGTCGATCTACACACACTCGATCGCTTGGGCGCTGCACGAGCGCGACGTGGCCAAGAAAAACAAGGGGGATTACAGCTTCATCGGCAACGCCGTGGACGCGCACATCCAGGACATGAGGCATGGGCAGACCAACGCGATCCCGCAGGGCTCCGTTCTCATGGACTTCATCGCCGAGATGGTCCTCGGATACGCCGATCTGGAACTCGCCAGGCGGATCAAGAAAGCTGGAATCACTGACGACTACCACATCCTCCGTTACCGGGACGACTATCGCATCTTCGTGAATGACTCACGGCGCGGCGAGGCCATCTTGAAGATGCTCACCGAGGTGATGATCGGCCTAGGGCTAAAGCTCAACTCGGACAAGACGAAGGCCAGTGATTCGGTCGTCCACAGTTCGCTCAAGGAGGACAAGCTGGCGTGGTTGCGCGGGCGTCAGGGAGACAGGGATCTTCAGAAGCATCTGCTTGTCATCCACGCCCACGGGCTAGACAACCCGAACGCGGGCAGCCTTATCAGAGCCCTCGATGGCTACTGCGTGAGACTCGCGAAAGCCACGAAGATTCAGAACCCGACCGCCTTGGTCAGCATCGCCGTGGACATTGCGTACACCAGCCCTCGCGTGTTCCCGTTCTGCGCGGCAATCGCGAGCATGATCCTCAAGCAGCTTGACGGCGATGATGCGCGGGTTGCACTGATCGAGAAGATCCACCGCAAGATCGGGCGCCTGCCAAATACCGGGCACATGCAGATATGGCTCCAGCGAATCAGCTACCCCTATGACCCCAAGCTCGCCTTTGAGGAACCCCTGTGCCAGTTGGTTGCGGGGCAAGCGGTCAATCTCTGGAACTGCGATTGGATTTCGTCGAAGACCCTCGTCAAAGCGTTGTCGTCCAACGACATTGTTGATCGCTCGAAGCTCAAGAAACTCAAGCCCGTGATGCGGTCGAGCGAAATCGCTCTGTTCGGCTACCTGGATTGACCACGCATGCCCACCGACACCTCTCAGATCGTCAACAAAGCCTGGAACTACGCCCACGTCCTGCGCGACGACGGGCTGTCGTATATGGCGTACACGGAGCAGATCACCTTCCTGCTCTTTCTGAAAATGGCCGACGAGATGACGCGCCCGCCGTACAACCGGCCGGCGATCGTGCCCGCCAAGCACTCGTGGGAGTCGCTGCTCAAGCTCGACGGCGCGGAGCTGGAGACGCACTACAGGACCATCCTGGAGACGCTCGGCAACAAGCCGGGGATGCTCGGCGAGATCTTCAAGAAGGCCCGCATGGAGATTCAGAACCCGGCCACGCTCAAGCGGCTGATCGTGGACCTGATCGGGGCCGAGCAGTGGACGAAGATGGACTCAGACATCAAGGGGGACATCTACGAGGGGCTGCTGGCCCGTTCGGCCGCGGAGAGCCCCAAGGGCGCCGGGCAGTACTTCACGCCGCGGGAACTGATCAAGGCGATCGTGGATGTCATGCGCCCGGGGCCGGAGGACACGGTGTGCGACCCGGCCGCGGGCACGGGCGGGTTCCTGCTGGCGGCCCATGCGTACGTGGTGAAGCACTTCGCCAAGGACCTGGACCCGGACCAGAAGAAGCACCTGAAGAAGAACTTCGTTCACGCCTGGGAACTGGTCGCGGCGACGGCGCGCTTGTGCATCATGAACCTGTACCTGCACGGCATCGACGCCGATCCGTGTCCGGTGCAGAGCGGCGTGGACTCGCTGGCGAGCGACCCAGGCAAGCGGTTCACGATGGTGCTGACGAATCCCCCGTTCGGGAAGAAGAGCAGCATCTCCATTGTCGGCGAGGATGGCGAACTGGAGAAGGAGGAGCACGCCTACGAGCGTCAGGACTTCTGGACGACCACGAAGAACAAGCAGTTGAACTTCCTTCAGCACGTCAAGACGCTGCTGAAGGTGAACGGGCGGGCGGCGGTGGTGGTGCCGGACAACGTGCTGTTCGAGGGCGGTGCGGGCGAGACGGTGCGGCGAAACCTCTTGCGGCAGTTCGATGTGCACACACTGCTTCGGCTTCCCACCGGCATTTTTTACGCCCAGGGCGTGAAGGCCAACGTGCTGTTCTTCGACGCCAAGCCAGCGCAGGAGGCGCCGTGGACGACGCGGCTGTGGGTGTACGACCTGCGGACCAACATGCACTTCACGCAGAAGGAGCGGCCGCTGAAGCGGGCGGATCTGGACGAGTTCGTGGCGTGCTACGGAGCGCCGACCGTCGCCGGACGGCAGAAGCGAAAGGCCACGTGGGCCGAGGCGGCGGGCAATGGCGGCGTGGGGCCGGAAGGGCGGTGGAGGTCGTTTGAATACGACGACCTGTTGAAGCGCGACAAGGCGAATCTCGACATCTTCTGGCTCAAGGACAAGTCGCTGGCCGACGGCGAGGACCTGCCCGAGCCGGACGTGCTGGCCCGCGAGATTGCGGACGACCTGCAGACGGCGATGGAGCAGTTTGAGGCGATCGCGGAGGGGTTGAAGGACTGACAGGATGTCCGCTCCGCGAGTATCGCTCCCAAGCAAAAGCGCTACTCATGGGCCGGGCTGTTAACCACCCGGCGCGCGGGTGTCTGGCCACTTCGGGTCCAAGCGGGCATTTGGTTTGTCGAGCTTGGCGATCGCAAACTGCACGGCCTGCACTGCGCTCGGGCGGACCGGCCGTCAGGGGCTGCGGCGTTCCACGCCTTAGCTGCGAATTCGGCATCTGGCGAACTTCGCCCTCGCTTCCTTGCTGACTCTCTGAGGCGCTACAACGTCCCCTACTCGGAGCTGCGTCGTGCACAGATCGCTCAGAATGGACGGGTTGGGGAGTCGATTCCAGCCGCACGGAACCGTGCCCTGTATCCCGGTTTCCCGCTCCAGTCAGGCTGCAGGCCAGCGAGGCCCAAGCCCGAGTATTGGACGGTTCCACCTTGTTTGGCTGGGGGTCGCGGTCCTTGGCTGACCCTCAACTAGGGAGTACATAAGCGCTCACAAACACGAGACTTACGCATATGCGCCCGTAGAAGTTGTTGCGGCCCGTGCAACTTGGTATGTTGTGCTTGGAGTATTCGCGCCGGAGAATCATCTGCAGGTCTCTCTCATTCGGGCGTCACGATCAACGCCGAGGTTCAACTGCCGCAGGAGGTCCCACATGCGATTTGGAGCGATCATGGAATGTGCCGGTGTTCGATCGCTGGTTATCGCGGTCGCAACGGGCGCGATCGCACTGGGCGGAAGCGGGTGCGCGAATCAGGGGCCTTCTGGCAACAGCGGTGGTCGCATCGATCCGTACCGTTCCAAGGGCCGGATCACGTCTGATCGGGCCGCCAGCACTCCTGAGATGCTCGAGGCGTGCGACAAGACCGCCGCCGCCGTAGCGTCCCGCATCGGCGATGTCGTCCGTCGCGATCACCCGCAGAGCAAAGTGGTGATCGAGCTCGGTCTGATTGAGAACCAGACGCACGGCACCATGAGCAACGACTTCGATCTGATCCGGCGCCGACTCACCGATCGTCTCGTCAACTCCGATGTCGTCCGGCAGGTTGCGAGGATAAACGAGGCCCCCGAATCGATGGACGCTCAGTCGCGCCGATTCGAGCAAACTCAGCCTGTGGATCGCATGGACGAGAACCTCTCGGCCGCCGCGCCATCCACCGCGCGCTACGCGGGCGGGGACACCTACCTTCTCAATGGTTACTTCGGCGAGCAGAGCCGATCCGGGGCGGCATACAGCTTCTATTTCTTCCAGATGAAGCTCGTGAACCTTCAAACGCGCGAAGTACTCTTCTCCGAGCCGTTTGAGTTTGCCCAGACCCGTTGAACCAGGGGCGCGTGTGACCAAGGGGTGCCGCGTCCGCCACCGGAGGCGTCCATGAACCGCACCAGTTGCGTTCTTCTGATGCTCGCGCTCGCCGGGATGACGGCTGCAGTCGTCGGCTGCGCCGGCAGTCCCAAACCGCGAACTACCGCTGTTACCTCCGCGGACATCCAGCTCAGCTCGACCGAGCTTGTGCAGAAACTGGCGGACAGCCCGTTCCTCAGCGCCCGCAAGCCGGATTCGCCGCCGCTTGCGGTATGCCCGGGTGCGATCACTAATCGGTCCAACGAGCGGCTCTCGCGCGTGGACCAGTGCGGCGTTGTGGCGCGAATCCTGGGCGACCCGGGTGTGCGGGCTTTATTTGAGCAGAAAAACATCCGGGTCGTCGATCCCCCGGAGGACGGGGCGCTGTACGCCGGCCTGGGCTTCACGCCCTCGCCCGGCGCCGCGGTGGCGCGCCCGTCGCACGTGCTGCAGGCGTCGTTCGGGTCGATGACCCGGGCTGCCGCCGGCACCGCGCAGAAGGTCTCCAATGAGCGGATGGACTACTTCAGCGTGCAACTCGAGATCGTGGACGTGGCGACACGCGAGAAGGTGTGGTCCGGGTATTCCGAGTTCGCTCGCGTTGCTTACGGCGACCTCATCGACTGACTCCCGTACATCGCCGGCCAATGCCGGCTCGATCGGAGGCTTCCATGCGGGCAATCACGCTTCATCGATCTGCGGCCCTGGCGACGGGGCTGCTCCTGGCCGGGTGCGGGTCATCGTACAAAGCCAACACCCAGGTGCTCGGACTTGTGCATCAGGGCGAGTTTTCTGCAGCCCGTGAGCAGGTGGTGCTCGGCGCGTCAAAGAACAAGACGGACCGGCGTTACGCGCTGGACCGCCTGAAGCGTTTGACGCTCTCGAACGCGGAAGGCGTCCCATGGGCCGACGAGGGCAACGCTGACCGCATGTACGACGTCTTGCGCACCCAGGGTGTGAATGCCGACAAAACGGTCGCCTCGGTGATGGTCGGCGGCGGCAATGTGCGCGTGTGGAAGGGCGAGCCGTTCGAGCAGGCTATGGCCTACTGTCAGATAGCCATTCACGACGCCATGGAGGGCGAATGGGGCAACGCACGCGCAGCCGCCATTAACTCGCTGTTCCTGCTCCGCGATTTCTCTGAGGCTGTTCAGAAGGCGAAGGGCGCCGCGAAGACGCCCGCTGCGGCGCCGGCCCAGACTGGTGGGCAGCAGGCACAGCAGCCAATGTCGGATGTGGCGACGCAAAAGCAGCAGCTTGTGCAGGCTTCGCGTTCAGACGGCAAAGCCAAGTCGAACGCCGGGGACCCACTGGGCGTCGAATACCGCGCGGTGGCCTCGAACTTTGAGTTGGGCTATCTGCTTCGTGCCGTCGCGGCCCGCGAAATCGGTGCCACCGACGACATGCGCGAGGCGTTGGCCACGCTCAAGTCGTTCGCGCCCAGCCTCGCGGAGCTGGCGGCGCGCATCGAGTCCGGTGGCTACAACACCGTTCTGGTGGTTGACTTCGGCGACGGACCAGAAAAGTTTGGGACCGGGTACCTGCGCTCCATCACGGACTTCCGCCCGCGCATGGCCTCGGACACGGGCATGCTGGCAATGCGCTGGGGCACTGGTTCGGAGAGGTTTCCGTGGGTCACGGACCTAAACGCCAAGACGGCAGACCTTCGCTGGCACGCCGAGGAGGACATGTCGCGGGCCCGCGCCTATATTGGAACGGCCCTCGCAGCGAGCGGTGCGGCCGTGGCGGCGTCAAGCAATAGCCGTGGCGGTTTGCTCGCCGGACTGCTCATGATGGGCGCGGGGGCATACCTCATGTCCACCGCTCAGGCCGATACCGCCTACTGCGAACTTCTTCCGCAACGCACCTACATCGGCCTGGCGACTCTCACCCCGGGCTTTCAGAGTGTTACCGTCGAGGTCGAAGGTCACGATAGTGCCAAGTTGGTGCTCACCGGCCTGCGTGCCCCCGCCCAAGGCACCGCCCAGCTTCGATACGTCCGCCTCCCCGATCAACCCGGGCCGTGGGCCACCAGCGGGCGGGTCGAGTACTCCAACAAGGTAACGGGCGATGCGCCGGGGCGGCAGTTGCCCTTCATCCTCGGCGGCATCGACGCCCGCCCCCCCACGCCCGACGTGATGAGCATCTACCACAGCGCAGGCCTGCCCAACGACGTGGACTCGGGAGCGATGGTGGCGCTGTACCATGCCGAAGGCGTGCTGATCGAGGGGATCGACCCGCCGTTTGAGGTCGGTCGCCATTTGCTGGAGGGCGGGAACTGCCTGTATACCCCTCTGGGCGGTACGGTTGGGTTTGTTCGTCTGTACGGCCAGGAGCACGCCGCGTACCAGCCCAAGAGCAAAGAAGTCAAGGATTTGCTCACCCGGATGAGCGTACCCGCCGGTGCGGTGTCCAAGCCCGTCGCGATGGACGGGGTAACAGGAGGTGACCGGTGATGACCCGTTGTGTTCGCTCGGCGTGTACTGCGGCGCTGTTTGCCTCGGCCTTGGCCTTTGGGGCGTGCGACCCGATGCACAAGACGCCCGGCGCGGTGCGCGACCCCCAGCCCACGGCCCAGTACCCGTTTATCGCGGTTGAGGCGCCCCTGCAGAGATACGTCGGTGTCGACGACTCCGGCATCGTGGTGGACCCGCCCACCGAGTCTCGCCCGCTGCATGTGACCGTCCCGCTACGCTCGCTGGCGGATAACCAGATGACGGTCCAGTACGAGTTCACCTGGTTCGATGCCGATGGGCGCGACCTTGGGCATTCGGGCTGGCAGTTCCTCGCGCTGGAGCCGAGGCTCCAGCGCCGCCTCAGCGGCAACTCGCTCACGTCCAAAGCAACGCGGTGGCGCCTTGAGGTCCGCTCGGCCCGTTAGAGTTCTACCGGGCTTTTCTAGTATTCCGCGCCCCACACAGGCCCGACACAGGGATAACGCACGACTCAAGGAGACTGAAAGATGGGTACTTTCCGCAACACGCTGGGCCGAGTGGCGGCGTCGTTTGTTGTCGTCGGCGCGCTGCTCCCGTTGGCCCGCGCCCAGGAGCTCCCGAACCCCACCCCCGTCAAGCCGCCCGAGGAGCCGGCGCCCGACATTGGGAAATGGAAGGCGGCGTACGAACAGTCCGGGCGCCCCACTGTGCTTGTGTTGTGCGGCGTGTCGGACGGGCTGATCGAGGCAGGTGGGGCCGGGAAGATCATCTGGAACTACGACGCCGACGGCGTGCCGTCCAGCGTCGCCGCCGCGCTTGAGTCGATCATCAACCCGCCCGACGGGTCGGTGGAGCTTGTCCACCTCAACTCACTGCACGCGGCCAAGGAGCGCCTCACGGGCGTACTCGGGCAGCGCGGCGAGCAGGAGGCGATCGACCTGATCGCCCGCGACCTCAACGCCGAGCGGGTCATTACGATCCGCCTGACGCCTTCGGCAGGCGCTGGGCCTAAAGTAGTAGTGTCGTGCGCCGACGCGGCCCGGGGCCGGTCCGGGTTCGAGACGACGTTCGATTGGAAGGGTGGTTTCGACGCCCGCAACATCAAGCTGAACATGCGGGCGGTGGCGTGTCGGTTCATCGACGACTACGCACTGCGGGCCTCCACCGCCTTGCGGAGCATCACACTGCGGTTCATGGGGCTTGCCTCGGACCCCGATTCGCTCCGCGCGGCGCGTGACGCAATCAGGGCCGCTCCGGGGGTGACGGATGTTAAGCGTCGAAACTCCGCGGCCGCTCTGGGCGATAGCGTCATTGAATACGAGGTTCGCCACGGCGCGGACGCCGACCTCGAGGACCTCCTGCTGGACATCCAGAAGAGTCTGCAGACCCGAATCGGGGCCGGCCCGGTAAAGGAAATCAAACGCGAGGGGAGCAGCGTGACGCTGCGCGTCGAACCAAAGCTCCAGCCCCAGAAGGCCCAGGACGTCGCGTGGACGCAGCTCATCACTTCGCCGGGTGCCGACGGCGACGACGCGCGGGCCCGCCTGCGCGACCTTTGGAAGAAAAAGAACTCGCCGAAGATCGCCGTGCTGGTCAACCGGCGCGCCACTGATCAGGAGGCCCGCCAGGCCGGCGCTTCAGGCGGGCCCGCCCAGGTGGGGACGCTGGTGGTGGTCTCGGGCAGCGGCGACGCCGGCGCGCTCAACGGCGGGGGCACACCTCCCAGGCCCACCGACCCCGCGCACAAAGAGGAGTTCCGCCAGCCTAACGACGACGAGCGGATCGCCCGCGACTTGGAGGCCCAGGTGGGTCGGCTGTTCGGGCCCGATCTCATCAACCTGACGACGGTGCAAAGCGACGTCGCCAGGGCGAAACTCTTGGAGCGGGCCCAGAAGCAGCAGAGCATCATGCGCCAGGAAGATCTCTCGCGGATGCTCGTGTCGCTGGGGGTCGCCGACATCTATGTGATCGGCTACGCCAACGCCTCGGAGGGGAAGCTGCAGTGCAACTTTAACGCCACTACTGCCGAAGGCATCAACATCGGGTTCTCAACCTATAACGATTCGTACCGCGACACCCGCCAGGTGGCCCGCCAGGTGTTCGGGGAACTCACCCTGGGGATGATGCGCTCGTGGAGGCCCCCGGCCCAGATGAAGGTCCAACTGCTCGGCGTGGCGGACATCGCCGAGTTTGACGCCCTGCGCAAGGCCATCAACCGCGAGGGCGGCGACGACCTCCACACCATCGGCTCGGAAAAGTTCGACAAGAGCACAGGCGAGGGCGTCGTCGAGTTTTATCTCGAATACGCGATCTCGTCTTCGGAGCTGTCAGAGCGGTTGCGTGACATAGAGGCCAACTCCGGCGTTCCGCTACCGCAGTTCACCCCCGAGTCCAAGACCGATGACCTGATCCAGTTCCGCGTGCGCCCAGCGGTTGTGCCGGCGCCGGCGCCGGCAGGAAGCGAGCCTAGGAAAGGCGGCTGAACGCCGGTCAGCCGATCGGTGACGCCTCGATGTTCGACGGGTCCACTACGAACTGCAGCGCTACCTCGCGCACCGAACGCTGGTTGTGCTTCTCGTCGGGCCTGAACTTCACGAACAGGAACACCTCGCCGCGCGCCGGCCGGTTGCGCGGCTCCACCTCGACCCGCTGAACGCCTGCCTCGCGGAGCACGCCCGCGAGCTGTTCCGCCACCGCGCCGGGATCGACCCGGACCCGGGATTCGGCGCCGGTGCCCGAAGCCCTGACCAGCGCCGCGACGGCGTCGGCCTCGCTCTGGTTCACCACCGGCCCCACCAGCACCGCCGCCGTGCCGTCGCCCTGAGCGACCAACTGGCGCGGCAGCCCCTTGATCGGCGCCATCGCGTGAAGCTCCCCGGCCGCGCCGACCGGGGGGTGGTCAGACGCACCGGCCCGCGGCGTAGTGGCACGCACGGATGTCATCAGCCACCCGGCGAGGATCGCCGCGAGCGTCACCGGCCCGCCGACGTAGATGGCGACGGCGGCGATACGAGGCTTCAACTCTCTCGGAGCATGAGGCGGCCCGAGCGCGTGGATGAGCTCCGCTACCAAATTGCCAGCGGAAGCTGGTCGGCAAGCGGGGTCGGCGTCCGACCCGCGCCTCAAAACCCCCGCGACAGCGGCGGGCGGCTCGGCGGCCTCGCCTCCGAGGGCTTCGCGGAGCACCACGCTAAACGAGTAGACATCGTCGGCAGGGCCGCGTGAACCCTCGCGGGCCTGAGGGCTCATGTACCCGGGCGTGCCGCCCAGCAGGCCGGTGGCGGGCCCATCCAGCCCGCCGCCGGCGATGCCGAAGTCCACGAGCTTGGCGCGCCCAGTGGCCCGCTCGATTAGGATGTTGGACGGTTTTACATCGCAGTGAACCACACCGCGCGCATGGGCGTAGTCGAGCGCTTCGGCGAGCTGGCGCGCCAGCGTGAGGGCGGCTGTGATCTGCAGGCGGCCCTCGGGGGACCGGTTCAGAAGAGCTTTGAGCGACTCGCCGGCAACGAGCTCCATGACGATGAAGTACGCGCCAAAGTCCGCGTCTTGTTCGATATTGAAAACGCGCACGATCCCCTCGTGCGTCAGCAGCCGCAGGCGTGCGGCCTCGCGTCGGAGCCTATCGTCGGACGATCCGGGTGCGCTCTGGTGCGCGATCTTCAACGCGTATCGAGCCCCGGCGTCGATCCGATCAGAAGCTTCCCATACCTCTCCCTGTCCGCCTTCGCCGATGCGTCGGATGAGCTCGTACCGTCCCGCCAGCAGGCGCCCAGGCAAGAGCTTCCCGGCACCGACCAGCGATTGGGAGCCGGTGTCGGCGCCGTCGTTGAGGACCGAGGCGACCAAGCGGCAGAGTTGGTCTGCACTCGGCGTCAGGTCAAAGATCAGGCGCTGGGTGGTGCCGGTGTAATACTCAATGGCGCTGGGGAGCGAGACACGCCCCACGATGACTGGCACGATGCGGATGCGAAGATCCTGTGCGCGATCAATCTCGCGCAGGACGTGGGCGCTGTTCACCGACGCGTCCGTCAGAAGCACGACGCAGGCGCGAGCGCGGGCAATTGCGGCCATAATGGCTTCGGCGTACACAGCGCCGCCGTCGATGTCGCGTGGGGCAATCCAGCACCGAGCACCCCGGTGCTCAAGAGCCTCGACTACGGTTGCGGCCAGTGAGGCGTCCCGGGCGGCGTGACTGATGAAAATGACATCAGGCGATTCCGACCTAAGCATTATCTCAGCATACCGTACCGATGGTCGCGGGACCCGCCCCAAACCGGCCCCAAGCCGCGGCGGCCTCGAGAGTGTCCCCCTGGCGCGCCCACGGGGGGCGTTTCCGGTATGTTGGAGGGCACCTCGCGGCACATGACACGGTCACACCAGCAGTCATCCTCGGATCAGACGGCGTCGGCGGCCGTTGGTCGTGGATGTGTAGTGGCGTTTGCAGGGCACATGGTCGACGCGTGCGATCGGCCCGCCGCTCGGTTCCCGTCGGCATCCGAGGGCGTCGTGACACGGAGTATCGCGGAACAGCTCCACTTGTGCGGGGCATCGCACGGCGTTTGCTCACTCGCGTGCGGCGCTGACATTCTGTTCGCGGAGCAGATGCTTGCGCGCGGAGGAACCCTTCACGTCATACTCCCGATCAGTCAAGAGGAGTTTGTCCGCGAGAGCGTGGTGTGCTCGGGCAACGAATCGTGGCTCGCGAGATTCCAGGCCGTTCTGGGCGAGAGTAGCCGGGTGAAGCTGGAGGTGTACGGCAATGCCTATCTCAGCGGGTCTGGCACGCCGTTTCACGTCACCACCCTTCTGATTGACGGGAATTCTCAGCTCTGCGCGCGTGCCGCGGGCCTTGATGCGTTGTCCTTGGCAGTGTGGGACGGCGAGGCGGGCGATGGCCATGGAGGCACGGCGTCATTCGTTGGGCACGCGGTGATGCAGGGGCGGGCGGCTGTGTGCATCGACCCGTTGACGGGCAGGGTGTTTGCGCCCGGGGCCGATGCGGTTCGGGCCGCCGCGCGGCATTCCTGGGCGCGACTGGGTGATTCCGATCAGACCCTTGAGCATCGGCTGGTGGCGATGCTCTTCGCTGACGCCAAGGGCTTCAGCGGCTTGACCGAACCGCAGATGCCGGGGTTCATCCGCGAGGTGCTCGGAGCGATCGCGCGCGCGGTCGCCGGTGCGGGCGCCTCGCCCCGCGTGGTTAATACCTGGGGCGACGGTGTGTTCATGGTCACCGATGACATCGAGCACGCGGGACGTCTTGCGCTGGCGCTGATCGAAGAGTCCGCCGGAGTCGATTGCACGGTGCTCGGTACCGACCACCCGATCACGTTCCGGGTGGGCTTGCACGCCGGCCCGGCGTTTGTTGGGATCGATCCTATTACTGGACGCACCAACGCCTACGGTGCGGATGTCAGTCTTGCGGCCCGCATCGAGCCGGTCACAAACCCGGGTGAGGTGTGGGCATCCAAGACGTTTGTTGGTTTGGCCGCCGCCACCGGTTCGGTGCCGCTGGTATTTGATTGCCTGGGTCGTCGTAAGTTGGCGAAAGGCGGCGGATCGATGGAGCTGTTTCGAGTAGGGAAGATGGGCCAAACAACAGCGCACTAGGCCGTGCCCGATCGTGGATTTGCCTACTGAGGGGACAAGCCTCGGATCGATCCACCCGTTGCTGCAATCTGGGATTTCATTGAAAACAGAGGGCGCAAGGTGCCCACAAACACCCAGATGCAGAGCGATTCTAGAAGCAGCATGCGTGAGACGCCGACGACGCGTGTCGATGCTCGGAGGGATGCTCGCGTCAGCCCCACAGAGCCACGATAGGGCTGGCGTATCCCGAGAGCGCGTTCGAAACGGTCTCGATCGGGGAGTTCCCTACGCCGCCGCGGAAACGCGGCGGCGTTTTGGTTTACGGGTGGGCCACATCTCAGCCATCGGACCGAGGTCGCGGAAATCCCCGCACTGGCAAGGGTTTCGGCGCTTCCGGGCTGGCCCGCGGCGCTCTCGGTCTTGGAGCCGGATTTCGGGGTTCGTCGCCAACCTTTACGGTGGCAATCGTCCCACTGGCGGCAACCGTCTCGGACTCTCGCGCTCTGTGGTTGACGGGTGGGCTGAGCTTAACAGGAGGATAGCGCTCGGGGGCCCTGTCGTATCCTCTGGAAATGGCCTTAGCACACGCCGAGCGAGGAGGCTGGAGTGCAGGCGAGCCGCGTCACGGGCACGCTTGTCCGAACCGCAGCAGCAGCAGCGTGAGGTCCTGGGTGTTG
>CAZEDW010000057.1:0-20386 GCA_964510955.1 uncultured Phycisphaeraceae bacterium
GCTGCGGCCCCGGCCCCTGCCACGGGCTCGAGCGGCCCGGGCCGCGCCCCCGCGCAGGCCCCGGTGCCGGCGCCGGCGATGGACCCATCGAAGTTCCCCGGCGGCGTGGTCCCGACCAAGCTGCCGCCGCGGATGATGATGGGGCGCGTTCGCACCTCGCGGAGCTCGCGAGCGCCCGGGCCTGTGCCGGGAACAACAGCCCCGGTCGCCAACGCGGTCCCGGCCCCGACGCCGGCCCCGGAAGAAACGCCCGCGACGGACGCGCCGGCGTCCGCATAACCCGTCCGACGAACGCGGCCACTTCGCAATTGGAGCCCCCCATGCCCGCGCTGTTCCAGAAGACGCTCATGCTGCTCGTGCTCGGCGCCGCGGCGCTGGGGCAGGCGGCGCCGCCGACGCCGCAGAGCGAGCCGGGCGCGCCGCCGGGTGTGTACAAGCCGGGCAGCGCCGAGACCGACACGTCGGCTTTGGCCCGCGTGAAGGCCGACCCGCGTCTGGCGTCTTTCGTCAAGCTCATCGAGGCCACCCAGCAGGAGAGCCTGCTGCGGAGCGAGAGCATCACGGTGCTGGCGCCGACCAACGATGCGATCCGGGCGCTGCCCAAAGAGGTCGGCGAGACGCTGAGCGACGCGACGGCCATAGAAAAGGTGCGCAAGTTCGTGCGCAATCATGTTGTGATCGGGGCCTACGCGTCCGACAAGCTCAGTGACCCCAAGAAAACCTCCACGCTCCGCACGTTCGCCGGGCGCTCGCTCGCGGTGACGCAGAAAGACAAGCGCACCCTGATCGCCGACGCCAGGGTGGTGCAGGCCGATATCCCCTGCGCCAACGGCGTGGTCCACATTGTTGACCATGCCATGCTGATCCCGACGCGGGACCTGCTCGACGTCATCAAGGCCAATCCCAGGGCGACGACGTTCCTGAAGATGCTGCAGAAGACCGGGCTGGACGCCAAGCTGCAGGAGCAGCAGCCCTTCACGATGATCGTCCCGACGGATGAGGCCTGGGGGCGACTCTCCCCCGACTTCATGAAGGACCTGATGGACCCGGCCAAGCTGGACGAGCTGATCAAGGTCATCCACCGCCACATGTTCCCCGGCACCGTCCGCACCGCGAACATGCGGAACTTCAAGGAGCTCCCCTCCAAGGCCGGCGACAAGGCCCAGTTGTCGGTCGAGAACGGGGTTGTGGTCTTCAACCGCACCGCCCACGTGGTGGAGGGTGATCTGGAGGCGTCCAACGGCATGGTGCACTTGGTGGACGACATTCTCCGGTGGGTGCCGACGGGCGAGAACGCGCCGAAGACGATCCCGCCGCCGCCACCGGGGTTTGACGGCAAGCCCGGCGAGAAGAAGTAGTAGCCGACCGGGCACCGGGGGCATCGGGGACATCGGGGTGCGGGGGGGACGTTCCGGGCGGGGGGGGGGAGGTTCCCCCGGGCAGGTCGCGGCGAGGTGGGCACGATTGGAATAATTCTGTACCATCCGCCCCCCAATGTCGGCGGACCGACTTTCCATCACCCCTGACGGGTCCCCCACTGGCGGCGAGGTTCCGCTGCTGGTTCGGATCGCGCGTGGGGACCAGTCCGCCGTCTCGGCGTTCATGGACCGCTACAGCGGGCTGGTGTGGAGCCTGGCCCGGCGCTTAGCCGCCAGCGACCCCGATGCCGAGGACGCCGTCCACGAGATCTTCATCGACCTCTGGAAGTCCGCTGCAAGGTTCGACCCCAGTCTGGCAAGTGAGGTGACCTTTGTGGCGATGGTGGCCCGGCGCCGGCTGATCGACCGTCGGCGGCGGTTGGGTCGTCGTCCCCGGATGGAGGCTGTTCGGGACGCCGATGTATCGTCGGCGGGGATGCCCACGTTGGCCGATGGGACACGCACCGAGGTCAGCGAGGAGGCGCGGATCGCGGCCGCCGAGCTCAAGAACCTCAACCCCGAGCAGCAACGGGTCCTGACGCTGTCGATTTTCCACGGGTTATCGCACGAGAAGATCGCGTCGGCGCTGAAGTTGCCGCTCGGGACGGTTAAGACGCACGCCCGGCGCGGGCTGATCAAACTTCGTGAATCGCTGGAATCACTGCGAGCGAATCGCTCAGGGGTCGCGGGCGGGCTTGCCGGCGGCCATCGGGGCCAAAGTTCGGGGGGACAACCAGCATGAGCTACCGCGCGTCCGAGAACATCTGCCTCTACGACCTGCTCGCCGATCAGGCGACCACGGGTCTGGATGCGCGCCGCGCTGAGATGCTCAGCGCGTTGCTGCAGGGGGCGGAGGGCGCGACCGACGGCTTTGATCTGGCGGCAGCCTCCCTCGACGTGGCCCTGAGCAGCGCGGGGGCCGCCGAGGCCATGCCGGCCTCCGTCCGAGCCAGCGCCGAGGCCGCGCTGCGGCAGGCGATGGGGGGTGTCGCGGCTCCGGCGGCGGCTCCCGCCCAGTTGCGGCTGGCCCACGCCGAGGGCGACGCCGACCTGGGCGAGGTTCAGCGCCGCCAGTGGACCGGGCCGCGTCAGGCCGGTTCGAGCTTCTCCTGGGCCCCGTGGCTGCTCGCGGCGGCGTGCCTGGCGGTGGTTGGAAGCGTGATCCTGCACCAGGTCCAGCCGGCCGCCCCCGGCGCCCCCGGAACGCCGAGCGCCGATGCGCTGCTCGCCCGCGCCGGCGTGGTTCATGTGGACATCGTCAAGCAGAAGGACGCGACCTGTGCCGAGTGCAAGGGCGACGTGATCTGGGACAACGCGGCGCAGGAGGGCGTGATCCGCCTGCACGGGCTCGCGGTCAACGACGCCGCGAAGGAGCAGTACCAGCTCTGGATCATCGACAAGACACAGAAGCACCCGATCGACGCGGGCGTGTTCGACGTGACGGCGCAGGGAGACTTGGTGATCCCCATCCACGCCAAGCTGAAGGTGGCGGACCCGGCGGCGTTCGCGATCACGGTTGAGAAGCCCGGCGGGGTGGTGGTGTCGGACCTTGGGCGCCTCGCGGCGCTGGCGCCGATCACCAAGGGCTGAGACATCGCCGGCTTCTCGCCACTCTATGCGGTGCGCCCTTAAGACTGCTTGCCAATCAGGAAGTAGAGGATCATCCCCACCAGCGGCAGCAGCAGCACCAGCGCGATCCACAGCACCTTCTTGGGCATCGAGCCGCCGCCGGTGAGGATGCTGTAGATCGCGACGATGTCGAGCGCGAGGATCAGGACGCCGATGATGCTGGTCATGGCAGCATTCTATGTCCACGACTGTGAGACGGCAGCTTCACCGGGGCTTTGATCGCATCGGGTGAACCCTTGTGCCCGTTGACAGTTCCTCACGGAACAAAATCCACGATCCACCCGCACTCTGGGCAATTTCCGCGAGGTGTCCCTTTCAGGTTGTACCCGCAGCTAGGGCACGGGAAATCCAGATCTTTGAGCTGGCTGGCAATCGGGTCGGGCGCATCGTTGGGTGCAGCGGCTCGGAACTGTTCGCAGTGGCGCACCCAAGCGTCGGCGGCCTGTTCCGCGCCGAACACCGAAGCGGGAAAAGACACATCGCCAACGAACTTCATCTCGATCAATATGACGCCGCCGTGACGTGAGACCACGCGCACGGACGACCAAGGAATCACAGTCCATGATCGCCTTGTGCCGATGGCCAACGTCCCCGGCGTCGCAGAGTAGACGAAGCGACCGAGCATGCCGGCGAGGTGACCGGATCGCCGAAGGCGTGCGATCCACTTCTGGGGCGAGTCGGCTCGCGGGCCGCGTCCCCATTCTGCTCCCTTGAACATCAGCAGAAGAAACATCAGGAACGCCATGGCCGTCCCGAAAATGTTGTCCCCCAGGACGCAGAGCCGAATCCCTGCGTAAAGCATCAGAATACAGACCAAGACCTCGAACCCCACGGTCTTGACGTGCCGCTTGCGGGCGACAGTTCGAGCGGTTGTCGCCATGGCGGTCCGCGCCCAGGCGTCCCAGCTCTCGATCAGCAGAGCCTCCGTCATCTCAAACGAAATCGATGCCCCCGACGGGCCCGGCCCGGGCGAGTTTTCCTTGTTGAACAGCTGCACCCGCACCACCATACCGCGCGCCGTTACGATTGCCTCATGCCCGTCACCTTCCGCCAAACCACTTTCCCCAACTCCCTCACCATCATCGCTGAGACCGACCCCTCGGCCCACACCGCCGCCTGCGGGTTCTTTGTCCGCACGGGGGCCCGCGACGAGAAGCCCGAGGTGATGGGCGTCAGCCACTTCCTTGAGCACATGATGTTCAAGGGCACGGCCAAGCGCTCAGCGGATGACGTGAACCGCGAGTTCGATGAGATCGGTGCAAACCACAACGCGTACACCTCGGGCGAGTTGACGTGCTTCTACGCCTCGATGCTCCCGGAGTACTTCACCAAGGGGGCCGACATCCTGTGCGACATTCTTCGCCCCGCGCTCCGCACCGAGGACTTCGACACCGAGAAGGGAGTGATCCTCGAAGAGATCGCCATGTACAAGGACAACCCGTTCTGGGTGCTGTACGAGAAGGCGATGGAGGAGTACTACGGGAGTCACCCGCTGGCCCACCGCGTGCTGGGAACCGACGACACGATCAAGGCTCTCCAGCGCGACCAGATGAAGACGTATTTCGATGCGCGTTACAGCGCTGACAACACGGTCGTTGCGCTGGCGGGGCGGGTGGATTTCGACGCGGCGGTGGCGCAGATATCGGCGGCGTGCGGGCACTGGGGCAACACCGGCGCGGCGCGCAACACCGCGGCCCCGTCGGCGCACGACCGCTCGTTCACGCTGCGCGACGCCAAGGTGAACCGCGCGTACACGCTGATGATCTGCCCCGGGCCGAGCTCAACCGACCCGCGCCGCTACGCCGCCAGCATGCTCGCGCAGGTCCTTGGCGGCGGCGACAACAGCCGCCTGCACTGGGCCCTGGTCGAGCCGGGGACCGCCGAGGAGGCCGTCGCGGCGTTTGATCCGCGCGACGGGTGCGGCGACTATTACATCTACGCCTCGTGCGACCCGGATCGCGTCGATGAGGTGTGGGCGGGCGTGGAGAAGGAAATCGACGGGCTGGTGGCGTCGCTGACGCCGGATGACCTTGAGCGTCTGCGGAACAAGACCGCCACGGGCGTCACGCTGGCGGGCGAGCGCCCCAGCGGCCGGATGCAGCGGTTGGGTCGCATGTGGACCTATGAGCGTGAGTACCGGCCGCTGGAAAAGGAGCTGGACGCGATCAACGCCGTGACGCTGGAGGACCTCCGCGCCGTGGCGGCGGCGTATCCGTTCAGGCCGCGCACGGTGGGGCGGATGCTGCCGGCGTGACTGCGGCGCTCGGCCGATGCCTTGATGCCTCAAACCTCATGCCCTCCCGTCACATCCCTGCCAGCCGGCGCGCCGTCTCCGCCTCGCGCAGCGACTTCACCATTTCGACGAACGCCGCGCCGCCCAGCAGCACGCCCTGAAGGTCAAATGATCTTTCCAGGCGGTGATCGACGGCCATGTTCTCCTTGTAGCGGTACGTCCTGATCCGCTCCGACCGGTCGCCGCTGCCGATCTGAGCCAGGCGCTGTGCAGACTGCTCGGCCTGTTTCTTCGCCAGTTGCAGCTCGAACAGCCGCGCGCGCAAAAGCCGCCACGCCTTCTCTCGATTGGTCGATTGGCTCTTGGTCTCCTGCATCCGCACCTCGATGCCGGTGGGCTTGTGGATGAGGTGCACGGCGGTGGCCACCTTGTTGACGTTCTGGCCGCCGGGGCCGCGGGCGGTGGTGACGTGCTCGACGACTTCGCTCTCGTCGAGCTCGAGTTCGACGGGTCGCGGCTCGGGCATGACGGCGACGGTGGCGGTGCTGGTGTGGACCCGTCCCTGGGCCTCGGTCGCGGGGACGCGCTTGACGCAGTGGGTGCCGGCCTCGGCGCCCAGCTCCGCGAACACGCCCTCGCCGGCGACCGTGACGACGGCGCTGCGGACGCCGCCCACGCTTGAATCGGTGTCGAGCTCGACGGGCTCCCACTTCCATCCGCGGGCGGCGGCGTATTTCTGGTACATCGCCAGGAGGTCCGCGGCCCACAGGCCGGCCTCGTCGCCGCCGACTCCTGCGCGGATTTCGAGCAGGACCGACGCGACGGACTGGTCGTCCGCTGTCACGAGCCGGGCGGCGGCCTCTTCCAGCGTGCTCGCCATCCTGGCTTCGAGCAGCGGGAGCTCCTCGCGTGCGAGGGCGGCGAGCTCAGCGTCGGGGCCGGTTGCGGCGGATTTCAGGTCAGCTGTCTCTCGCTCGCCCTTGCGGTACGCGGCCAAGGCGTCGGCCAGCGGGTCGAGCGCCGCCTTGCGGATCGACAGGTCTCGCACCCTGCGGTGGTCGCCGAGCACCGCGGGGTCTTCGAGTTGCCGTGCCAGGTCTTCGCGCTCGCGCGCCACCGCCTCGAGCTTCTTCAGGACGGCCGAGCTGAGTGACGGGGACAGCATGAGTAACCGGCGGGCTTTCGGAGCGGAGGTGGCGGCGAGGGCTGCGCGGGATCGAACGATCTTCGCCCCGGTGCGCCGGAACAAGCCTACACCCGTGGGGGGGTGCGGGCGGCGGCGGGTGAAGGGTTGATCGCTAGCGCTTTTCGGCGCCGGCGGGGTTGTGCCATTGGCGGCCGTCGCGGAGAAGCAGGGCGTCGGCGGACGATGGTCCCCACGACCCGGCGGGGTAGCTCTCGATGCGCCGACGGACTTCCGGCGAGTGGATGACCGGGTCGCAGATCTTCCAGCCGCACTCGACCTCATCGCGGTGCTTGTAGAGGGTCTGGTCGCCGCGCATGGCGTCGATCATCAGCGGCCCGTACGCCTCGATGGGCTGGGTGTTGAAGGCCTTGGTGTAGTCCATGTCCATCTTCACCGAGTCGATGAGCAGCTTGGGCCCCGGCACCTTGGCCTCGAAGCGGAGGCTGACGCCGTCGTCGGGGGCGATGTTGATGACGATGCGGTTGGTGGGTCGGGCGGCGATGCCGCTGAGGCTCTCGATGCCGGCGAACAGGTCGGCGGGAGGGCGCTTGAACTGCACCACCACCTCGGTGAGCTTGCGGGCCATCTTCTTGCCCGAGCGGACATAGAACGGGACACCGTTCCAGCGCCAGTTGTCGAAGTGGACGCGGATGGCGCCGTAGGTCTCGGTCATGCGTGAGGCGGTGACGCCCTCGAGCTCGACGTAGGCCCGGCCGCCGTCCTCGTCCTCGGCGTTGCCGCTGGGGCCGTAGCGTCCGAGGACGGCGTCCTCGTGGGCCTTGTCCATGCTGATGGGGCGCATGGCGTTGGCGACCTTGATTTTCTCGCGGCGGATGTCGTCGGGGTGGAAGCGGCTGGGCGGCTCCATCGCCACCAGGGCCAGCACCTGCAGCAGGTGGCTCTGGATCATGTCGCGCGTGGCGCCGGCGGTGTCGTAGAAGTTGCCCGCGCGCTTGCCCACGCCCACCTTCTCGGCGGCGGTGACCTGCACATGGTCCACGAACTGGTTGTTCCACAGCGGCTCGAAGATGGTGTTGGCGAAGCGCATCACCAGGATGTTCTGCACCAGCTCCTTGCCCAAGTAGTGATCGATGCGGTAGATCGACTCTTCCTCGAAGACGCGCCCGAGCGAGCGGTTGAGGTTCTCGGCGGTGGCCAGGTCGACGCCGAAGGGCTTCTCGACGATGATCCGCTGCCAGGGCACCTTGTCGGCGTTGACGGCGCACCAGCGCTTGCCCTCGAAGATCATGCCGGCGGCGCCGATCTGCTCGACGATCGGCTCGTAGAGGTTGGGCGAGACCGAGAGATAGAAGAGCACGTTGGGGCTGGCGATGCCGCCGAGGCCGCTCTGGGTGGCGTTGGGGTCGCCGCGGTTGATGCCGTGCAGCTTGCCGAGCTGGTTGATGCGGGTGATGAAGCCGGGGTACATGTCGGGCTGGGCGGCGTCGCCGGTGTGGTAGTGCACGCAGCGGACGAACTCGAGCCACGATTTCTCGTCGAAGTGCGAGGCGTGCTTGGCGGCCCAGGGCCGGAGCTCCTCGCGCCAGGCATCGTCGGTCTTCTCGCGCCGGGCGACGCCGAGCACGCACAGCCCGGCGGGGGTGCGGCGCTGGCAGTAGAGTTCGTACAGAGCGGGGATGAGCTTTCGGGCCGTCAGGTCTCCCGAGGCGCCGTAGATGACTAGCACGCACGGGTCGGGTTGGGCTTTGAGTGATTCTGCCGCCATGGATAGCTCCGATGCTGCCAGAGGAAACCTGGATGCTCGGGCATATTCGCCGCAGACGGCCCCGGCGTCCAACCGGGCCGGGGTGCCCCGGCGGGCAGGAGGTTCGCGGTTCAGAATCTGATCACTTCAAAAAAAACCAGGCCTCCCGCAGGGAATGCAGGAGGCCCGTATGGAAAAGGGCGATTGCCTAAGAAGAAAGTCTGGTCTCGCCCAAGAGTTCAGGATGTCGGAGCCCGCTCGCGGATCAGCGGCGGCGCCGAGCGAAGCCCAGCAGGCCCAGGCCCGCGAGCGTCGCGGCGCCGGGGGTGGGGACGTTGGTGAAGGTGTAATCCTCACCGATCAGGTAGTCAGTGCCGCCGTTGAAGCTGGCGTCGAAGCCGAAGACGAGGGTCTGGCCGGGGCTCCAGAGGTTGTTGTCGGAGAAGGTCCAGCGGACGGCGTTGCCGCCGGGGACGACCAGGACCTCGGTGGTCTCGACGGCGCGGGGGTTGCCGCTCATCTGGACGGTGGGGAGCGGCAGGGCCAGGATGGTGGCGTCCGGGTTCACCTCGCCGGTGTCGGGCACCAGGATGGTGATCAGCAGGCTCTTGATGTACGAGGTGCTGGAGACATCGTGGCTGATGGTCCAGTCGATGTGGAGCTGGGTGGGGCCGCCGCGCGTCGCGCCGGCGTCGGGTCCGCGACCGGAGCCGCTCATGGGGCCGGCGCTGGCGGCGCCGGCGGCAAGGGCCAGGGCGGCGGCGGTCAGGATCATCTTGCTGAGGGTCTTCATGAGTGTGGTCTCTCGTGAACGGGCGCGGGCGTGTGCGGCGCCGGCCCGGTGAGGTGCGTGGGGGTTCCGGATCAGGCGCGGCGACGACGGACGGCGACGAGGCCCGCGAGGCCCGCGAGCGACACCGCCCCGGGGGTCGGGACGTTGGTGACGGAGCGGACGATGCGGAACGCCGAGTCCTCGGGGTTGTCGACGGTCACCGTGAAGGTGCTGGTCTGGCCCGGGGTCATGCGGGTGAGCTCGCCGAAGCTGAAGCGGATCTGCTTGGCGGACTCGTTGAGCGTGAGGGTGGTGTCGGCGCGGTTGGTGCTGTGGCGGTTCAGGTCCGAGTCAAAGAGCACCAGGGCCAGCGCGAGCGGGTCGTACGACGCCGCCAGCGGGGCCTTGATCTCGAAAAGGACGCTGGTCCACGCGTTGGTGGTGTTGTTGGTGACGCTGAACGTCAGGACGCTGACGGACGCCGAAGCGGCGCCGGCAACGGCGCAGAGCAACGCGGCGCTTCCAAGGGCCTTGCTGATGAGGCGCATACCTCTTACTCCCTCGCGGGCGGGGCCGCGATTCCCAGTGCCACAGCCGCCCTTGTGCGAGGGTCGGCCGCATACAACAAACCCTGAGCGTGACGGCTGCGAACCGGCCTGCAACCGGGGCGCATCGACACCGCATCAGGAACAGATGGTCGTTCTCTCGGAGCAGACTCCGGCCGCCCTGTGCATGACGGCACCTACAACATAGCACCATCCCAAACCAAAGCAAGCGCACAAACGGGGAATTTTGCCCGACTTATGGAGGGCGGGGGCCGAGAACCGCTCGGCATTGCCTCGCGGCAAGCGATCGACTCGCATGGATGACCCGTTCTTTGAGCCCCAGGGTTGGTTCGGCGAAAGACCACAGGCGCTGAACCGCAGGATGCAGAACGGCCCCGGTTCAACCCGGATCGATCGCGACATCGAGCGACACTGTCTGGGGCGCCAGGCATTCGCGGTCGGTGCAGGCGACGTACGTCAGCACGAGCATGGGGCGCGCGCTCCAGAGCGCCTCTGTGCGTGAAAGCCGGACGGTCAGTTCGAGTTCGCCGTGGTGCACCAGCAGCGGTTTGTCGTTCTTGCCCGGAGGTGACGCGGCCCCTTTGTATGGCTCGCCTTCGGGGTATTGCACCTGGGCCTCGATGCCTTCGCCTCCTTCAACTCGGATCGACAGGCCCTGCATACCTTCAACACCCGGCTCGTGGGCGGCGATGTGCATGCCCGGTTTGATGACGAGCTTGAGGTGCAGCTCCGCGGAGCCCGACTTGGGGACGCCGATGCGGTCTGACGAGGCGTGGACTTCGACGGGAGGCTCGGTCGAAACGGTGGGGGAGGGGTTTGTGGGTTCGGCGGCGGCGGTGGCCGGCGCGGGGAGCGAGTCGAGGGCGTCGGGCTTCACGGCGAGCAGCCGCAGCACGGCGCGGGTGGCGTTCAGGCTGCCGACCGGGTTGCGGGCGATGTCGGACGAGAGCGAGCCGGCGAGCGCGATGGCCCGCTCGAGGTACTCGGGCTTGCGGGTGAGCTGGTAGAGGTCGATCAGGTTGTGCAGCATGACGCCCTGACCGCTGGGGAGCGCCCCGTCGTGGACGCTGCGGGCGCGCACCAGCAGGTCGGGCTGGCCGTCGCGCGTGTCGAAGAGTGCGCCGGGCGCTTCGGGCGAGCCGAAGCGTTCGAGCGCGATGCGGGTGAGCTCCTCGGCCCCGTTGAGATAGCGCAGGTCGGCCCGCACGAACGCCGCGCTCGCGAGGTGGAGCTTGATGAGTCCCTGCACGACGAAGGCGTAATCTTCGAGGAACCCGGCGGTTTTGGCCTTGGTGTCGCGGTAGGTGCGGAACAGTCCGCCGGTCTTGGTCCGCATGTTGACCAGGAAAAACTTGGCGGCCCGCTCGCCGGCGTCGAGGTAGGCGGGCGCTCCGAGCGCCATCGATCCGTCGGCGAGGGCCCCGATCATCAGGCCGTTCCACGAGGTGATGACCTTGTCATCGGTGCGCGGCTGGGGTCGTGCGCCGCGGGCCTTGAGGAGCGCGGTCTGCACGCCGCCCCAGCGCTTGCCGAACTCTTCGCCGTCGAGCTTCATGTCCTGGGCGAGCTTCTCGGGCCGGTCCGGCAGGAAAAGGACGTTCTTGCGCCCGTCTTCGGGGTGGTGGGGGTCCTGGAAGTTGGGGCCGTCCTCGAAGCCCAGCAGGCGCGCGGCGAACACGGACTCGGATTCGCCCAGCGCTTCGGTCAACTGGGCGCGGGTCCAGAGATAGTTCTGGCCTTCGCGCCCGTCCACCTCGGCGTCCTGGGCCGACCAGAAAGCTCCGGTCTCCTTGTCGAGCATCTCACGGAGCACATAGTCAAGGGTCTCGCGGACGACGCGGGCGTCGAACGGGTCGCGGCTGATGGCGAACGAGCGGGCGTAGAGGCTGGCGAGCTGTGCGTTGTCGTACAGCATCTTCTCGAAGTGCGGCACGAGCCATTTCTCGTCGGTGCTGTAGCGGTGGAAGCCGCCGCCGACCTGGTCGTACATGCCGCCCAGGGCCATCTTGTCGAGCGTGACGCGCACGGCGGAGCGGACGGCGCCGTCGATGGCGGGCTCGCGGATACGGCCGGCGAGCTCGAGGAGGAAATCGCAGAAGACCGGCTGAGGGAACTTGGGGGCCTGGCCGAAGCCCCCGTACTTGGTGTCGTGGATGTTGAGGAGGGTTTGCAGGGCGCGGGCGACGTCGTTCGGGCCGACGCGGACGGGTTCGTGCCCGCGCGTCATCTCCTCGCGGATGGCCTGTGTCACCTGCGCTGCCTGGGCCATCACCTTGTCGTGGTCCTGCTTCCAGGCCCTGGCGATGTTGGCGGCGACCTCCGGAAGGGAAGCCATCCCCGAGCGGGGTTCGGGCGGGAAATAGGTGCCGGCGTAGAACGGCTCGAGGCCGGCGTCCTGCTCGGCGCGCGTGCCCGGGGGCGTGAGCCACACGCTCATGGGCCAGCCGCCGCGCCCGGACATGAGCTGCACCGCCATCATGTACACGTCGTCGACGTCGGGGCGTTCCTCGCGGTCGACCTTGATGCAGACGAAGTTCTCGTTGAGCAGCTTCGCGATGGCCTCGTCTTCGAAGCTCTCGCGCTCCATGACGTGGCACCAGTAGCAGGTGGAGTAGCCGATGGAGAGGAAGATGGGGACGTTCCGACGCCTGGCCTCGGCGAAGGCCTCGTCGCCCCAGGGCATCCAGTCAACGGGGTTGTGCGCGTGCTGGCGGAGGTAGGGGCTGGACTCGGTGGCGAGGCGGTTGGTGTGCGCGGGAGCCGCGGGGGTGGACGGGGCGGACTGGGCGCAGCACATGGAGGCTCCACAGGCAAGGATGGCGAAAAGGAAGAATCGCGGCGTCAGCGATCCGGGATGTGGCATGGGCGGACTGTAGGGCGGCCCCCGCCGGGCGAACCCCCCTGACAGAATCCTTCCGGGCGACCGAGAAGGCGTTGCCCTTGCTCGAGTTTTCCGCTATGATCTCCGCCCCACTCGCCGGGCTCTCGGCATTTTCGGTTGAGCGTTCGGTGGGTCCAGATCCAGGTCTCGGAGCCCCCCATGTCCAACGTTTGCCATTTTACCGGTAAGAAGCCCGCCTTCGGCAACTACGTGTCGCGCAGCGGCGCCTCGGTCAAGTCGGGCGGGTTCGGCCTGAAGACCTCCGGCATCGCGCGGCGCCGGTTCAACCCGAACATCAAGGTTGTGACCGCCGTGATCGACGGCTCGCCGCAGCGCGTGCGGGTGTCGACCAAGGCGATCAAGAGCGGGCTGGTGGTGAAACCGCTGAAGCGCAAGTACGGGTACACCGCCAAGCAGAAGGCCGCCAAGCACTGAGCGGTGGTGCGCATCTTGGAAACGATGCCGCCCGCGGACGCGGGCGGTTTGCTTTTTGGGATGGGCTGCAAACGGAGCGATCAGGGGCCGGACTGGGGCGGGTCGGTGGCGTCGATCCGGCCCTCCAGCACGGCGGTTGTCTTGTCCTTGATCCGCTGCTTGGCGGCCAGCGCTGCGTTCTTCACGGTGTTGCGGGCCGTGGTCAGCGCGTCCTTCACGGCGTCCACGCGCGTCTTGGGAGCCTTGGCCGCCTTGAGGGCCGCGGCGGTGGTGCGCGACAGCGCGCTGAAGGATTTTTCAGCGCGGGAGGCCAGCGCGTCCATGCCCTTGACGAACTTGTTCCCCTGGAACTTGATCGTCCGCGCGGGCTGCCCGTACATCGCGTTCAGGGTCGCGACCGCGTTGTCCGACGCGGCCTGGATCTGGTCGAGCAGCGCCGACTGCTGGTTCTGGATTTGTTCGATCAGCGGGTCGGTGACCTCGGCGGCACGGGCCCGCGGCGCTCCCAGCGCCGAGAGCATCGCGAGCAAGACGGCGGCGAACAGCGGGATTCGGCGGGTGATCACGTGCATCGGGCGTTACCTCTGTGGGTCACCGATGACTGTACGCCCCGGCGCAGTCAGGCGTTCCTGGCGGGGGCCGGCGAACACGATTTTCGACACGGTTTCGGGCCGATATTCCCCTGGGTAATCGATACTGGTTCTCACCCCACCGGGGACCGAACGGCACCTAGGGTTCATCGATGTCAGAAGCCGGTGTCAGCGGCATCCCGAGGCGGTTTGACCCCCAACTCGCGGCGGCGATCCTGGCCGGCGCGACCCTGCTGGTCTCGCAGGCGATGGTGTGGTTCCTGCCCGAAGGCCAGCGCCTGGAGGCCGTCGCCCTCACCCTGGTGTGGATCAGCCTGATCGCCGGTGGCATCTACGGCGTGCAGGCGGCGTGGGACGCCATCAAGCAGTTCAGCCTCGATATCGACATCCTCATGGTGGTGGGGGCGGCGTTGTCGGCGTACATCGGGCACCCGCAGGAGGGGGCGCTGCTGCTGTTCATGTTCACGCTGGCCGGTGCGCTGGAGCACCGCTCGCTGGCCAAGGCCAAGGACGCGGTCGCGCGGCTGACCAAGCTCATGCCGCACACGGCGCTGCGGCGATCGGGCGAGGGCGCATGGGAGGCGTGCTCGCCCGACGTGCTCAAGGCGGGCGACGTGATTCTCATCAAGCCCGGCGAGACGGTGCCCGCCGACGCGGTGGTCACGCTGGGGCGGAGCGAACTGGACACCAGCACGCTGACGGGTGAATCGCTGCCGCGCAGCGTGGGGGAGGGCGACGAGGTTTTCGCGGGCACGGTGAACCAGTCGGGTTCGCTGGAGGCAAGGGTGTCGCGCCCGGTGGCGGAGTCGAGCCTGAACCGGGTTCTGGCGCTGGTGATCGAGGCCCAGGAACGCAAGCAGCGGGTGCAGCGGCTGATCGACCGGCTGAGCACGCCGTACACCACAATGGTGTTCGCGCTGTCGCTCGCGGCGCTGGCGTGGTACCGGTTGTGGCAGGGAGAAGCCTGGGATGATGCCGCCTACCACGCGATCACGCTGCTCATCGTGTGCAGCCCGTGCGCGCTGGTGATCGCAACGCCCACGGCGACGCTGTGCGGGCTGTCTCGGGCGGCCCGCTCGGGGTTGCTCGTGAAGGGCGGCGACGCGCTCGAGCGGCTGGCGACCGTCCGGACCGTAGCGCTGGACAAAACAGGCACGATCACGCTGGGCAAGATCAGTGTCGTGGCGGTTCACGCGGTAGGATTTGGAGCAGCCGCGTCACGGGATGGGTCCACCGAATCCGGCTCCGATCTGTGGCCGGAGATGCTGGCGCTTGTGACGGGGATCGAGGGCCATTCCACCCATCCCATCGCCGGCGCCATCGTGGCATGGGCGGGGGCGCAGGGTGTACAGCGCACCGAGCCCAGCGACGTGCGGAACGTGCCCGGTCAGGGCCTCGAGGCAGACAGCAAAATCGGTCCGATCCGCGTCGGGCGCCTGGAATGGGCGGCGGAACTGCTGGCTCCCTCTCTGCGCGCAGAGGCAGAGAAGGCGGTTGCCGATGCCCGCGCCGCGGGGTACCTCACTGCGGTCGGCGCTGCGCGCGATGGCGCCGTGGTGGTGTCGCTGGCCGACACGCCTCGGCCGGGCGCTCCGGGTCTGATGCGCGGGCTGAAGGACGCGGGCATCAAGCGCGTGGCCATGCTCACCGGCGACCACAAGATCATCGCGGAGAAAATGGCCGGTGAGCTGGGCATCCCGATGGTGTACGCCCAGTTGCTTCCCGAGCAGAAGGTGGAGCGCCTGCGCGAGCTGAAATCGTTGCCGGACGCCGGGGGGCTGGCGCTGGTCGGCGACGGCGTCAACGACGCGCCGGGCCTGGCGCTGGCCGACGTCGGGCTTGCCATGGGAGGGATCGGCGCCGGGGCGGCGCTCGAGGCCGCCGACGTGGTCGTGCTGACCGACGACCTCAACCGCATCCCCTGGGCCTTTGCGCTGGCGCGCCGGGTGCGCCGGGTGATGGTGATCAACCTTGCGTTCGCGGTGGGGGTGATCGCGGTGCTGGGCGTACTGGCAGCGCTGAAGCTGGTTCCGCTGGGCGCGGGGGTGGTCGGTCACGAGGGATCGACGCTGGTAGTCGTCGGGATCAGCCTGACGATCCTCGGCCTGAAAGGGCCGGGAGATCATCGCGTTGAGCACCCGTAGCCACCAACGCCGGCGAAGTCCGTTCAGAGCCTGATCAGCCCACGGAGTTCGTTCTGCCATCGCTCGCAGGTCTGCAGGTTGGTCGTGAGCCGGCACCACACGACGTGCCCCGAGCGGGTGCGCACGCCCACCCGCCACGCGGATTGACGGAAACGCGGGTGCGCGTCCAGGTGCTCGACCGCCAGCGGTTCATCGGGATCCAGCCGCGACCGCAGCAACGGAACCCTGATCCCCGGCACGAGCAACCCCCGCACGACGTGCCGGCGATCGGCGCTCAGCCACGATCCCGGTGCGCACAGCGCCGCGGCGCCGAGACAGAGCGCGCTTGTCCACCCGATCGAGGCCCACGCGGCCGGCTCGCCTCGCGCGGCCGCCCCGACCGTCAGGATGCCGGCGGCCAGGACTGAAAGCCCCAACCCAAACAGGAGGCGCTTGATGGGCGACCATCGGCGGAGCGTGACGCATCGATCGGAACCGGGTCTCAGCGCTTCGTGGCTCATCCGGGGGAGTTCTCCGGGCGCGGAGGTGGTGGGCGCAGCGCCGCGGGCTTGCTATTTCGCAAACCCGGCTCCGCTGGCGGCCTCCAGATACCCCTTCGCCACCTGCCACACCGGCCCCGCCCCCATGACCACCAAAAGGTCCCCCGGGCGGCACAGGTTTTGGAGCTGCTCGACGATCGCCTCGAACGGGTAGAGGTGCATCGCCTGCACGCCGCGCTTGCGCAGGCGGTCGACCAGGTCGGCGGCGCTCACCTTGGACTTCTCGATCTCGCTGTCGCGCACGAAGTAGATGTGCGGCACGATCACCACGTCGGCGTGCGAAAAGCTTTGGGCGAACTCCTCAAGCAGGAACCGCGTGCGGCTGTGCTGGTGGGGCTGGAAGACGCAGATGAGGCGCCCGTTGCGGTCTTCGGGGCGCTCGAACTCGCGGAGCGAACGCAGCGTGGCGTCGATCTCGGTGGGGTGGTGGCCGTAGTCGTCGTAGACGCGGACGCCGGCGCGGGTGATGCCGCCGGGGTTCTTTTCGCCCAGGAACTGCATGCGCCGGTCCACCCCGCGGAAGTTGGACAGGGCCGCGCCAACTTTGGCCGGGTTGGCCCCGAGGCGCACCGCCACGGCCATCGCAACGGCGGAGTCGTACGCCATGTGCTGCCCCGGAAGGCGCAGGGTCCACGACGCCACGTCGTTGCCCTTGTGGGTCAGCGAGATCCGGCGCGTCGGGCGGTCGAACGAGACCACCCAGTCGGCGTCCGGAGCGAAGCCGATGGTCTCGACCTCGCAGGTCACGCCACCGGTCACTTCGCGCCGGTGCGATCCCTCGTGCCCGATCAGCAGCCACCCGCCGTCCGTGGCGCTGGGGATCATCCGTGCGTAGTCGCGGAACGCCTCGATCACGGCCTCGAGCGAGCCGTAGACGTCAAGGTGATCTGCCTCGACATTGAGGATCACCCCCATGCTGGGGTGCAGGTTGTGGAACGAGCGGTTGAACTCGCACGCCTCGGCGAGCAGCACGCCGGGATGGCCCGTCAGCGGCCCTGAGGGAATCGACTGGGCTCCGAGCCGGAAACCGGTGGGCGAGCCCGGGGTCCCGTGCGACTGACTTGGCGTCCTTGGTAGGTCAGTGCTCCCCCGTCCGACGGAACACTGACTTGGCGAGGACGCCAAGTCAGTGGCACGCGACAAGTCAGTGGCACGGGGCTCCGCCAGTTGGGCGCACGTCGCGCCGACGATGACCGTGGGGTCGATCCCGGCCTGGATCAGCGCATAGCCCAGCATCGCCACCGTGGTGGACTTGCCGTGCGTGCCCGCTATGCCCAGCCCCGTCCGACCCAGCATGCACTTGCCTAGGGCTTCGGCGTACATCAGGGTCGGAATGCCGCGGCGCTGGGCCGCCAGCATCTCGGGGTGGTCGGGGCGGATGGCGGCGGAGGCGATGACCAGGTCGCACGCCTCGGGCAGCACCCCCGCGTCCTGCTGGAACCCGACGCCGAACCCTTCGGAGCGGAGCGCATCGGTGGCGTCGCTCGACTCCTTGTCTGACCCGGCGACGACCGCCCCGCGCCCCTTGAGCATCCGCGCCAGCCCGGACATGCCGCAGCCGCCGATACCGATGAGGTACAGGTGCTTGCCCTTGACATCCCACGTCTTGGCGGACGGCGTGTTGGGGGACTTGGGTGCGGCGTTCGACATCGGGGCGGGGGGAATCGGGAGCGGGGCGATGGTAGTCATGACGCCGATTCCATCGGCAAACCGGACCATTCCGGGCGAGTTTGAGCGGCCGGCGCTGGGCGGTTTCTTGGAGGCAACTCTGGCCTGCGTTGCGGGTACCTTTTGGCCATGCGCCACCTCCTGCCGACCGCCGCCGTCACCTGCGTGTCTCTGCTGCTCGGCGCGGCTCTGCCGTCGTGCTCGCTGCACGATGACATGTCGCGGGCACACGCTCAGCAGGCGGCGCGGCCTGTTGGGTCGATCGCGCCCCCGGTTACTCCCAAGCACCCCCATCCCACGACGATCCATGGGCGCACGCTTGCCGACGACTACTTCTGGCTGCGCAACAAGGAAGACCCCGGCGTCATCCGTCACCTCAACGACGAGAACGCGTACACCGCGTCGCTGATGGACCCCACGGCGGGCCTGCAGCAGAGGTTGTACGACGAGATGCTCGGGCGCATCCAGCAGACCGATGTTTCCGCTCCTTACCGCGATAACGGCTACTGGTACTACTCCCGCACTGAGGAGGGCAAGGCGTACCCCATCTACTGCCGTCGCAGGGAGACCATGCAGGCCCCGGAGCAGGTTGTCCTGGACGTAAACGCCGAGGCGGCTGGCAAGCCGTTCCTGCTGGCTCACCCCATCACCTACACGGGCGACAGCCGGTTGATGGCGTGGGCCGCCGACACCACCGGGGGGCGCAAGATCACCGTGCGATTCCGTGACCTCTCCACAGGCAAGGACCTGCCCGACACGCTGGTCGATGTCTCGGGCGATGTTGAGTTCGCCAGCGACTGCAAGACGTACTACTACACCACGCTCGACCCGGCCCTCCGCAGCAACAAGCTCTACCGCAACAAGCTCGGCAGCCCCGCGTCGCAGGCCCGATTGCTGCTCGAAGAGACCGATGAGCTCTTTGACCTCTCGGTCTCGCTCACGCGCAGCCGGCGGTTCATCGTCACGACGTCCGGCAGCTTTGATTCCACCGAGTGCCTCATTGTCAGCGCGGACGATCCCGAGGGTCAGCTCCGCCTGGTCGAGCCGCGCCAGCCCAAGCTGGAGTACCACGTCGACCACCAGGGCGACCGCCTGCTGATCGTGAACAACGCCGATGCGCTGAACTTCAAGATCGACGCCGCGCCGATCGACCACCCCGAGCGGGCCAACTGGCGGCCCCTGATTCCGCACGACCCGGACACTTTCATCGAGGAAATCGAGTGCTTCAAGGATTGGGTCGTGGTGGCCCAGCGACGGAACGGTCTGCCGCAATTACGCGTCATTCATGTGGCGGACGCTCAGCAGCACGTCATCGCCCACCCCGAGCCGTCGTACGAGGTCGGCCCCGATGTCAACGCCGAGTACGACACGCAGACATTCCGCTTCGGTTACGCGTCACCGATCACGCCGCATCAGGTGATCGACTACGACCTGGCCAAGCGCACCACGACCCTTGTGAAGGAGCAGCCCGTGCTCGGCGGCTACGACCGCGCCCGCTACGCCGTCGAGCGCGCCATGGCTCCCGCCCCCGACGGCCAGGAAGTGCCCGTCACCATCCTTCGCCGCAAAGACGTCAAGCCCGCGCCGGGGGCGACTCCGGGGGCGACTTCCGGGGGGCCGCCCCCCGCGCTCCTCTATGCCTACGGCTCCTACGGCTTCAGCACCGATGCCAACTTCCGCTCAAACGTCTTCTCCCTCGTCGACCGCGGCTTTGTCTTTGCCATCGCCCACATCCGCGGCGGCAGCGAGAAAGGCCGCGCCTGGTACGAGGACGGGCGCCTCATGCACAAGCGCAACACCTTCACCGATTTCATCGCCGCCGCCGAGTACCTGGTGAAGCACGGCTACACCGCCCCCGACCGCCTGGCCATCAACGGCGGATCCGCCGGCGGCCTGCTGATGGGCGCGGTCTTGAACATGCGCCCGGACTTGTTCGGCGTGTGCGTCGCCGACGTGCCGTTTGTCGACCTGATCAACACCATGCTCGACGAGTCGCTGCCGCTCACCACCGAGGAGTACCAACAGTGGGGTGACCCGCACGAGCGCGAAGCGTTTGAGTACATGATCACCTACAGCCCCTACGACAACGTCGGGTCGAAGGCATACCCCGCCGTCCTCGCCATGACCAGCCTGAACGATTCGCAGGTGTGCTACTGGGAGCCGACCAAGTGGGTGGCCCGGCTGCGCGAAAACACGACCTCTGGGAAGCCTGTGGCGCTGCACATCAACATGGACGCGGGGCACGGCGGCGCGAGCGACCGGTACCAGGCGCTCCGCGAGACGGCGTTTCGGTACGCGTTCATCCTGAGCCAGTTGCACCGGGAGCGGTAGGGGGGAGGGGTGGGAAGTGGGCAGTGGGCAGTCGGGTGTGGGCGTGGGGTTGGGCTCAGGGTCCTTGGCGGGTTGCATGAGCGCCTTGGGTTGCCAGCCCTGCTCGCACGCGGTCTCTCTACCCATCCCCCCTCGGGACAGGCTTTGGCGCACAAATCCGGTCACTGCGCGCAAGTGGCCTTGCCCACCTTCAATGGACACTCTCAAACTGACTGCCCCCTCGCACCCGGACCCGGACCCGAAACCCGACCTCGCGCATTCCCCGCCCTACCCTCCCCCCCATGCCCGC
>CAZEDW010000058.1:0-19254 GCA_964510955.1 uncultured Phycisphaeraceae bacterium
GGGCATCGCGTTCCGCTCGGCGCCGACGCACACCGGCGCCGCGGCGAGCGCGGGCTGTGCGCAGAGCACGCCCAGCGCGAGGCACGCCGGAGCTGTCACCCGATCACGCACCACACCCGAAGTTCCCCAGCAGGATGGTCAGATCGGCGGTGTTGACGGAGGTGTCGGTGTTCAGGTTGGCCGGGTCGCACAGCGGCACCGTTTGCCCGAACTTGCCGAGCAGGTTGGTGAGGTCTGCGGTATTGGTGCGTCCGTCGCCGTTGGTGTCGCCGGGGCAGGCGGTTTCGCACGCGTCGAGCACGCCGTTGCTGTTGCAGTCCTTGGCCTGGCCGAGGGAGACCTCGGTCGCGTCGCCGACGCCGTTGTTGTTGCAGTCGAACTCGCCGATGCGGACGTAGTAGACGTCCTGCTCGCCGTTGACGGTGGTGGAGATGATGGCGCTGGCGCCGACGTTGTCGGAGTTGATGTCGTAGTAATCGCCGATCTTGTTCTGCTGCGGCCATCCGATCAGCGGGTTCCACTGGATGGTGAGGGCCTGGCTGGGGGCCCACGTTGCCCCGTGGTCGGCGGAGAAGGTGTAGTAGGTCTTGCTCAGGGTGCCGCCGGGGCCGGCGTCGCGGGTGTCGTTGTAGATGACGTCCAGCCGCCCGTTGGGCGCGATGCCCATGGTGCCGAACCACTGCGAGGCGTTCGAGTTGACGGGGTCATCGCTGACACGGACGTAGGGCGACCAGGTGGCGCCGCCGTCGGTGCTGCGGGTGAAGCGGAGCTCCAGCGGGTCGGCGCCGCTGTTGGGCACCACCGAGGCGAGCACGTAGACCCAGCCGCTCGACGGGCCGGGTGTGCGGTCGGCGATGCACCACACCTGCCCGGCGAGGCCACCAGGGTTGACGGCGGCGGAGGTGCTCAGGTCGCCGTCCAGCGGCGGCGGCGTGCGGGCCGCGAACGTCGGCGGCGTGACGGCGCCGTTGCTGGCATCGAGCGACCGCACGATCGCCAGCCCCGGGGCGCTGGAGTTGGTTCCCGCGGTGTACACCTCGCCGGCGGGCCCGATGGTGGGCGTGCCGAAGATCGGCGGCCCGCCCGGCAGCGTGATGGGAGTCTGGAAACTCAAGCCGCCGTTGATCGAGCGCGAGTAGACGGCGGGGGAAAACGGGTTGCCCGCGGTGTTCCAATCGCTGTGGTGGAAGCCGTTGCTGGCGCCGCCGGAGCGATCGATGGTGAACCACTGCTTGTCGCCGCCGGTGATGGATTGAGGCCCGGCCCAGGTGGCGCCTCCGTCGGTGGAGGTGAACATGCCGGCGAGGTAGTTCGAGCCCGAGACGTTGAGGCTGTAGTAGAAGAACTTCCCGGCCGAGTCCGAGCGGAGCACCGGGTCGGACCGGAAGTTGCCCGCGTGGAGCGGTCCGACCTTGGTCCAGGTGCGCCCGTTATCGCGCGAGTAAGCGCAGCCCGCCTGGCGGAAGCTCGACGCGATGGTGTCGAACTGGCGCCACCCCACCGCGATGCGGCGCGGGTCGTTGGGGTCGACGCAGAGCGACGGCTCGTTGGCGGCGTCGCCCACGATGTTCAGCCCGGTCGGCGTGGTATTCACCTGCTTGATGAACACCGGCACCGCCCGCTCGGGCGAGCGCGCATCCACGGGCACGCTGGTGCGCTGGTCCGCCGGCGGCGCGATGTACGGCATGTCCGGGCGCTCGGGCGGGCGCGAGGCGGCCACCTGCGGGCCGGCGACCGCGGCCCCGGCAACGGAGAGCACGATCAGGGCGACCGGTGCGGGTGCGAGGGAGACACGCTGGGTGGTGCTGCGCATGGGGAAGCTCCTTGGGCCGCCCGGAGAACGGAAACGCCGCACCGTCAAAGATACCGCCCTCCGCACGCCGGCGGCGAACAAACTTGCAACGTCCCAAAAAACGGGTGGCAGCCGGGCCCGGATGGCTCAAGGCGCGCAGCCGAATCCGGCCAGCAGCGCCGTCAGGTCGGCGGTGTTCACCACCCCGTCGGCGTTGAGGTCGGCGCAGCAGCCGGGGGTCACCGATGTTCCGAAGCCCACCAGGAGCATGGTCAGGTCCTGGGTGTTGGTAGAACCGTCGTGGTTGAGGTCGCCGGGGCACGGCGGCGAAGCGGGGGTCACCCCGGTCAGGGTGAACGCTGTCTGCACCTTGAATGCCGAGCATGTCACCGAGCCGGGTGTCGGCGCGGGCGGGGCGTCGCAATCGAAACGGAAGTTGTAGGTGGTCGCCCATCGCAGCGCGTTGGCGTTGGGGCTGGTGGCGAAGTCTGCGCCCAGGGCCCAGGCGGCCGCCGCGGCGCCGCGCGTCACGCCCCAGTCCTCGCCGGTGAACACCTCATCGGAGTGGTACGCCACGTCGTGGAAGCCGGCGTTCGTGACAGCCGCTCGCTGCACGATGGGCACCGCGAGCGACGACACCGCGGCATCAAAGTTCTGGTTGAAGAGTGCGTACTCGTATCGCCACAACCCCGGACCGATCTGGTACGCGCGGGAGGCCAGGCCGACCCGCCCGTCGGCGGAACCCAGGGGCGACACCCACGAGACCCGCACCTGTGGGTCGAGCCGCTTCCACGCGAGGATCGCCGGCTCCATCGCCCGGGTTGGCCCGCTGAGCGTGAGCGTTGATCCCGACAGCGACGCGAGCCGGTGCGAGTAGTTGTTGAAGCGGTTCGCCTCAGGCTCGCCGGGCGCAACGCCGACGATTTCCATCACGTACTGATCCCCGGGGACCAGTTCGGCGTTGCTGACCTGCAGCCGCTTGTAGATCGCGTCGCCGGTCTGTCCGTAGCTCAGCACCGGCGGGAAGGGGTACGTTGCGCCGCTGAGCCAGGGATTGACCTCGGACCGAGCCCCGAGATTGGCCTGCGCCGCGTTGAGCGCGGCCCCGTAGATGTCCGTCCGGAACGGGCCGAGGCCGTCGCAGTCGGGCTGGGTGACCGGGAGTTGCTCCGGGTTGACGAGCAGCGAGCAGCGGGCGAAGTCGTCGGCGCAGAAGCCGTGTTTCAACCAGTTCAACCCGACCTGCTCGAAACGCCCCGCGCCGTTCACCACGCTGTAACGGTAAAGCTGGGCCCCGAACAGCGGGTGGAGCGCCTGCCACTGGAACCAGGTGAGGGGCGAGTCGCCGATATTGCACGATACGGTCTGCACGCTGAACGCGGTGACGCCGCCGACGGTGCCGTAGGTGGTCACGCCGGCGCCGTTCACATCACCGTCGTCGATGGCAATGCCGCCGGTGCCGATGCCGGACATCACCAGGTCAGGCCCGATCGAAGGCGGCGGCACGGGGTCCGGCGGGCTGGCCACCGCCGCGCTGGTGCTGAATGCGACCACAGCCGCGAGGGTGCGCACGGCACCCGGCCGACCCTTAATGTTCACGATCGTTGCTGCCATCTCTCACTCACCGACCTACACGGTCCAAGGCGCTTACCCGGCACTGAAGCGTATCACGGCTCCATGCCCGGACAAGGCCGGCGTCAACTCGATCGGCCGATAACACGTTTCGCGCGGCGACAAGTAATAGCCTGCACCCGATCCGACGACCGGTTTTCGCGGCGTTGAGCCCGGCGGATTCATGTCCGCATCGGCGCGTGCATCAGCCTCCAGACGTCAGCCTCGCTGATCCGCTGCGAGGCTCCCACCGGCGCAGCGGCGCGCCCGCGGGCACGCCACGCGGCCCCCCGCACGTTGTCCATCGGCTCCGGCGGCACCACCGGGGCGTCCGAGCCGAGCCACACCCGGTGCGCGGGGTCCATTCCCGCGGCGGCGTACGCATCGCACAGCGCCCGCACCGGGAACGCCCGGTCTTCGCGCCCCGGCGTGCTCCGCGCGATGGCCTCGATGTCCGTCAGCAGGTGGCAGGGCTGCATGCTCGCCACGACGCCCAGCGCGGCGAACCGGGGCACGTCGGCGGGATCCACGAACTGCGCGTGCTCGATCCTGGTGGCGCCGGCTTCCTGCCGGTGCTCCGAGCGCCCAGGCGCCCGCGATACCTGCTCGGCATCGAGCACCGTGCGGACCGCCGCGT
Source organism: uncultured Phycisphaeraceae bacterium (assembly GCA_964510955.1). GTDB lineage: Bacteria > Planctomycetota > Phycisphaerae > Phycisphaerales > UBA1924 > JAFLCM01. The sequence continues at coordinate 4,041 of CAZEDW010000058.1, forward strand.
CGCCGATCGCGTGCACCGCGACTCGGCAGCCCGCGGCACGCGCGCGAGCGATGCCGCCGGCGATTTGCTCCCGGGTCAGCAGTTGCTCGCCGCGGGGCCTGCCGGGCAGCGGGTCGGCGAAGGGCTCGAGCATGAACGCGGTGCGGCTGTTGAGGGTGCCGTCGGCGAAGAGCTTGAGGCCGCCCAGGGCGACCCGGGCGTCGGCGCGGCCGGAGACGATCTCGCGCACCTCATCAAAATTCTCCGGCGGCGCGTACAGCTCCACGCGCATCCCCAGATGTCCCTCGCGCTCAAGCTGCACCAGGCACCGCGCCAGGCGAGGGCGGCTGAGCATGTCGTGCACCTCGACGAATCCCCGATGCCCCAGGTCGGCGAGTCCGCGCTCGACGAACCCCCGGTACTCCTCGTCGCTCGGCTGGGGCATTACCTTCCACACGGCGTCGCAGGCGTGCTCGAGCAGCGTGCCCGTCGGTTCGCCGTCGCGCCGCTCGATCACGCCACCGGCGGGGTCGGGCACCGTGGCATCGATGCCGGCGGCCCGCAGCACCGCGGTGCTGGCCGCGAGCGAGTGGTGATCGAACGATCGGAGCAGCACGGGCCTGCCGCCGGAAGCGTCGTCGAGCTCGCGGGCGTTGGGGAAGCGGCCTTCCTTCAATTCCGCCGCGCGAAGCCCGACGCCACGCACCCACGCGCGGGCGCGGGGCGTGGCGCCGGCGGCGGCCGCAACGAGCCGCAGCACCTCATCCACCGATCCGCACGCGCCGAGCTGTAGCATCGACAGGCTCTCGCCGTGCTCGGCGAGGTGCAGGTGGGCGTCGCGGAGATTGGCTGGCGGCGCGCCGTTCATCCCGCCGCCCGCGCGAGCGCCTCGTACGCGGCCCGGGCCGCCTCACCGCCGTCCGCCGGGCGCTCGAACCACACCCGGACCACGCCGAAGGGGGCGCGGACGTACAGCCCGCCGGGGTCCACCCCCACGCACGTCGGCGACGGCGCCACCACCCCCGCGTGCCGCTGGCACACCTTCGCCAGCAGGGCCTTGTCGGCGTTCACCGCGCGGCACAGCGCCGGCTCGCTCTCGACAAGCGGGTTGGGCAGCATCAGCGCCTCGCCGTCGAACACCCATGCGCCATGCTTGCCGCTCTCGACCCACAGCTCGGCCCAGCGGACATGCTCGGGCTGGACGTGGTACGCCTGCCAGCGGTCGGTGGCCTCAGACTCGGGCGCCTCTTCCGGCGTCACCATGAGCTGCAGCGCTTCGTCGGACTCCTCGGGCACGAAGAGGGTGTGGTCCGACGCGAGCATGACGGCGGCGGGCACGCACGCGATCAGGCGCCCGGTTCGCCCGTCGGCGACGAACTTGAGATTGATCTGCGTCTCGCCGAAGTGGAGCACGCCCTCGCGCGAGGAAGCGAGGACGTGACGCGCGTGCTCGAGGGCGTCGGATTCGCTCTGCCCGTCGCGGGTTGGGTCGTTTACGGGGGGAGCGGTCACGCGGGCACTGTAGCGAGCGCCGCGGCGGAACGTTGAGCGGTGAACCGAAGCAAAGTGCGGGATCAAGCGGCGGAACACAAGCCATTGAGGTCATAACCGCAGTGGATGCAGCAACCTCGGTCGGCTCGGCGGCGGCGGCGGGTGCCGTGTCCGAGTGAGATAGCGCCCCGTACCAGCCAGTAGGCGGTAGCAATGAGCATCACATCAAGAACCAGTTGTTTCCAAGCGATCCAACCCGAAAGAGACATTCCGGGCCACGCGCCCTTGTTCAAAGTGATGGTCACGCCGTTCCCATTGTCGAATTCGAGCTCACAATGACCGGGCACTGGTGGTACGCCTTTCGGCGATCCGTGCATAGTCAGCGTCCCGAGCGTGGCACGGCCGGGCCATCCGAAGTTGATACAGCTTTGAACATGATCTGTCACTTCGCGGCAACCAATGCCGACCTCGAACGGCAAGTCCTCCCGCATACGCAATGGGCTTGCCGCCCCACTGCCAGCAACGGAAAACGACCCGCTAAACGCTGCTACAGCTGCGGCGACGAGCGCTTTGCGTTGCTCATTGATCATTATTGCGAGTCTCGCTGCCCCGTCCTGCTTGGTGGCCATCGCTCGTAGCGCGTGCAGTGTCACGCCTTCAAGCCTCACGGGCCCGACACCGAAAATCCAGGAAGAACCTCCGGCGAGCAATGGGTTGGGCACGAGGCACGATGGCGATGGCGTCAGAATGCAGGCGCCAATCACGGCGCAAGTAAACACGACAAGTCGCATCGGCGGCCTGGCTCTCCGGCTCGGGAGTCTCCGATGCCGTGACAATACGCCGCAGATGCAAGCAAGGAAGATCGGACATCCGACGTCCCATGCGAGCTGAGCCCATTGAACGGAAACGACGTATGCGCCGCTGCGAGTGTTCTTCGTCGACCAAGTGAAGCGAAGTTCCGATGCCGAAAGTTCAAAGGCCGGCTGGTACCAATGATCGTCCTCGACTCTCAGCCAAGGCTGCGGGAATCCAAGGCACGAGACCAGTAGTGTGAGCCACCCGTCTCGATCCCTACTTCGGCCTTGCTGAACTGCCGCAAAAACTTCCGCGGCCGGATCCGTGCCCTGTAGAGTGGACCAGGAATCCTGATTTGCAATGCGGATCAGACACGCCTGTATTCGGTGCAGCGCTTGCACGTCTCCGAAAGCCGCCTGTTCAAACTCATCAAGCGTGAGATCGCCAAAGTCGAGAATGCAAGGCCTGGCGCTCGGGCCTAGCCGCTGAAGGCCGCTCACATAGTCCGGCAAATACAACGGCGTCGCCAACTCCGCCACCACCAACATCACCAACACCACCCCCGGCACCCACCGGCGCGGATCGCGCCAGAACCCGCGTGGCGAAGCGTCCGCCCTCTGCGACGCAGCCCCGCACTCCGGGCACCGCACCCGTTTCGCCGCCGCCGAAGGATGTACCCCTTGTCCGGTCATGCCAAAAGCCTACCGAGTCCACCCAGCCGGTACCATCCCTTCCCACACTTCTCCGATCCAATCCCCCCCACTCCCCCTCCCCACCCCCATGCCCCTCATCGTCACCGGCACCATCGGCATCGACACCGTCCACACCCCCACCGCCCAGGTCGAGCGCGTGCTGGGGGGCAGCTGCACCTACTTCGCCGCCGCGGCGAGCTTTTTCACCAAGGTCCGCCTGGTTGCGGTGGTCGGCGACGACTTCCATGATGACTACCACGCGGTCTTGCGCAAGTTCCCCAATATCGACGTGGACGGCCTGGAAATCCGCAAAGGGGCCAAGACGTTTCGCTGGGGCGGCAAGTACCTGGAGGACATGAACCAGCGCGAGACGCTGTTCACCGATCTGGGGGTGGTGGCGGAGAAGCCGCCCACGCCGCCCGCCAAGTACGCCGACTCGCGCTTCGTGTTCCTGGCCAACAGCCACCCGTCGGTGCAGCGGCAACTGCTCGACAGCTTCCCGCAGCGCGTGATCGCGGTGGCGGACACGATGAACCTGTGGATCGACATCGCCAGGCCCGAGCTTCTCGACCTGCTGAAGCGCATCGACGGGCTGGTGCTGAACGATGAAGAGGCCCGGATGCTCACCGGCCAGCGCAACCCCTTCACCGCGGGCAAGAAGATCCTGACCATGGGGCCCACGTTCGTGGTGATCAAGAAGGGCGAGCACGGGTGCGTGCTGGTGCACAAGGACGGCCTGGCCGCCCTGCCCGCCTACCCCTGCGAGAAAGTGGTCGATCCCACCGGTGCCGGCGACAGCTTCGCCGGCGGCATGATGGGGCACCTCGCCGCGAGCCACACGCGCGACGGGCGGATCGACATGCCCGCCGTGCAGCAGGCCCTGGCGCACGGCACGATCATCGCCAGCTTTGCGATCGAGAGCTTCTCGCTGGACCGTCTCGCCTCGCTGAAGCGCGAGGAAGTGGCCAAGCGGTACACCGAGTTCCAGGCGTTCGCGAAGGTGTAGTGCCTCCAACTTGTTGTCCGTGACAAGTCGGTGCCCTTGGTCGAATCCCGCCGAAGTCGCAGAGCCGACTTCGGTGGCACAGGCACGGGAGCCGCTACTTTGGGAGGCCTATTTCCCCTCGCCGGCCTGATTCAGAAAGTTCGCCTCCAGAAACCGCGCGATGTAGTCCACGATGCTCGACGCCTCGGGGATATCGGGGTTGTTGGTCGGGCCCATGGGCTCGAAGCGCATGCCCTTGAAGCGTTCGACCGCGTCGCGCAAAGACAGCCCGTGCTGCATGCTCAGGCTGAACGCGCGGCAGAACGCCTGGCACATGCCGCTGATCGTCGAGCCCTCCTTGGACATCTTCAGGAAAATCTCGCCGGGGGTACCGTCGTCGTGAAGACCGACGGTGAGGTAGCCCTCGTGGTTCCCGATCAGGAACTTGTGGGTCACCGACTCGCGGGTTGATGACAGACTGCGGCGCATCGGGAACGACCACGGGGCGGACGGGGCGGCGACAGGGACGGCGGAACGACGGGCTGGCAGCATAGTGCGGGGGCCTCCGGCACGGTTCATCGGACCGAGCGGGCCGGATACCGCAATCGACGGGCCAACCGCGCGACCGCCCGGGGTGGATCTCCCCGGCGACCGATTCGCGAGCCGACTATTTCGGCGCCTTCTCCAACCGCGTCCCGAACAGGAACTCAAAGGCCCCCGGCAGGCGCTTTGCCCAGGCGGCCTCGTTGTGCTTGGCGCCCTCTTCGACCACCACCCTCAGGCGGTCGGGTCCGAGGCCCTTGGCCTTGAGCGCGGCGTCGAGGTCGCGGGTCAGGTCGGCAAAGGCCTTCGCCTCTCCCGCGCCGGCGGACTCGGCGGTGCCCACCGCCACGAACACCCGCTCAGGCCAGCGGTCGAACTGCTCGGCCTTCTTGAGGATCTTGCGGTCGTCGATGAACATAGCCGGTGATTCGACGAGGATGCGCCCGAACACGCCCGGGCGCTCCATCGCGGCGTAGACCGTGATGTTGCCGCCAAAGCTCGAGCCGCCGAGCGAGGTGTTGTCGGCCCCGGTCAGCGTGCGATACTCCTTGTTGATCCTGGGCATCAGCTCGTCGCAGAGGAACGCGAGGTACTTGTCGCCGTGGTTGGTCTTTCCCTGGAAGGTGGTGTACGGCGGGTTGTATTCGCGGGCGCGGTCGGCGGTGGCGTTGTCGATGCCCACGATGATCATCGGGGGGATCTTCCCGGCCTTGATGAGCGCCGTCGCGGTCTCGTCGCAGCCCCACTCAACGCCGAAGGCGCTGGTGGCCGCGTCGAAGCAGTTCTGGCCGTCGTGCATGTAGAGGACCGGGTAGCGTTTGGACGCGTTGGCGGAGTCCTTGTAGCCCGGCGGCATCCAGACCCGCACCTTGCGGTCGTTGCCGAGCGCGGAAGAGTGAACTTCGAGGATGTCGAGATCGCCGGTCACGGTGGGCTTGACGTCGCCGGGCTTGGCGGGCGGCGTCATCCCGGGCCACCTCGTGCCGCGTTGCTGGGCGAAGCCCTCGACGCGGACGATGTTGACGCCGTGCGACGGGATGCCATCGAGATTCCAGCGCCGGTTCTCCATGTCGCTGCCGTCACGCTGCACCTCGACGGTCTCCCACGAGCCGCAGGTGATCTTGTAGGCGATGGGCTTGTTGTCCGGCACGGTGGCCGGGAGCTGAAAGCAGAACGTGCGGAGCGCCGGCGAGTTGACACTGGGACGCGAGCGGCCCGGCCCGGGGCTGGGGTTGAGTTTCCAGGCGGGGTCGCCGGGGTTCCAGCCGTTGGCGTCGCAGGCGACGAAGAGCCCGCCCTCGGGCACGGCGGCCTCGGCCTCCGCTTCGACGATCACACAGATCAGGGGGGCGTTGCCGTGGCGGCAGGAAGGACAGACGTCCGCAGTCCACTGTGGGTCGGGGCCCTGCTGAGCAACGGCAACCGCCGGCCCCAGCAGCGTGAGGGCAAGCCCCAGCATCCCGGACTTCAGCGCACGCATCGCACCAATGTTCATGCTCGAACCTCCGATTCTCACTTGGCCTTGGCGTACAACTCGCCCACCTTGCCCCAGTTGACGACGTTCCACCACGCCGTCACATAGTCCGGGCGGCGATTCTGGTAGTTCAGGTAGTACGCGTGCTCCCAGACGTCGAGCCCGAGGATGGGCGTCCCGCCGCAACCGGCGGCGTCACCGATCGCGTCCTTCATCAGGGGGTTGTCCTGGTTGGCGGTGTGGCAGATTTCGAGCTTTCCGCCCTTGTGTGCACACAGCCAGACCCAGCCCGAGCCGAACCGTGCCACGGCGGCCGCTCCCCACTTTTCCCTGAACCCGCCCGGCTGATCGAACGAGCCGAACGCCGCCTTGATGGCGTCGGCCAGGGCTCCAGAGGGAGCGCCGCCTCCGCCGTTGCCGGCGGGGGCCATGGTCTGCCAGAAGAGGGAGTGGTTGAAGTGCCCACCCGCGTTGTTCCGCACCGGTCCATGCTTGTCGGCGGGGAGTTCCTTGAACCGCCGGCACACGTCCTCCACCGAAGCCGCGGCGAGAGACGTGCCCTCCAGCGCTTTGTTGGCGTTGGTGACGTAGGCGTTGTGGTGCTTGGTGCGATGGATGTCCATCGTCCGCCCATCGATGTGGGGCTCCAGGGCGTTGTCGGCGTATGGAAGAGCGGGAAGTTCGAAGGGCATTTCGCGTCTCCTGCGGGGGGCGGTGATTTGGAGGGAGAGGGGGTGGGAGCGGGTGGAGTGACGGAGCGGGGGGCCGCACCAGGTGCGGATTCGCGAGCGATGTTTGTACGCTAAACGTTCGGGCTGGGGCGCCGTCCACACAGCCACCAGATCTCTGAAACTTGGTCGTGAAACCAAAAGGTGACGTCCGGGAATGAAGCCTATGGGGGGGCCGACGCGGGGTCAATCAGAACCCCGGTGCCGGACTTTCTGGCCATTTTCGCGGACCTGACAACGTCCGCATTGCATCAAAACGACGAATCGATTAGAATATGGCAAACGGACAGTCGTTCGTCCGATCCGGATGCTCCACGCCGGATCATCCGGGGCTCTTGAGAGAGAGCGTTTGCTGTTTATCGCTTGCGGGCGATTTTTTCGCGTTGTGGACCGACATGTCCCAGATTTTCTGAGGTACGACCCGGAATCAATCGAACCCGGAGCAACACGGGGGCGAACAACTTGGTAGAATCAAACAGCCGTTTGAGTGTGTTTCAAGTTCGAGAAATCATATTTTTCAGAAAACACTGAAACCAAAGGTGCCCACCACCGAATCGCACGGAGCGTGATTCGGTATTGACGGAAGGAGACCCCATGATGACCACCGCCCGATATGCCGCGAACTCGCCGCTGGCGCGTGCCAAACGCCGCGTCGGTGTCGCGTTGGCGTCGGAGGGGGGTCGTCCGGTCGTAGCCGCCGCGTCCACGGCGGTCACGGTCAGCCCCGCCCTCCCCGGTCGCGCCCAGAAGCTTCTGGGCCTCACGCCCGAGGACGAGCGCATCCTCAATCAACTGATTGAGAGCGAGATGGACTTCATCGACAGCAAGGCGTTCTACGAGAAGGGCGCCGAGCGGAAGATCTATGTCGACGCGCCCGCCGTGCGCAAGCCGGACGCCTCGTGGTACCACCCGGTGATGGACGACCTGAACCCCAACCGGCACCGCCTGCCCAAGACGACCGAGCAGGTGATCCTGACCGGCGCCGAGGAGAAGGTGCTGTTCCTGCAGTTCAACTACGCCCGGTACGTCATCTGGACGATCCAGGAGCAGTTCAAGAAGTCCGCCACCAAGCTCCCCACCGCCGAGCAGGCTCAGGAGATGCTGAAGTGGTACCGCAAGGCCGACGAGATGCGCGAGCAGATCGCCGAGACCAATCTGGCCCTGGTGCTCGCCATGGCCAAGCGGACCCGCATGAGCGAGGTCGACTTCGCCGACCTGGTCAGCGAGGGCAACATGGCCCTCCTGCGGGCGGTCGACAAGTTCGACTGCGAGCGCGGGTTCAAGTTCTCGACGTACGCCTGCCGCGCGATCCTCAAGGCCTTCTCCCGCCAGGGCATGAAGCTCAGCAAGTACCGCCAGCGGTTCCCCACTGACTTCGACCCCAAGCTGGAGAAGAGCAACCACCTCGACACCAAGCGTTCGGACTTCGTGTCCGACGCCGCGTCGGAGGTCAAGCGGATTGTCCTTGAGAATCAGGCCGCGCTGACGGATATCGAGCGGACGGTGATCAACCACCGCTTCCGTCTCCAGGGCGAGACCGAGGACAAGCCCATGACCCTCGAGCAGGTCGGGCAGATCATCGGTGTCACCAAGGAGCGGGTCCGCCAGATCCAGAACAAGGCGCTCGAGAAGATACGCCTTGAGCTGGAGACCAGCTTCCTCGAAGGTCCGACCGAAGAGAAGCTGGCCGAACGCGACCGCCTCGACGCGGAGACCGAGCAGGAATACGCCGGGCTCAAGATGCCCGACTACAGCCTGAACTGATCCGAGTCGGATTCCATTCCATAAACCCCGAAGCCCCGGCCCCATTGGCCGGGGCTTTTTGGTTTGGCCCGCCTGTGCCCGCCTCACAGTCGGAACACCCTGCGCACCTTTCCGGCAGTTGAAGCCGAGGAGCTCCATAAGCAAAACCGGACCAAGCTTCTGACCGATTCAAAGCCCAATGCGCGCGCTTCGGCGAATCAGCCCGGGCAACGTCGGCGTGGAACCCAAGCTCGCCGTTGCCGCGCCGGCACCGGGGGAGGCGCTGGTCCGCGTGTCACGGGCCGCCATCGCCCGCGAAGACCTCGACGAGGCCCGGCGCGACGGCCCCGCCGTCACGCTGGGCAGCCAGTTCGTCGGGATAGTCGAGAAGGTCAACCCCGTGCTGAACGGCACGACCGCCGGCTGGGACCCGCGCCGCCTCGTCGGCAAGCTGGCCGCCGTCTCGCCCGACATCGCCTGCGGCAAGTGCGACCTGTGTCAGCGCGGACTCTCGGCGCACTGCCGCGCGCGAGTGACGCTCGGCACCGGCTCGCGCGACGGCGGGCTGAGCGAGTTCGCCGTGGTCCCCATCGCGAACCTGCACGCGGTGCCCGAGCACGTCGACGACGACCGCGCGGCATTCGCGGTGATGGTCGCCGCGGCGGCCCACACCGCCCAGCAGCTCCGCGTCGAGGGCCGCCCGTACATCACGGTGCTGGGCGACGGCCCCGTCGGCCTGCTCACGGCCCAGGTGCTGACGCGCCTCAACGCCTCGGTGCGCGTGCTGGGGCGCCACGAAAGCAAGCTGGAGCTGTGCGCCAAATGGGGCGTGAAGCACCGCCTCGTGAGCGAGGCGGGCGTCCGCGCCGACCAGGACGCCGTCATCGACTGCACGGGCACCCGCGAGGGGCTGGAGCTCGCGCTGCGGCTGGTGCGTCCGCGCGGCAAGGTGCTGGTGAAGGCCGTGCCGACGCAGCCGGTGGACGTGTCGCAGGTGGTCGCCGGCGAGATCGAGCTGATGGGAAGCCGCGGCGGCTCGGTGCCCGAAGCCCTCTCGCTCATCGCACGCGAGCAGGTGGACGTGCTGAGCCTGATCTCGCGACGGTTCAGGCTGAGCGAGGGAGTCGAAGCGTTGAAGTGCGCTGCGCTGGGGGAGACGATGCGGGTGCTGGTGGAGCCGTAGCAAAGCGACTGCATACTGTTTGACGTGGACCACAGCTATCAGGACAGGGTGAGCCTTGAGCTGCACCGGCGGATCGCCGAGCAGCTCGGCACGCGCCCGGAGTGGATGGTGCTGGCCCGCGACAACATCCGACGCTGGCGGATTCAGAATGCCCACCTGCCCAGGTTTCTGCGCTGCTACGACGAGTGGGAGGCGATCCTGGACCGCGGCGTCGAGCACATCTGCCGCGTGCTGACCGATTCGTCCGATGAAGGGCAGCGGCTGCGACAGAGTTCGCCATTCCCGGGGACGCTGACGGCGCGAGAGGTGTGGGAGATCAAGGCACGGATGCGCGATGAGGCGGCATGAACTCGAACATGTGATACGGGCCTCCGCGGCGATCACCGGCGCGACCGAGATTGTCGTGATCGGATCGCAGGCGATTCTCGGGCAGTTCCCAGACGCGCCTCCGGAGTTGCTCGCTTCGCACGAGGCTGATGTGCTCACGCTGCGATCGCCGGAGGACGCGGCGTTGATCGACGGTTCTATCGGCGAGCTCTCGCCATTCCACAGCACCTACGCGTACTACGCCCATGGTGTCGGTAGAGAGACTGCTGTGTTGCCGGAGGGATGGGAGAAGCGGCTCGTGCCGATGCAATCCCCGGGCACGGGCCACGCAAAAGGCCTGTGTCTTGAAGTGCACGACTTGGCGGTGTCGAAGCTGGTCGCCGGGCGGGAAAAGGACCTCGTGTACGTCGGCGAACTGGTGCGGCACGCGTTGGCCTCCCCCGGCGTCATCCGAGAGCGCTTGGCCTTGACCAAACTCGATTCGACGTTGCGCACGCTCTGCGAAACGCGTTTGACTCGGCTGGAATCCGACAGGCGCTGACACTCTGCCCGCCGTTGTGGTTTGACCTTTCACGGACAGACAGAAATCGTATGTTCGAAGACGGCGCCCAGCATCACCAGCTCGGATGCAGCAGCCACCAGGAACACCAGCGTTGACCGAACAAGACCGAGAAGGTCGCGCCGTCGACGCCAAACGAGACAATCGACGGTTACCGCTCCGATTCCTCCAAGAATGCACGCCAGTGGTGTGCCGTACACAGCGACACCCAGCGGCTCGACCCAGTGGTACAACCCATCAACCCACACCACAACAAGTAGCATGCCTGCAGGACTAAGCGCCGTCACGGCAATCCAGGCGACAGCATGAAATACGCCGAGCCGGCGGACTTGCCCCCGCTTCGCGAGTTGCCCACACTCCGGGCACCGCTTGACCCCGCCGGCCTCCGGCGTCGCCGAGAGGTCGTAATCGCAGTTGGGGCATCGGCGAGGCCTTGGAGCGGGGTTATCCATGAGTCGCTTGAAGTTGAAACTCGCGGCCCGTGACGCAATCGGACTCGCGTACGGACCTGCTCTTGAATATCAACAACCGTCAGGCCCAAACTCGGCAGCGAAACCTAGGGCGATCATATTCACAAACATGATCGCGAATACGAAGATCAACTTCTCCATCCACCTCGGCGATTGGCTCAATCCGCCGATCCGCTTCCCCAACGAGGTCGAGTGAATCACAATCAGCCCCCACACAAGGCAAACTGGTGGCGCGACAAACATGAGCACCCACAGATGTACCCATCCTGCGCCATGCTCGCCCGAAAGCACGAACGGAACTCCTGCCAAACTCGGTGCCATCGCAAGGGCAAGCGGCGCTAACGGATTCTGTGATCGGGGATCTGGGTATGCGATCAGGCGCTCACCGGGACGAGATATTTGCCTGCACGCCGGGCACTGCACAAAACCGTCGTTCGTCGGTATTCCACGCAGATCGGCTGAGCACTTGGGACAGGACCATGCGTCTGCTGTCATTCCAGCGCGCAAATCCCCTTGATCCTCCGGCATAAGGGTGACCAACGGGACTCGAACCCGCGACTTCCTGGACCACAACCAGGCGCTCTGCCAACTGAGCTATGGCCACCGACTGTCCCGCATTGAAGCGCGCTGGGCGCGGGTGCGGGGTGGGTAACAGTAGGAATCGCTCTAATCGGCGTCAATCCGGGGTCGGTAAAGCGGTTTACACGGCGGCTGGGCTGGAATCGCCCTCGGGCCGACTGGTACGATGCCCGGTTCCCCGCGAAGGCCCTCTTCGGGCCATTGGGTGCCACGGGCTCCCGTCCGCGGGTGCCCGTGTCGGCTTTCCCTCTGCAGCTCGCAAGGGGAGCACGGCCAGCCGAGGACGGCGGGCCGTGGCGCGACAAAAACACGGCCATCGACGGACCGAAGGCCGTGGCACAAATACCGATCCGTTTCTCCTACCCAGGAGCCTCTCGAAATGACCACGCTCGCCGCCGCCCCGAAGAACACCCCCACCGTCAACCTCACGGGGGGCGCGGGCGGACCCGTCATCCACAAGAACCTCGCCCCCGCCAAGCTGCTCGAAGAAGCCATCAAGCGCGGCGAGGGCGTCATGGCCTCCAACGGCGGGCTGGTCGCCCTCACCGGCGACCGCACCGGGCGCTCGCCCAAGGACAAGTACCTCGAGGACACCGCCGGGATTCACGACAAGATCGGCTGGGGCGGCTTCAACACGCCCATCACCCCCGAGAACTTCGACGCCATCCTGAAGATCGCCACCGACCACCTCAACGGCCGCAAGGACCTGTTCGTGTTCGAGGGATTCGTCGGGGCCGACCCCACGCACCGCCTGAGCGCGCGCGTGGTCACGGAGCAGGCGTGGCACAGCCTGTTCATCCGCACGCTGTTCATCCCGCAGGACTCCCCCGCCGCCGGCAAGAACCCGGTGTGGAAGCACGACTGGACCATTTTGAACGCCGGCAAGCGGCGCCTCACCGCCGACGAGCAGGCCAAGTTCGGCGTGAAGTCGCCCGTGCTGATCGCGCAGTCTCTGGAGCGCAAGCTGGTGGTCATCGTCGGCAGCGAGTACGCCGGCGAGATGAAGAAGTCGCTGTTCTACGCCATGAACTTCGACATGCCCGAGGTCGGCGTCTTCCCGATGCACTGCTCGGCCAACGTGGACAAGAAGGACCCGTCCAACGTCGCGCTGTTCTTCGGCCTCTCCGGCACCGGCAAGACCACCCTCAGCGCCGACCCCAACCGCGCCCTCATCGGCGACGATGAGCACGGCTGGACCGACACCGGCGTGTTCAACTTCGAGGGCGGCTGCTACGCCAAGTGCATCAAGCTGAGCAAGGAGGGCGAGCCGCAGATCTGGAACGCCATCAAGTTCGGCAGCGTGCTGGAAAACCTCGATATCGACCCCGTCACACGCATCCCCAACTTCGACAGCCAGAAATACACTGAGAACACCCGCGCGACGTACCCCCTGGACTACATCCCCGACGCCGTCATCCCCTCGATGGCCGGGCACCCCAAGAACGTGATCTTCCTCACCGCCGACGCCTACGGCGTGCTGCCCCCGGTCAGCAAGCTCACCCGCGAGCAGGCGATGTACTACTTCATCAACGGCTACACCAGCAAGCTCGCCGGCACCGAGCTGGGCGTCACCGAGCCGCAGCCCAACTTCTCGGCGTGCTTCGGCGCCCCGTTCTTGCCCAGGCCCGCCAAGGTGTACGCCGAGATGCTGGCCCAGAAGGTGTCCAAGCACAACGCCGACGTGTGGCTCCTCAACACCGGCTGGACCGGAGGCGGCTTCAGCACCGGCGGCCATCGCTTCAAGCTCGCCTACACGCGCGCGTTCGTGACGGCGATCCTGAATGGGACGCTGCGAAACGCCAAGTTCACGCCGGACCCCGTGTTCGGCCTGCCGCTCCCCGAAAAGGTCGAGGGCGTGCCGAGCGAAGTGCTGAACCCCAGAAACACCTGGAAAGACGGCGCGGCGTACGACACCAAGGCCAAGGAGCTCGCCAAGAAGTTCCGCGATAACGACAAGAAGTTTGACATGCCGGAGGCGGTGCGGAACGCGGGGCCGAAGGGGTAAAGCGGGTGGCACGCTCTCGTCGTCGAGAGCATGGCCCCTGCTCCACTCGCGAGCGACAAACCGGACTCGTAGGTGTAAGGGGGAACGCAACGGACCAAAGTCGGTCCATCGTGGTGCTTGGCTACGATTGCGGGGCTGTATTGGCGCTCGGCACACAAGTCGCAGAGCCGACTTGTGTGGCACATGGGGCGGGGACTTCTGTGCCACCAGCCACATGGGGCGGGAACTTCTGTGCCACCCGCCGGAACGCGGGGCCGAAGGGGTAAAGCGGGTGGCACGCTCTCGTCGTCGAGAGCATGGCCCCTGCTCCACTCGCGAGCAACAAACCCATGCTCTCGCGGACGAGAGCATGCCACCCGAAGCAGGGTGTTCTGGGGCAGGCCACCCGCCGATGATCCTCAGCCTTGCCGGTAGGAACTCAACGGAAGAAGGTTGCTCTAACGACCTTCGCGACGAACATGCCGGCAATTGCGCCGGCGGCCCACAAATGAGCACAAAACGGCGTTGAGAACACATTGATTCCAGATGAGCGTAGAAAACAAATCCACATTGCAAACATAAGTCCGACAACACTTTGTGAAAACTGCAACGGGACAATCGTCTCGAGTAGCCTCAGTTGCTGATGATATGTGCAATCAATACACGCGAACTGCTTGGTTGACAATAACGTGTCAGCAAGTGGCGAACGGGTTTCAGCTGACGTGGTTGCTCCTGCGCTCACCAAGGGACGGACGGCCGCCAGCAATAGCAAGCCGGCCGCAAGCCAACAAAGGAAGACCGTGCCCTGGCGAAATGACTCGCTTGAATCTTGTTGTGCGAGAGCGGGGGCTGCCCTGAGCAGAACTAGCCAGAGGATCGCAAATACAGCCCATGTACGTAGGGTCCTCAGTATGGGGCGCAGTGAGTGCATGTGTGCTCGGTCGTGAAGTCGCTAGTGGTAGAATACAATCTTGGGAAAAAAGTACCTGCTGGCGCCGGCGGGGGGCACAGAAGTCCTTGCCCGCCGTGCCGCCGTGCCACACAAGTCGGCTCTGCGACTTGCGTGCTGATCGCCAGTACCGCCTGAACCTCCCGACCTCCGGTTCGACACGGACAAGGTCCTAGTGACGTCCTGATTGAGCCGCATATGTGCAAAGGCTGCTCCCCCTCGGGAACGTGGATGTGCATGAGCCCCTTTACGACAGGGGAGCTGCGATGCAAAGCGTATCCCAGGGATCGACGGCGGCAAGCGGCCAGGCGAAGGAAGGCCTGATGTTGGCGGTGACGGTGGACACGGATGGGGTGGCGGGTGGCGGGTGGCGTGCAGTGAACGGGCCATCCGTCGTGTCCGGACTCGTAGGTGTAAGAGGGGAACGCAACGGACCAAAGTCGGTCCATCGTGGTGCGTGGCTACGATTGCGGCGCTGTATTGGCGCTCGGCACACAAGTCGCAGAGCCGACTTGTGTGGCACATGGGGTGGGAACTTCTGTGCCACCCGCCGTGCCGAGCGAAGTGCTGAACCCCAGAAACACCTGGAAAGACGGCGCGGCGTACGACACCAAGGCCAAGGAGCTCGCCAAGAAGTTCCGCGATAACGACAAGAAGTTTGACATGCCGGAGGCGGTGCGGAACGCGGGGCCGAAGGGGTAAAGCGGGTGGCACGCTCTCGTCGTCGAGAGCA
>CAZEDW010000059.1:0-18169 GCA_964510955.1 uncultured Phycisphaeraceae bacterium
CTGCTCACTCATCTGCCTCAGAACCCTCAACAACGCATAGTGTTAGAGGCTCTTAGTGGTCCGATCCGCGCCGGATGTAGTTACTTCGAGCGATACGCCGCCGATGATTGTCGGGTGCTGCTGATCGACTCGCTGGAGTTGTTTCGCGAGAACCAGTCCGTCGCCCCGGAGTTCTGCAGGTTCAACTCGGGGGCACCCCGGTGTACGCATGGTCGCGGCTCGCCACGTGGCCCGGGTACTTTTCAAGGGGCGCAATCATTTGGCGGGACATCAGGAGATGTGATGGAAGTCACCTTCCGCGGACCAGTGAGAATCCCGGAAGGTGCGACGAGAATTTCGGAACTGGCCGCCTGGATTTGACCAGTCGGAAGCTGCTCGCTCACTCCACCGTCACGCTCTTCGCCAGGTTCCGCGGCTTGTCCACGTCATGCCCGCGCAGCACCGCCGCGTGGCACGCCAAAAGTTGCAGCGGCACAACAGTCAAGAGCGGGCTCAATGGGTCAGAGATCGGCGGGATGTAGAACACGTCATCCGCGTAGTTCTTGATCTCGTTGTCGCCCTCGGTCGCCACCGCGATGATCCGCCCGCCGCGCGAACGCACCTGCTCGATGTTCAGCATCACCTTGTCGTACTGAGGGCCCTTGTTGGCGATGAACACCGCCGGCATCCCGTCGTTGATCAGCGCGATCGGCCCGTGCTTCATCTCCGCCGCCGGCATCCCCTCGGCGTGGATGTAGCTGATTTCCTTCAGCTTCAGCGCGCCCTCGAGCGCCACCGGATAGTTGTACCCGCGTCCCAGGAACAGCCAGTTCTCGCGGTCCACATACTTCTCGCACACCTTCTTGATGTGCTCGGACTGTTGCAGGATCCGCTCCATCAGGTCCGGCACCCGGTTCAACTCGCTCAGCAGTTCGCCGGCGGTGTCGATGCTCATGAACCGCCGCCGCGCGATGAACAGGCTGACCAGCGCCAGCACCATCACCTGCCCCGTGAACGCCTTGGTGCTCGCCACGCCGATCTCCGGCCCCACCCGCAGGTACACGCCCGCGTCGGTCTCCCGCGAGATGGTCGAGCCCACGACGTTGACGACGCCCAGCGTGAGCGCCCCGCGCTCTTTCAGTTCACGCAGCGCCGCAAGCGTGTCGGCGGTTTCGCCCGACTGGCTCACCGCCACCACCACCGTGCCGTCCACCACCACCGGGTTGCGGTAGCGCAGCTCGCTGGCGTATTCCGTCTTGGCGCTGACCTTGGCCAGGTCTTCCAGGAAGTACTCGCCCAGCATGGCCGCGTGATACGCCGTCCCCTGCCCTGTCAGCACAAACTGCTTGGACAGGATCAGTTGCCGCGAGTGCTCCGCGATGCCCCCCAGCACCACCCGCCCCTCGCGCTCGCTCACGCGCCCCTGAAGGGTCATGCGCAGCGCCCGCGGCTGCTCGCAGATCTCCTTCATCATGAACGTGTCGTACGAGCCCAGCTCGATCTGCTCCAGCTCGATTTCCAGCTGGCGGATCTTGGGCGTGACCGGCACGTTGTCGATCGTGCTGGTGCGGAACGCGGTATCGCCGCCGGCACCGATGGACAGCCGCGCCACCTGGTAGTCATCCAGCTCGAACACCTGCGTGGTGTGCGCCACGATCGCCGACGCGTCGGACGCCACCACGAACTCCTTGTCGCCCACGCCCACGATCAGCGGCGAACCCTTCCGCGCCACCACCAGCACCCCCGGCTCCTTCTCGCACATCACCGTGATCGCGTACGCCCCGCGCACCTCGCGCAGCGCGCTCTGCACCGCCGTCTCAAGGTCCTTGTCGTACAGCTCGCTGATCAGCATCGCGAGCACCTCGGTGTCGGTGTCGCTGCTGAACTTGTGACCCTTCTCCTGCAGATAGGTCTTCAGCGCGGCGTAGTTCTCGATCGTTCCGTTGTGGATGATCACCACCCCCAGCCGGTCATCGCGGTGCGGGTGGGCGTTGCGCTCGCTCACGTCGCCGTGCGTCGCCCAGCGCGTGTGCGCCATGCCCTGCTTGCCGTGGAAACCCGGCTGCTTCCTCAGCGCATCCTCCAGCACGCTCACCCGACCCACCGTCCGGCAAAGCTCCAGCTTGCCGTTCAGGGTGGCGATGCCCGCGGAGTCATACCCCCGGTACTCAAGGCGTTTCAGCCCTTCCAGGAGAATGGGCTTGGCTTCACGATGACCGAGGTAGGCGACAATTCCACACATGGTGACTTCCAGATCGACCGTCCGCGGCAAAGCGCTGCGTCATGACCGGGCGCCCGACGCGAGTTTGGGGTGTGATAGGGTCCGCGCGGTTCCGAGAACGAACCATAGCACCGCCGACGCGCGCCACGAGACCGTCTTACGCCCCCCAGCGCCCCTAGGTTTGCATCGCATTCCAATCAGCGCATCGGGTACGGCGGGATGAACCCTACCGGCGGCTTCACCGACTGCCCGTTTCGCTTGACGTGCCCCGCGGAAATGCGGTTCTTCACCACCGTGATCACTAGGTCCAGCCGTCCCTTGCCGGTGATCTCAAACGCGGGCCACGCACTCCCGCACACGCTGCGGGAATGGTCCACCGTAACCCGCATATCCGCCGGCAGCGCGCTGAGGTTGACCGCCGCAAACGTCCCATGAGGCAGCGGCACGATCACCTTCGGCATCGCGTGATCGGGCACCAGCATGGCCGCCGGCGCCCCGTCCTGGCACCCGTTCTCATAGACAAACGTCCAGCACCACGGCACCCCCTGCCAGACGAGCTTCTCCGTCACGCCCGGCAGTTCCTTCAGCGCCGACCGCGCCTGCTCGAACAGCGCCGCGTTCTGCTTGTTGGGGTAGCCATCGCGCAAGTCCTTGTCTGTGGGGACTTTGAACTGATCCTCCCAGGCATGGCGCTTGTATGACGATCCACCCATTGGCTCGGGCACTCCACGCAACCTTCAGGGACCAACTCGAGACCGCCTCGGAATGATTCCAGAGGTGCGATCCCCACGCCGCGATTCCCCCTCCCCCCTCCCCTCAGGGGAACGGGGCACGCGGGCGGTCAGGAAGGACTTATACCACAAATCCGGCCTTCTTGCACCCGTTTTCCAAGGCCTCACGCCGTTTTTCAAGACCTCGTGGCCCTAACGTCCGGGCGCGGAAATCCAATCCCGCTCAAAACCCGTCCGTCCAAACGCCGGTACGATGAAGCCGCTGATGCCCACCCCTCCCAGCCAGCCCCCCATGCCGCCCTCCACGGGCCCGTTGACCGAAGCCGACCTGGACGTCTCGATGAACCTGGCGTCGGCAAGCATCCTCGTCGTCGACGACCACGAGCAGAACCTCGAGCTGCTCGAGGCCTACCTCGAGGACATCGGCTGCCGTGTCCGCACCGCCAAGGACGGCCTGGAAGCGCTGAAGGCCGTCGAGGCCGAGACGCCCGACCTCATCCTGCTCGACGTCATGATGCCGCGCATGAGCGGCTTCCAGTTGTGCGCCAAGCTCAAGTCCGAGGCCGCCACCCGCGAAATCCCCATCGTCATGGTCACGGCCCTCAGCGAAGTTGGTGACGTCGAGCGTGCCGTCGAGTCCGGCGCCGACGACTTCCTCACCAAGCCCGTCTTCAAGCTCGAGCTCGTGACCCGCGTCAAGAGCCTCCTCCGCGTCCGCCTCCTCCGCAAGCAGCTCGAAGCGGTGATGCGCCAGTTGAAGCGCAACTGACCCGCGCCGCCGCACGCCTCAGCCCGCGACCAGCATCCGCGCCAGCGGCCCGGGCCGCAGGCCCGCCAGCACCAGCGCCGACGGGTCCATCCCCATCACCGCCGCCGCCGCCATCGCGCCGCTCCGCACCGCCCCCTCCATCGTGGCCGGCCAGCCGGTCTGCACAAAGTCACCGGCAAGGAAGATCCCCGACGCGCCGGTCGTCCCGGGGCGCAGAGCCTCGACCGCGGGCGTCGGCGCAAACGTCGCCAGCTTCTCCTTCACCGGGCGTGAGGCGAGCAGCGCCGCCCCACGCGAATCCGGAACACACGCGTGAAGATCGACCAGCACCCGCGCCGTCACCTCTTCCTCACCCAGCCCGATCCACTCGTCGCACGCCGAAATCACCGCGTGAACCTTGCGACCCTCGGCGTCCTTCCGAAACAGCCACTGCGTCGGGCGGTCCACCAGCACCGCGTGCGGTCGCGCCAGCACGGGCCGGTCGAACACCAGGTGAACCCCCAGGATGGGGCTGTGCTCAACGCGCGACATGGGCCCGAAGCGACGATCCATCGCCAACACCGCCGGGTCCACCATGCGCGCCGCCCGCTCGGGGGGCACCGTGAGCACCACGGCGTCACCGTCAATCAACTCCCCGCCGGTCGTCAGCACCCTGTCGGGCCACACCCGCTCGACGCCGCAGCTCAGACGCACATCGCCCCCGGCCGCCCGGATCACGCCCTCGGCCGGGTCGTAAAGGCGCACCAGCGGCACCGATGAAACCCCGACCATCGCCGCGTCGCGGTGCGCCAGGAACCCTTCCTGGAAAACGTGGATCGCCGTCGCGGCGCACACCCGCCCGACGTCCAGGTTGCACGCGCTGACCACCACCGGCGCCCAGAACTTCGAGATCACGCTCGGGGACTGATCGTGGCGCGCCAGCCACTGCCCGAACGTGATCCCACCGCAGCGCGAGCGGTCCTCGCGCATTAGTGCGCCCAGCGCGCTCCCCAGCGCCACCTTCTCGCTCGCCGAAAGAAACGCCAGCGCCACGAAACTCCCCGAGAAATGCCCCGGCGCCGGCAGCGCCCCGCGCCGCATCACGCTGGTCCGCCCGCCCGCCTCGACCCAGTACGTCTCGTCGGTCCAGGTGATGAGCCGCTCAACCCCCAACTTGCGGCAGAAATCCAGGTAGTTCGTGCAGCACCCCATCACGACGTGCTGGCAGTTGTCAATCGTCTCGCCCGTGCGCACATCAGTGAAGCTGGTCGCCCGCCCGCCGAGCTTGGTGCGCGTTTCAAGCAGCAGCACCGGCACGCCCCGCTCACTGAGGTGCAGCGCCGTGCCCAACCCCGCAACGCCGCCGCCGACCACGATGACACGACCGACTTTGCGCATGAGGGCGATG
Organism: uncultured Phycisphaeraceae bacterium; assembly: GCA_964510955.1. Taxonomy (GTDB): domain Bacteria; phylum Planctomycetota; class Phycisphaerae; order Phycisphaerales; family UBA1924; genus JAFLCM01. The sequence goes on from CAZEDW010000059.1 coordinate 5,088, forward strand.
ATAGAGGCGTGCGCAGAAGCGGTGCGCCGTACGGCCCCGATCCATCGATTGAATCGCCGCGTCGCGCGCCGCCAACAGTTCCGCTCGGGTAACTCACAAGCATGAGTTCGCCGCTCGCCGAACCCAAGCGGCGCGCATAATGTCCGTGTTCCGGTGCGAGCCGCGACGGGCGGTGCGCCGCGGCACACGCAACCTCGGCGACACCGAGGGGAAGTGCCGGGTGGGTTGCCTGCGAGAGGACCACGGATGAAGCTCAGGAGCCTTGTTCTATCGGTCGGTGTTCTGCTGCTGCTGGTCGCCATCGGCGCCGGGCTGTGGCTTTGGAAGCACCCCCTCTGGGGCCCGCAAGGCCCGCCCCCTGGGGGGGCTGGGTTTGAGATGCCCGAGGCCGTGGAAGTCACACCCGCCCGGACCATCGAGTGGCAGCCCACCGCGCGCCTGGTCGGCACCGTGATCGCGCTGCGATCCGTCACGCTCAGCAACGAGGTCGCCGGGACCGTCAAGGAAGTCCGCTTCCAGTCCGGCGACATCGTCGACGCCGGGCAGGTGCTGATGACGCTCGACACCTCCACCGAAGTCGCCGACCTCGCCGCGATGCAGGCCGCGGTGCGCGTCTCCGAGGCCGCCACCGCGACCGCCGATGCAAACGTCCGCCTCGCCGAGTCGAACTTCCGCCGCATGGACGACGCCCTCAAGTCGTCCGCCGCCCCCGCCATGGACACCGACAAGGCGCGGACCGAGCTTGAAACCGCCCGCGCCATGCTGACGCGGATGCAGGCCGAGGTCGAGCAGGCCCGGGCCAACGTCGAACGCATGAAAGCGGTCATCGCCAAGAAGCAGCTAGTCGCGCCCTTCCGCTCCCGCGCGGGGCTGCGGAACGTCCACCCCGGCCAGTATCTGAAAGAGGGCACCCAGATCGTCTCCCTTCAGGGGCTGGACGACGACATCTACGTCGACTTCGCCGTCCCGCAGGAACGGTCCCCCGACGCCCAGCCGGGCATGGAGGTGGTCGCCACCTCGAAGCTGCTGGGGTCCGAGCCGCTCCGGATCAAGGTCGTGGCGGCGGACTCGCAGGTGAACCCCGATACCCGCAACGTGCGCGTCCGCGCGGTGATCGACAACAAGGCCGGCAAGCTCCGCGAGGGCATGTCGTTCGACGTCGAGGTGCCCGCCGGACCCAAGTCGATCGTCACCGTGGTGCCCGCCGCCGCCGTCCGGCGCGCCGCGTTCGGCGACCACGTCTTCGTCATCGCCGCTGAAAAACCCAAGGATGCCCCCGGCGCCGGCCCTCCCGGGGCGCCTCCGGGAACGCCTCCGGGAACGCCTCCGGGGGCGCCCCCCGGCGGCGGGGCAGGTGGCGAGCAGCTCCGCGCCCGCATGCGCATGGTCAAGCTCGGGCCCAGCATCGGTGACGACGTGATCGTGCTCGAAGGCCTGAAGGCACAGGAGAAGGTCGCTTCCGCCGGCTCGTTCAAGCTCAAGGACGGCGCTTTGGTCATGGCGGGCCCGCCCCCCGGCAACGGCACTAAGCCGGGCGAGGCCGGTTCGCCCGCGAAGGAAGCCTCGGCGTCGAAGTAGCCCGCAACACCCGCGACCCCCGCGACCGACCCATCCATGAAGTCCTTCACAGACATCTTCATCAAGCGGCCCGTGCTGGCGGTGGTGGTGAACCTCGTCATCCTCGCGGTGGGGTGGCGCGCCATCAGCGGCCTGCCGGTCCGCCAGTACCCCCGGCTTGAGTCCAGCAGCGTCATCATCACCACCGCGTACATCGGCGCCAGCGCCGAGACCATCCGCGGTTTCATCACCACGCCCATCGAGCGGGCCGTCTCCGCCATCGACGGCATCGACTACATCGAGAGCTCCAGCACGGCCGGCGTCAGCGTGGTGACGGTGCATCTGCGGCTGAACCACAACAGCAACGCCGCGCTGGCCGAGATCAGCGCCCGGCTCAACCAGGTGCGCAGCGAGCTGCCGCAGGAGTCCGAGTCCCCCGTCGTCGACATCCAGCGAACCGACAAGCCCTACGCGACCTTTTACGTCAGCTTCACCAGCGACACCCTCTCGCTCACGCAGCTCAACGAGTACCTGCTCCGCGAGGTGCAGCCCGAGCTGCAGTCGATCAAGGGCGTGCAGCGCGTCGGCTTCGAGGGCGCCCGCGAGCTGGCCATGCGCGTGTGGCTCGACCCCGACCGCATGGACGCGCTCGACGTGACCCCCGCCGACGTCCGCACCGCGCTGCAGCGCAACAACGTGCTCGCGGCGGTCGGGCGCACCAAGGGCGAGACGCTCCAGACCGACCTGCTCACCGACACCGACCTGCGCACGCCGGGGCAGTTCGAGGAGCTCATCGTCCGCCAGACCGAGGGCACCACCGTCCGCCTGAAGGACATCGCCAAGGTCGAGCTGGGAAACGAAGAGCCCACCGGCCAGTGCGGCTTCAACGGCAAGCCCGCCATGTACCTCTCGGTCTGGCCGCTCCCCAGCGCCAACGAGCTGGAGGTGGCCGCCGCACTCAAGGCCCGCCTCGAGTCGATCCGCCCCACGCTCCCCCCCAGCGTGGACATGAAGCTCGCCTACGACGGCACCTACTACATGGAGCACGCCATCGAGGAGATCACCAAGACGCTGATGGAGACCATCGCGATCGTGGCCCTCGTGGTGTTCGTGTTCATGGGCTCGTTCCGCACCGTGCTGGTGCCCCTGATGGCCATGCCCATCTCGCTGGTGGGCGCGTGCCTGGTGATGAAGATCATGGGCTTCTCGCTCAACCTGCTCACCATCCTGGCGATCGTGCTGTCGGTCGGCCTGGTGGTGGACGATGCCATCGTGATGGTCGAGAACGTCGAGCGCCACATCCGCGAGGGCTCGAGCCGCATCAAGGCCGCCCTCGACGCCGCCCGCGAGCTGTTCAGCCCCGTCATCTCCATGACCATCACCCTGGCCGCCGTGTACACCCCCATCGGCTTCCAGGGCGGCCTGACCGGCATGCTCTTCCGCGAGTTCGCGTTCACGCTCGCGGCGGCCGTGGTGGTGTCGGGCATCGTGGCCGTCACGCTCTCGCCCATCGCCAGCGCCAAGCTCGCGCCCGAGGGCGGGCGCGAAAACTTCTACGCCCGCTGGGTCAACCGGCGCTTCGAAGCCCTCAAGCGCTTCTACGGCAAGACGCTCGATGTCACGCTCCAGGCTCGCTGGGGCCTGGCGCTGGGCGTCGTGCTGGTCGCCGCCAGCGCGTGGCCGCTCTACACCGGCAGCCGCAAGGAACTGGCCCCGACCGAGGACGAGGGCATCATCTTCGCCATCGTCATCGCGGCCCCGGACTCCACCCTGCAGTCCACGCTCAAGGGGTTCGACCAGGTCGCCCAGGCCTACCTCGGTGTGCCCGAGACACGGTTCTTCTTCCAGGTCGCCCAGACCGCCGGCGGCTTCGGCGGCATCCAGGTCCAGAACTGGGAAAACCGCAAGCGAACCACCAAGCAGATCCAGCCCGAAATCTTCGGCAAGCTCGCCGCAATCCCCGGCGTGACCGCGCTACCGGGCCTGCCGCCCCCGCTGCCCGGCGCCGGCCAGTTCGACGTCGAGTTCATGGTGACCGCGACCGACAACGCCGACACGATGCAGAAGTACGCCCAGAGCCTCTCCCAGGCCGCGATGCAGAGCGGCAAGTTCATCTACGCCGACGCCGACCTCAAGCTCGACCTCCCGCAGACACGCATCAAGATCGACAAGGACCGCGTCGCGGACCTCGGACTCGACCTCGCCACGGTCAGCCGCGACCTTTCGGTCATGCTCTCGGGCGGCTACGTCAACCGCTTCAACTACAACGGGCGAAGCTACAAGGTGATCCCGCAGATCGCCGACGTGGGCCGGCGCACCCCCGAGCAGCTCCTCCAGCTCAAGGTCCGCACCCCCAAGGGCGGGCTGGTGTCGATGATGTCGCTGGTCACCCTCGAGACCGAGGCAGCCCCCCGCAAGCTCACCAAGTTCCAGCAGCGAAACAGCTTCAAGATCGAGGGCATCGCCGCGCCGGGCGTGACCAAGGAGGAAGCGCTGGTCGTGCTCGAGCAGGCGGCGGCGAAGATCCTGCCCGCCGGCTACGCCGTCGACTACGCCGGCGAGAGCCGCCAGATCCGCCAGGAAGGCTCGTCGCTCACGGTGACGCTCGGCTTCGCCCTCGCCCTGATCTACCTCGTGCTCGCCGCCCAGTTCTCCAGCTTCCGCGACCCGCTCATCGTGCTCTTGGGCAGCGTGCCGCTCGCGCTCTCGGGGGCGCTGGTGTTCACCTACCTCGGCTGGACCACGGTCAACATCTACTCTCAGGTCGGCCTGATCACGCTGGTGGGGCTGGTCGCCAAGAACGGCATCCTGATCGTCGAGTTCGCCAACCACCTGCAGGAGCAGGGCCTGTCGAAGATGGACGCCGTGCGCGAGGCCGCCGTCACGCGCCTCCGCCCCATCCTCATGACAAGCGCCGCCACCGTGTTCGGCCACTTCCCGCTGGTGCTGGTCACCGGCGCCGGCGCCGCGTCGCGCAACTCCATCGGCATCGTGCTGGTCGCCGGCATGACCATTTCCACCGCGTTCACGCTGCTGGTGGTGCCCAGCGTGTACGTGCTGGTGGCGGGGACCAAGAAGCGCTCCGAGCACGAGCAGGAGCCGCGCCCCGCCTCGGGCCAGAGCGCCCACTCGGGCAACGGGCTGGGCGCCCGGGGGCGGCTGGCGGTAGGGGGCTGATCGCCCGGCACGCGCCCCGAGGCAACGGCTGACCCCTGAGCAGCTAACCAAAGTTTTGATCCGCTCGGCTGAGCGTAAGTTGCAGTGAAATCAAGACTTGCGATCCGGTCACGGTACGCACCGCATCCCGCGAACAAAGAATTCGTCGGTCCCACGCAACAACTGCTGGTTTCGTACGACAGTTCCAGTATCCTGAGTTGGCGGTCGGCGAGAACCGTGCGGGACGGGCTTCGCCGCTACTTTGGAACGAATGGAGCCTGTAATGTCGAAGCTGCTCACGTTGGTCCGCACCCTGATCGTGGCGTTCGCGGTCCTGTCGCTCTCCACCCAGGCCGTGGCGGCGTCGGCGGCGAAGTCGCTGATCCGTCAATACGACAAGCAGGTCTACAGCTCGGGCAAGAGCTTCGTCACCAAGGAAGTCGCGCTCGCCAAGAAGCTCGCGAGCAACATCTCCAAGCTGCAGAAGCAGAAGGCCGCCGATGCCGACATCAAGGCGGCGTTCGACAGCGCGATGGTGACCCTCAAGAGCGACTTCGCGGGCTTTGTCTCGAACCTGCAAACCATGACCAACACGGCTCTGGCCAAAGCCAACGCGCTCCAGGCGTCGGCGGCCGCCGCCGGCAACGACAGCGCGGAATCCGACGCCCAGGACGCCGTCGACGAGCTCGAGAGCAACCTCGAAGACCTCGACACCGCGCTGGGCATGATCAACGACCTGATCGACCAGCTCCGCGACCAGATGTACAGCGCGCCGACCGCGGCGGCGGGAGCCAAGGCCGTCGCGGCGAATCTGAAAGCCCGGCTGCAGGAACTGCTCTGATCTCCGGGAGCCCCGTCAATCCAATCAGCTCCGGTCTCAAGCTCGGCGCGTCCTCGGCCGCGCCGCTGAGTCGGGGCGGCGCGGCGCTCGCCGGTTGACGCTACGCTGAAGCAGTGCGGATCGTGAGTCCACGGGCCATTGCGGTTGCATTGTCGGTGCTGCTGAGCGCCGGGCTGCCGTGCTGTGCGCCGCGCCGCCCGCCGCAAGCCGCCATGCCGACGCCCACCCTCACCCCCGATCCCGCCGTCTTTGCCTCCCGAGCCGCTGACTGGCGCATCGGCCCCGTGGTGTACCAAGTCTTCGTGGACCGGTTCGTCCCCCCCAGCGATCCCGCCACCAAGGCCAGGTGCTTCGTCGCGCCGCGGAAGTTCAACCCGGACTGGGCCGCCACGCCGCACGGCGGGCCGCGCGTGCCGGAGCTGGGCTGCTCGGCCCACGAGCTCGAGTTCTGGGGCGGCGACCTCGCCGGCGTCCGCTCCAAGCTCGACTACGTCAAGGCCCTCGGCGTGGACGTGCTCTATCTGAACCCCATCTGCCGCGCCTACACCAACCACAAGTACGACGCCCAGGACTGGAACGACATCTCGCCCGAGTACGGCACCCGCGACGACGTCAAGTCCCTCGCCGCCGACTGCCACGCGCGTGGCATGAAGGTGATGCTCGACGGCGTGTTCAACCACATGGGGCGCACGGCGCCGATCTTCAAAGAGGCCCAGTCCAACCCCGCCAGCCCGCACCGCGCCTGGTTCTACTTTGATGAGCGCTGCAAGGCCGGCTACCGCGCCTGGGCCAACGTGCCCAACCTGCCCGAGGTAAATCTCGAAAACCCGGAGGTCCGGCGCTTCATCTGGGAGTCGCCGGACTCGGTGGTGCGGTCGTACCTGCGTGACGGCATCGACGGGTGGCGCCTCGACGTCGCGTTCGATCTCGGCCCGGAAATGCTCGCCGGGATCACCAAGGCCGCCCACGACGAAAAGCCCGGCTCCGCGGTCATCGGCGAGGTCTGGAACTACCCCGCCGGCTGGATGCCCGCGCACGACGGGCTGATGAACTTCCACTTCCGCCAGATCATGCTCGAGTGGTTCGACGCCAAGCTCAGCGGGGCGCGAGCCTGCCGCCTCATGGACCGCGCCATCGCCGACGCCGGCATCGAGAACATCCTCAAGTGCTGGGTCGTGCTCGACAACCACGACACCGCCCGCCTGAAACACCGCCTCCCCGAGCAGTCGCTGCGCCGCCTCGCCCGCGTCATGCAGTTCACGCTCCCGGGCTCGCCGTGCGTCTATTACGGCAGCGAGGTCGAAATGGACGGCGGCGACGACCCCGCCAACCGCGCCCCCATGCGATGGGACATGGTCAGCGACGACAACGACGACCTCAAGTTCTTCCGCAGGCTCATCAGGCTCCGGGCCGACAACCCGGCCCTCCGCGTCGGCGACTGGGCCCGCCTCGACACCGATAAGCTCATGGCTTTCCAGCGCACCACCGACCGCTGGGAGCAGACCGTCATCGTGGTGGCGAACGTCGAGGCCCTCCCGGTCACCGAGATCGTCCCGATCCGCGACGGACGGATCATGAACTTCGGCGGCCTGGTCGACGCCCTGAGCGGCGCCGAGATCAAAGTCCACACCGGCCTGTGCGAGGTCGAGGTGCCGGGGCGGACCGCGATGGTGCTGGTGCCCAAGCGCAGCGAGGGGCCCGGCGTGGAGTACTCGCCCTACAAGCGGGTGCGATAGGTCCGGGGCAAATCGCTCGAAACCCCAAGCCGCGAGCGAGCCCGCCGCCACCGCTCCGAACGGGAATCTTTCGCGCATCGACCATCCCCGTGCGCAATCTTCGGTCCCTGCGCCCGCTCCCGCTTGCCCCGCGCCCGATTCGTCATATTTTCTTCCCGGCGTCGCACACCGCGCCGCTTCCGGAGGATTCGCCATGACGACCGCTCCCGCGCCCGCTCCCGCCGCTGAGGCTCCGCCCGGCACCGGCGCCACCCCGCCGACCCCCGCCCCCGATTTCCCCTCAGACGAGGCCCTGCTCGCCGACTACCTCGATCCAGCGCTCACCATCCCGCAGGTCGCCGCCGACAACGCCATCTCCATCCCGGACTTCGTCGCCTGGCTTCGCCGCCCCCACATCGCCGAGTTCCTTGAGCAGTACGAACAGGTCTGCACCGACCGCTCGCGCCGCCTCATGGCCGCCGCGGGCCCCGCCGCCGTCGCCACCACGGTCAACTGTCTGAGCGCCGGCAGCAGGGAAACCGCCCGTCGCGCCGCGTCCGCGCTGATGCGCGTCATCAGAACCGCCCCCCTCCGGACCTCGCCCGCCGCGCCCAAGTCCGCCGCTGGTCCCGCCGACACCGCCGCGCCACCCACACGGCCATCCCCGATCGCTTCGCCACCCGCCCCCGTCCCGCGCCCCCATCCCGACCCCATGCAAGACCCGCTCGCGCCGACACGAATCGCGGCATGACCCCACGCTCCCGGCGCGAACACCAACCGGGCTCGCCACCCCGACGATGAGCGGAGTCCTCGGAGCGAATCGTTGCGCCTCGGGCCGAAGCGCACCTGGATTGAATGGGAAACCCGCGCTCGCCCCCGCGCAAACGTCCGGGACCGGCTGCGCCAGCCGCGGCGCCGGTACGATGCACCGATGCACGACGCTCCTCATGCTTCCGGGTGCGACCTGATCGGCTCAACGTGGACCCCGATCCCGGGCGATGCGCTGCGCTCGCACAACCCCGCGCGCCCAGGCGAGACGATCTGGCGCGGGTCGCCGGTCGTTGGTCACGCCGACGATGCGGTGAGCGCCGCTCGCCGGGCGCTGCCGGCATGGGCGAGCCTGCCGATTGCCAGGCGGGCCGAGGCCCTCCGCGCTTTCCAATCTCTTGCCAAGGCCCGCTGCGACCAGCTCGCGGCACTGATCCAGCGCGAGACCGGCAAGGCGGCGTGGGATTCACTCGGGGAGGCCAAGCTGCTGTCCGACAAGGTGGACATCACGCTCGAAACCGGCGTAAACACCGGCCGCCAGCGCGTGACGGACTTCGAGCTCTCGCTCAGCGCCACGCGGACCGGCCGCACGATTTTCCGCCCCCACGGCGTGATGGCGGTCATCGGCCCCTTCAACTTCCCCGCCCACCTGCCCAACGGCCACATCGTCCCGGCGCTGCTGATGGGCAACACGGTGGTGTTCAAGCCGTCGGACAAGGCGCCGGCGGTGGGGGCGTTCCTGGCTTCGCTGTTCCATGACGCGCTGGAAAGCGTGGACGCGCCGAAGGGCGTGTTCAACATGGTTCAGGGTGGCGCCGAGACGGCGTCGAGGCTCGTCACGCACGAGGGGATCGACGGGATTCTGTTCACCGGCTCGTGGCCCGTGGGACGCCGCATCATGGAGGCGAACCTTGACCGGCCCGGACGGCTGCTGGCGCTGGAGATGGGCGGCAACAACGCGGCCGTGGTCATGCCCGACGCCCACCTGAAGCAGGCCGCGGTGGAGTGCGTGCGCTCGGCATTCGTCACCACCGGCCAGCGGTGCACGTGCACCCGCAGGCTGATCGTTCATCGCGCCGTGGCGGACCGGTTCATCGGGCTTGTGCTCAACGTATCGCGCGGGCTGCGCGTGGGTGATCCCGGCGGCGTGGGCGGCCAGCCGGTGTTCACGGGGCCGCTGATCCGCGCCGAAGCGGCTGAAGCGGTGCTGGGCTTTCAGGGCTCGCTGGTGCGCGCGGGGGCGACGGCGCTCTTGGAGAGCGGGCGGCTCACCAGCGACACCGGCGGGCACTTCATCTCGCCCGCCGTGCTCCGCGTCGACCGCTTCTCACTCGCCGCCGACGCCTCCCGCGATGCCGGCTGCGACGTCGAGGTCTTCGGCCCGTTGCTCCGGATTAGCATCGTCGATTCGCTGGACGCCGCGATCGAGCAGGCCAACGCCTCGCGCTACGGCCTGGCTGCGTCGATCTTCACCACAGACGCCCATGCCGCCGCACGCTTTATCGCCGAGGCCAAGGCCGGGTGTGTGAATGTCAATACGGGCACGGCGGGCGCTTCAAGTCGCCTCCCGTTCGGGGGGCTTGACCGGTCCGGGAATCACCGCCCGGCCGGAGCCCTTAGCCTCGACTACTGCGCGTTCCCGGTCGCGGCCATGCTGGAGCGGAGCGATTCTGGAACGATTCCACCCGGGATGGACTGGGACGATCGATGGTTGGTCTAATTGTTTGTCCCGGCGAGCGCCGTGAGGCGTTCGGGGAATCAATAGGTGTCGATGAACCGGTGGTTATCCATTCTCCTGCTGGTGCTGTCTCAGGCCCTGCCGATCGGTTGGGCCTGTGGCCAGTTGCGGACCTGTTCGGCAGGAGCGCCGTCGGAGAAGTCGTGCTGCTGCGCGGGCGAAGCCGCGGCGGACGATGAGACGTGCGGATGCGCCGGCGAATCGCCGGCCGAGCCGAATAATTCATGTGGTTCCGCCGGGCGGTGCGGGGGCATCGGTTCCCAGCCCGGCGCGTGCGGCGTTGGGCCGGCGTGCTCGGTGACGGGCAAAGCCCCCGGCTGCGCGTGCTCGGCATGCCCCGCCAGCGGTGCCGGCGAGCGGAATCAGAACCGACCCCTCCCGCCGCAGACCTCGCCGGTCGAGTTGGCGTGGCTCGGCGCGGGCCAGCCCGGTTGCCACCCGCTGCTCGAGGAACTCTCGTCACCCGGTGCGACGGGCGCTGTGGTCGCCGCGAGGCTGACCGACGCGGAGTCGGGTCGGGTCCGGGCGAGGCTGTGCTGCTGGACAATCTGAGGGAGCCGCTTGGCGGCACTGCGCGCCAGGGATGCCCCGCGCGCGGCCGCCCAGAGGCGTTTCCCCATGCTTGCGCGTGGGGCCCTGTTCCAACACGCAGACGATTCATTTCCATTCCCAATCAACTCACGGAGATACTCCGATGACGACTCTTGTTGCTTCCCTGTGCGCCGCCTCGCTGCTTCTGATCGGCGGCGCTTCGTTCACCGCGTCCTCCAACTCGCCCGCCCGCGGCGCCGGCTGCTGCTGCGGCGACGCCTGCTCGTGCGAGAACTGCACCTGCAACTGCGTTGAAGGGTGCAAGTGCTGCTCCGGCGGCGCATGCACCTGCGGCGACGGCTGCACCTGCCCGTGCTGCAAGGGGGGTGAGATGGCCAAGGCGTGCCACCACGACACGGCCAAGGCGACCCCGAAGGCCGCCGCGTGTTGCGGCGGCTCTTCTTGCTGCGGCGAGTGAGCGGCGCCGATTCGAAGGATGCGATCCCGCATGGCCGCCCCGCGCCTCGATGGCGCGGGGCGGCTTCTTTAGGGAGGTGTTTGGAAGTCCCAACGCCGGCGGGCCGTGGGGAGCGATCAAGGGGCGGGGGGCTCGGCGGCGTCCCCCCGGCCTCGGGTCCGCCGAAACGCGCAAGAAGTGGTCCGAAAACTGCCGAGACCTGCGCCCTTGTGCCGAAACTGGAGCGTCCCAATCGTCGCGCGGAGCGCGGCGGAGCCAAATGGGCCGTCCACGGAGGGGCGGTCGGCAGAAAGCCCGTCAGGATGACGCCACCCAACGCTCAACATCAGACCCCGGGTACCACGTCCCAGGCCCCGCCTCCCGGGAGCGACGAGTCCAACCGCCAGGCCGACGAGGCGTGGCTGGGGACGGTGATCGAGAAGCTCGATCGTCAGCGCGGCCTGTTCCGCGAGCTCGATGCGCTGAGCGAGCAGCAGTCGGTGTGCGTGAAGGCCGGCGATACCGACCGGTTGCTCAACATCCTGTCGCACAAGCAGGGGCTGATCGACCGCATCCAGGGCCTGAGCAGCGAACTGCAGGCGGTGGGGCAGGACTGGGCCGCCAGAATCGCGGAACTTCCGGAGCGGTCGCGTCTGCTCATCAAATCCAGGACGGACGAGCTCGACGCGATCGCGGCGTCGATCCGGTCTCGTGACGATGCCGACCGGGCTTCGCTGGAGGTGCAGCGGGGGGTGATCGCCGAGGAACTCTCGGGGACCGTGCGTACCCGCGGCGCCGTGGGCGCGTATGCCCGCTCGGCGGCGGGTCGCGAGATGGCCGGCCCGTCACCCCGGTACCAGGATCGGAGGGGATGAGCGTGCCCGCGACGGCGTCAGCGCGAGCCTCGACCGCCGGCGGGTCCCGCGCCCGGCATCGGTCCGTCACGCCCGGCGCAGAGCTGTCGCCGGGCGACCTGGGCGAGCTGTTGGCAAGGTTCAATGAGGCGACGGCGAAGCTCCAGACCGCCCACGAAACACTGACGGGCGAGGTGGCCCGCCTTGAGAAGGAGTTGAGGGGGGCGAACCGTCAGCTCCGGCGGGCGCGGCAGCTCGCCGCGCTGGGGGAGATGGCGGCGGGGATGGCGCACGAAATCCGGAACCCGCTGGGGTCGATCAAGCTGTACGCCAAGCTGCTGGTGGAGGACCTGGGCGACCGTCCGGCGCAGCGCGAGGTGGCGGTCAAGATCGCCGGCGCGGTGGACAGGCTGAACGCGGTGGTGGGGGATGTGCTGACGTTCTCGCGTGAAGTCGGGGCGCGGCGCGAAAGACTCGACGTTGCTTGCGTGATCGAAGGAGCGATCGAATCGTGCCGGGACCTGGTGGACGGGTGGGGTGTCCGCGTCGGGGTTGAGGGTGCGGCGGGGGCGGAGGTGGACGCGGACCCGACGCTGCTTTCGCAGGCGCTGGTGAATGTGATCCGCAACGCGTGCGAGGCGATGGAGGAGTCCGGGGCGGCGTTAGACCGCCGCGAGGTGGTGATCCGGGTGGAGCGCCGGCGTGTCCTCGACGCCGAGGGCAGGCGGCGGGACGCGACGAGCATCGCGGTGATCGACCGCGGGCCGGGGGTGCCCGACGGCGTGATCCCGCGCATTTTCAACCCGTTTTTCACCACGCGTCACACGGGCACCGGGCTGGGGCTGGCGATCGTTCACCGCATCGTCGATGCGCACGAGGGCAGCGTGAGTGTTCGGAACAACCCCGCGGAGCGGGGCGGGGCGACGGTCGAGCTTGTCATCCCGGATCGGAGCGAGAAGCTGCCCGCGGCACGGACCGCCGCGGGAGAAGAATCGGCAGTCACGGAGGAAGTCTGTTCATGAGCACGGTACTGGTTGTCGACGACAAGGAAATGCTCCGCGACAGCGTCGCGGTGACGCTGCAGCGGGCCGGTTTCACCATGCTGGCGGCGTCCAACGGCACGCAGGCGATGGAGATCGTCGCCTCGCGCCGGCCCGACGCGGTGGTGACCGACCTGAAGATGCCCGGCATGACGGGCATCGACCTGGTCGAGAAGGTGAAGCAGTTCGACGAGGACCTGCCCATCGTGCTGATGACGGCGTACGGGACGGTGGACACCGCGGTGCGCGCGATGAAGCTCGGGGCGTTCGACTACATCACCAAACCATTTGAGGGCGATGAGCTGGTGATCGCGGTGAAGCGGGCGCTGGAGCACGCGCGGCTGAAGCGTGAGAACGCGGTGCTGCGGGCCGGCACGCCGGCGTCGGCGGCGGTGCTGTCGGGCGAGGCGACGCCGGGGGCGGCG
>CAZEDW010000060.1:0-17323 GCA_964510955.1 uncultured Phycisphaeraceae bacterium
CGTTCTCCTGCGGTTGGTCCCGGCTCGTGCGCCGCCGCGCGGCGGCGCTGGCCGTGACCGCATGGGGCCGACGGTCACGCGACACAGCAAGGCGAAATCCAAGGAAACTGTGCTCAGTGGGCGGGTTGTGGACAAGCCCCTGGACCTGCGTCAGCGCCGCAGGTGAGCGCGCCACTCCGGGTCATCGCATGACGGCCTGTGGCAGAACCGCCTCACACGATGAGGCTGCTCCGATCGCCGGGAATCCGCTTCCGGTGAGTGGATATCGGGCGCCAGTTCCGCCCTGATGCGCTTGTGCCCGCGGTACCGCGGGCCGTGGAGAACAGCGCATGGCACGAACATCAAGATCAACCGCAGCCCCACCGCGACGCGTCGCGGTGGGCTATGTGAGGCGGTCCACCGACCGCCAGGAGCAGAGCATCCCCGACCAGATGAAGGCGATCGAGCGCTACGCCGCGGAACAGGGCTTGGCGGTGGCGCGGTGGTACACCGACGACGCCATCAGCGGCACCAGCGTGGCCGGCCGCCGCGCGTTCCAGGAGCTCATCGCCCACTCCCAGCGGGCCGACCGGGACTTCAGCCATGTCATCGTGTACGACGTCAAACGATTCGGGCGGGTGGATAACGACGAGGCGGGCTACTACCGGCATCTGCTGCGGACCGCACCTTCCGGGGGGGTCGAGGTGCTGTACGCCAGCGAGGGGTTCGTGGGGGCGGAGACCGATGATCTCCTGCGGCCCGTCAAGCAGTGGCAGGCGCGGCAGGAGTCCAAGGACCTGTCCAAGGTGACGATCCGAGGTCTGCTGTCGCGGAGCCAAGGCGGCTGGTGGATGGGCGGCGTCCCGCCCCACGGGTACGACCTGAGGTATGAGGATGACCGCGGCAAGGTCCTGTTCCTCCTGCGCCACATGCCCGACGGCTCCAAGCAGGTGCTGACCCAAAGCGGGAAGCTGATAAGGACACTTGCGCGGGGGGAGTCGCTGAGCATCTCGCAGCGCGACCGCGCCAAGCTCGTGCCGGGCGACCCCGATCGGGTTGCCACCATCAGGCGGATCTTCGAGCTCTACGTCCGGGACCGCCGTGGGCTCAAGGCGGTGACGGACGCTCTCAATAAGGATGGGGTGCCCACCCCCCGCGGCCCCGCCTGGAGCCCCATGTACGCCGGGACCTGGACCCAGTCGAGCGTCCGGGCCATCCTGGTCAACCCGATCTACGCCGGGGACATGGTGTGGAACCGCCGCACCGACGCTCGCTTCCACAAGATCGCGGTTACCGAGCATGGCGGGGTGGCGGTCGAGCGCAAGCAGCCGCACGGGGCCCGCCTAGTACCCAACGACGAGGCGGACTGGATCATCGTTCGCGGTACGCACGAAGGGCTGATCAGCCGCAAGGTGTTCGAGCAGGCGCGGAAGATCCGCACTGCCAAGCCGGTGAGCGCAGACCAAGCGGGGCTGGCGCGACTTCCGGGGGGCGATGGGCGGCCCGTGGGCGGGTGGTCTGGCGCGCGGTCACGGTTCATTCTCTCGGGGCTGGTCCGCTGCGCCGCCTGCGGCGCGCGATACCAGGGTGTCACGCGGCTCAAGGGCACCCCCCGGAGGGACGGGACCAAGGTCAGGACGTACAGCTACGCCTGCGGCGGGTACATCACGCGCGGCACGGCCGCCTGCCGCTTCAACCCGGTGGGCCAGGAGGCGCTGGAAACCACCGCGTGCGATGCCGTGCTGGCGTACTACGCGCGCTACCAGGGCGCCGAAGGGCGCGCCCTGCTGGAGCGCACCGTGCGCGAGGCGCTGGGGGTTGAGTCGGCAGATCTCAAGGACGCCCGCAGGCGGCTCGAGGCAGATCGCCAGCGCATCGAGAATTCCATCGCCAACCTGCTCGACTCGATCACGCCCACAATGCGCGAAGAGGCAGAGCGGCGGCTGGGGCAGTTGCGGGCCGAGAGGACAAAGCTGGAAGCGCGCGAAGCCGAGCTTGAGCTGCTCCAGGCCGGCCAGGCCCAGCTCCGCGAAGCGGTCCACGAGCAGGAGAAGTTCCTGGCGGGGTTGGAGTTCACGTTGCGGCGTGGGGTGCCGGAGGAGCGGAAGGCGGCGCTGCGGAGGTGTGTGCAGTCGGTGCTGTTAGACAAACGTCTGCACAGAGCGATCATCGAAGTTCACACACTCCCGATGATGAACGAGGCCATGATCCCGACGCACCACGCGAGTGTTGCGCTGAACGGCTGAAGCGCCTCGGCGGTGGCCAGGAGCGCTCACGCCGCCAGCGAGTCGAGCAAGGCCGCGCAAGAGAGGACGCCGATGCCAACCAGCACAGCGCACCCGATGCTTTCAACCTGGCGGCTCTTCGCAACCCCCGTAGCGCACGATGTGGCGAAGTGCTCGCAGTTCCATGTAAGCGGGTCATAAGCCCGCTTGCCGATGGCCCGTCGTGCGTTCTCGACCACCACATTCAGTGGCAAGCCCCAGGGGTGGCTGACAATCTGCACGGTTCCGCCGCCACGGAACTTCTCCAGCGGCGTGACGCGTACAACCCCGCCATCGCTCGGCTTCGAGAGTTCGACCACTACTGGAATTCCGCCGTGAATCCCCGCGTAGACGCCATGATGGTCAATCAACCCCCGGCAGACTTTGAGGTGGTGACCGGGCTTCAACAACTGGCAGAAGGCGTTTTTCATAGACCAGATTATCGGCTACAATAGCATTTGAATTCACTAATGTACTCACAATTGTAGAATTTTTTATGAAAACCACCCTAACAGGCGATCGGGTCCGTGAGATCAGGGAAGCGCTAGGAATGAGCTTCGGGCAGTTTTCTGCGGTGTTGGCGGTCCACCCCGGTACAGTTCATCGCTGGGAAGCCAGCGGCACGATTCCGGTGACCATTGACGGGGTGGCGGCCAATGTGCTCGCGGCACTCGACCAAAACCTCGTCGAAAACCACGAATTTCAGCCGAATCAGGTTGGTTCCGACGTCGCAAAGGCTCTGCTCGTTGGGGGAGCACTGGTTGCCTTGGGGCTCTTGATTGCGGAACTGGTAGGGAACAAAAGGCGATAATTAATCTCATTGTGATTACGACCAACTCGTTCCATGTCGATTTTCAAAATGTTGAAAATCGTAATCAAAAAACTTGACGATTGACATCGGCCAACGACGGGATATGCTTGCCCCGCCATGACCGACATCACCGACAAGTCCCCGCGACGGACTTCGCACCCGCTCAGCGAAGTCGCCACGATTTTGACGGGGGTCTTCTCCGTTGCGCCCCCATCGCTGGCTCGTGGCGATCAAGCCATCCCCATGGTTACCGTTCGCTGGCTCTCAGCGCCACGGGAACCGCTCCCTGCCCTGCTCGCCGCGCGTGTGTCGGATGCTCGCGCGGATCGCTACCGGCTCCGCACCGGGGATGTACTGGTTCCGTCTCGGAGCACATCAATCCGAGTCGCGATGGTGCCCAAGGAACTGGACGCGCGGGTGTTCAATGCAACACTGCTTGCCGTGCGGTGTTCTGAGCGCTTGTTGCCCTCGCTTCTGGTTGCGTACCTCTCGCATCCCGCCGGCGCAATGCAGCTCGCAGCTGCGAGCCAGTCTGGGACCGCCCAAATGAACCTGACCGCTGCGGGGCTGGGGACCATCCGGGTGCCCGTTCCGCCGCTGGAGCGGCAGCACCGGCTCGTTGAACTGCTCACAGCCGCGAACGCCGTTCACCAGAGCGCCCATGAGGCGGCGGAACTTCGGCTCACCCTGGCCCGAGACTTCGTCATCTCCCGCATGCTCGAAGGAGAGCCCGTCAATGCCTAACTCCCTTACCGCTTCCGCGCCCGCCGGCGCGCCCTCCGGCAGCGGCGCTCGCCGCATCCTGAGCCGCGACGAACTCAACCGCCTCCTGTGGCGCGCTGCCGACATCCTTCGCGGCACCGCAGACGCGGGCGACTACAAGAACCACATCCTCGCGCTCACGATGCTCAAGCGCCTGAGTGATGTGTTTGATGAACGCCGCGCCGAGATCATCGCCGAGTGGATGGGCCGCAAGAAGACGAGGGAACAGGCCGAGAAGATCGCCGAGGACCCCGACGAGTACGGCGATGGGTCGTTCTACATCCCCGAAGCCGCCCGCTGGGCCACGCTCATGAAGGTGGGCGAGAACCGTGCCGAGGCGATCGACGTGGCGCTCCATGCCATCGAGGAACAGAACGGTCGTTACCTGGAGGGCGTCCTTGCTGGCGTCCGCTTCAACGACGAGCGCCGGTTTGGTGACCCGAAGGAGATGGACGCCTTCATGCACCGGCTGCTCACGCACTTCTCACAGATCCCACTGGGCAACCGCAACCTGGCCGAGCCCGATGTGCTCGGCAACGCCTACGAGTACCTCATCGAGCGCTTCGCCGAGGGCTCGGGCAAAAAGGGCGGCGAGTTCTACACGCCGCGCCCCGTCGTCCGCCTCATCGTGAATCTCCTCCAGCCCAAGGAGGCCATGCGCATCCACGACCCCACCTGCGGCTCGGGCGGCATGCTCATCGAGTGCGCCCACTACATCGAGGACCACGGGGGCAACGCGCGCAACGTCACGCTCACGGGCCAGGAGCGGAACATCGGGACGTGGTCCATTTGCAAGTTGAACATGCTCCTCCACAACGTCGCCGACGCCGACATCCGCCCCGGCGACACCATCCGTAACCCCAAGTTCATCGACGGTGGGCGGCTGACCCTCTTCGACCGCGTCATCGCCAACCCGCCCTTCTCGCTCAAGGACTGGGGGCACGAGTTCGTGTCCGCCGGCGACCCCTTCCGCCGCTTCACCCACGGCGTGCCACCCGCCACCAAGGGCGACCTGGCGTTTCTGCTCCACATGGTCGAGGTCTGCAACGACCGGGGCATGGTCGGCGTGGTCATGCCTCACGGCGTGCTCTTCCGCGGCGCGGGCGAGGGGAAGATCCGCAAGGCACTCCTCGAAGCCGACCTTTTCGAGGCCGTCATCGGCCTGCCCGAGAAACTCTTCTTCGGCACAGGCATCCCCGCTGCGGTGCTCATCCTCAACAAGCACAAGCCCAAGGCCCGCAAGCGCAAGGTCCTCTTCATCGACGCCTCCGCCGAGGGGTTCTATGGCGAACTCTCCAACCGCAACGACCTGCGGCTGCGCGACATCCTCCGCATCGTCTCGGTCTTCCGCGCTTCGGGTGAGTCGGCCCCGTCCGAGGGCGCGGTCGAGAAGCAACTGGCCACACTCCGCGAGCCGGTCGTCGCCGCGGCCAACATGCACCACGAGCGGCGGGTCAAGGCGTTCAAGGCCGCTAGCCGCGTCGGGGACAAGGACGCCGAACGCGACATCGCCGATTCGCTCTGCGATGTCGGCGAGGCGGTCGCCGCGTTCGATGCCGAGGCGGAAGCGGTGCGGGCGTGGCTTAAGGCCAAGCATCCGGGTGGCCGCTCATCCCTCGACAAATTCTGCGCCGTCGTGGATCTCGACGAGATCGCTGAGGAGAACGACTTCAACCTGAACATCAGCCGCTACGTCGATTCGGCCGACCCCGCGCCGGTGCTGGATGTAGGCGTGGAACTCAAGCGGCTGCGGGAACTCGAACGGGCCAGGGACGCGGCAGAGAAGAAGATGGACGGGATGCTGGCGGAGTTGGGGTACAAGGTTGACTGATCTATGACCACGACACGCACCAACTCGAAACTGCCATCCGGCTGGCAGACGACCGAACTCGGCGAGGTCGCCGAGTTGCGGCGCGGCCTGAGTTGGGCGAAGTCGCAGGAGCGGGCCGCGCACAACAACGGGTGCGTGCCGGTCCTGCGGATTCCGAACGTACAGGAGCGTCTGGAACTCGACGACATCCTCTATCTCGACGGCGTGACCGCGAAGGACATCGAGGAGTGCGGGGCGACGACGGGCTGGTCCCTCATGGTCGCGTCGAACGGCAATCCTGATCGCGTCGGCAACTGCGTCCTGATCGACCGAGATACGGAGTTCGTCTTCGCCTCGTTCCTTGTGGCCGTGGGCACGAAGGACGCTGCCCGCATCGCGCCGAAGTTCCTGTACCGCCTGCTCCGCTCGGAGACGGTCCAGCGGGCGGTGACGCGGAACGTACAGGGATCGACCGGCCTGAGCAACATCAACCTGAATCTTCTCCTCCGGCAGCCGGTTCCCCTCCCCCCGCCCGCGGAGCAGGCGAAGATCGCGGGGGTGCTGGGGGCGGTGGATGAGGCGGTGGAGCGGAGCCGGGCCGTGCTGGCCCAGACCAGGACGCTCCGCCAAGCCCTCCTCCACACTCTCCTCACCCGCGGCCTCCCCGGCAGGCGCACGAAGTTCAAGACCGTGCGTCTCGGCGACCTGTACGCCGAGCGTAGTGAGAACGGCATCGAGGGCCTACCGATCATGTCGGTGACGGCCAACGGCCTGGTGCCGCGGTCCAGCGTGGACCGGCGCGTCGAGTCCGAGTTGGAGGACGAAGGACACGCCCTCGTAGGCAAGGGCGACCTCGCGTACAACATGATGCGAATGTGGCAGGGCGTGAGCGGCCTGGCCGACCGCGACTGCCTCGTCAGCCCCGCCTACGTCGTATGCTCGCCCAAGAAGGGCCTCGTGCCCGAGTACGGCGCGCTCCTGCTCAAGGCCCCGCACGTCGTCCGCCTGCTGCACCTCCACAGCCAGGGCGTGCATGAGGACCGCCTGCGGCTGTACTTCAAGCATTTCGCGCCGATCAAGGTCGAGATTCCCGACGAGGACACGCAGCACATGTCGGTGCGGATGATCGCCGCGATCGACGCCCGCATCGCCGCGGCGGAGTTGCACATCGGACAGCTGGAGCGAGAGAAGGCGGCTTTGTCTGCCGCGCTGTTGTCGGGGGAGATTCGCGTGCCGGTCGATGGTCGCCGTGGCCCCGCCGCCGCGCCCACAAAGGGGGGGCGGGCATGATCCTCGCTCGTCACCGAACTGAGGTGAGGCATGGCTGAAGTCGCGCTCTTCAAGGGAACCGTGCTGCGCATCACCGACGTGCCGATGGGCACCGCCGAGGGCGCCGCCTTCGCGCTGGCCGGAACCGGGCTTGAAGGCGGCTCGGCGTTTGGCCGACCATCATGGATCGAGATCGACGGCCTCGATGCCGCGGCGCTCTCCGGAGCGGACGCGAACGACCGCCAGGTACAGGGAGTGATGGCCGATGGCCGCTTCGTCGAGGTGGAGTTGGGCGCCGCGATCCCGTTGAGCGGCGAGAGTGTCGGCGGGCGGGCTCGCGTCGCCGCCCACAGGGTGCGATTCACCGCTTATCGCCCGCCGGGCTGGGGAACGCCGGCGTGGCTGTTCTCCGTTCTGAACTTCAAGTTGGGTGATGGCCATCGCTCGGGCGCGTATCTAGTCACCGAAGCCCAGTCAAACGGCGCGGCCCGGTGGTATCGGGACACCACGAGCTTCACTTACGCGGGCCGAGAATGGTTCTTGGCCGACGATCTCGACGGGAAGGACGACAAAGAACTGCGCGACTTCAAGAAGCACTGGGCGCCGGTCCAGAGCGCAGAGCTCTGGACCGGACGGCGCGAAGGAGATGTGCGCGAGACCATCGAACTGCTGGCTCGCGACGTCTGCAACGTGTTGTCGTTTGCCACGGGCCGCTGCGTACGCTGGCTCGACTGCACGCAGTTGGATGCTCGTGAGCAGTCGGTAGGCTCCAGTCGGTATTCGATCTGGGTCGCGGCCGCCAAGGACGGTGGGAACGGGCCGGTTGACACGGGCGACGCGGAGGTCTTCCAGACGTTTATGAACGCTGCATGCAAGGCTGTCGAGGCGGACCCGGAGTGGTGGGCGCGAACGCTGGAACTGCATCTGCAGGGCGCGCTGAGTCCGATCGTCGATGTGCAGTTGACGTTCTACTACATCCTTCTGGAGCGGGTGAGCAATAAGGTCAACAAGGGCAAGCATCAAGCGCAGATCGACTCAGGACTGGACGCGGCTCTCAAGCGAGAAGACGTCAAGGCGAGCATCGAGGCCGTGTTCAAGGCCATCACCCCCCGTTGGACGGAGGATCGAACCCGGCAAGTCGTTGGTGAAGTGCAGAAGTGGAATGCGGAGCCGTCGATGCCCAACCGTGTCCGGATGGCGGCCCTGTCGCTGGGTCTGCCCGAGCCTGACACCAAGAAGGTTCATCCTCGCAACCCAATGCTGCACGAGGGCGAGCTCTCCGACAAGCTGCCCAAGGACTTGCGCCACCACGGCCACCTTGCGCGGGCAGTCGAGGCCCTGATCTCGGCCATGCTGCTTCGCATGCTCGGCCACGTCGGGCCCGCGTACCTCGATGACGCAGGCCACGACTACCTGCCAATACACCCATGGCCCGAGGACCGACCGTGTCCCTGGGTCCGCGCATAAACACCGCCACCCGCCAATCACCACGTCACTGAGGAATCCACCATGCCTGTGTTCATCTCTCACCGCACAGCCGACGACGCAAAGGCGCAGGCCTTGGCATTGCGCCTGAAGACCAAGCACAACATCCTGAGTTACTTGGATCACTTCGACCCAGCAGCGTCCACGACGAGAAAGATCACGGACCTGTTGGTCGACCGCATCAACACCTGCACGCACTTGATGGCGCTCATCACGAATCAGACGGTCGGCTCCTGGTGGGTGCCGTTCGAGATCGGCGTCGCACGGCAGGGTGATCGCCGTATCACGAGCTTCGACAACAGCACGGTCGCGCTACCCGAGTATCTGACCGAGTGGCCGGTGCTGAAGAACGATGCCGACATCGACAAGTTCGCCGAGGCGTACCACAAGGATCGCGCGGCCAAGCCCCTTCACGAGAAGTACGCCGCCTATGCCCGCTCCATCACCAACGCCGACCAGTTCCACCGTGAGTTGAAGTCCGCCATCCGCGGCTACTAGGAGTCATCCATGAGCCAATCGAACCCGTACCTGTCCAGTTTGCTCCGCGGCCTCCAGATCCCCGTGAAGCCGAAGGTGTTCGTCTCGTATCACCACGGCAACGATCAGTGGTACGCCGACCGGTTCGCCTCGGTCTTCCACGAGCAGTACCAGGCCGTCACCGATCGTTCGCTCGACGAGCCGCTCGACAGCGAGAGCCCGTCCTACATCTACCAGCAGATCCGCGAGAACTACATCTCGGGCACCTCATGCACGGTGGTGCTGTGCGGGGCGGAATCCCCGAATCGAAAGTTCATCGACTGGGAGATCAAGGCCACGCTCGACAAGCAGCATGGTCTGCTGGGCGTTGCGCTGCCCACGGCGCGGCGCGGCACGAACGGCCGCATCGTCGTGCCCGACCGGCTGCACACCAACATCCAGTCCGGGTACGCCCACTGGATTCAGTGGACGGAAAACGCCCAGGAGATGCTCGCCGCCATCAACGCCGCCCGGGAGAAGGCCAAGAGCACATGGCTCATCAACAACTCCGCCGAAATGATGTCAAGGAACCGCTGAATGCTCACGATCCTCGCCCAACAGACCAATCCGGCTGCCACCACCGGCGGCGCGACCCAGTCTCCGGCACCCGCTGCACCCGGTGCCGCAGTTCAGACGGCGAAACAGTGGGATTGGGCGACTGTTGTCCGCCTCTCTTTTGAAGGAGGGGGGCTTCGGCTCGATGTCGGCCCAGTCGGCTGGATGTTCCTTCTGGCGTGCGGTGTCGCCCTCGCCGGATGGGCATGGAAGGGCCGCAAGCTACTGCGACGCCGCCGCTACGACGTGGTCAAGACGAAACTCCGAATCGCCAACCTGGGCGAGGTTGAACTCTGCCCGAACAACGAGTGTCTTCGCATCGCCTATCAGGCGTGGGTTGAGTTGAAGACCAGGAAGGCGGGGTTGCCTTTCGATGAGGATCATGACGTCATCGCAGAGGTTTACAACTCGTGGTACGAACTGTTCGGTCGCCTGCGCGACCTAGTGAAGTCAATTCCCGCCCATCAGCTCCGCGACTGCCCAGACACACGCAAGCTCGTGGATTGGCTCGTCCGTGTACTGAACGAGGGTTTGCGCCCGCACCTCACCCGATGGCAAGCAAAGTTCCGGAGGTGGTACGAGCACGAGTCGAGTCAGCATCCTGGCCTGCCGCCGCAGGAGTTGCAGCGCCGCTATCCAGAGTTCGCTGCGCTCGTAAAAGACCTGACGGAGGTCAACGTGCAGCTGGTTGAGTACGCAGCATGGCTTCGAACGGTGGCGGAGGGCGAGCAGACACCCATCATCAAGGATCTCCCATGATGGGGCGTGGTCCGGAATATCGTGAAGTGCAGCGCCCCGCTCTGGAGATGCTGCGCGACCACTTTGGGTATCTCACTTCGACGGGGGAGGAGTTGGATGCCGAGCGGGCGAGCCGCGGCGAAGTTCTGCTCATCGGGCGTTTGGAGAGAGCCATCCGCGCGATCAACCCCGGCATCACCTCCGACGGGGTGCGGCAGGCCGTCGATGCGCTGCGATTGCCGGGTGGGTCCGCGCTGGGGCTCATGGAGGCGAACGAGGCCGCGCATGCCCTGCTCAGTCGGTGGGCGATCGTGGAGGAGATGCAGGGGTCGGGCCGGAGCGCCAAACCTGTCGGGCGCAGCGTGCGGTACATCGACTTCGATAACCCCGAGGCCAACGAGTTCCTGGTCGTGGAAGAGTTCACGATCATGGGGACCGGGGTGGGGGGGTGCGAGGTCCGGCGGCTCGATCTGGTGGTCTTCGTCAACGGCATCCCGATCGTGGCGATGGAGTGCAAGCGCCCGGACGATCCGCACGGGCTGGAGCACGCCGTCAACGACCTGCTCACCTACCAGGACCGGGTGAAGGGCGTGCCGCGGCTGTTCCAGACGGTGCAGGTGTGCGTGGCGCTGCGAGGGGCCGGGTCGATGTACGGCACGGTTCTGACGCCGCGGAACCGGTACGCGGAATGGAAGAGCGCGTACCCGCTGACGCTGGATCAACTGAGGGAGAAGCTGGGGCGGGTGCCGTCGGCGCAGGACGTGACACTGGCGGGTCTGTGCGCCAAGGCGAACCTCTTGGATATGGTGCGGACGTTCTCCGCGTTCGACAAGCAGGGCGGGCGGGTGGTCAAGAAGCTGGCGCGGTACCAGCAGTTCGAGGCGGTGACCGAGGCGATGGCGCGGATCGTCGACCCCGCGAGCAAGGTGCCCCGGAACGAGCGCGGCGGCGTCATCTGGCACACGCAGGGGTCGGGCAAGAGCCTGACGATGCTGTGGCTGGCGATGAAGCTGCGGCGAGCCAAGGGCCTCGACAGCCCCACGCTGCTGATCGTGACCGACCGGAAGGACCTGGACCGCCAGATCTCCGAGACGTTCCAGAACTGCGGCTTTGAAAACCCGGTGCGGGCCGATCGCGTGGCGCATCTTCGGCGTCTGCTTGCCACGCCGGGGCAGACGGTGATGACCACGGTGCAGAAGTTCCGTGACGAGACGGATATCGAGAAAGGCGGGCGGCACCCGGTGCTCTCGACGGCGGCCAACGTGTTCGTGCTTGTGGACGAGGCCCACCGCACCGAGTACGGGTATTTCAACGCGAATCTCAGGAAAGGCTTGCCCAACGCGTGCTTCGTGGCGTTCACCGGGACGCCCATCGCCAAGACAGTGAAGCACTTCGGCGGTTATGTCCACAAGTACACGATGCCGCAATCGGTGGCGGACGGGGCGACGGTGCCGATCCTGTACGAGAGCCGGATGCCCGAGCTGGCCGTCTGGGGCAACAGCCTGGACCCCATGTTCGAGGCGCAGTTTCCGCACCTGACCGAGGAGCAGAGGCGGAAGATCAGGGACCAGGAGATCACGGCCCGGCGGATCGGCGAAGCGAGCGGTCGGGTCGAGAAGATCGCGTTTGATATCGTCCGGCATTACCGCGAGAACTTCGAGCCCGATGGGTTCAAGGCGCAGGTCGCCGTGTGCTCGCAGCTCGCGGCGAAGCGGTACTACGAGGAGTTCTGCAAGTACCCGGAGATCGCCGAGCGCGTCGCGGTGCTGATCTCCGATCCGTCGGACAAGGGCTCTGGCCTGCGCGACCTGACGGAGAAGTTCGCCGATGAAGAGGAGATCATCCGGCAGTTCGTGCATGGCGGCACAAACACGCTCGCGATCATCATCGTGGTGGACAAATACCTGACCGGGTTCGATGCACCGGTGGAGCGGGTGCTGTACCTGGACCGCCCGCTGAAAGAGCACAACCTGCTCCAGGCGATCGCCCGTGTGAATCGACCGATGCCGGAGAAGGACAAGACCTGGGGCTTGATCGTTGACTACTGGGGCGTGGCCAAGTTTTTACCCGAGGCGCTGGCGGTGTTCGACGAGGATTTGTCGGTCGAGCAGGTCTTGACCAGTCGCGACGCCGATGTCGCCTTCCAGGACCTCAGGGCCAAACGAGCCGAGGTGCTTGAGTGCTTCCCCGCCGGTCTTGATCGGAAGGATGTTGTGCCGTGGGTCCTGGAACTGGAGCCCGAGGACGCACGCGCGGCGTTTCTTCAGGCGTACCGTAGGTTTTACACGTCGATCGAGCGAGTGCTGCCGGACGAGCGGGCGTTGGCGTTCCTGGGCGACTTCGCGTGGTTGCAGCGGGTTCGGCGTGAAGCGGCCGTGATGTACTCGACCCAGGACATGGATTTAGCGGATGCGAGCGAGAAAGTTCGGGCGCTCATCGACACGCATGTGACGGGGATCGACGTGCGTGTGCTCTTGCGCCCCGTGCCGATTCTGTCGCCGGAGTTCAGTGCTGAGCTTGAGAAGCTGGCGTCGCCGCGCGCCAAGGCGGCGCGGATGGAGCACGCGATTGAGCACGCCGTCACCGAGCGGCTCGCGGAAGACCCGGTCTTCTTTGAGTCGGTCAGCGAGCGGTTGGCGAGGATCATCGCCGAACGCAAGCAGGAACGGATGGATGACGTCCGTGAGTACGAGGTGCTGCTGAAACTGCATGCCGAGCTGGGCGACCATGCGACACGCGCGCGCCAGGCCGGGCAGGGCTCCGAGCGATGCGGCCCGTTTATGCGGATTATCGAACGAGAACTCGCGGGCGATTCGGGTCGCCCCGATGACCAGCGCCTCGCCACGCTATCGGACACTGTAGTTTCCGTGCTCGATGCCCTCACTGTCGTGGACTGGACGCAGAAGGAGGATGTGCAGCGCGAGATGAGGCGGCGGGTCAAGCGGGAGCTCCGCCTCTGCGGCATCGCCGATGACCGGCTCGATTCCATCGCTTCCGCGCTCCTGGACCTGGCGCGAGTGAGGCTGGCCAAATGAGATCGGAATTTAGGGCGATTCACTTTGGCGGCACCGCGATTCCGTATCGCACTCGCACTGGGAAGCGTCGTTCAACGATCCGGCTAGCTGTTGAGCCGGATGGAGCAGTTGAGATTACGGCTCCGGAGGGCACGGATGACCGGCGCGTCGCTGAGATGGTGCGCAGGAAAGCGCCGTGGATCTTGTCACAGTGGCGGCGACAGTCTCGTGTTCAGACTGAACGGCCGCCGCGTCAGTTCGTGAGCGGTGAGTCGGTGTTGTATCTGGGCCGAACGTACCAGTTTCGGCTGAGGTCGAGAGCGGGGAATCACGGCACCATGAGTGTGCTTGGTGGAAGAATCTGCTTTGAGGTCCCTCGCCGACTGTCCGCCAGGGCGCGCCGCAACGCTTGCCGGAAGCTCTTGATTGCGTGGCTTCGAGAAAGGGCAGTGCTACACGGGGCCCGCGTTTGCGATCGAATCCGCAGGCAGCTTGGGCTAGGCCCGGTTGAGGTGAAGGTGAGGGAACTCGGAAGTCGATGGGGGAGTTGCACGAGCAAAGGGCGAGTACTGCTCAACTGGCGCACGGTAATGGCGCCGTTGGCGCTGTTTGAGTACGTCTGCGCCCACGAGGTTTGCCACCTGCTTGTGGCGGATCACTCGCCCGAGTTTCGGCGGCTCCTCGATCGCGTTCAACCGAAGTGGCGCGAGCGGCACAGGCGCTTGGCGACCATTGGTGCCCGCTTGGATCTGTGAGATAATCGCGGCGCTTCCGGCCCAATAGCGTGCGGCTTTGGCAACAGATGCGCGCTAAGTCTTGAAACGACAAACGCTTGCGGCAAAACCGCAAGCGTTTGTCAATAGAGGACGGGGGGTGGTCTGACGACGGGCTTTTCAGAGACCCAGAGACAAAGCGACCGGATGATTGACACCGGCAAGTGCCAGGAACGCGTTCGGATGGCTTCGGCGACCTGAGAGGCCCCGGAAGTCTCTGAGTCGCATGCTCTTGTGGATTATGTTCCATCCGATGGCAGCCGCGGTCATTACGGACTTAGCGCTTGGGCGTTGGACGGTCGCTGTTGCCTGGCATCACCGGCGATCGATTTTCCACTGATCGGCTTGTTTCCGGTACCGGAAAATCCGGACAAAGTGGAAAACCGGAAGGCTACCGCCTGCGCCGCACTGCAAAGACAACGACACCGGATGCCGGACTCCGCCGGGCAGAAGGACCACGCTTGGATCGCTTCGGCAGGCAGAGGTCTTCGGGACGCACCATTCGTCTGAGTCCGACCCCTGCTCGGCGAATACCTCCACTTGTTTGGCAAACAGTATACGATGACCACCGCGGAACGACGCTTGGGGTCGAACAGCGTTCCCTGCGCCATTTGACTCCTCGCCTGCAAATCGCTGCGGCAGATCACCGACGGAGTCACCCCATGAGCACTTTCAACCAGCTGCTGCATCTCACCCGGGCCGGAGCGAACGTCCTCCACATCGCCTCCTACGAGTGGGAGCGCGTACGCGGATGCGTGATCGGCTTGGCTAAGGAGATCAAGCTCCCGTTGAAGGTGTGGAGCCAGTCCACAGGCTTGCTCTCCTGCGATGACGCGGGAGTCGTGGCTCCATCCAATGCGGATCTCATCGATCCGGTTGAGGTGCTCCGAACGGTCCACAGTTCCGACGAGCGGGGAGTCTGGCTCTTGGAGGACTTTCAGCCGTTTCTTCGAGCTGAGCATCATGGACTCTTGCGGTGGCTGCGAGAGATCGCAAGGTTGCCAGGGAAGCCCAGGAAACTGATTGTGCTCTCTACGCCGATCGCCGGGCTTCCGATGGACCTTCGCAAGGAGGTCCCGACCGTCGAGCTTGAGTTGCCTGGGATCGAGGACCTTCGGGTCGTCCTCGATGATGCTGCGAAGGCTCTGGGTGTGCGGGCTTCTGAGGATGAGCCATTGCTCGACGCGGCCCGAGGACTCACAGTCATGGAGGCCAGACTGGCGTTCGGGCAGGCTGCCGCCGAACTTGGTCGCCTCGATCATTCGGCTGTGCCGCTGGTTGCCAGAGAGAAAGAACGCATCATCAAACAAAGCGAGGTGTTGGAGTACTACCCGACCGACGCTCGCATGACCGACGTAGGCGGACTCGACCAACTCAAAGAGTGGCTTGACCGTCGCGGGCGAGCCTTTGGTGCGGGAGCAAGAGACTTTGGTCTAGACGCCCCGAAGGGCGTGCTGCTTCTCGGCGTTCAGGGTTGCGGCAAGAGCCTGCTCGCAAAGGCCGTCGCCGCGACATGGCAGTTTCCGCTGCTCCGCTTCGATATGGGCAAGGTGTTCGGAGGTATTGTCGGCCAGTCCGAGGGCAATATCCGCACCGCTTTGCAGGTCGCGCAGGCTCTGGCACCTTGCGTGCTCTGGATCGACGAGATCGAGAAGGGTCTCGCTGGCATGGGGAGTTCTGATCAGACAGACGGCGGCACTACCGCACGCGTCGTGGGCACCCTGCTCACTTGGATGCAGGAGAAAACGGATCCGGTTTTCGTTGTCGCCACCGCCAACCGCATCGACATGCTTCCACCTGAGCTCCTGCGGAAGGGACGCTTCGACGAGATCTTCTTCGTGGACCTCCCGTCGCGTGCCGTTCGTGAACAGATTCTGTCCATCCACCTAAAGAAGAAGCGGCGCGACCCCAAGGATTTCGCGATCGCGGATCTGGCTGCTCGCTCGGTTGGCTTCTCGGGGGCGGAGCTTGAGGAGGCTGTGCGCGAGGGGCTATACGACGCTTTCGCAGAAGGACGCGAGCTGCATACCGACCATATCGCCCGCGCTCTGGATAAGACCTTCCCCTTGTCTCGGACGATGCACGACCAGATCGACAGCCTTCGGCAGTGGGCGAAGGTCCGTGCGCGGCTCGCGGCAGGCGAGCAGCCCGAGGCTCTGCCGGACGAGAACCCCGAAGCTGCGGCACCGCGGCTTCGACAGGAAACTACCCGCAACCCGTTCATCCCCGGTGCTCGCTCATGAAGGTGCTGTTCTTCCATGCCACTGCGGGTCACCCCAAGGTTGCGCCGCCGCTGATGAGCCAGGCGGGCAACGTGCTGCGGCCATTCAATCGCTTCCTCGGCCAAGCCATCCACACCGCGAAGCAGCGGCAAACCCGCTACCAGCTCCCCTGGGAGCGGGTGCGGAACCTTCAATCGATCCGACTCGAGCCAGCGGACAGTTTGCTGCGGGTGCCGCGTCGCCTACCCGGCGTCTTGCTCGCGAACTGGCCAACAGGTAAGAGCCATGATTTCACGCAGATGGGCTTCGTGATTAACCGCGGGGTTCCTGTGCGCTTCGAGACGGCTACGCCGACTGCCGACGGATTGCTCGTACGCACCGATGTGCCGCTGAGCCCGGCCGACCGGGTACTGTGGTGTGGCGTCGAGAGCGCTGTGAAGCAGGAGGCTGCTTCGGCCCCACCAACAAGGGTCACTGACCCACAGGGACGACCTCTTTCCTTGATCACGCCTCCACGAGCCGACACCGACGGTCGGCACTGGCTGCTTCTAGCCGAAGGCGACATTGGTGACTGTGACTTGTTGGTTGACGGAATCGAGGTTGAGGCCGACTCGCTGCCGGTGTTTGAGGGTCTTCGACGAGTCATCGACAGCAATGGCGCCTCGTATGAAGTGAGCGCGGGAATGCTCCGCGTCGAGGAGAGCCCCGCCGACGGACTACTTCGGGGCGACAATGGCATCCGGTACCGCTGGCAAGAGGTCGGCTCCGCCGGTCGTCGCGGATGTTGGGTGCAGCTCCTTCCGCCAGAGTCTTCGGAGGCGGACGAGTTCTTGGATCCGCGTGCAGCTTTCTGCGAAGGCGATGTGAGTGAAGTCTGGACCCAGCCTCGTCACCGCAAGGAGACGACCTTCCGGGTCAAGAAGGTCGATCAGGACCGCTACCAGCTCCTTCTCGACCGCTATCCGCCCGAGGGCTCCACGCTGCACCTACCGGTGGACCTGCGAAACCTTTACCTCCAGAAGCGTGCGCTGCGGCAGCTCTCTGAGGCTCCGCTTCCTCACCACCAGGCTCTCCTCCGATTGTGCGAGGACCCGCAACATGCGCGGTGGCCGCTAGTTGACCCTG
>CAZEDW010000061.1:0-17281 GCA_964510955.1 uncultured Phycisphaeraceae bacterium
CCTCGGGCTGGCGCTGGGCGGCGTGGGCATGGGCGGCGTCGGCGCGGGGGTGATCGGCTTCGGCGGGCTGGCCGCGGGGGTGTTCGCCACCGGCGGGCTCGGCGCCGGCTACTACGTCCGCGCCGGCACGGGCTTCGGCCCGCACGTGCTCGACGCCGTCCGCAAGGACCCCGGCGTGCAGCCGGCGTTCGACGCCCTCGCCTGGCTGCTGCCGATGCAGGGGATGACGCCGATGGCGTTTTATGTGAATATGGCGGTGGTCGGGGGCTGGGTCGCCATGGCCGCGCTCCTGGTGTTCGCCGTCGGGGTCTTTCTCCGGAAGGAACCCGTCGGCAGAGTCTGAACGGTTGATCGCACGGGGCAACTCATGGCGCGCAAGCTCATCGACATCTCCCCGCCCATCGACGAGCACCTGAACGTGTGGCCCGGTGACGCCGCGCCGACGCGGACTGTCACGGGGCACATCAAGGACGGCTCGACGGTCACGACCAGCGTGCTGCGGAGCACGACGCACATGGGCAGCCACGCCGATGCGCCGAGCCACTACGGCCTGGGCGCGCCGGACATGCACCAGATGCCCATCGACCTGTACGTCGGCGAGTGCCAGGTCGTCGGTGTGAACATCGAGCGCGGCAAGCGCGTCCTGCCCGAGCACGTCGAGGCGGCCATCGATGCGCCGCGGGTGCTGATCCGGACCGGGACGTTCCCGGATTTCACCAAGTGGAACAAGGACTTCGCCGGTCTGAGCCCCGAGCTGGTGGACCTGATGTTCGAGATGGGGGTGAAGCTGATCGGGGTTGATACGCCGAGCGTGGACCTGTTCGATTCCAAGGACCTCCCGGCGCACAAGGCGTTTCTGCGCCACGAGATGGCGATCATCGAGGGGCTGGTGCTGAAGGACGTGCCCGACGGGATGTACGAGCTGATCGCGCTGCCGCTGCGGCTGGTCGGGTTCGACGCCAGCCCGGTGCGGGCGGTGTTGCGGGAGCTGTGACCGGGCTCAGCGCCGGCGCCGGGCGGCGACGAGCAGCGAGAGCACGGCGAGGCCGGCGGCGCCGGGAGTCGGGATCTGCGTGACGCGGATCGAGGCGAAGGCGCTGGAGTAGAGGACCTCCCACTGGACCGGCGCCCCGGCGACGGTGACGGCGCCGAGGAATGAGCCGGTGCGCGAGTTGTAGTCGAGCACGCGGAACGTGTCGCCGATATTGGGCAGGTAGCTGCCCAGCAGCGAGACGCGGATGGTGCCGTTGAGGGCGGCAGCGCCGGTCACCTGGAGGTTGTCGTTGCTGCCGATGGCGCCGATTTCAATGCCGATGGCGCCGGTAGCGGCCTGCGTGAGGTTGCCGTTGATTCTTAACTGACCGACGGACAGTCCGGGGTCGATCTCGCCCTGGTTGAGCAGACCGGTGGCGCCCTGGGCCGTGACGTTCAGAATGCCGCCGCCCTTGACGATGCCGCCGAGCTGGTTGGTGATTGTCGCACCGGTGATGGTGGTGGCGTTCGAGGTGATCTGGAGCACGCCGGAGTTGACGTGGGCCGCGCCGGCGAAACCGACGCCTGCCAGCGCGTTCGTGGAAAACGTCCCGCTATTGTGCAGTTCGGCGATGACGTTCCTGGCGCCGCCGGCGCCCTGGATGATGCTGAAGGTGCCGGAGTTTTCGAGCACGCGCCCGTCGTTCACGACGAGGTTGGCTTGGGCGTTGACGAGCGAGTCGAGGGTCATCGTTCCGGTATTTGTGAGGGAAATCGTGGACGTGACATTTGCGTGCAGGGCGCTTTCGCCGCGGATTTGCAGGATTTGGCTGGGGTACACCAAGCCGCCGGTGATCGTTGAGTCGCCGCGCAACACCACCGCACCGGATCGGTCGAAACCGTAGTCTATGGCTAGGGTGCTGTTGGTGAGGCGGACCAGGCCGGTGATCGTGCCGCCTGCGAAGTAGAAGACGTTGCTGACGATGTCGAGCGAGCCGTCGGCGTCAAGGGTGCCGTCGTGCTGGGTGAAGGTCTGGTTGTTGCCGTTGATGCTGAGATTTCGCCCCGAGAGGATGTTGAAGTCGCCGTAGTTGAAGTAGCTGCCGCCGGAGCGGTCGAAGGTGGCGTTCGCGTCGATATTGACCACGCCGGTGTTGTTGAGTCGCCAGCTGTAGCTCCGCTGCCCGCCGGCGCCGGCGTTGATGTTGAGCGTGCCCTTATTGAAAAGAAAGCTGCCGCCGAAGCCGCCGGGGACGAAGTTGATCGTCATGTTGGCGTTGGCGTTGACGATGGAATCAAAGGTCAGGGTGCCCCTATTGGTAAAGGACGTCGCGGCAACAATGCTGGTATGCAGGCCTGACTCGCCGCGGACCAGAACCGTTTGCCCGGCGGCGATGTCGCCGCTCATCGCGCCCGATCCACGGGTCAGGATGGTCCCGTCGCTGGTGCCGCCGATATTCAGCGTGGAGTGGGTCAGGCGCGGCGTCCCGGTCATCGTCCCGCCGTTGAAGTTGAAGGTGTTGCTCACGATATCGAAGGTGCCGTCGATGTCGAGCAAGCCGGCGTTCTGGTTGAAGGTCTGGGCGTTGCCGCTGATGGTCAGGGACCGCCCGGCGAGGATGTTGAAGGTGCCGGCATTGGTGTGGACGCCGTTGCCGCGGTCGAAGGAGGCGTTGGCGTCAATGTTGACGGTGCCGCCGGAGTTGTTGAGGTGCCAGTTGTAGCTGCGTCCGCCTCCCGAGCCGGCCAAGACGTCGATGGAGCCGGTGTTGGTGAGGACGCCGCCGCCGCTCACGGTCATGTTGGCGTTGGCGTTGACCGTGGAGGTGAAGGTGAGGTGGCCGGCGCTGGTGAACGAATCGGCCGCGACGAGGCTCGCGTGGAGACCTGACTCTCCACGGAGAAGGACCGACTGCGCGCCGGAGACGTTTCCACTCACGGCGCTGGAGCCGCGGAGATGGAACGAGCCCGCGTTGGTGGTGCCGATGTTCAGCGTGCTGTTGGTCAGGCGCGGCGTGCCGTTCATCGTGCCGCCGTTGAAGTTGAAGGTATTGCTGTCGACGTTGAAGCCGCCCTGGATGTTGAGGGTTCCGGCGTTCTGGTTGAAAGTTTGGGCGTTGCCGCTGAGGCTGAAGGTGCGCCCGGTGAGGATGTTGAAGGTCCCGGAGTTGTTGTGGACGGCGTTGCCGCGGTCGAAACTGGCATCGGCGTCGATGTTGACGGTGCCGGTGGTGTTGTTGAAATGCCAGTTGTAGCTGCGGCTGCCGCCGGCGCCCTGGTTGACGTTGATGGTGCCGGTGTTGGTGAGGACGCCGCCGCCGTTGACGGTCATATTTGAGTTGGCGACGACGGTGGAGGTGAAGGTCATCGTGCCGGCGTTGGTGAACGAGTCGGCGGCGCCGGTGTGGGCGTGGGTGCCGGACTCGCCGCGCTCGAGATAGGTCTGGTTGGCGGAGATGTCGCCGGTGATCGCGGAGGAACCGCGGAAGTAGAAAGACCCGGTGTTGGCGGTTGAGAGGTTGAGGGTGGAGTTGGTGATTGTGACCTGGCCGGCGATGATGCCGCCGGAGAAGTTGAAGGTGTTGCTGCTGACGACGAACGCGCCGGTGGGATCAACGGTGAGGGTTCCGCCCGACTGGTTGAATGTCTGGGCGTTGCCGCTGAGGCTCAAGGTGCGGTTGGCGAGGACGTTGAAGGCGCCGTTGTTGGCGTGGACAGCGTTGCCACGGTCGAAGGAGGCGTCGGCGCCTACGTTGAACGTGCCGGTGGCGGAGTTGGCGAGGTGCCAGTTGTAGCTGCGGTTTCCGCCGGCGCCCTGGTTGACGTTGACGGTGCCGTTGTTGGTGAAGACGCCGTTGCCGTTGACGGTCATGTTGGCGTTGGCGACGACGGTGGAGGTGAAGGTGAGGGTCCCGTCGTTGGTCCAGGAGTCGCCGATGCTGGCGCTGGCGTGGGAGCCGCTGACTCCCTGCACGGTGATCGAGCCGGTGTTCGACAGCCCGTTGTAACTGGACGATCCGCGGGACAGGAGCGAGCCGGCGACGCCGACATTGAGCGAGCCCGCCCAGTTCGAGCCGAACCACTGCACCGCGCCGGCCGTGATGCTGGAAGCGCCGGTGATGGTGAAGTTCCGGCCCGACGCGGTGAAGGTGGCGTCGGTCGAGTTCAGGGTGAAGGCGTCGAGCGTCCGGTCGGAGTCGAGGGTGACGGTGTAGAGCGCCCCCGTGGCATCGATGGTGGCGGTGTTGCCGGCGCCGCTGGGGACGACGCCGCCGGCCCAGCGAGCGGGTGAGCTCCAGTTGCCGCTGGTGGCGTTGAGCCAACTGATGTCGGCGGCGCGTGCGGGCCTCGGCGCGAGCAAGGACGCGCAGGAACCTGCGGCGAGGACGACCAGCGCCGTGCGCGAAACCAGCCGAACCGGCGAGCGATTGGAGTACAACACGTCTCTCTCCTGACCCCTGTGCGCGGGGTGTTCCCCTGACCACTGGCTCTTGGTCCGGCGGCCTGTGCTGGCGCGCGGAACCCTCCAATCCTAAGGTACACCGATAATCTGGAGCACGCAAGCCGAATGTGGGCTGCCGCCGAGAAAACCCGCGCTAACTTACGAAGATCGGCCGCTCAGGGGATGGGCACTTCATCACTTGGTACCGCCAAACCCCGAACAGAGCGATCCCGGCGGCGACAAGGTGATAGCCGGAGATCGGGCCTAAGCCCGGGATGGGCGGGTTGTCGCGGGCGAACTCGTGAGCGAAGCGGAATACCCCGTAGGCGATGAGGTAGATGCTGAAGCGGTTGTTTGTGTGGCGGCGCTTTGCGGCTGCCCAGAGGGCCCAGGCGAGGAAGGCGAGGCTAAAGGCCATCTCGGTGAGCGACGCGGGCCAGCGGGGAATGCCTGATTTGTCGGGGAGGGTCCACCAGTGCGGTGAGCACGCGACGCCGAGGCAGCAGCCGTGGACGAGGCAACTGACGCGCCCGAGCGCGATGCCGAGCGGGGCGATGATGGCGAAGCGGTCGCCGGTGGAACGGGTGACGTCGACGAGCTTCTTGCCGGATTCAACGCCCATGTAACCGCCGAGCAGGGCGCCGGTGATGCTGCGCCCGGCGAGCAGTGCTGCGAGATCGTCTTTGACGCGCCAGCCTTCGGCGAGGAGGAAGGCGAGCTTGGCGCCGAGCAGCGCGCCCAGCAGGCCGAAGGCGTAGATGACCAGGAGCTTGGGCTTGGGTACTTCGCGTGAGGGAAGGAACCACCAGACGGCCACGGTGAGTAGTAGTGAGGCGGGGAGGATCCATGCGTTGGGCGAGACGGGCTGCATCGCGTCCCAGAGCTTCTGCATCATCTCGTTGCTCCGAGAATGGTGAGCGGAACGGCGCCGGGCTGCTCGTTCGTCGTGCGCTTCAGGCCGAGGCCCGGCGCGCCGCCGTGGAGGTAGTAGCGGCAGAACGAGTCGAGCGAGCCGTCGGGTCGGATGACGTGGGTGCAGCAGCGGTCGATGCGGTCCTGGTCAAAGGTCCAGGCGTCCATGAAGGGCTTGATGAAGATGCGGAAGGGGGACTCGGGGCGGAGTTCCATGCCCTTGATGATGTCGCCGAGCGGCTCGGCCTCGCAGCCGCAGCGGGCGAGGTCTTCGAGGCGGTAATCGACGCGGTCGCGGAGAAAACCCTGCATGGATTTGAGGTCGACGAGACTGGACAGGGAGACGATGCGGGCGGGCTCGGTGGCGGGGGCGGGAGGGGGGAGGAGAGATGTGGGATGTGGGAGGTCGGATGTGGGATGTTGGGGAGGTGGGGGTGAAGAGGCGAGGCGGAGGAGGTAGCTGATGGTGTGGCAGTTGGGGTCGCCGCAGGGGAGCGGGGTGAAGTCGGCTTCGGTGAGGAGGCCGCGGGATTGGGCGACGCAGGCGAGGACGATGTCGCCGACGGAGATGGGCGCCGACGGGCCGGTGTGGACGCGGCCGCTCTGGAACATGGGCTGGAAGACGACGCCGCGGCAGTGGGGGCGTTCGAGGCCGAAGCGGAGGGCGTCGCCGAGGTGGGGGAGGGTGTCGGGGGTGACGACCATCGCGAGGGTGGAGGGGACGCCGAGGGCGCCGGACAGGTCGATGGCGCGTCGGCGGGTTTCGCGGAGGTCGGCGCCGCGGAGTTCGCGCTGGCCTTGCTCCTGGACGCCGTCGAACTGGACGTAGAGCTCGAACTTGCCGCGGGCGCGTCGGAGGGCACCGAGGCGCTCGCGGAAGAGTGCGTCGGTGGCGAGGCGCACGGCGTTGGTGTTGATGAGGACGTAGCCGATGTCCTTGCGGTCGAGGGACCACTGAAGGAGCCGGAAGAACTCGGGGTGGAGGGTGGGTTCGCCGCCGGAGAGCTGGAGGATGTCGATGAAGCCCTTGCGCTCGAGGACGCCGGCAACGCGGCGCTGGAAATCATCGAAGCTGACGGCGTCGGTGTGGTCGCCGGTGCCGATCGGGGAGGAGGCGAAGCAGGTGGGGCAGGTGAGGTTGCAGGAATCGACGATCTCGATGAGGGCGATGCAGGTGGAGAGGGTGTCGAAGGGGTTGTCGCTGTGGGCGCCGACGGGGAGCGTGGGGGACGGGCCGCAGCCGCAGCCGGGGCCGCAGCAGGAAGTGGCGGCGGTCGAGGGCTCTTGCGCGGCGCCGGGCGAGTTTCGGGGCGAGCCGAATGATGGGAAGTAGAAGCGGGGGTTGTTGGCGAGCGTGACCTCGAAGTCGCCGTGGGCAGGGCAGCGCTTGGACATGACGATGCGGTTGTTGCGCTCGTGGACCTCGGCGGGGATGTCGAGGTTGCAGGCGGGGCAGCGGCTGCGGGTGGACTTGAGCGCTCGCGTGGCGGCGTCGGTGGCATCCGCGGTCAGGTTAGGGCGTGACGGGTCTTGCAAGCGTGGGCCTTTGCTGCGGGTGGGACGCCGGGCGTGGTTCAATGGAAGCCGTTGCAGGTGGCGATCGCGATGACCAGCAAGACGATGCCCGCCAACGTGACGCACATGGCGAGGGCGTTGAGTATCACGAAGATGAGGGCGGCGGCGGCCGCCCTCTGGTTCAGGTGCGCGGTGAAGGAGCGGTCGCGTCCGACATCGTGGTTGGACTGTCTGAGGTGGCGGATGACGAGCGGGAGGTGAATAAGCTCGATCAGGCCGGTGAGGATGATGCCGCCGAACAGCCCGCCGATATTGAAGCCCGACAGGACCATGAAGATGGGGCCGAACGAGAGGGGCCAGCCGATCCGCAGGAGCGTGGGCCAGGCGGCCTCGTACAGGAGCATGAAGGGCGGGTAGACGCGGCCGCACTCGGGGCAGGTGCCGTGGGGGGCGAGGCCGCAGAGTTCGTATTTGCAGGCGGCGCAGCGTTTGCCCGGTGGGACTGGTTGGGCGGGTGCGGCGTCGAGGGGGACGGGCATGGCACGGATGGTACTGGGCGGTCGTGTTCGCGGAGGCTTACTTGCCCTCGAACCAGTTGGCACCCCACGCCGCCTCCACTTTCAACGGCACGCTCAGGCTCATCGCCTGCTCCATGCGCTCCACGACGAACGCCGCGGCGTGCTCGGCTTGCGCATTGGGGCATTCGAGCACGAGTTCGTCGTGGATCTGCAGGAGCATCCGCACATCGGGCCACTGCGCGCCGGGAGTGGGCCGGTCGCGCCGGCCGATGTGGCGGGCGATGTCGACCATCGCGACCTTTATGAGGTCGGCGGCGGAGCCCTGCACCACGCTGTTGATGGCGGTGCGCTCGGCGAGGGCGCGCTCCTGGGGGTGGCGGGAGTCGATGCCGGTGATGGGGCGTCGGCGCTTGAGGATGGTCTCGACGTAGCCGTGGCGCTGCGCCTGGTCGACGCATTCCTGCAGGAACGTGGTGATGCCTCGGAAGCGGCGCTTGTAGCCGTCGATGATCTCGGCGGCGGCCTCGTTGGTGCAACCGAGGCGGCGGGCGAGGCCGAAGGGGGTGACGCCGTAGACGATGCCGAAGTTGACCATCTTGGCGCTGTTGCGCTGTTCTTTGGTGACGGCTTTGAGGGAAACGTTGTGGATCTGGGCGGCGACGGCGGTGTGGATGTCTTCGCCGCGCTCGAAGGCTTCTTTGAGCGCGGGGTCGCCCGACAGGTGCGCCAGAAGGCGGAGCTCGATCTGCGAGTAATCGGCGCTGATGAGTACATGGTCCGGGGGGGCGACGAAGGCCTTGCGGATCTCGCGGCCGATGTCGGTGCGGATGGGGATGTTCTGGAGGTTGGGGTCGCTGGAGGCGAGGCGGCCGGTGGCGGCGACGGTCTGGTGGAAGCTGCAGTGGATGCGCCCGGTGTCGGGGTTGATCGCCTCGCGGAGGGCGACGAGATAGGTGCTGACGAGCTTGGTGAGCTGGCGGTATTCGAGGATCAGCGCTGGGATGGGGCTCCCCCCGGGATGTGGGCCATCGGCCTCGGTGCTGAGTTTCTCGAGGACTTCGATGTCGGTGGAGTAGCCGGTCTTGAGCTTCTTGCCGGGCTTGAGGCCCAGGCCGGGCTCGGGGTCGGCGGGCTTGTTGAAGAGGATCTCGGCGAGCTGCTTGGGTGAATCGGGATTGAACGGGCGCGGGGCGGCCTTCTGAATGTCGGCGGCGAGGCCCTTAATGCGCTGCTCGAGGCGCTCGCGCTGGTGGTCGAGCTCGCGGGGGTCGACAAGGATGCCGTTCCACTCGAGGTCGGCGAGTACGCCGACGAGGGGCATCTCGACGTCGTCGAAGAGCTTCTGCAGGTGCATGGCGCGGAGCTGCGGCGCCATAACGTCGTGCAGTTGCATGGTGACATCGGCGTCCTCGGCGGCGTACTGGGTGGCGAGATCGAGGTTCACCTGGTCGAAGGTTCTCTGGGTGGACTTGGGGCCGGCGCCGAGGAGCTCCTTGATGGAGATGTTGGTGCGGTTGAGAAGGGCGAGGGCCAGGTTGTCCATCGAGTGGCTGGAGCGGGAGGCGTCGATGAGGTAGCTGGCGACCATGGAGTCGAAGGAGTGCCACTGATCCGTCTTCGGGTCAGTGGAATGTGAGCCGGTGCCTCCGGGGGCACTGACCTGACGACAGGTCAGTGGCACGAGCTCGATGCCGGCGGTCCGGAGCACGAGCATGTCGAACTTGAGGTTGTGGCCGTACTTGGCGATGGCGGGGTCTTCGAGGATGGGCTTCAGTTCGCGGAGGACGGTCTGCTCGTCCAAGTGCGAGGCGGCGTCGGGGGAGCGGACGGGGATGTAGACGCCTTCGCCGGCGCGGGTGGAGAGGCAGACGCCGCAGAGCTTGTCCTGCAGGGGCGAGAGGCCGGTGGTCTCGGTGTCGACGGCGACATGGCCGGTCTTCTTGATGTCGGCGATGACTTCGCGGAGCTCGGCGATGGTGCGGATGCAGCGGTAGTCGCCGGATTCGGCGCGGCGGGGGGCGGGGGCGTCGGCGGCGGGCTCGGTTGATGCGGAGAAAAGGCCGCCGGCGAAGAGGGCGTCGGGGGCTTGCTCTTTCTTTGCGGGGCGCGTGGGCTCAGGGAGCGGCTCGCCGACGGCCATGAGGGTGCCGTCGGCGGTTTGGGCGAGGGCGCGGCGCGGCTTGGTGGCCGCATCGGTGCGCGGGGAGGGACCGCTCGCGGACGCTTCGGGTTTGCTCTCGGCGCCGGTTGGCTGGCCGAGCAGCGTCTTCACCTCATCCTGGTAGCGGTTGAAGCCGAGCTCCTTGCAGATGGGGATGAGCTTGTCGAGGTGGAAGGCGGGTGTGGCGGCGTTGGGCAGGTCGAGCGCGATGGGAACGTCGTGGCGGAGCGTGATAAGGGTCTTGCTGAGGGGGAGGCGGGGGATGGCCTCGCGGAGTTTTTCGCCGCGCTTGCCTTTGATTTCGTGGGCGTGGGCGAGGAGGTTGTCGAGGGTGCCGTACTGCTTGATGAGCTCGCACGCGGTCTTGGGGCCGACGCCGTCGACGCCGGGGACGTTGTCGACGGTGTCGCCCATGAGGGTGAGCATGTCGATGACCTGGTCGGGGCGGATGCCCTGCTCGGCCATGAGGTGATCGACGTCGATCTTCTCGTCGTTGTGGATGTCGAACAGCTCGATGCCG
This sequence comes from uncultured Phycisphaeraceae bacterium, assembly GCA_964510955.1. Taxonomy (GTDB): domain Bacteria; phylum Planctomycetota; class Phycisphaerae; order Phycisphaerales; family UBA1924; genus JAFLCM01. The sequence continues at coordinate 10,041 of CAZEDW010000061.1, forward strand.
GGCGCACCGGCGGCGCCGGGGCGGAGGAGCTGCTTGAGGTCCTTGTCTTTGGAGACGATGCGGACCGAGACACCGGCGTCCGCGACACGCTCGGCGATGGTTGCGATCACGTCGTCGGCCTCGAAGCCCTCGACGGCGAGCACGGGGATGCCGAGCTCTTTGAGAATGGAGACGCAGCGGTCAACCTGCGGGCCGAAGCTCTCGGGCGGGTCGGTGCGGGTGGCCTTGTACTCGGGGTAGATCTCGCTGCGGAACGTCTCTTTGTCGCCGGAGATGTCGATGGCGACGGCGACGTAGTCGGGCTTGTACTGGCGGAAGAGCTTCAGCAGCATGCCGACGAAGCCAAACGTGGCGTTGGTGGGCTCCTTGGTGACGGGCGAACTCATCGGCGTGCGGATGGCGTGGAAGGCCCGGAAGAACTGGGCGTGGCCGTCGATGAGGTAGAGGGTTTTCATTTCTGGTGGAACGCGGAGTAGCGAAGGGGAGAGGGGATGTGGGATGTCGGAAGTGGGATGTGGGATATCAGCGGCTTGGCACGTCTTACGGACTACGCCCTCATCATCGCCCGACGTCCCCCATCTTCCCTCAGACTTCCCTCCGAACTCTTCGTTCCTCCGCGTCTACTCTTTGACGAGTGATCGAAGGGCCGCTTCGTAGGGTGCGGTGGGCACCAACTTCCGGCGCGCCATCACGGTCTTGGCGACATCCAGGAACTTGCTGAAGCGGTAGGGCTGGGTGCGCTCGTCGGTGAGCCAGGAGAAGGGCGGGACGCTCGTCGGCGGCGGCTTGGTCGTCGCCACCATGCAACCTGTGCCGAAGATGCTGCCGGTCATGATGCGGGTGCAGATGGCGAACTTGGTGTGGTCGCCGACGATGCAGCCGAGGTATTGCAGGCCGGTGCGCTCGCGGCTGGCACCCGGGGTTGTCAGGGCCGCGGTGACCTCGCCGTAGGTGTTGAGGAGGTTGGAGTTGGTGGTGCCGGCGCCGAAGTTGGCCCATTCGCCGACCCAGGAATCGCCGAGGTGGCCGTCGTGGCCCTTGTTGGCGTAGCCCTGGAAGATGGTGCCGCCGACTTCGCCCGCCACCTTGCAGACCGGGCCGATGGCGGTGTGGGGCTTGATGAGGGAGCGCTCCAACACCGTAGAGTGCTTGCCGATGTAGGCGGGGCCGACGATGACGGAGCCGGGGCGGATGATGCCGCCTTCGTCGACGACGATGGGGCCGGCTTCGGCGTCGAGTACCACGCCGGGGGAGATCCTGGCGGTCGCGTGGATGCAGACCACTGCGGGGTTGATGAGGATGACGCCGGGGAGGCTGGAGGCGCCGGGTGCTGACGTGGTTACGCCTTCCTCGGCGGGGACCTCACGCCAGGATCCGGCGGCGGTTTCGTGGGCGATGTCGCCGAGCATCAGGCGGAGGTCGTGGGCGATGGCGGCGTCTCGGAAGCGGATGACGTCCCAGGGGCGTTCGAGGAGGCAGCGGGCCGCGCTGGGGGTCAGCTTGATGGATGACGGCAGCGATCGTGACGCGAGGAACGCTTCGGCGTCTTTGGCGTTGAGGCGCGCGGCGACCAGGGCGCCGCCTTCGCCGAGGATGCCCGAGCCGCACGGCAGCGTCGCGATCGCGTCGGGCGGGATCACGCATCGGCCGTTGAGCAGGACCGACTCGGCGGTGATGGGCTTGTTGACCGGGGCGTCGGTCTGCTCGCTCGTGAGCGGGGCGCGGAGCGGGGGCACGCGCACGCCGGCGACGGTCATGCCCAGCGGCGGAAGGGTTCGCCTGGCTCGATCGAGCGTGGTGAGGGCGCCGGTGCGCACAAGGAACGACGCGCGCAGGTCTGTGAGCGGCGTGAGCGTTTCCAGGGCGTCGTCGAAGACGGTCACGGGCGTCATGCGGCACAGCATAGCGGCGAACGCCGGCGGATCAGGGACGGGGGCGCCTGCGCGCGGGGCGGTGTGCGCGCCCGGCGATCCTGCGGGTTTCTTATGACCGTTTCATCCACTCTTCGCGGATCGCCGCCGTCATGATCAGGTCCATCCGCTGGCCGAAACGGATTCCCTTGCCCCGGTGCACACCCTCACGGACGAACCCGGCCTTCTCGAGCACGCGCCCGGACGCGGTGTTGGGTGAAAAATACGACGCCTCGACGCGGTGCAGATTGAGCGACTCGAATGCGTAGCGTGTGACCGCTTCGGCGGCCTCGGTGGCGTAGCCGCGGCCCCAGAACGGCCTGGCCAGCGCGTAGCCGAGCTCGGCGGACTGGTGCTCGGGCTCGATGCGGAGGCCGATGCCTCCAATGAACTCGCCCGAGTCGGACAATGTCATGGCCCACACCAGGCTCTTGCCCGCGGCGCGTGAGACGCGCGTGTTGCGGAAGAACGCCTGGGCGGCCTCCAGCGTGTAAGGGTGGGGCATGCGGAGCGTGTAGCGCACCACGTCCATGTCGTTCAGGCGCTCGGCCATGACGGGGAGGTCGGCGGGTTCGTGCTGGCGCAGGAGCAGGCGCTGTGTCTGGATCCGCGGGGCCGGAGCCGCGTGCCGCGGGAGCTCCGGGGCATCCGGCATGGCGGCCAGCGCGGGCTCCATCGAGCGGTGATCGACGCCGTGCATGGCCCAGGCCTTGAGGCCGCAGAGCATGTGCTGCCAGCCGGCGCAGTGCTCGTAGGAACTGGCGATGCCGGCGGCGTCGGGCTTCCAGCCGTGCTCGTGGACCCGGACGGTTGTTTCGCCCGGTGCGCCGGGGCTCGGGGTGAAGGTGATGGTCACGCGGGTGTCGTAGTCCACGGCGTGTGCCTTCCAGGTGAACACCACCTCGGTGGGGGGGTTGGCGTTCAAGACCTTGACCGTCACGTCGGGGCCGGAGGGCCAGGACCATACAGACACGGCGCCGGTTTCGAGCGCTCGGGTAGCGCCGACCATGAAGTAGCGGCACGAGCAGGTCGGCTGCGTGACGGCGCGGTAGAGGTCTTCCGGGGCGCGCGCGATGCGCTCGTGGACCTCGAATCCGAGTTCCTGCGGAAGTGGCGTCATGGCGCCATCGTAGTGGCGCTCGGACCGGGCGCGCTCAGCGGGAGGTTGAGGGGCGGGCCGCTCTTGGAGCGGCGGTGACGCACGGGGCCGGGGCCGGCGGCTCGCCGGAGGCCTTCAGCGCGGCGACGATCCTCTCCAGCCCCATGCGGCGCGAGGCCTTCAGCAGCACGGCGTCGCCGGGTGCGAGCAGCGACGCGACGCGGGCGCACTCGGCGTCTCCGGCCTGTTCGAGGGAGAGCGCGTGCTTGATCTTCGCTCCGGCGCCGGCGGCGGCCCGCGGGTAGCGCGACGCGGCGGGACCGAGGGTGACCAGCACGTCGGGGGGTGCGATCTGGGCGATGGCGCGCCCGATCTCGTCGTGGACGCGGTCGGATTCGGCGCCCATCTCGAGCATGTCGCCGAGCACCAGGACGCGGCGCGCCGCGGTCCCGGGGGGGACGAGCTGGGCGAAGGTGCGGAGGGCGGCGAGCATGGACTCGGGGCTGGCGTTGTAGGCGTCGTTGATGACGCGGACGGCGTTGATGGTCTCGTCGTTGAGCCGCATCTCGGGGCGCTTGGCGGCGGCGAGGCCCTGGGCGATCTGGGCGTCTGAGAGGCCAAGGCGCCGTGCGGCGGCGACGGCTGCGACGGCATTGAGGGCGTTGTGCTCGCCGGCCATCGGGATGGTGAAGTGCCAGCGGGCGTTGATGGTGAAGCGCTGGCCCGCGACGCCGCCCGGGCCGGTGAAGGGCTCGACGCCGGTGAGCCGGAGGTCGGCGCGCGGGCCGCGCCCGAAGGTGATGAGGTTGGGCAGCTTGCGGAGGTGCTCGGCGAGCGAGGGGGCGAGCTCGTCGTCGGGTGCGACGGCGAGGCCGGACTCGGCGAGGCCGCGGAAGACGCAGGCTTTTTCCTGTGCGATAGCGCTGAGGCTGCCGAGGTTCTCGATGTGGGCGTGGCCGACCGAGGTGATGAGGGCGACGTCGGGGCGGGCCATATCTGAGAGCGGGGCGATCTCACCGGCGTGGTTCATGCCCATCTCGCTGACGAGGAACTCGTCGCCGGGCCGGGCGGCGAGCAGTGTGAGCGGGACCCCGATGTGGTTGTTGAAGCTCTTGATGCTGGCGGTGCCCCTGAGGGCGGTTGAGAGCACGGACTGGATCAGGCGGGTGGTGGTGGTCTTGCCGTTGGAGCCGGTAACAGCCACCACGCGGAGGGCACGGAGCGAGCGCCGATAGGCGGCGGCGAGCTTCTGCAGGGCCGCAAGGGTGTCGGGGACGAGCAGCGCGCCAGGCGGGAGGGGGCGTGACTTCCACGCGGCGGGGACCTTGGCGGCGTCGCTGACGATCACCGCCGGCGCCCCGGCGGAGGCGGCGGCTTCAAGGAAATCGTGCCCGTCGAAGCGGTCGCCCTTGATGGCGATGAAGAGCTGGCCCGGGCCGGTGGAGCGTGAATCGATGCTGACGCCGGTGATCGGGCGCGCGAAGGCGCCCGCGGAGTCGGTCTCGGGGCGGGCGAGCCATGCGCCGGCGAGGAGCTGGGCGAGCGCGGCGGGGTTCCAGAAGTCGGAGGTCATGGGCGGTTCGGGGGTGCCGGGGTGCGGGGTGCGCTGGGCGCGTCGATGCGGGGTTGGGTTGTCGTTGCGGGGATCAGACGGACGTGCCGTGGACCGGCGTGGTACCCAGTGCCTGGCTTGCCACGACGCGGTCGTCGAAGTTGATGCGCCGGATGCCGCCTTTGCCGTCGGGGAGCAGTTGGTACGTTTCGTGCCCCTTGCCAGCGATGACCAGGACGTCGCCGGGGCGGCAATCGGACACGGCTCTGTGGATGGCGGCGGCGCGGTCGGGGTCGGCCTCCACTTCGTGGCGCCTCGCGGGCGGCACGCCGGCGAGGACTTCTTCGATGATCGCCTCGGGCCGTTCGGTGCGTGGGTTGTCGGAGGTGATGAAGACGGTGTCGGCGAGCTCGCAGGCCACGCGGGCCATGCGGGGGCGCTTCGTGCGGTCGCGGTCGCCGCCGCAGCCGAAGACCACGCGGAGCCGGGCCCCCGGGCGGGTGACGAGCGGGCGCGCGGCGCGGAGGACGTTGGCGAGGGCGTCGTCGGAGTGGGCGTAATCGACGAAGACGGCGAAGTCCGGCGTCTGGACGCCGGGGGGCGGGTCGACGCGCTCGAGCCGGCCGGGGGGCGCTGTCATGAGCGGCGCGAAGCGCTGGAGTTCGGACGGGGTGACGCCGCAGGCGTGCGCCGCGGCGATCGCCTGCAGGCAGTTAATAAGGTTGTGGCGCCCGACCATGGAGAGGTTGAACGCGAGCTCGCCCCAGGGGCCGGTGAATCGGGCGGGGGTGCCGGCGCAGCCGGGCGGGCCGCCTTCGACCCGGCACTCGGCGGGGGCGCTGGGGGTCATCGAGCAGCGCCAGACGCGGGCGCGGGTGGCGCGGATCATGCGCGCGTGCCAGGGGTCGTCGGCGTTGACGATGGCGATGGCCTCGGGCTTCAGCAGCTCGAAGAGCATGGCCTTGGCGTCGGCGTAGGCCTCCATGGTGCCGTGGTAGTCGAGATGGTCGCCGGTAAGGTTGGTGAAGACAGCGGCGTCGTAATCGAGCGCGGTGGTGCGGTGCTGGTGCAGGGAGTGGCTGGAGACCTCCATGGCCGCCGCGGCGCAGCCGGCGTCGAGCATGGTGCGGAAGGCGGCGCTGAGCTCGCAAGCCGGGGGGGTGGTCATGACGGCGTCGCGGAGCGAGCGGCCGTCGTCGATCTGGACGGTGCCGATGAGGCCGCAGCGCTTGCCCGCGGCGTTGAAGAGCTTGTGGACGCAGTGGGCGGTGGTGGTCTTGCCGTTGGTGCCGGTGATGCCGACGAGCTTGAGCGAGCGGGTGGGGTTGGCGTGGAAGCGCTCGGCGATCTGGGCGGCGACCCGCGGGACGTTGCCCGCGATGATGGCCACGGCGGAGCCGGTGCTTGCCGGCGGACTCCCGCTGGGGAGCAGCACCGCCGCGGCGCCGGCGCTGACGGCGGCGTCGATGAATCTGGCGCCGTCGGTCCTGGTTCCGGGGCGCGCGATGAACAGCGCGCCGGGGGTGACGGTGCGCGAGTCTTCGGTGATCGATGTGATGACGGTGGCCTGTGCCCGCGCGGGGTTGTCGGTTTGAAGGTCCAGTCCGTGGATCAACGCCCCAAGCTGCATGGACCGGTCCTTCTCTCCGCGCTTCGGCGGGGGTCAATCGCGTCGTGGCTTCCCGGGCTCCGTCCCGGAGGAGTCCAAGTTTATCGGTATCAGGGGGCGTGGCGGGGTAAACCGTTCGGGTCTGAAAACTGAGGCGTTTGCGCTGCCGCCGGGGGCGGAGGCCGCACAGGGGGTCATGGGCGACGTGTCCCGGGAGGGTGACTCCTTGCTGGGGGGTTCATCGAAATGGATGGTTGGGTGGGCGGGATTCACCCGCCGTAAGGAGGTACTTCGATGAGTGTCCGATTCTCTTCGCTCGGTGCTTCGCTCCTGATGCTGGCCGGTGCTGCCGGGGCGTGCAACGCCGGCGTGATTTTCAGCGACAACTTTGACAACGAGAACAAGGGCAAGGGCTCTCTGAACTTCTTAGGGTTCACCCAATGGTCGGTTTCGGGCGGCACCGTCGACCTGATCGGCAAGGGGTACTTTGACTTCTTCCCCAAGCAGGGCCTGTTCATTGACCTTGACGGCTCGACCAGCAAGGCGGGCAGGCTGGCGAGCCTGGTGCTAAGCCTGGACCCGGGTGCGTACGAGCTCAGTTTCTCGCTTGCCGGCAACCAGCGCGGCTACGCCAATGACTCGGTCACGGTGAGCCTGGGGTCGTACTCGGAGGTCTTCAACCTCCCGTCGAGCCAGGCCATGACGCCCTACAGCCGCTCGGTGACCATCAACGCGACCACCCAGACGTCTCTGGTGTTCCAGAACTCCGGTGGCGACAACGTCGGTGCTCTGTTGGACGACGTGCGCCTGTTGAGCGTGCCGTCGCCCGCGGGGGGCGTGGTGCTGGCGGGCGTGGGGATGGGGCTGATGCTGCGTCGCCGACGATGAGTCGGTGGCGCACCGTGCATGGTTGAAACGCTCGGTTTGAACGTAACGTCACGCCGCCCGCCCGCGCTTGGGATACTCTCAACCCAGCGCCTCGGCGGGCGGTTTGCTTTGGGGGTTGGTGGCGGGGGCGGGGGGTGTGGCGGACGGCGGCGTGGTTGCGACCGGGCCGGCGGCGGGGGCCGG
>CAZEDW010000062.1:0-14319 GCA_964510955.1 uncultured Phycisphaeraceae bacterium
CCGCCGCGCCCGCCGGGGCCGCGACCACCCGAGCCGCCCCGTCCGCCGGGGCCGCGCTTATCGCGCCCGCCGCCGGGACCGGCCTCACGATCAAGCTTCATGCCACCGGGCGTGATGCCGAGCGTGACGGCCCGCATGCGGTTGAGGCTCTTGCGCTGGTCGCGACGGCGGCGCTCCGAAGGCTTCTCATAGTGGGCCCGCTTCTTGAGCTCCTTGGTGAGCCCTTCCTTCTCGCACAGCTTCTTGAATCTGCGCAGGAGCTGCTCGGAAGATTCGCCGCCGCGGGATTTGATCCGGATCGCCATCGCTGAGAGTGTCCTTTGGTGTTCGTCGCCCCGGTGAAATAGGGGGCGGAAAGTATCCCCGAAATACGCACCGGAGGCAAGCGCGAATCCGGATGATTTCTGGTTTTGTAAGGGATTTGTATCCCGTCCGCGCGATCCCCGCGGGCCTACCCTTCCGCCCCAATGCCGGCCAAATCAAAATCCAAAGCACCTTCGACGCGTTCCAAGACCAGCTCGAAGCCGTCCAAGAAGCCCGCGGCGACGACCTCGCCCGCCAAGAAGAAGCCTGCCGCGACGCGCCCGGCCAAGCCCGCCAAGGCGCCGGCGGCGAGCGCCCCCAAGCGCGACGCCCCGGCCCCGGCGCGAGACTTCGCGATCGCCGCCGCCCGCAGTCTCACCGACGACAAGTGCCGCGACGTGGTCGTGATCGACGTGCGCGGGCGCAGCCAGGTGACCGACTTCACCGTGATCGCCACGGGCAGTTCCGACCGTCAGATGCGCAGCGCAGGGGAGCACGTCGACGAGATCGCCGAGAAGCGGGGCATCAAGCTCTACCGCCACAATCTCAAAGAGCCCGGCGCGAAGTGGGTGCTGCTGGACTTTGTCGATGTGGTGGTGCACGTCTTCGAGCCCGACACCCGGCTCTACTACGACATCGAGATGCTCTGGGGCGACGCGCCGCGTGTCGCGTGGGAGCGCCCCGGCGATCTGGCGGCAAAGGAAGCCGATGCGCCGATCGCCCCGCTGGATCGGAACCGCGCGGGGCTTCGGCGGGGCGAAGTGCTGCGATAGCGGCCTCACTCCATCATCGGGACATCGATCTCATGCTCCCGCGCACAGTTGATCGCCTCTGAATACCCCGCGTCGGCGTGCCGGAACACGCCCATCATCGGATCGTTAGCCAGCACCCGCGCCAGCCGATCGCGGGCCTCGGGAGTGCCGTCGGCCACGATCACCTGGCCGGCGTGCTGGCTGAAGCCGATACCCACGCCCCCGCCGTGGTGGAAGCTCACCCAGCTCGCCCCCGAGGCGACATTGACCATCGCGTTGAGGAACGCCCAGTCACTGACGGCGTCGGTGCCGTCCTTCATCGCCTCGGTCTCGCGGTTGGGCGAAGCCACGCTTCCACAGTCGAGGTGATCACGCCCGATCACGATGGGCGCGCTCACCTCGCCGGTGCGGACCAGTTCGTTGAAGAGCAGCCCGGCCTTGTCGCGCTCGCCGTAGCCCAGCCAGCAGATGCGCGCGGGCAGGCCCTGGAAGCTGAACTTGTTTTTCCCGTCGGCGCCGTGACAGCCCTTGAGCCAGCGGTGCAGGCGTGCGTCGTTCGGGAACAGGTCCATGATCGCCGCGTCGGTGGTGTAGATATCCTCGGGGTCGCCCGAGAGCGCGACCCAGCGGAACGGCCCTCGTCCACGGCAGAACTGCGGGCGGATGAACGCCGGGACAAACCCCGGGAAAGCAAACGCCTCCTTGAACCCGTTGTCCAGCGCCCGCTGGCGGATGTTGTTGCCATAGTCGAAGGTGACGGCCCCGCGCTTCTGCAGGTCCACCATGAGGCGGACGTGCCGCTCCATGCTGGCCATGGATTTCTTGACATAGTCATCGGGGTATTCAGCCCTCAGCGTGTCTGCCTCGTGGAGCGTCATCCCGTGCGGCACGTAGCCGATGAGCGGGTCGTGGGCGCTGGTCTGATCGGTGAGGGCATCGGGCGTGATGCCGCGCTCCACGAGCCGCGCCAGAAGGTCCACGGCGTTAGCGTGGACCCCGACCGCGACGTTGCGCTGCCTGCCCGCGTAATCCAGCGCCGCGTCGATGGCGTGGTCGATCTCCTTCAGATAGCCGGGGGTGCCGGGGCCCTTGGCTCCGATCGGCAACACCTCGTCCAGGTACCGGTCGTGGCAGCGACGGTCGAGCCGCTTGCGGTCCACGTCGGCGATCAGGCACGTCCCGCCGTTGAGCGTCACGGCGAGCGGCTGTGCCCCACCCATGCCTCCGCAACCGGCGGTGACGACCAGCTTGCCGGTAAGCGGCCCTTGCGGGTCCGCGCTCAGGTGCGGCCAGTGCTTGTGCCCCAGCTCGGCGAAGGTCTCGTAGGTTCCCTGCAGAATCCCCTGGGTCCCGATGTAGATCCACGACCCGGCGGTCATCTGCCCGAACATCATCAGGCCCTTGGCCTCGAGCTCATCGAAATGCTTCTGCGTGGCCCAGTGGGGCACCAGGTTCGAGTTGGCGATCAGCACGCGCGGGGAATCCTCGGTGGTGCGGACCACGCCGACGGGCTTGCCCGACTGCACCAGCAGCGTCTCGTCCGGTTCCAGTCTTTGAAGGGTCGAAATGATGGCGTCGAAGCACGCCCAATCGCGGGCCGCCTTGCCGCGCCCGCCGTACACGACCAAGTCGTCCGGACGCTCGGCGACCTCCGGGTCGAGGTTGTTCATGAGCATGCGCATGGCTGCCTCGGCCTGCCAGGACTTGCAGGTGAGGGCCGCGCCGCGGGGAGCGCGGACGGTGCGCGGTCCGGAGGCCGTCGCGGGTTTGGCTTGGATCGTGGACATGATGGGCAGTGTATGCGCTGGGAACTTCACGGCCCTAGGACAATCGGACGGAAGGGGTGGAAGAGATCGCGCGACACATCACACGGAACCCCTGCTCTCCCGTTGCATCACCGGAGCGTTGAAGCCTATGGCCATCTCCGCACCTACTGATTGAGTATTTGATTGCCTGTGGGTGCGGACGCAAGCCGCGGTGGCAACGCGCGCGGAATCGTCATGGCTCCGCCGCTAGTCGCTGGATCAAGCTGCGCAACCGTTCTTTGAACTTGAAATGGTCGTCCCCGGCGAGGGGACCGATGAACCCGGCCTGCACCGCGCGGACCCGCGAGCGCGAGTCAAGAACGGCAATCGTCGGCCACGCGTCGAATCTGACCATGCCGGGAATCGTATTGGTTGCCTCAGCGGGTGCGATTGGCTCTGGCGAGATGTTGGACCCGAACATTTGGGCGTTGGCGACAAGCCAGCTGACCGCCGGGTTGTCGAGTGTGATGCCCGAGCGAATTTCGAGGATCGACAACTCGTCGACGGCGAACTCTCGATCCAGCTCCCAGAGGAAGCGCGAAAAACCCGTTGTGCTGTCGGTCTCGCGGCCGTCTATGGACACGAGGCGTACTTTCGCGCTCGGAAGGCAGTCGCCGACAGTCGAAGGCTTGCCTTCAAGGTTGCGCACAGGTGCCGTGAGGATTTGCGTGCCCATGACGGGTGGATCGAGTTGCAGGCTGTCAGGAATGGCAGCCTGAGCGTCCGGTTTGGCTGTGAAATCAAATCGCTTGCGGTAGCCGAGCCAGCATGCGCCCTCGATTCGTGAATCGTCGATGAGGTGCCCCCGGAGTAAGAACGGCTCGTTCCCATCGAATCGGTAGATCACGACCTTGTCCAGGTACACATACGCGGTCATCCCCCCCAGGTCGCCGCGCTTGGTTAAGACTGTGACGTGGTCGATGTGCATGTTGTCGCCGTCGGTGCTGACCGTCGGTGCGCCGAGCAACAGAACCCATTGCTCATCGACGCCATTCAGACGTACGCGCCATCGTGCGTGCCTGCACAAAGAGTTCGCGCTTCCGTGGCTGATTCCAATTTCAGTGCCGCAACCGTTGCCTGAAATGGCCGGCGTCATCGCCGCTTCCAACGCGAAATCCGTAGACCCCCGCTGACCGGGCACGGGTCGTCCGCCAGTGCATTGCGGGCTGAGAAGCGAGTTGGGAACTCGCCACAGCCCCTTGAGCTGTCGTCCAGTTCCCAAGAGCGCCGCTTCGATCCCCGCACGCTCACTCCAATACACCACGCTCGGCTGCGCGCCGACGAGGGTCAGGGTTACAGGCGTTTTTTCGGGTCCGTTGACCAAAGCCGCCCGGACCATCCCCTCTCGAAGCCCATCAATCTCTAGCTCAAGAGGGAAGCCATCGTCCGGAAGGCCGGGGCCTCTCAGGCATCCGAGCCAGCGGTTGGTAGGAATCTCCGACCAAATCCTCTGAGCCGAAGCGAGCGCACTCTGCATCAAGACAGCGTAGAGACACGTTACGAGGCAATGTACGCGCAAGACAAAGGGTAACAGGCGGCAAGAAGAAGGGCTGTTCGGTGTCATGCAATGTGAAGCGCTCCAACCGGTTCCCGGGTTCACTCTTGCTAGCATGTCCCGAGGAGAATCCCCATGCCCGCCACAACCACCCACCCCTACGAAACCCTCAAGTCCCGCCTCCGTGAGACCGCGGTGCTCGACTCGGCGTCCCGAGTGCTGTCCTACGACCAGGAGACCGTGCTCCCGGACAAGGGCGCCGCGCTCCGGGCCCAGCAGCTCGAGGCGATGTCGGCGCTCGTCCATAAGCTCCGCACCGCTCCCGAGGTCGGCGAGCTCATCAGCGCCTCCGAGGCGGACGTGTCGCTCAAGGCCGACCCCGTCGCGCAGGCCAACCTCCGCGAGCTGCGCCGCGATTACGACCGTGCCACCAAGCTGCCCACCGCGCTCGTGGCCGAGCTGGCCAAGACCAGCTCACTGGGCATGCACGCGTGGAAGGAGGCCCGCTCCAAGAGCGACTTCTCCATCTTCCTGCCGCTGCTGACGCGCACCTTCGAGCTGTACCGCGAGAAGGCCAAGTGCCTGGGGTATCCCAAGGACGGCGAGATCTACGACGCCCTGCTGGAGGAGTACGAGCCGGGCATGACCGCCGCGCGGACCAAGGCGGTGTTCGGGCCGTTCCGCGAAAAGCTCGTCCCCTTGATCGACCGGGTGGCGAAGTCCAAGGCCCCCGACGATTCCCTCGCCCGCGCCTCGTTCCCCATCGACAAGCAGGTGGCGTTCGTCACCAGCATCACCAAGCAGATGGGCTTCGACTACGGCGCCGGGCGTATGGACGTCACCACCCACCCGTTCTGCGAGGGCCTCGGCCCCGGCGACACCCGCATCACCAACCGCTACCGGCCTGACGGCTGGGCCGATTCGCTCTCCACCGCCATGCACGAGGGCGGCCACGGCCTCTACGAACAAGGGCTCCCCAAGGCCGATGCCTTCGGCCAACCCCTCGCAGAGGCCATCAGCCTCGGGATCCACGAGAGCCAGAGCCGCCTGTGGGAAAACCTGGTCGGCCGCTCGATGCCATTCTGGAAATGGTGCGCCAAGCAGGCCGGTGAGATGCTCGGCGCCCCGTTGGCGGGAGCGGCGCCGGAGGCCATCTACAAGGCCGTCAATATCGTGAAGCCGCACTTCATCCGCGTCGAAAGCGACGAGCTGACCTACAACCTCCACATCATGCTCCGCTTCGACCTGGAGAGGGCCCTGCTCGCGGGCGACCTGAACCCCAAGGACCTGCCCGGCGCCTGGAACGAGCGCATGAAGAAGGACCTGGGCCTGACCGTCCCCGACGACCGGCGCGGGTGCCTGCAGGACGTGCACTGGTCGATGGGCCTCATCGGGTACTTCCCCACATACACCTTCGGCAACCTGTACTCGGCGCAGATCTGGGAGGCGATCCAGCGCGACCTGCCGGCCCGCGACGAGCTGATCGCCAAGGGCGACTTTGCACCGATCCTCTCGTGGCTGCGCACGAACATCCACGCCCACGGGCGCCGCTACCGGGCCGAGGAGCTCTGCCAGAAGATCACCGGCAAGCCCCTCAGCCACGACCCGCTGCTGCGCCACCTGGAGGCCAAGGTCAACGGCGTCTACGGCGCGTAACGGGCGTTAGCCCACCCTCGTGCGCGAAGCCGTGAAAGAAAACGCCCGAGCGATTGCCGCCCGGGCGTGTCGTGAGTCCCATGCTCTGTTCCAGTCCCGTTTCCGCTGCTCGCGCAAGGCTCGAGAGGGGGTGGGTTACGTCGATTGCGCCCCGGCGCCGACCGGCTTCTCCGGAGCCGGCGGTGCGGCGTCGCCGGTCGCCGATTCGGTGGGCGAGAACGTGAGCTTCTCTTCGCCCGCCGGGCGCGTGACGATGATGCGGCTCTTGCCCTGGAACGTGCCGCTGAGCAGCGCCTCGCTGAGCGGGTCTTCCATGTAGGTCGAGATGGCGCGGCGGAGCGGGCGGGCCCCGAAGTCGGGGTTGTAGCCCTTCTCGATCAGGAAGTCCTTGGCGGACTGGTCGAGCTCGAGGTTCCAGCCCTGTTCGGCGCACCGCTTGACCAGCTTGGCGGTCTCGTAGTCCACGATCGAGACCAGGTTCTCCTTGGTCAGCGGGCGGAACACGATCACGTCATCGAGGCGGTTGATGAACTCGGGGCGGAAGAACCGCTCGATCTCCTTCATCAGGATCGCCTTGGTGCTGTCGAAGCTCGCCTCATCGCTTCGCTTGGCGAAGCCGAAGCCGCCGCCGCCCTTGATGAGGTCGGCACCGATGTTGCTGGTCATGATGAGGATGGTGTTGCGGAAATCGACGTGCCTGCCGAACGAGTCGATCAGGCGGCCCTCCTCCATGATCTGCAGCAGCATGTTGTACACGTCCGGGTGGGCCTTCTCGATCTCGTCGAGCAGGACCACCGAGTACGGCCTGCGCCGGATCTTCTCCGTGAGCTGGCCGCCTTCCTCGTAGCCGACATAGCCGGGGGGCGCGCCGACCAGGCGGGAGACGTTGTGCTTCTCCATGTAGTCGCTCATATCGAGCATGACGAGGGAGTCCTCGTTGCCGAACATGAACTCGGCCAGGGCCTTGGAGAGCAACGTCTTGCCCACGCCGGACGGCCCGACGAAGATGAACGAGCCCATCGGGCGCTTGGGGTCCTTCAGGCCCGCGCGGGCGCGCCGGATGGCCTTGCTGATCGCCTTGATGGCGTCGTCCTGGCTGATGACCTTCTTGTGCAGCTCGCTCTCGAGCTGGAGCAGGCGCTGGGCCTCCTCGTTCTCCAGGCGGGTCAGGGGCACGCCGGTCATCTTGCTGACGACCTCAGCGATGGCCTCTTCATCAACCACGCCGCAGAGCTCTTTGCTCTTGTCGCGCCACTCCTGCTGGATCGTTTCCTTCTTCTTGCGGAGCTTCTCGGCCTGGTCGCGCAGCTCGGCGGCCTTCTCATAGTCCGCCGCCTTCACCGCCTCGTCCTTCTGGATCGACAGCCGCTCGATCTGCGTCTCGATCTCCGACAAATCCGGCGGCTTGCTCATGCTCTTGAGGCGGACGCGTGCGCCCGCCTCGTCGATCACGTCGATCGACTTGTCCGGCTGCACCCGCCCGGTGATATACCGGCCCGACAGCTCCACCGCGGCCTGGATCGCCTCGTCGGTGATCCGCACCTTGTGGTGGCTCTCGTAGCGGTCCTTCAGCCCCTTGATGATGAGCACGGTCTGCTCGGGGCTGGGCGGCTCGACGGTGATGGCCTGGAAGCGGCGGGCCAGCGCGGCGTCCTTCTCGATGTACTTGCGGTACTCGTCAAAGGTGGTGGCGCCGATGCACTGGATCTCGCCGCGGGCCAGCGCGGGCTTGAGCACGTTGGACGCGTCGATGGCGCCCTCGGCCCCGCCGGCGCCGACCAGGGTGTGCAGCTCGTCGATGAACAGGATGAGGTTCTGGGCCCGGCGCACCTCGTTCATCACGGCCTTGATGCGCTCCTCGAACTGGCCGCGGTACTTGGTGCCCGCGACCATCATCGCCAGATCGAGGACCACCAGCCGCCGGTCGTGCAGCAGGTCGGGCACCTCGCCGTTCACGATTGCCTGGGCCAGGCCTTCGACGATCGCGGTCTTGCCGACGCCGGCCTCGCCGAGCAGGACGGGGTTGTTCTTGGTGCGACGGCAGAGCACCTGGATCACGCGCTCGATCTCGTTGGTTCGACCGATGACGGGGTCGAGCTGCCCCTCGCGGGCCAGCGCGGTGAGGTCACGACCGAAGGAATCGAGCGCCGGGGTCTTGGACTGACCCTGGGCCCCCTGGCCCTTGCGCTGCCCGCCGCCCGAGGCGCCGCCCGAGGCCTGTTTCTCGCCGCCCGATGGAGCGCCGCCGCCGTTGCCGGGGCCGCCCTCGGCGCCGCCGTCACCGGTGATCTCTTCCTTGTCCATGCCCGCGCCGAGCAGGTTCAGCACCTCCTCGCGCACTTCTTCGAGCTTGAGCCCGAGGTTCATGAGCACCTGGGCGGCGACGCCGTCGTGCTCGCGGAGCAGGCCGAGCAACAGGTGCTCGGTGCCGACGTAGTTGTGGTTGAGGTTTCGGGCCTCTTCGATGGCGTACTCGATGACCTTCTTGGCCCGCGGGGTCTGGGGCAGCTTGCCCATGGTGACCATCTCGGGGCCGGAGTGGACGAGCTTCTCCACCTCGAGGCGGACCTTGCGCAGATCGACGTCGAGGTTCTTGAGCACGTTGGCGCCGACGCCCGAGCCTTCCTTTACCAGGCCGAGCAGGATGTGCTCGGTCCCGATGTACTCGTGGTTGAAGCGCTGGGCTTCCTGGTTGGCCAGGGCCATGACCTTGCGGGCGCGGTCGGTGAATCGCTCGAACATCTGAGGCTACCTCCTCGACCCGGGCATGCCGGGCTTCAGGCCCGACGGAGGCAAGGGTCGAAACGAATCGTGACGCGGCGTCGGGCCACGGGCGAACGATTGCGCGGGGCCGACGCCGTCCTCGATGCTTCGCCGGGCTGATTATAGACCGCGGCGTTCTCGGACTGATGCTGCGAAGCGGGTGCCATTGAGAATCGGCGGTTGCGTGTCACCTGTTGAAGGTTCGGCGAATCCCGGCCCGCCGATTCGGGATTGGGATGCCAAAGTGGCGGTTTTCGGACGGGGTGTTCGCTGTGGTTCCCGGTGGGTAACCGCCCGGGCGAGATCGGGGGCTTGCGTCCGATCTCCGCGGCGGCACGGCGGGTACCTTGATTGGTTGTATGACCGCCGAGGACGCCATCACCCGCGCCATCGCCGAGCACAACGACGACCTGCGCACCCGAGCCATCATCGCGGCCGCGATGGGCTCGCTCACGATCCTCGGCGTGTTCGTGCTGAGCGTGCTGGTGTGCGTGATCTTCTTCGGGCTCTCGCACTGGTTCATCGCGGCGCTCTTCCTGACCGGCGTCTATGTGGCTGTGGGCTGGCGGGCCGCCGAGAAGGGGCACCAGCCGCTGGGGGACCGCGCCCCGATCAGCGACTCCGATGCGCTCGCCACGCTCGCGACGTGGGTCGCGACAGGTGGCCTCATCGACACGCGCCACGGCGTCGCGGCGGCGGCGGACATCCTCATTCACGGCCCGCGCTGCCTGATCGAGGCCAAACAGCTCAAGGAGGCGATGCTGCCGATCGACGGAGCACTCATCGACGGCGCCGCCAAGACCATGCAGCGACTCGTCACCGAGGAGTCTGTTCGAGCCGAAGAAGTGCACCCGCCCAGCGCGGCGGTTCTCCTCTGGCGGCTCGGGCTCGCCAGGCCCGCGCGCGCCCGCGACAATGGCGTGAAACTCGTCGCGACCGTCAAGGGGATGGAGTCGTTCACGCCGGGGATGTAACGACGGGCAGGCGCGAGCACAGAATCACGGAGCGTTGATGACCATGTGCGCCCGCTTCAGCGGCTCATCGCGCTCGAAGTGGTAGCGCTGGGCCGGGAAGTAGACCCGCGCGTACTCGCTCTGAATCGCCTCGGGCGAAAGCCCTTCCTGGTTTCGCTCCACCGCTCGCTGCAGCGCCAGTTCAAAGGGGCAATCGATCCACAAACGGAGGTGGAACCGGTCGGCGTACTCGCGTCGGAAGATGAAGATGCCCTCGAGCAGCACGACGCGCACGCCGTGGTGCACGATGAGGGTTGGTGTGACGGCGTCCGACCTCATGTCGCGCACGCCCACCTCGGCCCGGCACGCCCCGGTTGCAGCCAGCGGATCAACCAGCCTTCCGAACAACTCATCCCAGCGAAAGGCGTGATCGAAGAAGTGGCGCCCGTGTGATTCCGGCGGCTCGCACGCCAGTGCGCTCGGCAGAAATCGCGTCGCCGCGCTGGTGTGGAACCAGTCGATGCTCAGCGAGGCGAACGGGATGCCGCGCTCACCAAGTTCGTCCGCAATCGTTCGCGCGAGCGTGGACTTGCCCGAGGCGTCGATGCCGGAGATTCCAAGCAGCAGCGGCCGCCCGTTTGGACGGGCGTCCATGGCACGGAGCAGGTCGGGGAGGAGGGTGTTCGCCGCGGTCATCCGGAGCTCGCTGTGCCACGGGCTCCCGGCCTCGGGTGCCCGTGGATTGTGACCGGCGCAGGCGCTCGACGGGGTCGCCACGGGTATCGCCGCAGACGTCGAAGCCCATGGCACGCTGGGGCTCGCGGCGCGCAGGGGCCGCGCGATGGGTATCAAGCGTCCACCACCACGCCGTCCTTGAGATGCACGATCCGGTCGGCGCGGTCGGCCACCCGCTGGTCGTGCGTTACCAGCACCATCGTCTGCTTGTGCTCGCGGCGCAGGTCCATCAGCGCATCGAGGATCGACGCCCCCGTGACGGCGTCGAGGTTGCCCGTGGGCTCATCGGCCAGCAGCAGCCGCGGCCTGTTGATGAGGGCCCGGGCGATGGCGACGCGCTGGCGCTCGCCGCCGGACAGTTCCGCGGGCCGGTGCCGGGTTCGGTGCCCCAGGCCGAAACGGTCGAGCAGCCCCTCGGCGTGCTTGCGGACCTCGCCCGCCGCCCGGGTCCAACCGAAGCGACCGACGCCCACCATCGCGGGGATCATCGCGTTCTGCACCACGCTGAGCTCGGGCAGCAGGTGGTAGAACTGAAAGACGAAGCCCACGGTGCGGTTGCGGTAACGGTCGAGCTCGCCGGCCGAGCACGCCGCCAGCGACCGACCCTCGAACGACACGCCGCCGACGTCCGGCCCCGCGCGGTCCGGCCGGTCGAGCCCGCCGAGCAGGTGCAGAAGCGTGCTCTTGCCCGACCCCGAGGCGCCCAGCACCGCGACGCACTCGCCCTCTTCAACGCTCAGCGAAGCCCCGCGCAGCACGGGCACATCGACGCGCCCAAGGCGGTAGGTCTTGTGCACGTGTTGGGCGAGAAGCTGGGGCACGGGAGGGGGAGGGCAGCGGGGGGAGGGGAGCGGGGGGAGGGGAGCGGGCAGTGGGAAGTGAGCAGTGGTGGGGATCTGATGATGGATGCTCTTTACTCGAAGCGCAACGCTCGAACCGGGTCCATGAACGCCGCGCGCAAAGCGGGCACCATCGCCCCCAGCCCGCATGAAAGCACGCCGGCCGAGAGCACCAGCGTGGCGTGCAAAGGGTCGACGCTGGCGGGGATGTCGGTGAAGTAATAAACGCTCGGGTCCCACACCACGATGCCCAGGTGCTTGCCCAGCCACTCGTGGATGGGGTTGATGTTGGCGACGACGAGCCACGCCAGCGAGCCGCCCAGCACCGAGCCGACCAGCCCGATGATCAGCCCGTAGCGCACCCACAGCCACGCGACGCCCAAGCGCCCCGCCCCGACCGCCCGGAGAATCCCGATGTCCTTGGTCTTCTCCGCCACCATGCTCCAGAAGATCGCCAGCACCAGGAACACCGCCGTGAGCGAGATGAAACTGAACACGAACAGCACGACCGAGGTTTCCTTCTTCACCTGCGCGATGAAGGTCTCCAGGCCGGGCTTGCGCTCCCAGGTAAAGATGGGCACGCGGCTTGCCGACGGCATGGCGGTGAGATACTTGGGGTCCGAGGCCGCGAACTCGGCGTACAACGCCTTCATGCGCTTGCAAAGTGCATCGGGCGTCACCCCATCGGCTGCCTTAATGAGGATGTTGGTCACCCGCGCGGGCTCGACGCCGATCACCTTCGGCGGTTGGATGGTTTCTCGCCCGCTCGCGTCGCGCGCGATGGTGCCATTTCGAGTCGCCGGGTCGATCTTCTGGGCCTGATCGAGCTTGAGCATCTTCTGCAAGACGCCGATCGGCGCGATGATCCAGTTGGCGTCGGTCTCGTAGAGGCCGGTGTAGAACTCGTTGGCCACCGGGAAGCGCCGGTCCGCCGTCGAGATCGCCACGCCCTTGGCAGAAAGCGGGAGCACGCTCAGTGTGAGCTCCATGTTGGGGGCGAACTCGGCGCGGTACAACGGTCGGTTGAGGAACCCGGCGGGAGTGCGGTAGTTGTACCGCGTCACCTGCGTTCCGATGACCAGCGCCGGACGCGCGCCTTCGCCCTCCTTCTCGCTCGGCTTGGTCAGCGTGCGTCCATCGTGCTCAAGCTGAGAACCGACCGGGATATCCAGGCGGGGGTCCTCACGCCCCTTGTCTCGCGGTAACGGCGTTTCGAGGTGCTTCCACCACAGCCGGTCGTAAAAACCCGTGACCTTGTCGTAGCCCTCGGGGTCGATGCCGATCACCGTCACGGCCCGCTGCTCGGCGTCAAAGCCCGCTAGCGCCGGCAGCGACAATAGCCCTAACGACTCGATCGTTGGCGTCACCGCGCTAACCGCGGGGTCCTTGCGCAGATGATCCATCAGCTCGTCGTAGTACGGGATCCCGCCGAACGGCCATGCGATCGTGACGTCGCCGATCATGGTGCGCCCGATGCTCAGGAGCTGGCGCGAGAACCCGCCCATCACGCTCCAGGTGATGAGCACCATCGCCGTGCACAGCATGACGCTCAGCGACGCCAACAGCGGCATCACCTTGCTCACGAGATAGCGGCGCGTCAGGAGCGACTGGTACACGGGGCGGATGATACGGGGACGGCGTCGGTGACACCTTGTTCCCGTGCCACACAAGTCGGCTTTGCGACTTGTGTGCCAATCGGCAATACAGCCCCGCAATCGTAGCCAGGCACCACGATGGACCGACTTTGGTCCGTTGCGTTCCCCTCTTACACCTACGAGTCCGGACACGACGGATGGCCCGTTCACTGCACGCCACCCGCCACCCGCCACCCCATCCGTGTCCACCGTCACCGCCAACATCAGGCCTTCCTTCGCCTGGCCGCTTGCCGCCGTCGATCCCTGGGATACGCTTTGCATCGCAGCTCCCCTGTCGTAAAGGGGCTCATGCACATCCACGTTCTCGAGGGGGAGCAGTCTTTGCACATATGCGGATCAATGAGGACGTCACCAGGACATTGTCCGTGTCGATCCGGAGGTGGGGAGGATCAGGCGGTACTGGCGCTCGCCACACAAGTCGCAGAGCCGACTTGTGTGGCACGGCGGCACGGCGGGCGGGGACTTCTGTGCCACCCGCCTGGACCTACAATCCAGATACGACGCTATGGAGTCCGCCTCCGGCACAGAAATAGAGCGCAAATGAGATCAAAATCCAACAACAGATGTGAGTGCAATGCACCGCTCTGCAATGTATTGGTTTATCTAGAACCGCTGTTGTGTGCCTCTGGATTTCACAGAATATCTCTAACTTGCGGAGCGGCCGAATACGAGTCGTCAAATGTAACTATAATAGTCTTATACGATCAAATATCATTTGAAATTGATGTACGATTTTCCCTGCGCACTTCACCTGGCACGGTGTATTCGCTTGAGGACATATTGGACGCCGCCTCTGCGCCGCCTAGCGCCTCGCGCCTTTTCCAATCGAGTAACCCCGAACAATCGGCCCGGTGCGCCAAGACCTTGCGCGAGCTTCTGGAGAGCTATGGTCAGCCGGCGCTTCGAGGCGACGACGGTTTCTTTGAGAAGATGCGTATCGCAAAATCGGATCGCGCAGCAGATCTCACACGCAGGGTGCGGGAGGACCCGGTTAGGGCTGAAGCGGAAGCGGCGTGGGCACAGCGGGACTATGTCAAGGTACGCCAGCACTACGAGGCCATTGCAGAACACCTGAACGAGGTTGAGCGCGGTCGGCTGACGTACTCGCGAAAGATGACCGAGAGTAGTGGCAACAGCTAGCGTATTGTTGGAATGAACGATGTGCTCGTGTGTTTTCGCCAAGACCGGCACAGGAGGTTCTATGCTGTCTCGCTGTGACAACTGGCTGCATTCAGATAGGGTTCGTGTTGGTCGCTGCATCCGGGTGACCATGGCGGCCTTGGCCCTGATGACTGGCATGTGCTCGGCTCGGCGGGTGGCCTGCCCCAGAACACCCTGCTTCGGGTGGCATGCTCTCGTCCGC
>CAZEDW010000063.1:0-14067 GCA_964510955.1 uncultured Phycisphaeraceae bacterium
AGCACGGCTACCGCAACGCCCAGACCACCGTCATCGCCCCCACCGGCACCATCGGCCTCCTGATGGACTGCGACACCACCGGCGTCGAGCCCGACTTCGCGCTCGTCAAGTTCAAGAAACTCGCCGGCGGCGGCTACTTCAAGATCGCCAACCAGTCCGTCGAGCCGGCCCTGCAGGCGCTGGGCTACAGCGCCCGGCAGGTCAAGGACATCCTCACCTATGTGCTGGGCAAGCTGGACCTCGACGTGCCCATGCCCGCCGCGGGCGAGCAGGGCGACCTGGCCATCAGCTTCGAGCAGTGGCTGAAGGAAGCGGGCCTGAACGACGCCGACCTGAAGCGCATCACCGGCGCCCTGCCGGGGGTCTTCGAGATCGGCTTCGCCTTCAACGCCTGGACCGTCGGCGACGAGGCCCTCACCCGCATCGGCATCGACCCGATCGCCGCCAAGGCCGAGCCCTCGTTCAACCTGCTGAAGCGCCTCGGCCTCACCGCCAAGCAGATCGACGTGCTCAACGAGCGCATCTGCGGCACCCAGACCGTCGAGGGCGCCCCGCACCTCAAGCCCGACCACCTCGCGGTGTTCGACTGCGCCAACCCCTGCGGCAAGAAGGGCGTGCGTTTCATCAAGCCCGAAGGCCACATCCGCATGATGGCCGCCTCGCAGCCCTTCATCTCCGGGGCGATTTCCAAAACGATCAATCTCCCCAACAACGCCGGCGTCGACGACATCAAGGCCGCCTACCGCCTCAGCTGGGAGCTCGGCCTCAAGGCCAACGCCCTCTACCGCGACGGCTGCAAGCTCAGCCAGCCCCTCAGCACCAAGAGCGAGGATTCCTCGGGAAAAGCCGAGGAGGCATCCCCGGTGGCGGCGGAGATGAAGCCCTCCGCCCCGGCGCCGGCTGCTGCGGTCTCGGCCAGGACGGTCAAGACCCAGCCGGATGTTGCGGCGATGCTGGATGACTCCGACGAAGACGACGACGCGATCGACGAGGCCCGTTCCGAGATCGCCGAGGAGCTCCGCGAAGTCGTCGTCACCGCCGTCGCCGGCGACACCGAGGCGTCGGTCAAAATCGTCGAGCGCATCGAGAATCGCCCGATGCGCCGGCGCCTCCCCGACACCCGCCGCAGCATCACCCACAAGTTCAACATCGCCGGCCACGAGGGCTACCTCACCGTCGGCCTCTACGACGACCACACCCCCGGCGAGCTCTTCATCACCATGGCCAAGGAAGGCTCCACCATCGGCGGCCTGATGGACAGCCTCGGCACCGCCACCAGCGTCTCGCTCCAGTACGGCGTGCCCATCGAGAGCCTCGTCAAGAAGTTCACCCACCAGCGCTTCGAGCCCGCCGGGATGACCACCAACCGCGACATCCCATTCGCGAAATCACTGGTGGACTACATCTTCCGCTGGATGGGCATCCAGTTCATCCCCGGCTACCGCGAGCAGGTGGTGCCGCAGACGGCCCTCGACGACGGCCACGACACCGACGTGGGCCTGCCCGCCCCGTCCCGCCCCGCCGCGGCGACGGCGACCCAGACACCGGCGAGCCGGATGGCCGCCTCCACGCCGCGCGGCACACGCAAGCCCCCCGAGCCGGCGCTCGTCGGAGCCGGCGCCGCCAAAGCCAAGGCCAAGTCCAAGCCCACCTCGGCCCTCAACGCGGCGCTCCAGGACTGCCAGGAAGACGCCCCCGCCTGCGAAGTCTGCGGCACCATCACCGTCCGCAACGGCACCTGCTACAAGTGCCTCAACTGCGGCCACAGCATGGGGTGCAGCTGACGCGCCCCCGGGCGCTGCTCGCTGTGAGCCAAGCCCACATCAGACACCTGCATCGCACACGACCCATAAGACCCATTCAGAACATCAGGACTCAGGACAAACATCATCAACAGCGTTGAACCCCTCGGGGCAGTGAGCCAGAGGGAAGCACTCCGAACCCCGGGCGGCGGGCGCAAGGCTGCGGCCGCCGCGCGGGGGGCGGAGGTTCAAACGAACTTCGGAGCGAGAGAGAGCGGACGAGAGAGAGCGGTGTGTTGAATCGGATTCGTCTGTTCAGCCCATCAGCAAACGGCCCCGGTGCTCCGACCGGGCCGAAGCAGCCGAGGAGGTGCATCGACGCAAGGGAGAACGAAAGGGCACGCGAGCCGACGGATTGCTCGCGGCGCACGAGAGAAGGGAATGACTCTCGTGGGTTCAGCCCGCTCGGACACCGGCACAGGCCGACAGGCCACGGAGCCGGTCCACCCGAGCCGATTCTCCCAGGCGTGGGCGCGTTCTCGGCTTTGACAACGCGAGTGTCCGATCCGTTTCACCTCAACGGCTCGGCGTGCGCGACAGCGCCCGCCGGGCTCCTGAGAAAACGACGGGCTTTTCGTGCAGCCCCCTTCCCCGGCGGCATGCCCGTGCCCCACGCAACCAGGCACGGCCCGATGCCTCCGGCGATGGACGCCGCCGTCCCACACGACCCGGCGCGGCGACGGGTCAAGGCCCACCAACGAGGGCCTGAGGTTGTTGCTCCCCCGGGAGCGACGGCCGGAAGGCTCTCTCATCTTGCCCGCCCCCGAGCAGCGGAATACGCCGCTCGGGGGTCTTTGTTTGCGGAGGCACAGAGGACCGGGACGGGGAGAAGTGGTCAAGTGGTTGGGTGGTCAAGTGGCTGAGTGAAAAAAGCCAATCGCCACGATATTCCGAGCGCTCGTTCAAGGTGGATAGACTGTTGATCTGTGTAGATTCTCCCGGTCCATGCTGCGTCAACAGGCTCGACCACTCGACCACTTCCTCCCCCCCCTCCCCCATGCCCTCACTCGACATCGTCTGCCGCGTTGACTACGCCGAACTGGACAACGCCATCAACAACACCAAGAAGGCCATCGCCCAGCGGTTCGATTTCAAGAACTCGCCGGTCGAGATCACGGTGGACCGCAAGGAAAAAAAGCTCCACGTCAACGCCGAGGACAAGACCAAGCAGGAGGCGGTGAAGGAGATGTTCCTGTCCGCCGCCATGAAGCGCGGCCTGGCCGTCAAGACCTTCGACTTCGGCGAGTGCGAGGTCGGCGCCGCGGGGCGGCTCAAGCGCGACGTCAAGCTCCGCGACGGCCTGCAGCAGGACCAGGCCAAGGACATCGTCAAGCGCATCAAGGCCACCGGCCTGAAAGTGCAGGCGTCGATCCAGGGCGAGGAGGTCCGCGTCTCCGGCAAGAAAATCGACGACCTTCAGGCCGTCATGGCCCTGCTGAAGAACGGCGAGCTCGACCTGCCGCTGCAGTTCGTCAACATGAAGCGCGATTGAGCGGGCGCCGGCGGGATCAGCCGCCGAAGTCCGAGCGCATCCCGATGCACCGCGGGATCAGCACCGACTGGATGCGCTCCTCGCCCTGCGGGTCCTGCTTGAAGACGTCGCGCAGATACTCGAGAATCTGGCGCGTCAGCGTCTCGCGCCCCGGCTCGGTGAAGTACGAATGCTGCGCGCTGGCGATGATGGTGCCGATGCCGGTGCGGACCTCAGCCTGGCGGGCCTTCAGCTCCTCGGCAACGCCCGGCGTGGGCTCTTTCGGAGCCGCGCCGTGCCCGCCGCCGTGCTCGCCGCCGCCCGAGGGCTTGGCCTTGGGGTCCTTGGAGAGCACCGTGATATCGCCCGCGTGCTTGGCCTTGGCCTTGACCAGCACCTCGATGTCCCAGACATAGAGCTGGCCCGACGAGTTGTTGGTGAACTTCTCGGCGATCACCGGGAGCTCGACGAGCTTGGCCTCCTCGGCGGAATGGTCGTCGTGCAGTTCGGTGGCCTTTACCTCCGACGGCTTGCCCATCACGTTCATCAGGACCACGATCCCCGCGCCCTCGGCGACCAACAGCCCCAGGATGATCCCGATCGTCTTGACGGGCAGGCCGCCCTTCTTGGGCGCTTCGGCCTTGGCCTCCGGCGCCGGGGCCTGCTGCTTCTTGTCTGGGGCCTTGTCGGACATGACTGCTCCTGATCGAAACCAGTCGAAACTAAGCCGCGCGACGCACGCCCAGCCAACGGGCGTGGTGAAGTGCCAGCGCCTTGGCAACCAGCACCGCCCCAGCGGCCGAAGCGACGGTCCATCCAAAGATCGACCACACCAGCGCCACGCTGAGCGCCGGCGAGGGCATCGACTCGGGCGAGATGACGGCGACGATGAATGCCATGGCAACCAAACCGCAGAGCCCGGCGCACCAACGCCGGGGCCCAGGCCCAGGGTCCATGGTTGATATCGGTCGGAACCGGCAGCGGGTTGATCGCCGCCTCGCCCGGCACACCGCGGCATTTCACGACCCGCCCGCGGTTACCGGCCCAGCGCGATCAACTGCTGCAACAGCTGGTCGCCGGTGGTTATCACGCGGCTGGCGGCGGAATAGCCCGTCGAACTCTGGATCATCTCGATGAACTGCTGCGAGAGGTCCACGTTGGACTGCTCCAGCGCCCCGCCGACGATCCGCCCGGTCCCGAACTCCCCCGGGTTGGCTACCACCGCGTTGCCCGAGTTGGCCCCGGTCTTGAACTGGTTGTTGCCGACGTCCACAAGGCCCTGCGGGTTGTCAAAGTTGGCAAGCCCCACACGCCCCAGCGTCCGCGACAGGCCGTTGGAGAAGCCGCCGGAGATGGTGCCGTCCTCGCCGACAGAGAACGTGGTGAGCGTCCCGATCGGCGAGCCGTCCTGGTACTTGCCGGCGATCCGCGAGGCGCCGCCGGAGTCGGCCAGGCCGGTCACCTTGTTGGCGCCGGAGTCGAAGTAGACGTCGAACTTGAGCGGGTCGGTCGCGCCGCTGCCCTTGCGGTCCAGCTCCAGGCTGACCTTCGAGGTCGAGACCAGCTTGCCCGCGCCGTCAAACTTGATCAGCGGGACCCCCGTGGAGAACGTGCCGGCCCGATCGCCCGATTCCAGGTGCAGCGCCAGGTCGGTGTCGTCGGCGCTGTGGAAGAACGCCCGCCAGTAGGTGCCGGTGCTGTCGGTCCGCGAGAGCACCATGGTCGCGTCAACATTGATGGCCGTGCCCAATGAGTCGTACGTGATGAAGGTGGTGCGGACCGCCTCGCCGGTGGCGTCCGCCGTCTTGGTCGTGACGAACGGGCTGTTCTTCACCACGCCCGTCGAGTCCTTGACGACAAAGTCGCCGGTCCCCAGCGTCAGGTCGTTGGCGGTGCCCCAGTTGCCGGTGAGCGTGATGACCCCGGCGGGGTCGATGGTGTAGCCGCCCGGCTCTGGGCCGGGGTCGGTGACGGTGTTGTAACCGCCGTCCTTCACAACCCCCAGCGCATCCATCACGAAGCTCATGAAGTCATCGACGGTTGAGGCGGCGCCGACGGTGAAGGTGGCGTCGGGGACGATCTTGCCCCCGCGCGAGCCGCCCGAGATGGTGATGGTGTCGCCGGCCGTAAAAGTCGTGGCGGGCGTGATGGCGGTCAGCAGGCTCGTGCCCGTGATAGGGCCGCCCGCGTCCAGCGCGTTGAACGTGATCGCCGACCCCGCGGTCGCGACGGCGCCGTCGGCGCGGAGGTTGCCGGCGAGTTCGACCTTGCTGGTCGCCTGGGCGATCGTCTTGCTCCCCAGCGGCACCTCGACGTCGCTGAGCTGGCCGGGGATGATGTTGAAGTCCTTGTCGATGCCGAAGCCCTGCACACGCTCACCGGTCTGGGTGAGAAGCTGGTTGCTGGCGTTGAGCTGGAAGCTGCCCGCACGCGTGTACGTCGTCTCGCCGTTGCGGTTGAGGATGAAGAACCCGCCACCCTCGATGGCCAGGTCGGTGGGCACGCCGGTGTTGGCGATGGCGCCGTTGGTCATGTCGCGCTGGGTGCCGGCGATGGTGACGCCCAGGCCCACCTGCGACGGGTTGGTGCCGCCGGAGTTGGACGTCGGCACGCTGCCGAGCGAGAAGTTGCGGCTGAAGCTGTTGCTCAGCATCAGCCGGTTGGCCTTGTACCCCGTCACGTTGACGTTGGCGATGTTGTTACCGATGACTTCAAGGCGCCGGGCGTTCACGTTGAGGCCTGAGAGTCCGGTGAGCAGGGCGCTGGTTGAGGGCATGGGGCGTGGTCCTGGCTGGGTTCGCCGCGCAATCGCGGCGGTACAAAGAGAACGCGTGTTCAGACCCGAGCGCGGCGCCGGCCGGCGCACCGGGGAGGCCCGGAACGGCCGGGCTCACTGCGGACACGGGCTCGCAATCGGCGCGCCCGCTGGTTCACCGGGCCGGTCACGCCGCACGCGGCGCAACCGCATGAGACAGAAGCGTCAGCACCGACGAGTTCTTGATCGACGCCGCCGAGGGCAAGGGCAGCGCGTGCAGGGTCTGCGCGATCTCCTTGCTGTGCGCGTCGGCGCCGGCCCCTTGGGCCGCCGCGGGCAACGCGGCCGCGGGCGCATCGGGGATCACCGCCACCGCGTCCACCCCCGCGACCGTGGAGTTCGAAGGGCTGGCGATCCCCGCCACCGTGCGCGATGCCACGTCGATCAGCACGCTCTTCCCGTCGATCAGCGCCAGCAGCCTGTTCGCGCCACCGGCGTCGGCGGAATCCACCGCCGGGCCGAGACGCTGCAGCTGCTCGCCGCTGAGCTCGATGCCCGAGCCTTTGGCCAGCCGCACGGGCGCGGATTTCTCGACGCCGCCCGTCTTCACCTGGCTGAGAAGCTCCGCGAAGCTCCGACCCTCCACCGGCGTCTTGCCCGGCGCCGGCTGGAGGGTCGCTCCCGCGCCCGGGATCACACCGGACGCGAGCTTGCGGAGCATGTCGGATTGAAGATTCATCGATGGGTATTCGTTGAGTTCTCGGCGCCGCCGCTCAGGCCGCTTCCTGCCCGAGCATGAACCCGAGGATTTCCTGCATGTTCTTGAGCTGCATCTTCTGCCCGCCCGTGAGGTTGAGCAGCACGCCGTCCTTCGAGATGCTGACCGACTTCACGACGCCCTGGAGCGCCTCGCCCGAGTCACCCAGCCCCTTGATCGACTGACCGACAAGGTTCCCGGCGCTCGTCACCTCGTTCTGGTGCACGACTGTCTTCAGGCTGTCGGACAGGCTGAGGTTGCTCTCGATCGACCGGATCGTGGCGATCTGCTCCATCAGGTCTTTGGTCTGGCTGGGCTGCAGGGGGTCCTGGCGGGTGAGTTCGCTGAACATCACTTTCAGGAAGTCGCCCGTGGACAGCGAGTTGTACCGGTTTGGCGCAGAGCCCGCCGACGAGCCGGACGCCGCGCCGGCGCTGCTGGAAATGGTGGACACGGACGCACTCCATCGGCACGCCAGCGTTCGCTGGACGCCCGGTCACACGGCGCTCGGCACGAACCCGAAGGTCCATGCCCCAAAGCGTCTCAACTCGGTATCCACGCGGTTCAGCCGGTGGCGTCCACGCCCAGGACCAGGCGTTGCCACACCCCGTCGAAACCCGGCGCGGCGCCGGCGTGAGCGATCGGGTCGGTCTGCGCGTGCGGCCCGGCTCCGCCGTGCCCCTCTCTGTTCCGCTGGTCTCCGCCCAGCCACGACCGCGACCGTCCATCGCCCGCGTCGTGCTGGAACGACGTTCCGGCGTCCTGCCGGCCCATCGATCCGTTGGTCTGCCCGTCCTGCATCCCTGCGGACGTCCCGCCGCCGCCCGAAGCGACGCCGGATGTGCTCGCGCCGGGCGTCAGGTGCACGCCGAGGCGCTCAACGATCAGGCCCTTGCTCTCCAGCGAGGCCCTGAGCGTGTCAAGAGATTGTGTAAGCAATCGCTGTGCCTGCTCGGTCACGACGTGAAGGTCCACGTTCACCACCCCGGCGTTCACGTCCATCCGAACCTGCATCGCCCCCAGCGTTTCAGGGATCAGCCGCATCGTCAACGTCCCGCCCCTCTGATTCAGCGCGGCGGCCAGGCCCCGGGCGGCCAGCGTCTCCAGCGGCGTCTCTGACCTCGCCTCCGCGCTCGCCGGCGATTTGATGCTCAAACGGGCGGATGACTCAAGCGACGCTTGTCCATTTGGGCCGAGGACTCGACTGATCAACCCAGGGTCGCCCTTCGCCTCGACCATCGACTTGACCTGCGAGCCGGCTTCGCCGCTCGCCGTCGGCTGATCCTGCGTGCGCACCGGCCCCGAGTCGTCCCGAGCGCCCGCCTCCGCAATGCGAGCGGACACACGCGCGCCGGTCGCAGCCGCGGTGCGCCCGCTGGACGCAGCGGAAACCGGCTTCGAATCGGCCCCCTCAGCGGAAGCCGCAAAAGCCTGGGCATCCGCGACCGGCACCCCCGGATGAGCCTCCTCGCCCGTGACCGATTCGGTCGCGGGGGCGGAACTATCTTTTGCACCGTCGGGCGCCGGCTCGGACGTATCGCCGAACCCTCCGACCGTCTCGGGTCCCTTGCCCGTCGCGGCCGATGGCCGCTTGATCGCAGGCGACTCTTGCTTCACGCCCTGGCAGCGCGTTCCGTCAACGATTCCCTGCGAGGAACTCTCGCCCGGCTCTTGGGCCTCGCCCCGCCCCTGAACCACCGGGTTCAACTGAGGCGTCTCCGCGCCCTCGGGCTGCCGCGGGCCTGCGCTCTCAGGGGAGGTCCCCTCAGTCAGCTCGCCCGCGGGCAAAGAACCCGCCCCGTCCTCGGAATCCTTCCCCGGCTCTCCACACAATTCGCTGCGCGGCTGAGCCTGCGCACCCGGGCGCGGATTCTGCGCCTCGCCGGACCCGGAGTTGCGCTCTTTGAGCTGCTTCGACAGCGCCTCGGAAAACTCCGCGGGCCGCGCGTCCGGAGCATCGTCGCTCGCCCTGATCGAGCCCGCGCCGTCGCCGCCCTCACTGGGCTGGCGCGCTGCTGTCCGGCTGGGCTGGGGCCGAGGGTCGTTCGGCCTGTGGGCCTGCGCCCGACGGCTGAGGGGAGAGGCCGCCTGCGCCGGGCGAACCGGCTGGAGCTGGGGCGCCGGACGGACCTGGTTTGGCGGGACGCTGGGCATCGGCGGTGCTTGCGGCTCGGGAACTGCTCGGGGCGGTGGCCTGCGGCACCGTGCCGTAGGACCGCAGACCCTCCAGCAAATCCGCGGCCAGCATCGGGTCTCGCTTCTGGAACTCAGCGATCACCTTGGACGCGCTCCGGGGCTGCATCTGGTTCAGGTACGCCACGACCTGCGACTTCTTGCCCCCCGCGAGCAGGGTCTGCATCATCGCCGCCGCCTCCGACGCCTTCACCGCCTCGTACAGCTTGAGCGTCTTGGCGAACTGCTCGTTCGAGACCGCCGCCGCCATCTCGTCGCGCATCGCCTCAAACGCGTTCCGCTCGGCGACAAACGCCGCCTGCTGCTTCTCAAGCTCCGCCTTGCGGATATCCAGCTGCGTCAAGAGGTCCTTGGTCTCACGCTGCAGCCGCTCGGTCCGCTGACGCTGCGTCTCCTCGTACTCGCGGATGATCTCCAGCCGCTGCTCCGCCGTGACCGGCGGCTTCTTGCTCCGCGCCTGTTCCTCGGCGTCCTTGGCCGCCTTCTCGGCGGCGTCCTTCTCCGCCTGCTTGGCCGCGCTCTCCTGCGCCAGCGTCGGCTTGAAGATCTGCCGCACCTGCTCGACGCGCTCACGGCTGAGACGGTCGGAAGTCTTGAGCCACAGCGCCAGCGCCCCCAGCGCCATCAGGTTGGCCAGGGCCAGCGTCGACAGGGCGATCCACAGGCTGCGCATCATGATCCGCTCCCTTCAAACCCCGCCTCACACCCATCCACGCCAACCCCCGAGGCCGCCCGCGCGTGCCTCACCGACGAGACCTCGTCCAGCGCCTGGTCCTCGCGCCTGGACTGCTCGGCCTTCCAAGCCTCCAGCCGGCGCTCCTTCAGAAGCTCGATCGCGCGCCGGTCCACCGCCGCGCTCGACAGGTCGTTCCGCGCCGTCACCAGCCGGCTCATGGTGCCCGCCAGCGACACCGCCGACCGCTGCGCCTTGAAACCCAGCTGCAGCGACGCCACCGCCTGCAGCCTCGCGGCCCGCTGATCGACCGGGCGCGCCCGCTCCGCCGGCGCGAGGATCTGCTTCAGGTCGTTCTTGTGCGCACGGATCTCACGCTGGTAGGCGGCGATGGTGCTCTCCCCCTCGCGGCGCTCCATCTCCAGCCGCGCCACCACGAGCTGCTTGCGCCGCTCGATGTGCTCGCGGTAGGTGAGAACGGCCTGCAATGGAAACCTGAACCTTGGCATGATCCTTCTCACTCACCGCGCCGGCGACCCGTTCGCACCGGCGCGCTTGGGTTGTTTGGATGAACTGAGCATCGCCTCGGCCTCGCGGGCCAGCGCGACGAGCCTGTCACG
This sequence comes from uncultured Phycisphaeraceae bacterium, assembly GCA_964510955.1. Lineage (GTDB taxonomy): Bacteria > Planctomycetota > Phycisphaerae > Phycisphaerales > UBA1924 > JAFLCM01. The sequence goes on from CAZEDW010000063.1 coordinate 10,272, forward strand.
CGACGGGTCAAACACCGCCGACTCGTCCACGCCCTGCTGGAGCACGCCGTCGATCCGCGGCTTCAGCGCGATCGCGGCGTCGGTCACCGCGTTGGAGCCGGGCGCGTACGCGCCGATCTGGATCAGGTCTTCCGCGTCGCGGTACGCCGCCAGCAGCGAGACCAGCGTCCGCCGCGCGCACTTGTGCTCGGGGCTCGCGATCTCGCTCATCAGGCGGCTGATCGATTCAAGGGGGTCGATCGCCGGGAAGTGGCCGCGGTTAGCGAGCCGCCGCGACAGCACCAGGTGCCCGTCGAGGATGCCCCGCGCCGCGTCCGCGATCGGCTCGGTCATGTCGTCGCCCTCGACCAGGATCGTGTAGAACCCCGTGATCGACCCTCCCCCCGCCCGCTCCACCGCCCCCGCGCGCTCCAGCAGCAGCGGCAAGAGCGCAAACACGCTCGGCGTGTACCCCTTGGTCGCCGGTGGCTCCCCCACCGCCAGCCCGATCTGGCGCTGCGCGTGCGCAAACCGCGTCACCGAGTCGAGCATCAGCAGCACGTCCTTGCCCTGGTCGCGGAAGTGCTCGGCGATCGAGCACGCCGCCATCGCCGCCCGGATCCGCATCAGCGGCGATTCGTCGCCGGTGGCCGCCACCACCACCGACCGCGCCAGCCCCTCGGCGCCCAGTGACAGGTCGATGAAGTCCTTCACCTCGCGCCCGCGCTCACCGATCAGCCCGATCACGTTGACGTCCGAGGAAGCCCGCCGCGCGATCATCCCCAGCAGCGTGCTCTTGCCCACGCCCGGCCCGGCGAAGATCCCCATCCGCTGCCCGCGCCCCACCGTGTTGAACTGGTCGATGGCCCGGACGCCGGTGGGCAGCGGATCAGTGATCCGCCGCCGGTGCATGGCGCTCAGCGGGTCGGGGCTCAGCGGCGCGGCCTCGGTATCCCGCAGCGCCGGCCCGCCGTCGATCGGCTCGCCCAGCGCGTTCACCACCCGCCCGAGCATCGACCCCCCCGCCCGGACCGCCGGCGACGGCTCCACCAGCGCGACCCGGTCACCGCGCCGGATGCCCGCCGTCTGACCGAGCATCATGACGATGGCCCGCCGCCCCTCGAACCCCACCACCTCGCCCAGCCGATCAACCCCCGACTCAGAAGCACCCCCCACGCAGACCAGCGAGCCGACGAGCACCGGCAAGTCGTCAACAAGCAGCGTCAGGCCGCGCAGCGACGTGACCGTCCCGGAAAGCCCCAGCGGCTCGCACCTTCGCAGCCGGGAGATGGCGGGCGAGAGGCAGCTCACGGCCCGCGCTCCGGCGCGGCGGGCGCGTGGTCGCCCATCACCGCGTCCACGGCGCGCTGCAACTGCGTGCGCACCGACGCATCGATCTCGCCGTGGTCGGTGCGGACCGTGCACGACCCGCGCCCGACAGCCGCGTCGGTCACAAGGTCCGCGTGGGCCTGCGGGCCGAACCGCCGCATCAGCGCCGGCAGCACCGCGCCCGCCTCACGCTCATCGTCCGGGTGGACGGTGATCGCCAGCCGCGTCGGCGCCAGCACCAGCGCCAGCGCCCGCTCCAACTGCGAGACCACCACCGTCGCGTCAGCGTCGACCACCTTGTTCGTCACGCGGTGCGCCACCTCGCAGGCCAGCATCAGCACGTCACGCCGCGCCTCGTGCAGCAGGTCCTCCCTCGCCGCGTCGAACGCGTCGAGCGCGGCGCCCCACCGGGCCTCCAGGGCCGACAGCTGCGCCCCGTGCGCCGCCAAGGCCTCGGCACGCCCCTGCTCACGCCCCTCGCTCAGCCCAAGCTCCAGCCCCTCGCGCTTACCCGCGGCGAACCCCTCCTCGCGCGCCCCCGCGAGAATCCGCTTGCGCTCCTCCCGCGCCTCGCGCACGATCGCCTCGGCCGCCGACCTTGCCTCGCGCTTGATGAACTCGCCCTGCGCGGCAAGGTCGCCCAGGTCGAGCACCACCGCCTCGCGGGCCATCGATCGGGAGTTGGCGTTCTTGATGAGGGCCATGGGGAAGGCACTAGGCACTGGGCACTAGGCACTGGGCACTAGGTACGAGGAAGGAGAGAAAGTCGCGTGGTTTCCAGTCTTTGTGATCCGGTTCCGAACTGATGCCTAGTGCCCAGTGCCCAGTGCCTACTCACACAATCAACTCCTCCTGCCCGCCGCGACCGGCGATGATGATCTCGCCCGCCTCTTCCAGGCGGCGGACGATGTCCACGATCCGCTGCTGGCTCTGCTCGACGTCGCTCACCCGCACCGGGCCCATGAACTGCATGTCCTCCTTGATGAGCTGCGCGGCACGCTCTGACATGTTCTTGAAGATCTTCTCCTGCAGCTCGGGGCTCGCCGTCTTGAGCGCCAGCGCCAGCTCGTCGTTGTCCACCTCGCGCAGCACCGCCTGGATGCCCTTGTCGTCCACCTTGCGGATGTCCTCGAACACGAACATCAGGCGCCGGATCTCTTCGACCAGGTCGGGGTCCTCCGCCTCAAGACCCTCCATGATCGACTTCTCGGTGGCGCGATCGGCCAGGTTGAGAATCTCCGCGACCGTCGGCACCCCGCCCGCCTTCTCCATGCTCTGGGTCAGCATGCTCGAGAGGCGCCCCTCCAGCCCCTTTTCCACCTCGCGGATCACCTCCGGGTTGGTCTGCTCCATGTTGGCGATGCGCTTGATCACCTCGATCTGCTTCTGCACCGGCAGGCCGCCGAGGATCTCGCTGGCCTTGTGGTGCGGCAGGTGACAGACGATCAGCGCGATGGTCTGCGGGTGCTCGTCCTGGATGAACGTCAGCAGGTTCTCCGCCTCGGCCTTCTGCAGGAAGCTGAACGGCGCCTTGGTCACCTGCGTCTGGATCTGCGAGAGCACCCGGTCCGCCGTCTTGGGGTCCAGCGCGTTCTTGAGCAGGTCCTTCGCATAGTCCAGCCCGCCCTCGGCCCCGGCGCTGTACGCCAGGCTGACGGCGTAAAACTCCTCGATCACCTGCCGCCGCAGCTTGTCCGGCACGCGCCCCAGCCCCGCCAGCTCACGCGTGACCTCCTCAACCTGCTCCGGCATCAGCCCCTTCAAAACCGAGCTGCCGCTGACGGGGTCGATCGACAGCAGCAAAATGGCGGACTTGGTCACGCCGGGCAGTTCGTTGATGTTCTCGGGCAACGGGTCGCCCGGCCTGCGAGCCATAGGGTCTCTCCCAGCGGATTAGGTATCAGACATCCAGCGCCCGATGATCGAGGCCGCGTCCTTCGGACGGTCCTTGGCCACCGCCTCGACCTGCTCGAGAATCTTGCGCTCCTTCATGTCGTCGTCGGTCAGCTCCAGCCCCGCCAGCACGCTGTCGGCCTCGCCCGCCTCGCCCACGATGTCGGAGTCGCCCGGCAGCGTCGGGGGCACGCCCACCAGCTCCTGGGCCGACGGCAACTGCTGCTGCTTGCTCGCGCGGAACGCGGTCATCACCACCAGCCCCAGCGCCGCCACCGCCATCGCCCCCAGCCCCACCGTCTTCACAAGGTCGCCCACCGCCAGCGACCCGCCCCCCGAGCCGAAGCTGAAGAACCCCGCCTTCTCGACCGTCGGCCCCTCGGCGCTGATGACCGACGGGATCATCGAAACCTCCACCTCGCCCGGAACGGTCTTGTCCGCCGCGGAAGTATCGATCTGCAGCGCCACCTCGCGCTTGATCCGCGCCGTCTCGGCGTCCACGATCGGCTTCAGATCGGTGTCCTTCGGCTCGCCCGCCGCGCCCGTTCCACCTGTGCCGCCCGCCCCGCCCGCCCCCCCGGCCGGCGCCGCCCCG
>CAZEDW010000064.1:0-13738 GCA_964510955.1 uncultured Phycisphaeraceae bacterium
CCGTCCAGGCCCTCATCCGCGCCCTGAGCGCCAAGAGCCCCGAAACCGCCCGCCGCGCCGCCTCCGCCCTGCTGCGCATGCACACCCGTGCCACCGACCCAACCGCGCGTTGGTGTCCTCCCCGTGCCACCGACCCGTCCGCGGGTCGGTGCTCCCCCTCTCCCCAAGCTCGCGCCACGTCGCTCAAGCCCGAACCCCTGCACAAGCCCGCGGAGAACTCAGCACGCGTGCCGCAACCCGGCACGCAAGATTCGCCGGAACGCCACCAAAACCCGCACATCACCGGCCCCGTCGCCAGACCAGGCACTGCTGCCATGCTGTACGATTCACCCGCGCCCCCTCAGCAAACTTAGTGCCCACCTTTCCGCGGAGTTCTCGTGCCCCGCCCACGCGTCAACGATTCCGCATTGTTCGCCACGCTCACCTTCGTGTGCGCGGCGGTGCTGTCCGTGGGCGTCGCGGTCATTGTCGCGATCGCCGCCGTTCTCCCCGCCGCGATCGCGCACCCGAACACCCCGAAAGACGAGCTCACAGCAGCCGCGACGACGTACCCCGTGCTGCTCACGACGATCATCGCCACGCAACTCGCCCTGCTCCTTGTGATCGTCATCGCCTGGTGGCTCACAGGCCAACCATTCAGATCACGCCTGGGGCTTGTGCGCCCACGAGTCAGCGCCGCCGACATGGCCGCCATCGTGCTCGCGGGAGGCTTCCCCTTCGTGCTCGCCATCGCCGCGGCCGGTGCGGCATCCAAAGTCCTTCCTTCGTTCGGCCAGGGCCCATCAATCATCGCGATCTGGCGCGACAGCTCGATGATCCAGTCGATCGCCTGGGTGCTCGCCATCGGCGCGCTACCCGGCGTCATCGAGGAACTGCTGTTCCGGGGCCTCATCCTGACCGCGTACAAGCGCCGCTTCCGGCCCGGCGTCGCGATCGCGCTGTCCACCCTGCTCTTCGCTCTGCTCCACCTGGACCCGCCCGCCATGGCCCTCGCGCTGGTGCTGGGCGCATGGTTCGGGGTTATCGCTCACCGCACGAAGTCCGTGGTGCTCACCGTGGCAACGCACGCAACCGTCAACTCCGGCTGGAACGCGGCGATGATGGTGGCGCACCAACAAGGCCTGAGCGAGACAACCCAGTCGATCATGCTCGCCGTTGTCGCGCTTGTCTCGCTCCCGTTCTTCGTCGTGGCGGTCAAGGCCCTCCGCTCGCGCATCATCCCGCCTGAGCTAGCCTGACCCGGTGAAGACCGTGGTCTCTCCTCATGCCCCGCCCCAACCTCCTCAACCTCACCCTCGCCGGCCTCGACGAACTCGACCACTTTCCATCACCCGCCGAGCGCCAGGCCGCCATCGACGCCTTCCCATCCTCGATCCGCCGGCGAGATATCGCCGTCGGCGTCGTCCTGCTGATCGCCGTCGCCGTCGCCGTCAACATCTCCGTGCGCATCCTTGTCTGGAACGCACTCCCCGGCCGCTTCACGCGGTTCGCGCCCGAAGTCGCCCTGGTCGCCATGCTCACCACGGCGTTCTTCTTCATCCGCTGGGGACATCAACGCACCGCGCAACGCTGGCTCAGGTCACGCCTCCTCGCCTGCGGCGTCCCCGTCTGCACCGCGTGCGGCTACAACCTCCAAGCCCTCCCACCAAGCACCACCCGCTGCCCCGAATGCGGCGCCGCCATCCCCCCCGAAGCCGCCCGCATCCTCCAGCACCCCACCCCCACGCCGCCAACGTCGTAACCCGCTGACTGCCGCACAAGTAGGCACGCGCTCCGTAACGACACACACCCAGGTGGCAACGCCCCCACTCCCGCCGCCACACGCGCCCTCCCCAAATCCAAGACTCCAAACTTCGAACTCCGCAATCCAAAATCCGAAGTCCAAAATCCAAAATCCCGCTCCCCCGTACCCTCCGCCCATGTCCTCCGCCCCCTTCTCCCTCATCTCCCTGCTCGGCAAATCCGCCCCCGTCGTCGACATCGTCGACGTCGGCGCCATGCAGCTCGGCAGCCTCCCCCCCTTCTACAAGCCCCTGATGGACGCCGGCCTCGCCCGGGTGGTCGGCTTCGAGCCGCAGGAAAACGAGTGCGCCAAGCTCGTCGCCCAGGCCCGCAAGAACCACACCTACCTCCCCCACTTCATCGGCGACGGCACCGAGCGCACCTTCTACCAGACCAACTGCGGCGAAACCTCCTCCCTCTACGAGCCCAACCACGCCCTCACCGACCGCTTCAACTTCCTCAGCGAGCTCGCCCAGGTCGTCGGCACTTCCAAGGTCCAGACCCGGCGCCTCGACGACATCCCCGAGGTCGCCTCGATCGACCTGCTCAAGGTCGACGTGCAGGGCGCCGAGCTCGACGTGCTCAAGGGCGCCACGAAGAAACTCGCCGGCGTCCTGCTCGTCGAGTCCGAGGTCGAGTTCGTCCCCACCTACAAAGACCAGCCCCTCTTCGCCGACGTCGACGCGTTCCTCCGCGCCCAGGGCTTCATGCTGCACACCTTCGGCCACCTCTTCGGCCGCGCCCTCAAGCCCCTGCAGCTCAAGCAGGGCGCCAGCGCCGCCATCCGCCAGGTGCTCTGGACCGACGCCGTGTTCCTCCCCGTCTTCGAGCGCTGGAGCACCTTCACCCCCGAGCAGCTCCTGAAGCTCGCCCTGATCCTCCACGAGCTCTACCGCTCCCCCGACTTCGCCGCTCTCGCCCTGCAGCACCACGACGCCAAGACCGGCAAGGACCTCTGGCAGTGGTACCTCAAGCGCGTCACCGGCATGACCAGCGTGCCGCCCAAGCCGCCGCTGTAAGCCTACAACCTCTCGACTAGCGCCCGAGAAGCCTCTCAACGAACAGGCCCTGCGGGTTCCCAGCCTCGTCGATGTACGCCCAGTCGCTCACGCGGTCGCGCGTGAATGTCACGAGCTCTCCCTTCCCCGGCAACTTCTTCGCGTGCGGCTGGTTTACAACTTCGCCCGTCGTCCGTCCGTCACCGGTGCTCTTCACCAGCGTCCAGAGGTGTTCCGCCGCATCGGGGCCCGTCTCGAACCTCACCTTGACCATCGCGCGGCTCTTTTCACCCCGGAGCCTGAACGCCGAAAGGAGCTCATCAAAGCGATCCTGCGCCTTCTTGATGGCCGCGTTGATGCGCTGGTCATTGTTTTCAAGCTTGAAAACCGGCGCATTGAAATCGTCATCACCCAGGAGCTCTTCGGTGCGCCCTTCTCGAAGCAGCCGCTCGGTCTCGATGCTCACGCGCGCAAAGCGGCGCTCGGCCGGGGCGTAAAGCGCCAGGCAGCCGCCGTCAATCAGCTCCGCGGCCACTTTGCCGAGGATCTCGCCGTACATGCGGAGTCGATCTTGCACCGAACAGCTACTCGGCAACTCGTGCGCATCCACGCTCACCCACGCCGAGGCGCCGCGGATCGCCCCCCGAAGCACGGCGTCTTCGCAGCTCTCGGCCATCCGCTCCGCCGATGCCCGATCCGAGTACGGCGCGCGGGAACTGATGACCACAAACGGCGGAAACCGCTCGCACGTGGCGACAAACCCGGATGCCAAGCCCTTGAACTCGAGCCGATCAATCTTCGCCTCCACCCCCAGCGCCCGACGCACCGCACCGCGAACATCCGCCTCGCTCAGCTTCCGCGCCGACGACCGCAGCAGCACCAGCGACACCGGCCCCCCGCGCGACGCACGCCGGCGCAGGAACAGCCAGACAACGCCCCCGATCAAGACGGCCGCAACCCCACCGATCATCATCCACATCGGAAACCTCTCGTTGTTCCGTCCTGCTGCCGCCCCTCACGCCGCCTCGTACCCGAACTCCTCCACAAACGGCGCGAGAATAGGGAAGATCGGCGCCAGGTGCGCCCGGTACTTCACCCACCGGCCCTTCGCCTTCGTGTTCACCGCCGTCGTCACCGCCCTGAAGCTCGGCGTCCCCGTGTAGTGCTTCTTCGCCCGGTCCTCGGGCCTAAGCACGCTGTCATTCCACTCCAGGCCCAGGAACTCCAGCATCCGCCGCGCCTGCGCCTCAAGGTCCACCACCGTGTCCTCGTACCGCACCTGCAGCACCGGCATCGTCAGCCGCGGGCGCAGCAAGAGGTACAGCCCCATCGCCTGCTCGTACAGCCGGGCCGCCCCCTCGATGGTCAGGAACCGCACCATGGCCGGGTTGATCCCGAAGTACTGGCTGAACGCCGACAGGCAGCAGTCGCGCGGGTCGCGCAGCGCCACGATCACCCGCGCCCGCGGGAACAGCCGGTTGATGATCCCCACGCGGACCAGGTGCAGCGGGAACTTGTCCACCAGCAGTTTCGCCTTGAAATCGGGGCCGAGCGCCCCATCCGTCTCGCGCGCCGCGGCGTCCCAGTACATCCGGCGCAGGCGCCGCAGCATCGCCTCGTCCATCGTGTGCAGAAACGCCGAGAGGTCCACGCCGCCCGACTTCGCCAGCCTCTGCATCTCGACCACCACGTCCGGCAGCATGGTCCGCTCCGGCGTCGCCGCCACGCCCGGGTGCGACGCCAGCACGTTCTCGGTCATCGTGGTGCCCGAGCGCGGGAAGCCGATCAGCATCCCCGGCGCCGGCAGCCCGTCACCCGGCTCCTCGTCGCGCCACGTGGCGAACGTCTCGGCGGTGATCGCCTTCTGCGCCTCGACCACCGGCGTGATGTCGTCGCGGGCCAGCGCGTTCTTGGCCGCGTCGCCGCTCAGCCGCAGCGCGTTGAAACGGCTGAACGCCTCGAACGCGCCGTCGTAGTCGCCCAGCTTGTCCAAGGTCAGCCCCAGCGTGTGGTTGCAGCGGATGAGCGTGTCGGTCGGCGGCGCCGGGTTCCGCGCCAGCAGCTCCCGCAGCCCGTCCCGCGCCGCCTCGCGCTCGCCCATCTCCGCCTTGATCTTCCAGTAGACCGCCTCCAGGTGCGCATCGCCCGGTGTCGCCTTCCGTCCTTTCTCGATCCACTCCAGCGACTTGGCCCACTCGCCCGTCCGCTCCAGGATCGACGCCATCGATACGTACGGCCCCGGAAGGTCCTTCTTCAGCGCGATCGCACGATTCAACGACAGCTTCGCCCCCTCGATGTCCTGCTCGCTCTGCTGCAACACCCCCAGCCAGAAGTGGTACTGCGCCTTGGTGCCGTCGATCTGCACCGCCTTCTTCAGGTGCGGCAGCCCGCCCGCGTGATCACCCAGCTGCCCCGACACCCAGCCGAACGCCGCCAGCACCGGCGCGTACCGCGGCGCCAGCTCCACGGCGCTCCTGAGCAACCCGTACGCCTCGCGCAGGCGCCCCTGCTGCGAGCACACGTCGGCACGCCGGAACAGCTCTTCAACCTGTGGCGACGGCGCCTTGCTCATCGGGCCGGATCGTACCCGCGGCCGACGCTCACTTCGCGTCCCCGCTGCGCCGGTACTTCTCGCGGTACTTCTCGTCAAGCTTGGTCTGCTTATTGGACAGGTCAACCTCCCGCCCCTGGATGAACGCGTGCTCGACGGTCGTGGTCATCTCGAGCGGGTCGCCGTCGGTGATGATCAGGGTCGCCGACTTGCCGACCTCCAGCGAGCCGTACTTGTCGCCGATGCCCAGGATTGTGGCCGGTCCCAGCGTGATCGACCGGATGGCGGCGTCGCGGCTCAGGCCGTGGGCCACCGCCATGGCGGCGTGGTACGGCAGGTTCCGCTCGTGCGGTGTCTGAAACTCGCCGCCCTCGGTGGCCAGGCACCATGTGACGCCGGCGCTCTCCAGCCGAGCGGGCAGCGTGTACGCCTCGTTGTAATCGCTGTCGGCCCGGCGCGGCATGCGGAACGTGCCGGTCACGATCACGCCGGCGTGGAGCTGCTTCAGGCTCTCGGCGGCGTCCGGCGCGTCGCGCCCCCCGACGATCACCAGCTTCAGCCCGCGGCGCTTGGCGAACGCGCACGCCGACTCGATCTGGTCCTGCTCATCGGCCCGGATGAACACCGGCAGCTTCGCGTCCAGCACGCTCTTCATGGCCTCGTAGCGGAGGTCGGTCGGCGTCGCGGGGTCGGCGGCGCGGGCCTTGTGGTACGCCGCGGCGGCATCAAAGAAATCCTCGATGCGCTTGAGGTTGTTCCGAATCTCGTCGAGCTGCTCGTTCTCGGGCCTGGTGACCCACCAGGCGCTGAGCGGGCGCACGTTGGGCCAGTTGACCAGCAGCCCGGCGTCGGGCGTCACGCTCATGTCCTGCCACGTCCAGCCGTCCAGCGCGATGACGCTGATGCGCCCGGGGATCAGCCCGCCCGAGGGCATGACGCCGGTCACGAGCACGCCGTTGGAGCGGGTGACCGGGATGATCGCCGAGTCGGGGTTTATCGCCACCGCCGGGCGGACCTCGGGCGTGATATCGCCGACTTCGGTGGTGTCCTTGGTGGCGCGGGCGGCGCTGACCTCGCTGAGCCCGGTGACGGTGTTGGCGCCGATGAGGCCGGGGTAGACGTGCTTGCCGTCGGCGTCGAAGATTGTCGGCTTGCCGACGCCGGGCGGCGGATCAACCGGGCCGATGTACGAGATCGCGCCGTTCTCGAAGAGGATGCTGGCGTGCTCGATGGGCGCACCGCTGACGGTGTGGATGGTCGCCCCGCGGATGAGCACCGGGCGGTCCTGCGGCTTGGCCTTGAGGGCGAGGTCCTGGGCTTCTCCGCTCGCGGCGAGAAGAAGAATCACCGCGGAGGCGCGGAGGGCGCGGAGCGGGATGTTCTGGTTGATGTGTTGGAAGCTCATGGTATTGGTCCGATCAACTGCTGCCGCGCCCTTCTGTGTATCGGGAGAACGCCGGCGACGCGATCCTCCTATCAGCTCAGTTTCTTCTCCGCGCACTCCGCGCCTCCGCGACGAACGATTAGAACTCGCACCCGCACATGCCCGGGCGGTTCACGCTCGGGTCGATGCCGTTGAGCAGGAGAAACTCGAACCAGGCTTCGAGCCTCTTGCGCTTGAACGCGGCGGCGGCCTGGGCGGTTTCCTCGTCGTCGCCGCCGGCGGGGACCAGGGCGAAGCGCGTGCCGACCGCCCCCGCAGTCAGGCTGTCGGTGCTGGGCGGCGTCTCGCGCCGTCGGCGGCGCTCGCCTCCCGGCGCGTCGGCGGGGCTCCCGCCGGGAGAACCCGCGCCGGCGGGCTTGTCCTTCCTGGGCTCGGCGAGGATTTTCTGGATCAGGCGGGCCCGCTCGGCGGCGATCTGCGAGCGGTGCCTGGCGTCCATCTCCAGCGAGAACATCTCGCGCCCGTCAACGAACGTGCGCTCGCAGCGGGTCGTCGGGCTGAGCGGGTCGCCGGACCACACCGAGATGTCGGCGTCCTTGCCCACTTCGAGCGAGCCGGTCATCGCGTCGATCTTGAGCTGCTTCGCCGGGTTGAGCGTGACGAACTTCAGGGCTTCGGCCGGCGCGACGTGGCCGTACTTCACGGCCTTGCCCGCCTCGGCGTTGAGACGCCGTGCGAGCTCATCGGAATCCGAGTTGAAGCTGACGGGGATGCCGACCGAGGCCATGATGGCGCCGTTGTACGGGATCGCGTCGTAGACCTCCCACTTGTAGGCCCACCAGTCGGAGAAGGTCGAGCCGCCGATCGCGGACTTCTTGATCGCCTCGGCGACCTTGTAGCCCTCCAGCACATGCTGGAACGTCCCGATCTTGAAACCGAACTCGTCGGCGACGCGGCAGAGCATGAGGATCTCGTCCTGCCGGTAGCTGTGACAGTGGACCAGGCGCTCGCCGCGCAGGATCTCCGCGAGGCACTCCAGTTCAAGGTCACGGTGGAAGGCCGGGTCGCTGCCGGCCCTGGTTTTCGCCGCGTCGTACTCGCGGGCGGCGATGAAGCGGTCGCGGATGAAGGTCTCGACTCCCATGCGGGTTTGGGGATAGCGGGTGTTGACGCGGTCGCCCCAGTTGGACTGCTTGACGTTTTCGCCGAGCGCGAACTTGATGCCGGGGGGCGCGCCCTGGAAGCGCATGTCGTCGGGCGTGGCGGAGCCCCAGCGGAGCTTGACGACCGAGTTCTGCCCGCCGATGGCGTTGGCCGAGCCGTGGAGCTGGTTGACGGCGGTGACGCCGCCGGCCAGCTGGCGGTACCAGTTGATGTCGTCGGGCTCGATGACGTCGAAGATGCGGACCTCGGCGGTGCAGGACTGGGTTCCCTCGTTGACGCCGCCGGAGATGCCTGTGTGCGAGTGGCAATCGATGATGCCGGGGGTGACGTGCCTGCCCTGGGCGTCGATCTCGATGTCGACGGGGTATTTCGGATCGGGCGTGAGAGGCATGGCGCCGACGGCGCGGACCTTGCCGGCGGCGATGTGGACCGCGCCGTTCTTGATCACGCCTGCCCCCCCGGATGCACCGTTCGTCCAGACCGTGGCGTTCTTGATGAGCACGCTCTTCTGAGCGGGAGGCTCATCGAACGCGTAGGGGCCGAAGGGAGCGCCGAACTTCTCGGGCGCGGGCGACGCGGGCTTGTCGTCCTTCTTCTCGTCTTTCTTCTCGGCGTCCTTGTCGGGCTCGGCGGGCTGCTTGACGGCGGAGAACGGCGCGTGCGAGCCGTCGGGCATGGTCACGGTGCCGCGGAGCTTGCCCTCTTCAAGGATGGCGCGGACCTGGGCGGTGCCGTCGGCGTCCTTCACGATCGCGGAGGCGGGGAGGGAGAAGTCGAGGCGGTTCTCAAGAAGGCTGGCGCTCTTGGCCTTGGTGGACTCGGTCTTGGGCTTGGACTCTTCGGGCTTGGCGTCGGGCTTCTTCTCCGCCTCGGCGGGCGCGCCGGGCTTCTCGATGGTGATCTCGGTCTTGTCGGCGACCTTCATGGTCACTTCCACCGGCGCGGCGAAGGCCAACGTCGCGGTCCACGTGCCCTTGAGCGCCTCGGCGTAGGGGCTGGGGGCGGGGGTGATCTCGTGGCGCTGGCCGTCGATCCACACGTCGCGGATCTCGCGCTTGGGGTCGAAGAAGGCGTTCTTGCAGACGACGATGTTGGCGGCGTAGCCGGGGGCGAGCTTGCCAAGCTTTCCTGAGGCGCCCGCGAGTTCGGCGGGTGTCGTCGTCAGCATCGCCAGGGCCTTGTCTTCGCTGAGGCCCGCCTTGACGGCGTCGCGAAGGTTGGACATGAAGTCGGCGTCTTTGGGGAGCTTGCTGGTCGTGATCGCGACCCTCAGGCTGGCGGCGTCAAGGCGGCGCAGGTTGGTCGGGGCCTGCTCCCACGCCATCAGATCGCGGAGCGCGACGCTATCGCGGTCGCCCTCGGTGGTGACTTTCGGGGCCTTGGGGAAAGCCAGCGGCTCGATGAGCGAGACGCCGGACTGCTTGAGGGCCTCGATGTGCTGGTATTCGGCGCCGGTGCCGACGCTGATGACGGGGGACCGGGCGCGGAACTCCCTGATGATCTTGGCGAATCGCCAACTGTCGAACACGTCGCCGGCGTCAAAGAGCCAGGGACGTGCCGCGCCGAGCGCGGCCATGGCGGCGCTGGCGGGGGGACGCTCGTGGGTTCCGGGGGATTTTTCGTAGGCGGCGGTCGCCGCGCTGGACCAATCGGCGTCGATGAGAGACTGACGCAGCAGCGCGATGACGCCCATCTTGGCGCCGGGGTAGGCGTCGTCGGCTCCGCCGGCGGTGTCGAAGGCGGCGCAGTGGAAGACGTCACGGCTCATGACGCCGGGCACGCCGGGGGTCGAGGCCTCGCCCGGCTCGGCGAGCGAGACGAGGGCGGCGGTGCCGCGCATGATCCCCCCGGAAGGGGCGATCACCGCCGCGCCGTAGCCCAGGGCGCGGAGCTTCTTGCGGGCATCGGCGCTCACACCGGGGCCGTCGAGCACTGAGCGCTCGGGGGTGATGCGGGCGTTCCAGTGCGAGCCGGGGGCGCTCTTGTCGGGGCGTGGTGCATCCACCGAGAGGTACGGCTCGACGAGGCCTGGGTAGACGCTCAGGCCCGTGGCGTCCCAGACGCGGGCGCCCTCGGGGGGCGCTGATTTCTCGGCGACGCTGACGATGACGCCGTCCTTGAAGACGATGGTGGCGTCGCTGATGGTCTTGCCCGGCTCGGTGGTCGCCGTGGCGTGAACGATGGCGTGCCAAGCGGGGTCGGAGTGCTTGGGGCCGTTGGTGGGCGGGGTGAGCGGACGGCCGGAAGACTGGGCCAGCGCGGCGGCGCAAGCGGCGAGCAGCACGGCGGGGAACACGAGCCGGTGCAAATGGGGTCGGGGCAACATGGGAGCTAGCGTATCGATTCGCGCGACTATCCGCCGGTGCTACAATTGCATTGTGCCGGCATGGGGCCTGCTCATCCTCGTCGTCGTCGCGAACGCGGCAATATTCTGGCTGCTCGCACGCTTTCTGTTTGCAAAGAATGAGTTTCTCGAGGCATTTCGTTATTTCCTCGAGCCCGATATTGCATTCTTACGCGGTGACTGGGTTAATGAACGATGGGTGACGAAGAAAGGGGTCGTCTGGCTGCTGATTTGTATCGTGGTGTTGTGTTTTGAATACAGGGTTGCGCATCAGCAGGGATGGATTTGGTAACGATTTGGGGCGGCAGCGTATCAGTTTGGCGGCTAGCCCGCCCGCTTGGAGCGTGTGATGTCAGTGGGGTGGGTGGTCATTCTGGCGTTACTGGCGAACCTGCCCATCTTCTGGCTGCTGGCGTTTGCACTGTTTGAAAAGGGGGAGTTCGTCGAGTCGATCCGCTACGTGTTCACGCCAAACTTGATTTCGCTGTTCCGCGGCGAGTGGGTGGAGGATCAGTGGGCCACGTTGAAGTTCCACCTGTGGGCGCTGCTGTGCGCCGCGGCGGTGGGAGCGGAATGGTGGATAGCCCATCGGCACGGATGGGTCTGAACGAAAAAGCCCCCGCGGCGTGGGTGGCGACGCGGGGGCGGTGCCTGTGCGCACGGGCTGGTCAAGCCTGTGCGACCTGGGTCGGGTTATCGAGACGCGTTCGGGGGGCACGATGATGCCGCGGACGGCATCATCGTGGCACGGGGGGACGGGACTATTGACCTGCGGGCGTGCAGCCTTGGCCGAAGCGGCTCAGGAGAATCGTGAGGTCGGTGGTGGTGGTCTGGCCGTCGAGGTTGAAGTCGACGTTCTGCTCGGGCGCGTGGGGGCCGCCGAAGGTGCTGAGCAGGAGGGTGAGGTCGGCGGTGTTAACGGCGCAGTCGCCGTTGACGTCGCCGGCGCGGGCGAGCGTGGAGGTGTTGAAGACGGCGTACGTCTCCAGGGGTGTGCCGATGAGCTCGACCTTGATGATGAACTGGCCGGTGGCCTGCGGCTCGAAGCCGATGCTGGCGATGCCGTTGACGTTGGTGACCACGGTGGTGTCGCTGATGCCCGGCGAGCCGGTGGTGAACTGGCCGCTGCCCTGCACGAGGACGGCGTGGACGGGGACGTTGGGGATGGGGTTGAAGCCGATCTGGACGCTGGCGTCGATGCTGCAGGGGATGCCGGGCTGGACGACGCCGGGGTATGGGCCGTAGAGGTGGAGCTGGTCGGCCTGTCCGCTGGAGTTGCTGGCGACGCAGGGGTGATCCTCGACTTCGCCGAACTGGGCGACGCCGACGGCGGGGCCGAGGCTGGGGTCGGTGGCGCGGACGCGGCCTTCGTTTTCGCCGTAGTCGATGCGGAAGCGTGAGTAGAAGTTGTCGGGGACGTTGGCGGGAACGGCGACGTCGAAGACCAGGGCCATGGGGTTGGTGCCCAGGACCGAAGCGCCGGGGACGAAGTTGGCGCTGGCGGCGCCGGTGGCGCCGGGGATGCCGCTCCACCACACGGTGCGCTCGGCGGCGTCGAACAGGTTGTTGCCGTTGAAGTCGAAGTAGCCGTTCATGTGGAGCTGGCGTGCGCCGGCGTTCTGCTGGCCGCCGAGGTTGGGGATCTGGGTGCTGATGACGTTGTCGGGGCCGGTGGTGATGCGGTTGGCCACGACGGTGTCGTTGCCGAGGGGGTTGCAGTTGTTGGGGACGGAGTCGAGGACGCCGTTGGGGCCGGGGCCGATGATCTGGACGAGGGTGGCGCCGACGGCGTAGGTGCCGCCGCAGCCGACGCCGGCGCCGTTGAGATAGACGTCGTCGTTGGCGCCCTGGGCGTAGCGGCCGGGGACGTTGGCGTAGCTGACGAAGACGGTGACGCGGTTGACGAAGCCCTTCTTCATGGGGCTGGGCAGGGCGACGCCGTCGTCGTAGCTGTCGAGGTTGGGCACGAGCGCCTCGCACTCAAAGAACGGGCCGTCCTCATCGGGGCCGAGCCATTCCCAGCGGTAGCCGGGCGTGCCGAACAGGTGGGTGGGCCCGAGGGCGGGCTGGTGGAGCTGTTCGCCGTTGAGCTGGCCGGCGGCGCCGGCGATGTTGTTCTGGGAGTGGACGTAGGTCTGGTAGGTGTTGGTGGGGTTGCCGTTGACCTTGTTGTCGGGGGCGTCGCCCATGTCGGCGGTGTAGAGGAAGTTGACCGAGTCGCGGTCGGCGCGCTCGAGGGTGCGCTGATCGAGGCTGGTGGCGCCTCGGAGCGTCGCCTGGCGCATGGTGGGGATGGCGGACTCGGCGCTCAGGCCCAGACCCGACAGAGCGTTGGCGTCGCCGGTAACGATGATGAGGTGGGCGGGGTTGGTGGCGGTGATGACGACACCGCCGGCGGACGAGACCGTGGCAGCGGCGCTGCCGGGCTGCTGGGCCGCGATGGCGGCGTTGATCTCGGCGACGATCTGGGCGGCGGTGCGGTTGGGACCTGCCGTGAGGGCGACGTTCACGACGTTGCCGTTGACGGTGAATGAGAACGTTGTCCCGGCGGGGATCGCGAACAGGCCGCTGCCGCGGGTCTCCAGCACGTTGCCGTTGCTGGTGTTGAGGTTGTTCTCGCCCAGGCCGTGGATGTGCCCGGTCTCGTGGGCGCAGATGGCCCAGACGTCGAAGAAGCCGTTGTAGTTGGCGAGGGTGCCGGTGAGGTTCGAGCCGGCGGGCCCGGGGGCGCGGACGACCACGTCGTTGGCGTTGGCGGTGGCGCCTCCGAAGGGGACGACCTGGATGTCGGTGCAGATGGCGATGGTGTCGCAGCGGAGGTTGGGCCCGGCCTGGATGACCTGGCGGGTGCCGCCGCCGGGCACGGGCTCGAGGGCGTGGACGTCGTCGCCGGTGAAGAGGTTCCCGGCGTTCTGGTTGCCGTTGGTCCAGATGAAGTTGTTGTCGTCGAAGACGATGTCGCCCTCGATAATCTCGCCGGTGGCGGTGGCGCCGATGCCGACACTGCCGGGGGCGATGACGGCGTTGATGACGGCGATGGCGACCGCGCCGCCGCGGAGCGCCGGGTCCCACGGGTCACCGGAGCAGAGGTTGGTGTCCCAGCTGACGGCGTTGATTCGGTCGTTGGCGACGCCGACGCTGGCGGTGCCGGCGCCGAAGGCGCTGTTGTGCCACTTGATCTTGTTGGGCGTGACGCTGGTCCATTGCAGGAAGGCGCTGTCAACAAGGTTGCGCGTCGCGGCGTAGCCGAGGTTGGCGGCACCCGCGTTGTTCACGGCGTAGGGGATGTCGCAGTTGTCGAACTTGCGGAGGTCCCAGTGGGCGATGGGGAAGGGCGTGGTGGGCAGCGCGATGGTGGAGACCGGCTGGGTGGTGATGACGGTGAAGTCGGCGCCCAGCGAGATCGACGCGGTGGCGAGGGCGAGGGCGGCGGCGGCGTGAAGCAGTGTGGAGGACTTCATGGCTCAGTTCCCTCCCTTCTGGGCGGGCGACTGCTGCGCCGGGGCGGGCTGGGC
>CAZEDW010000065.1:0-12198 GCA_964510955.1 uncultured Phycisphaeraceae bacterium
CGCCCCCCCCCGGAATGTCACATGAACTTGTGATAGCCTCCCCGTCGCCCAGAAGGAGTACAGCATGGCCAAGAGATCATCCGCAGTCCAGCTCAGCGACACCGAGCTCCGCGCCGAGCTTCGCCGCCGGGAACGGCGTCTCCGCGCTCTTTCTCGCCGCCGCGCCAACCTGCTGCGCAAGGCCGACGAGGCCGCCCAGGAGATCGCCGCCCTGGGCGGGTCAATCGGGACAGGCACGCGGTTCAGGAACAGCATGACGCTTGTCGAGGCCCTGGCCAAGGTCCTCAAGGACAAGCCGATGCGCGTGCTGGACGCGGTCGAGGCTGTCCAAAGGGCGGGCTACAGGTCAGCGGCGGCCAACCTGCGCGTCATCGTGAACACCGCGCTCATCAACAGCGGGAAGTTCAAGCGGGTTGGGAGGGGGATGTATACCGCCAAATGACGGTGATTTGACATTGACTTCGCAAGTTGTTGTTGTACTTTGGCAGCAGCCTGCTCAAGCGCTCCCGCCCCCCTATTGGCTGCCCTTCACATGACGTCAACCATTTGCACTTATCTGAGTCCATTTCAGACAAGCAAGCATGAGCCGATTTGCGACAGCGACGGATGTCCCATCTACTGGATCGATCAGTTGCTCGAAGGTGGGTTTTGTGTACCAGACGAAAAGCCCATTCTGGTCATGGTCACGGGCGACCCGGGGGTCGGCAAATCTCTATTTGTGCAGCAAATTCTGCTTTCCCGAGCGTTGCACTTCCTCAGCGCTACAGCCACTCCACCCTCTAGATCAACGGCACTCAGGCCCAATGATTTTATCAGCTGGTACATCACCACCGAGACTTCTCCGGAGCGCATCCAGTGCAATCTCGAAGCCCTCGGCTATGAGAATCCTTCCCCGCCTGATTCTCATTGGCATGCTCACGCGTATCTGTCGATGGACGAATTCACGCCGTCGCAGTTCACGCTGCACCCAGACAACAAGGCAGCATTGCCCCTACTGCTGTTGATCGATGGACGCCGCGATGGGTCATTGTTCACCGCGACTCCAAAGGCGACGGCTGGGTCCGCGCCCATCTCGACACAGCAAGCCGTAGATGCCCAGTTAGCCGACTGCGCTTCTTTGTTAGACTCTATAACCAAGACAGTACGGGCACTGGGGCCCAACGGTCGATCATTTCCTGGGTCACCGAGCGCGCTTGCTATAGATAGTCTGAACGTTCTAGCGCCGGGCCTCCCTCGTGATGCGGTCATATGTCGCATTCTGGATGCGCTGAAGTCATGGTCACCAGCGCCGCGACTTGTATTTCTTGTCCTTGATACCCCAGGGTCATCCGCCGCACCGTCCGAATGGGAGTACCTGGCGGACGTGGTTATTCACCTTGGCAAGACTGACACGCACACAACGGATGAGCACGTACTCCGCCACATCGAGTTTCGAAAGGCGCGCTTTCAAGGACACGCTTATGGCAAACACCTAATCAAGCTCTTGCGCAAGCCACGGCCGGGCGGAGATCGTGAGGGGCCGCGGCCGAATACGCGGCACGGCGGCGTTTTCGCCATTCCTTCGTTGCATTTTTTGCTCTCAAAGATGCGCACGAACATCCCCGTCATTGCTCCCAGACGATCCGCAGCGAGCCGCCAAACGATTGTTGAATCAACTCCGCCAGGTGGATCGTCTTGGACAGATTGGGCTCCGTGTGGGCCGGGTCGATTCAAACCTCAGGGGGATGACACCGAGGGCACCGCATACTGGCCAATCAGGGGTGCATTCGAACTAGTTGGAGGTGGCGTCCCGTTGCATCGTTGCGTAGCACTACTGGGCCCGCGGGGGCCTCGCCGGGGTCGCTTTGCGTACCGATTCTTGCTCGACGGTGCGAGTATTGGGGAAACCACTTTGGTTGTCTCGTTCCGAGACAATGACCTTGCGGTAAATCGGGTGCTTGATGAGATGCACGCCGACGCCTCGCCCAAGTCCAAGGCGTTTGCCAGACCGCAGGTTGTGTTCATTAAGCCTGGCTTTGTCACACCAGAAGAGGTGTTTCACAAAATCGCAACGGCCGTTGCTGAGTTCGGGCCACAGCGCATCATTGTGAATGCCATCGACAACTGGGGAGCGTGCTATCCGCTTCTTGACAAGTCCCCCATTTTCATGACAACGCTTGTGGACTTTTTCGACGTGCAACAGATCACGTCGATGGTCATTTGCGTCACCGGCACCGACCCCTCGCTCGCGGAAAAGGCTCTTGTTGCTGAGGCCGGCATCGTTCTTGAGTTTCGCTATGCATGGCTGCCTTGGCGAAATCCGACAAAGGCAAAGAGCACGAGAACGAGCCGGGGGCCGGAGGTAGACGAGTTTCCTTCCGGGATACGATTGGCGATACCGCGCGACGGCGCGCCTGAACTACAAAAAGTCGTCGTTCGGCCCGTTCGTGTGCCACGCGCTACTGGTGGACTTAGACGCGCCGTCCTTGACTGGAATCCCGAGCCTCTTACAGCGGGCCGTCCAGCGCGCGAGTTGGTCCTTTGGCCATTGGCTCCAGAATTCCCTGCCAGATGAACCTTTCCCCTGCCGCGCGCCATCTCTGCCGATCATTGGATGCAGTCTTGCGGTTGGAGACACGCCAACACAACTATCGGTTCCTTGCTACCTCGGTCGCAGGGAGACCGCGATGCGCCGATACGGTGAGATTTCGGCGGTATCGTTCCCGCAGAGAAAGCGATACTCCGGGGAGTTGCGTAGCGTTCTCCGAGCCCCCCGGAGTATCACGATGCTCAAGCAATCCCTGATCGCTGCTGCTGCCGCCTCTCATTTGATCAGCGCTTCAGTCGCTCAATCCGCCAACCCCGAAGCGCTACGAGGCACCGTGGGCGCGGTGCTGGGCGCGCCAGCCAAGCGGGTGTTCTCGTCTCCGACCTATGGCGTACCGCACAGCCCCGGCGCTGTACTAGCGACTGACATCGACGGCGACGGCCTACTTGACCTCGTGGCGTTTTGCACAAACGGCGCGCAGAACTTGAGGGTGCTCAAGGGAGACGGGGCTGGGGAGTTCCGCGCGTGGCGGGCGGTCTCGGTTCCGTTTGGCGGGTTCGCGCTCGCCGCTGGCCGGATCGACGACGGCCCGACCGTAGACCTGTTCGTAGGCAGCAACGGAAGCAACCAGGCAAGCGTACTGTTCAACAACGGTCTCGGGGGATTCGATGCGTTGCCGCTGGCCAATGCAGGCCCCACTGTGTGCGTTGCGGTTGCGGACATGGATGACGACGGCGACGCCGACCTTCTGCTCGGGCAGTACCAGAACATGCAGGTCCGCATCTACTGGAATGACGGAGCCGCTGGATTCTCTTCCTCGGACGAGGTCACCGTGGAATCGACTAGGTTTGCCGTCGGCGACCTCAACCAGGACCATCTGCCGGATATTGTCGGCCTTGCAGGCGGCAGCGTGAGTCGAGTGCTTAACCAAGGGAGCCACCACTTCTCCGGTCGGGAGGGTCTCAACGTCGGAGGTTCGGACGTTGCCGTGGGCGATTTGAATGGTGACGGCGTTGCCGATGTTGCCGTGGCCGATGCTGACGGCATTGGCGCGGTTCGCGTTTTCCTCAATCCGGGAAGCGGATCATTTGGGCCGTTCGACGACTACTCGATCGGAGCGGGTCCGGCCCGCGTCTTGATGGCCAACCTCACTGATGACAACAAGCCGGAAATCGTGGTCGCCAGCGAGAACGGCGGGACAGTCACCGTCTTGGGCAATGACGGGCAAGGCCACTTCGCTCCCCTCCGAGATGACGTATCCGTCGGCAGCGAGCCGGTGTCACTGGCTTCGGGCGACTTCGACCGTGACGGCTGTACCGACCTTGTGGTAGCAGACTACTTTGCAAACGCGGCTCAAAACGCCGGCGCTCTCGTCGTTCTCCATAACCAGCTCTGCGCGGGAGCCGCTGCCTGCCGATCCGACCTCAACGGGGATGGATTCGTCAACACCTTTGATCTCGTGCTATTCCTCGCTGACTTTGGACGAGATTGCGCCGCCCGGAATCGTTAGCCCGCATTCGGGGTTGCCAAACGGACCGAGATCACAACCGAGGGCACGGACCCATTGGACAGCGCCGCAGCTCGACTCTTGCTCTCCACGCTCAGGGCCTCCTACGGCCTCGACATCAAATTTGCCGAACTAGCGGAAGGCTCACCGCCCCCCCGCTGCCGCCTCACCGCCCGCGACCCAAGCGGTCGGGTCTGGGTGATCGAGGCCGACGACCTGGGCCATGCGGCCCTGGAGCTGGCGGAGCGGGTGGGGTTTGACGTGATGGATTCGTAGGCCAGTGCGGGCCGACCGAGGCATCTGCAGGGAGTCCAGGGCGTGGCAAAGAAAGTCCAGCGAATCGCGCCGAAGCAGCAACGTCCAAAGGGGCGAGGCGCTAGCCACCCTGCGGAGATCAAGCTCGATGATCTGCGCGGGCGAACCGGAGTTGAGAAGGCAAGCCAACTCGCCGTCCGTGTAAAACGCACAGCCAAGCAGGACGCCCAATCGCTCAGGGAAATGGCCCAACTTGACCAATCGGAGTTACCGGAGCAGTTCGTACCGCTTTTTCGTTACCCCAATGCGTGTATCGAAATTGTTGGCACACACATTGACGGGCTTGGAGAGTCCGGCACCGACATCATCACTGCCCGCTCGGCAGTACAGCGACTGGTAAAGATTGCCATGCCGGAATGGCGCGTGCGGCTCGAGAGAGGTGTGCCCCAGGACCTGCTCGCGGGGCTCGTGCCTCTTCTCGACCAGTTTGACACCGCTGCGCATGAACTGATGGATGCGCTGGACGGCAAAACGCTTGTGGACGTGGTGGAAGACTCGGCGATCCGGTACGGCCCGTGGAGCCCGCCGATGCGCCAGATGCTGAAGCTGCAGGGTCGTCTGATCAGCGGGTTGATGGCGCGCCGGGCCGCGCCCCAGAAGGGGGGGGGCGGTGCCGCTGACGAGTTCAGGCCTGCGGGCTACTTTGGAAAGAAGCTTGCTGACCGCCTACGGATGGCCGCACAGAAAAGCAGAAAGACAAAGCGAGTGCGGACGCGCGTTGAGGATGGCGTCGTGCTGTACTCAGTTGCTGACGCGAGTAAGTGGTGGCAATCCGATATGCCGAAAGATGCGTGAGGGAGCGTAAGAATGCGCAAGGCGCTCTGACTTGGGCTTCACTTGCGGCCCGGACGGGGCAACGCTGCACGCATGGAGCAGCGATTCATCACGACCAATCAGCTCGCCGACGAAACCGGCATCCCGGCGTGCTGGCTCAAGCGCTGGGCCGACGATGGACTCTTGCCGTGCATACGTGTTGGCCGCCGGCGCATGTTCATGGCAGCAGCTGTGCACGAGGCTCTTGCCGCCCGTAGCGGATGGCGGCCGAGTCAGCGCAAAGGAGCCACCAATTCCTCTTGCGCAGTGCGTCCGGAATCTCTGAAGCCCTGCAGGCGAGGGGGCTCACATGTCTAAACCCCGCGCCCGCCGCGTCGCTGAGGCGTCGGGGAGTGAGTCCTCGGCTACGCCGATCCCGCCCCTCGCACTGCGTGCGCCGGCCGCCGCCATGGCGCTCAGCATCAGCCCGAGGGCCCTGCACGCGCTGACCCAAGCGGGCCGGGTGCCGCACCTGCGTCTTGTGCGGTCGGTGCTGTACCCGACGCTTGAACTCCAAAGGTGGCTCAGCGAGCAAGCCTCGAAGGGGACCAGCCCGTGACCACCTAATGAAATCTCCCCGCGGGCGCGCGTGCGCCACCGGGTGTTCACACCCATCCCACACCGGCGGCCGGTCAAACGGCCCGTTTCACAAGGAGACCGCCCATGGCAAGTTTGTCAGGATTCGACGCAAGCAAGGTTGAGCCAAGAGTTCCCCTCGCCCCCATCCCGGCGGGCCGCTACGAGGCGGTCGTCACCGAGTCCGAGATGCTCCCGGCCAAGTCAGGCAAGGGCCGCTACCTGAAGGTGTGCATTCAGGTCACTCAGGGCGAGCACAAGGGTCGGCACGTCTGGGCCCAGATCAACTATGAGCACACCAGCGCCGTGGCGGCCGAGATCGGGCGCGCCGAGCTGTCGGCGCTGTGCCGGTCGGTCGGGGTACTCACGCCCAAGGACAGTTCCGAGCTGCACAACAGGCCGTTCGTGGTGGTCGTGGGTGTCAGGAAGCGCGACGACACCGGCGAGCCGGCCAACATTGTGCGGGGCTTCGAGAAGAGCGCCGCGTTGCCCGTCCGCCCGGACGACGGAATCCCCATCTAATGTCCGCCCCTGCCCCCGACCCAGCCCGCTTGAAGAGCGCCGCTCTTCGGTACGCCGACCTGGGCTACCGGGTCTTCCCGTGCGCCCCGGGCAAGAAGGTGCCGCTTACCGACCACGGGTTCAATGACGCCACCACCGACCCCGAGCAGATCGAGGCGTGGTGGGATCGCTGGCCCACCGCCAACGTATCCATCAACACCGAGGGGCTGCTGGTCGTAGACATCGACGGCAAGGCGAACCCCTGGCTCGCCGACGCGCCCGAGCGGCAGCAGGAACTCGCCAACGCCCCGACGGCCTCGACGCCGCGGGGCGGCCGGCACCACGTCTTCCGCCAGCCGCCCGGCGCGGCCATCCGTTGCAGCGCGGGGGAGTTCGCGGAGCACGTCGATATCCGCGCCGACGGCGGCTACTTCGTGGTCGCGCCGTCGGTCGCGGGGCCCGGCGCGTACCACTGGCTGCTTCCTGAGGAGTTTGATGTTCCCCGCGACCGGCTCCCGCTGCCCCCCGGGTGGCTTCTCGAAATGGTCCGGCGCGCCGCGCGGAAGCCGAGCGCCGGGGCCGACGCCCCGGGGGGCAACCCGATCCCCGAGGGCGTTCGCAACAAGACGCTGGCGAGGCTGGCGGGAGCCATGCGCCGGTACGGGATGAGCCCCCCGGAGATCGAAGCCGGGCTGCTGGTGGTCAACGCCCAGCGCTGCCGGCCGCCGCTGGGCGAGCGCGAGGTCAGGCGCGTGGCCGAGAGCATCGGCTCGCAGCCCCCCGACAGCGTGTCGGTCGCGCTGGCCGAGTGCCACTTCGAGCAGGACCGGGCGGCGGCGCTCCCCGGGCCGCTGAGCGCCCGCGAGCTGATGAGACAGTTCCCCGAGCTGCGCCCGCCGGTGATCGGCGGGCTCCTGCGGCGCGGCGAGACCATGAACGTCATCGCGCCGCCGAAGGCGGGCAAGAGCTGGCTGGTGATGGGGATCGCCATGTCGGTCGCATCGGGCCGCCCGTGGCTGGGCCGCTTCCCGACGGCCCGGGGCAACGTGCTGATCATCGACAACGAGCTGCACCCCGAGACGACCGCCAGCCGCATTGTGCCGGTGGCGGCGGCGATGAAGATCGGGCTGAGCGAGATCGACGAGCGGCTGTTCGTTCTCAGCCTGCGGGGGCAGCTCAAGGACATCGATGCGCTGGGGCCGGTGTTCGGGAAGATCGAGTCGGGCGGGTACGCGCTGATTGTGCTGGACGCGTTCTACCGCGTCATCCCCGCGGGCAGCGACGAGAACGACAACGGGACGATGGCGGCGATCTACAACCAGATCGACGGCTACGCCGAGCGGGCCGGGTGCTGCATCGCGCTGGTCCACCACACGTCCAAAGGCAATCAGGCGGCTAAGGCCGTGACCGACGTGGGGGCGGGCGCTGGCAGCCAGAGCCGGGCGGCGGACGCCCACTTGGTGCTGCGCCAGCATGTGGCGGATGGGGCGATGGTCGTGGACGCGGCGGTGCGTTCGTTCCCGCCGGTCGATCCGTTCGTGATCCAGAAGTTCCACCCGGTGTGGGAGCACAACCCTCAGCTCGACCCGACCAAGCTGCGGCAGTCGGGCGGCAGGAAGAAGCAGCCTGAGGGTGCCGAGCACGCGGACGCGAATGCTCGGGCAAAGGAGTGGACCCCCGAGGAGTTCGCCAAGGCGGTGGTCGGCGCGAAGCCTGTCATCCGCGAGGAGGCGCTCGCCCGGGCGAAAGCGAAGGGGATCTGCCACTCCGCCGCCGAGGGTCTCCTGAAGCGCGCCCTCGCCGACGGGCACCTTCACAGGCACTCCGGGGAGCACAACGCCCCGCACCGCTTCAGCACCGTACGACCGGTGCTCGTGGCTCCGGGGGGTAGGGGTGGGAGTCAGAGTCCCACAGCCCCCGGTGCTTCGGCACCGGGGGGGTGTGGGGGGGACTCTTTACCCCCCTCCCCCCCCTCCGGGAAGGCGAGGAACAAGCAGACGCCAAGGCGGAAGCCCAAGGGGGGTCGGCGATGATTGCGCGCCCGGAAAACACCGAGTTCGCCCCCTTCGCCAGCGCCGTGTTCCGGGTCGCCGCCGAGGTCGAGGCCGCCGAGGCCGAGATCAAGAGCGCCATCCTGGCCGCCGCCCGCGCCGGCGACTGCGC
This sequence comes from uncultured Phycisphaeraceae bacterium, assembly GCA_964510955.1. Classification (GTDB taxonomy): domain Bacteria; phylum Planctomycetota; class Phycisphaerae; order Phycisphaerales; family UBA1924; genus JAFLCM01. The sequence goes on from CAZEDW010000065.1 coordinate 8,403, forward strand.
CGCCGTCATCGACATCGTCGAGCGCTGGCAGAGCGGCCCGGCGGTCGAGGTCCTCCTCCCCCCGGCCAGCCCCCCGGAGAGCCCCCCGGGCAACCCCCTTGATCGCTGCGGCGAGATGTCGGTACCGGTGGCCCCGTCGCGCCCGACTTCGGCGCGGAAGGAGTGAGCATGCGGGTCGTCGCGTTGTTCCGAGTTTCGACCGAAAAGCAGGCCAGCGAGGGGGCGAGCCTCGACGCCCAGCAGCGCCGCTACCGCGAGCTGGCCTCCGCCAATGGCTGGGAAACGGTCGCCGAGTTCCGGGGGCACGAGAGCGCCACCCAGGCCGCGTCGGACCGCCGCGTGCTCCAGCAGGTCCTGTCGTGCCTCCGCGACCGCGAGGTCGATGCGGTCTACGTCCACGAGCAGTCGCGCCTGACCCGCGGCGACGAGCTCGAGGTCGCCCTGCTCATGCGCGAGCTGAAGGAGCGCGCCATCAAGATCATCGTCAACGGCGTGGTCCGCGACCTCGCCAGCATCGACGAGCGCTTCATGGTCGGCATCCAGTCCTTGGTCGATCGCGCCGAGTCCGAGCGCATCAAGGAGCGCCTCGGCCGGGGCAAGCGCGAGAAGGCCTTGAAGGGCCTCAGGACCTGCGGCCCCGCGCCCTACGGCTACCGCAACCCGCCCCCCGGCAGCCCCGGGCGCGGCACGCTCCAGGTCGTCCCCGACGAAGCGCCGGTCGTCGTCAAGGCCTTCGAGCTTGCGGCGCAGGGGCTGGGGCTCGTGCGCATCGCCGCGGCGCTCAACGGGCTGGGCTTCCCCTCCCGCCGCGGCGTCCGCTGGGGGAAGACCGCCGTCCGGCGGCTGCTCCAGAACCCCGCGTACATCGGCCACGCGGTCTCCAACGCCTGGGTCGCGCCCAAGGGCTCGCGGAACTTCCAGTGGCGGCCCGACAACCCCAGGGCGATCGTGAAACAAGGGGCCCACCAGCCGATCGTGGACCGCGCGATGTGGGAGGCGGTCAACGGGCGGGCCAAGCCGCCCCGCGCCGCCAGGCCGCGCATGCTCGCCGGGCTCCTGCAGGTGAACGGGATCAAGATGAGCGGCGACTCGGTTGCAGGGCGGGCGCTGTACCGGGGCCCGCGGGGGGGCAGGGGCCACGCGTGGCTCCCGGCCAAGGAGGCGGACGAGGCCGTCTGGCGCGCCTTCGCGGCCCTGGCGACGGGCGAGGAGTTCGTCGCCGCGCTGATGAACGACGCCGGGTCGGCGCGGCAGCGCGAGGTCGCCGCCGCCGAGGCGGACTACCTCGAGGACCAGCTCGCCAAGGCCCGCAAGCGGCTGGACCGGCTGCTGGAGATGCGGCTCGACGGCGAGCTCGACAAGGCCGCCTTCGCGGCCAAGTCCGCCGAGACGCGGGCCGTCATCGACCGGCTGGAGCGGGAGCTGCGGGAGCAGCGGGGTAAGGCCGCGGCGCTGGACGGCTCGCACGCCGCGCGGGTGGTCAGGGCGGTGCGGGTGCTGCTCAACGGCGCTGCCGTGCTGACCACCGAGCAGCAGCGGGCGGTGCTGCGGTCCATCGTGACGCGGGTGGACGCCACGGCGGAGCGGCGCGCCGGGGACTTCGCGCGGGACGCCCGGGGCCGCGTCGTGCCCGGCAGGGCGGTCACGTGGGCGATCACGGGCGTCTCGTTCCGGCTGGCGCTCCCCCCCGCCGCCGACGCCCCACGGGCCAACGTCGGCGGCCAAGCGGGGAGCGAACCAACGCGAGAGGGCGAAGGCGCGGCGCGTAGTTGTGACCAAGCGCCAGCGACGGAGACGGTTGACCGTGCCGGGGACTTGGTCACAACTCTCTGATGCTCGGCCCCGCCGGCACCGGCAAGACCCTCATGGCCAAGGCGCTCCCGGGCATCCTGCCCCCGATGACCCCGGAGGAAGCGCTGGAGGTGACGCGCATCTACTCCGCCGTCGGCAAGACCCCCGCGGGCTCGGCCCACTCCGAGGGCGGGCTCGTCACCACCCGCCCGGTCCGAACGCCCCACCACACCGCCAGCGCCGTCGCCGTCATCGGCGGCGGCGCAATCCCCAAGCCCGGTGAAATCTCGCTCGCCCACCGCGGCGTGCTGTTCCTCGACGAGATGCCCGAGTTCCCCCGGCCCGTGCTCGACACGCTCCGCCAGCCCCTCGAAGACGGGCACGTCAGCGTCTCGCGCGTCCACTCCGCCGTGAAGTTCCCCGCCAGCTTCATGCTCGTGGCGGCCATGAACCCCACCGCCAAGGGCGACATGCCCACCAACGAGTTCGGCCGCCGCGAGATGGAGCGCTACCTCTCGCGACTCTCGCGCCCGCTCATCGACCGCATCGACATCCACGTCGAAGCCCCGGCGGTGCCGTGGAAGCAGCTCGCGGCCACCGACGGCGCCCCGCGCGGCACCGGCAGCGCCGAGATGCGCGCCCGCGTGATCGAGGCCCGCGACCGCCAGCGCAAGCGCCAGGGCGACACGCCAAACTCCCGCCTCCGCGGCAAGCAGCTCGACGAGCTCGCCCCCATGTCGATCGAAGCAAAGGAGCTGCTCGGACAGGCCATCACCGAGCTGGGCCTCAGCGCCCGCGCCTACGACAAGGTCCGGCGCGTCGCGCGAACCATCGCCGACCTGGAGGGCGCCGACGGGCTGGAACTGGCCCACGTCAGTGAGGCGGTGCAATACCGGTTGCTGGATCGGTCGGTCTGAGGCCCCCTCAGTCGCTCGTTTATCTGTACCCCGCCGGTCCCCGGCGCGACACCCCCGACCGGTCCTGAAGCGTGAGTGCCCCGGGTGAAGCCCCGGGTGATGATGGTCCCTGCGTGCTGCTTGACACCGGCACTTGGCACCAGCGGGGCCACAGTTCGTCGCCGTCTCAGCGGCCACCGCCGCGTTCGGCAACCGCGGCGAGGTGCGCTTCTACGGGACCACGGGACCGTAATCCCTCGCCGTGAGACCGTCCGATCGCCGTGCGCCGGTACGCGGTGACCCGTCCCACTCGCAATGAACGGCGCCGGGGTCTCGCCACGATCGATCTCGCTCAGAACCGCAGCACGAACGTCGCCGCGTAGTCCAGGTCGTTGTGCTCGCGCCGCCCGGGGTCGGTGTCGTACCGGTGCTCGACCCCGAACCGCAGGTTGAGGTTGGTCTTGTCGCTCAGCCGGATCTCGTAGTACGCGCGGGTCCTGGTGCGGTACTGATCGAAGTTATCGAGCGAGGGGAAATATTCGGCGTTGACCACGATCGACTGCGCGTCGGTGATGCGGTGCGAGAAATCAAGGGCGCCGATCCCCTCGGGCTGGTACTCGTCGTCGGTGCTCCCGAACTTCCGGGAGAAGCCGGCGCCCAGGCGCAGCGTCAGCGTGGTCTTGGCGTCGTGGATGAACCGGTAGCCCACGCCCCCGCCCAGACGCATCAGCGAGTCGTAGTCCTTGAACTCATCAAACTCGGCGCTGCCCTCGGCGAACACCGTCCACGGCGTGCTCAGCGAAAGCCAGTCGTTGCGCCCTTTCAGCTCCTGACGGTTCTGGATGGTTCGGTTGCGGTCGTCGGTGCGAACCAGGCGGTACTCAAGGCTGGCGATGTCGTCCTGCCGCGTCCAGCGCGCAACGGTGCCGAAACGCAGGTTTACTCGGTCAGTGTTTCCCTGCGATCCGTTCAAACCGCCCTCGAGATTGAACTCGATCTTGTCCCAGAACTTCGGCTCTGCCACCGGCGCCGCGGCCTGGGCCGGCTGCGGCGCTGGCGCCGGCGCGGGCGCAGAATTACCCTGAGCGGCCGGTGCACGTGCTCGTCGG
>CAZEDW010000066.1:0-11950 GCA_964510955.1 uncultured Phycisphaeraceae bacterium
CGGCGGGCCGCGCCTGAGCGCGGTGCGCGCCGCGCTGGGCGTGGCGCCGGGCGTGATGGACGACGGGTCGGAGCTTCTGCTCCGCGTGCCGTCGCACGCCGCCGCCCGCGAGGTGCTGCGCAGGGCGGCGTCCCCGATCGTGGTCGCCGGCGTCATGGACGCGTCGAAGCAGCGGCTCACCAGCGCCGCCGACGCCGCGGCGGTGCTGGAACAGCTCAAGGCGTTGTCGTTCGTCGATGCGATGGTGGCCCAGCCCCCCCCACCGCTGGGGCGGCACTCGACGCTGGTGCGCTTGCTCGAGTCCGGCGGGTACGAAGTCGCGCGCGAGGGCCTGTACGACGCGGCGTACGTCGCGCGCCGCGTGGCCCGAAACATCCTGTTCGTGTGCACCGGGAACACCTGCCGCAGCCCGATGGCCGAGGCGATCGCACGCCATCTGATCGAGAGCCGTCCCATCGACCGCTCGCGTCCGCCGCCCCCGGAGGTTCCAATCGTGGCCGCCTCGGCGGGCCTCGGCGCCTGGCCGGGCGCGCCGGCGACACCCGAAGCCGTCGAGGCCCTGCGGCAGCTCGGCATCTCCATGGGCCCGCACGCCTCCCGACCCTTGACGCGCGAGATGCTGGAGGATGCCGACATGGTGTTCACCATGACCCGCTCGCACGCCGACGCCGCGCGTGACATGGCCCCGGGGGCCGCAACGAAAATCACCACTCTTGATCCGTCCGGGAACGGCGGCGCCGACATCCAGGACCCCATCGGTTCGCCGCTCAGCGTCTACCTCGACACCGCCCGTACCATTCAGAGGCTGATCGAAGCCCGGCTGCGTGAGGCGATCTGAGAACGCACCGCCGAAGCGCGGCGGAACTGACCGAAGGAGCACCCGCGAAACATGAACATCGCCATCGGAGCCGACCACCGCGGGGCCGAAGCCGCGGGCAAGATCGCCGAGCGCCTGAAGAAGCAGGGCCACCAGGTGGTCGCGGTGCACATGCCCAGCTCGGGCGAGGTGTGCGACTACCCCGAGCCGGCGTGGGCCGTGGGCCAGTCGGTCGCCGCCGGCCAGGCCGAGGCCGCGGTGCTCATCTGCGGCACAGGCGTGGGCATGTGCATGGCCGTCAACAAGATCCCCGGCATCCGCGCGGCGAACGTTCACGACGAAATCACCGCCGAGATCAGCAGGTCCAGCAACAACGCCAACGTCATCTGCCTGTCGGCGGACCTGCTCGGTCAGCGTCTGATGGAGCAGGTGATTGACCTGTGGCTCAAGACGCCGTTCGCGGGGGGTAGGCACGAGCGGCGGCTGGCGAAGATCGCGGCGATTGAGCAGGGGAAGGATCCGAGGACAGTGGGGGGCTGAGGCACACTTCCTTGCGCAGCATGCGAGGTCTGGTCCGTATTGGTGCACGTCAATCTCCTACCCCGCGACTGCTCCCCCCTCAGCCCCATCCGGAGCGGCGCCCGTTCGCTCTGATGCGACGCTTTCGCATCCTGCAACATGCAGTTCGTTCGTGCGGGAGTGGCTCCCAGCAGTCTCCATGGAAGTCCACCGGCTGATTCCATGACGGTCCGTCGGCTGATGACGTGGAGGTCCGCCGACTACCTCCGTGGAGGTCCGAACGAGGAGGCCCCGAAGGGGCCAAGGCATGTAGCCACGGGTGAGCGATGCCGTCCGCGGCATCGGCGGGTGGCACTGGTGGTCCTTTGCCGTTGTTCGGGTGCCACTGGGGGCTTGCCCCCCAGTGTCGTCTTTCCAAATTGGACCCAACGCAAGTGCACTGGGGGACAAGCCCCCAGTGGCACCCGACGGACAGGTCAGGGTAATACCAGTGCCTCCCGCCGTATCTTCGGAGCGGAGGACTCCCCATCCGGCGCCGAGAGTTCCTATTCACCCACTTCCCGCGCCAGCAGCGCCGCCCCCAGCAGCCCCGCGTCATCCTCCAAGCGTGTCGCCACCACCTTGACGCTCTTGCAGCGCTCGGGGAACGCCGCGGCGCGCACGCTTGCCTGCACCCGCTTCACATAGGCGTCGCCCAGGGCCTCGGTCAGGCCGCCGCCGAGGATCACCAGGGGCAGCGCCAGCACGGTCACGCTGTGCGCGATGGCGATGCCCATCAGGTCGGCGGACTCGTCCACCACCGACTTCACCAGCGCATCGCCCTTCTTGTACGCCTCGGCCACGGCGCCGGCGCCCACGCTCTCGATCTTGTCGTCGCCGCCGGCGATGTCGGTGAGCATCGACGGGTTGTTGGCGCGGATCAGGCGGGCCAGGCGCAGGACGATGAACTTGCGTGAGCAGTTCTCCTCGAGCTTGCGGTTGCCCATGGCGGCGCCGGGGAACAGCACCGTGTGCCCGATCTCGCCGGCGGTGCCGAATCCGCCCTGGTAGAGCTTGCCGTTGAGCACCAGCCCGCCGCCAACGCCGGTGCCGACCCAGACGCCCAGCACGTCGCTGGCGTTGTTGCCGGCGCCGAGCTTGTTCTCGCCGTACACCGCGACGTTGACGTCGTTGTCCACGACGACGGGGCGGTTCTTGAGCTTGCCGCTGAGGATCTTGGCGAGCGGCACGTCGTTCCAGCGGAGGTTGGGGGCCTCCATGACGACGCCCTTCTTGTGGTCGATGCCGCCCGGGGCGCCGATGCCGATGGCGGCGAGGTCTTCGACCTTCACCTTCGCCTCCTGGCACGCCTCTTCGATGCCGTTGACGATGCGCCCGATGACGGCGTCCTGGCCCTCGTCGGCCTTGGTCTTCTTCTTGGTGCGCCCGATGATCTGGTTGGCGGGGTTGACCACGCCGATCTGCATGTTGGTGCCGCCGAGGTCGATGCCGATGACGGGGGATGCGGGCATGGGGTGCTCCGGAGGTGCGCCGGGGGGTGCGCCGGGGGGCTCCAAGGACAGTCGGGTGGACTGGCTTGGCGCGAAGATTTGCTCCGGGCGAGTCTAACGCGCTTTGATACGCGGCCCCCAGCCGGGACTACAGTTCTCCATGACCACGCTCAGCCTGCGAGGGATGATCAAGAAGTCGATCGACCGCCTGCCCCCGGACCGGCTGGAGACACTTGCGGATTTTGTCGCGTATCTCAGCCGACCGGACCTGAAGCAGCGCCTGAAACTTGCCGAGCGGGAGTTCAAGGCCGGCAAGGGAACCAACTGGCGGGCGGTGCGCCGCGATGTTTGAGGTCATTCTCTCGCCCGAGGCACGCGATTCCTATGGTGCCGCAAACGCCCGCTCGCACGCAAGCTGGCGCGGTGCTTCGAGCAGCTCGAGTCAGACCCGCGGCGTCACAACAACATCAAGCGGCTGTCGGGCGACTTCGCCGGGTATTGGCGGTATCGGGTGGGCGATTGGCGCGTGGTCTACCGCGTCGACGACAAACTGAACCGTGTATTTGTTGCCAGCATCGCCCACCGGCGCGAGGTGTACGAATAGCGGGCCGGGCCGCGCTCACACCCCCGTCGACCCGAACCCCCCACCGCCGCGGGCCGTCTCGTCGAGCGAGTCCACCTCCACCATCGCCGCTCGGCTGACGGGCGCGATCACCAGTTGGGCGATGCGCATTCCCGGCTCAACCGTAAACGCCTCGCGCCCCAGGTTGATCAGGGCGACGATCATCTCACCGCGGTAGTCGGCGTCCACCGTGCCGGGCGCGTTGGGCACGGTCACGGCGTGCTTGGTCGCCAGGCCCGAGCGCGGGCGGACCTGGCCCTCGAACCCCGGTGGGATGGCGACGGCGAAGCCGAGCTCGATGCGCCGGATCTCGCCGGGCGGGATCACCACCGGCCCGGCGCCCGCGGGGCAGGCGTGCAGGTCCATCCCCGCCGCCAGATCGGACTGATACTGAGGGACCATGGCGCCGGGTCGAAGCTTCTTGAAGCGCACAACGACCGAACGCCCGTCGTCGACGGCGGGCTTGGGCTCTGTGAACGGCGCGGTCGTGTTGAGCGGGAACGGCATGGTGCCCGCAGGGTAGCGGCGGCTCGATGCGGCATCCGCCGCCGGCGCGGGGCCGCGGCTGAATCCTGTTCGGTTTCGGGGTCCGGACGCCTCAGGCGACCGCAGAAACTTCGGCGGTGCGGCGCCACGTGGGGCTGGTGAGGCGCACCTCAACCTCGCACACGGGCCTGCCCCGCATATCACCGGCCAGCTTGTCGAGGTCCGCCAGCAGTTTCTTGGTCGAGGCGATCGCTTCTTCCAACGACGACTTGCCGGTGACCTGCTTCATGGGGTCAGTCCGCCGAAGGTCCGCAAGCTGCTTATCACACTCGGCCTTCGCCGCCATCAAGCTGGCCAGCACGGCCTCGGCTTTCCGGCGCACCTCGGCTTCCGTCGCGGAGGCTGTCATGGGCCGTGCGGATTCAGGGCTGCTGTGAAGGAGCATCCGGTCTTTCCTTGGAGCATCGAGGGTCGGCGTTTCAGTGGCGGAGCCAAAGGTCGGCGGACGGGCTCGATGCTCGGACTGGGTGACTGCGGTCCGTTATGGACGCGCAAAGATTGTCCCCGGTTCGAGCATCGGCATCAAGCGGCAATGGGCTGTGTCCCCTGAAGAGGGGATTCTGCGTGGTTATGCGACCTTGTCTGGTCCAGCTCGGGGACGAACTTGTGCAGGCTGGCGAGCACGGTCTGGCGGTCCTGCAGGTGCCGGATGGCCGAGAGTTCCGCGAGCGCGGCGGTCATTTGTCCGCGCTCCAAAGCGGCCCCACGCCACGCGTAAACACCGTCCACTTCAGTCTTTACGAGCTCTTCGGCGTCGTAGAAGAGCTCCTCATAGAGCTTCTCGCCGGGGCGGACGCCGGTGAAGGACACGTCGATGTGAGCAGTCTGGTTCGTCCCCACCCTGTCCGCAGCGCGTCCACCAGTCTGAGCCGGGACGACCACGGGCTCCAGACCCTGGGCCCGGGCGAAGTTGAGGGCGAGGTCAAGGATTCGTACGGGTTGGCCCATGTCCAGAACGAAGACTTCGGGCCCATCAACCGCGGCCGCCTGGATCACCAGAGACGCCGCCTCGGGGATGGTCATGAAGTAGCGGGTCATGTCGGGGTGGGTGACGGTGATAGGACCACCCTCGGCGATCTGCTTGGACCAGATGGGCAGCACGCTGCACGCGCTGCCGAGCACGTTGCCGAACCGGACCAGGCTGAAGTGGGTCCGCCCGGTCACGCCGGGGGTGTTGGCATCGTTGAGCGACCGGACGTACAGCTCCGCCAGCCGCTTGGTGGCCCCCATGACGCTGGTGGGATTGACCGCCTTGTCGGTTGAAATCAGCACAAACCGCTCGGCCCCCACCGCCAAGGCGGCGTCGGCGACGCTCTTGGTGCCGAAGAGGTTGTTGTTCACCGCCGCCGCGGGGTGGTCCTCCATCAGCGGGACGTGCTTGTGGGCGGCGGCGTGGAAGACGACGTCGGGGCGGAGACCGACCAGGCGGCGCAGGGTGCCGTCGGTATCGACCACGTCGTGCAGCACGGCGTGGCGCTTGAGCGTTGGGAAGCGGGCCGCGATCTGGCGGTCGATTTCAAACAGGGCGTTGTCGGAACGCTCCATCAGCACCAGGGCCGACGGGTTGAACCCGGCGCAGATGCGGGCGAGCTCCGAGCCGATGCTGCCGCCGGCGCCGGTGATCAGCACGCGCCGGCCCTGCAGCAGGCCCCGGACCAGCGGCTCGTTCATCCTGCGGGGAGCGCGCCCGATGAGAGAGAGGGGGTCGATCTCGCCGATGCCGCGCCAGACGCTGGCGGGCTCGTGGGTGAGGACATCCTGGATGGTGGGCAGGAAGCGTTCGGCGACGCCGAGCTTGGCGAGCATGGCCCGGGCGCGGGCGATGGCGGCGCCCATGGCGGCGGGCAGGCACACCAGGGCGGTGTCGAATGGCTCGTTCACGTGGACCCGATCGAGGTCATCGAGGGTGCCCAGCACCGGCACGCGGGCCACCTGGGGCGGGGCCTTCTCGACGCCGACGAGCACGCAGCCGAGCACGGCGCGGGCGGATGAGGGCACGGCTTCGAGGGCCGCGGCGGCGGGTTCGATGGTGCCGGGGGTGCCGATGATGACCAGGTTTTTCGGCAGGGCGGGGGTGGGCGTGGACGGGCCCGGTCTGCCGGGATGTGCCGAGGGCATGAATACAACCTCCCACTCGGGCGCGGGTCCGCCGGGATGGAACGGAGCCAGTGGTCGCCGGGTGTTGGAGGTTTATCGGCTTGCGTTTACGCCGGACCTGAAGGGTTGGGGTGGGTCGGCACGCCGGCAAACGGGCTGACCTTCGGCGTCGGGTCGCCGTGCGACTGGCGGACGCGCTCGACCTCGCGCCAGAGGCGCCGGGCGGCGTCGCGGGGGTCGGAGATGTGGGACGCCCCCACCACGGCCCTGACCACGCGCCACCGAAGGGCCATGCGCGGCGGGCACTTCAGACCCAGCGGCTCGACCAGCAGGCGGAACACCATGCGACGGCCCTCATCGCCACGGGACATGGGGCGGATGCCGACGGTGTCGATCTGCACGAGCCGCCAGCCGCGCGGAGCACCGGGGTCGCGCCGGGCCATCAGGTTCGACGGCTTGATATCGCGGTTGTACAGGCCGGCCATCATCATGCGGACGACGAGCTCGCCGGCGGCCGAGGCGAGGTCGTGCTGCTCGCGGAGCATGGGAGGGTGGCCTGTGCGCCCGGCGATGATGTTGATCAGCGGCTCGCCGGGCGTCCGCTCCATGAGCAGGTACTCGTGGGTTTCGCCGGGATTGTCGCCGCGGGTGCGGAACAGGAGGAACGGCTCGGCGGCGTCGATCCCCGCGCCGGCGAGCGCCTCGGCGCCGTGCCACTGGCGCATGCCGCGGGTTCGACCGGCGAGACGCTTGACGAGGCCCGAGACGCCGCGGAGCGTCAGGCGCTTGACGATGATGTCGCGTGCGTCGAGGCGCCCGAGCCAGACGACCGAGTCGGGGTCGCGCTTGAGGACTGTTGCGCCGGCGAGCCATTCGGGGTCGGCGACACGGCGCGCGACACCCTGCGGGTCGGCGATCGCCGCGCGGACCAGCCGGACGGGCTTGAGGGATCCGGGAGATCCGGTGGATCCGGGGGGCATTGAGGTGGAATGTAGGACAGCCGAGGCGAGGGCCTTGAGCGCGGCGGACCGTTGGGCTTTCGCGGCGTCTACTCCAGCGCCGCGGCGCCGGAGATCACTTCCATCAGCTCGGTGGTGATCTGCGACTGGCGGGCGCGGTTGTACTTGCGGGTGAGGAGCTTGCCCATCTTGCCGGCGTTGTCGGTGGCACTCTTCATGGCGATCATGCGGGCCACGTGCTCGGACACCACCGCGTCGAGGAACACCTGGTACAGCGTCGCCTTGACCGTCACCGGGAGCAGGTCGTTGAGCAACTGCTCCGGCGGCGGGCTGAACTCGTACTGAACCGTGCGGCCCTTGGGCGTCGCGGGATCGGTGCCGGCGGTTGTCGCCTGAGCGGGGCTCTTGAGCGGCAGGAGCTGGAGCACTTCGGGCTTCTGGCGGGCCGTGGAGATGAACCGCATCGACACGACCTTCACGCCGGCGATCTCGCCGCTGGTGAAGCGGTCCATGTAGCGCTGGGCGAGCTTTTCAATATCTTCGAACTTGGGGGTGTCGCCGAACACGTGGTTGGCGGCCACGGGGACCTTGTTGTAGGTCAGGGTGCCGATGCCCTTGCGCCCCACGGCCTCGACCGCGAAACCCTCGTGCCCCCCCGCGTCCTTGGTCAGCCGGAACAGCGTCCGCAGCACCGAGGAGTTGTACGGCCCGCACAGGCCGCGGTCGGAGGTGATGAGCAGGACGACCGTCTTGGCCCCCGGCTTGGCCTTGCCACTCGCCCCGCCGATCAGCGGGTGCGAGATGTTCCCGGCCTTGGACGCCAGCTCGGTGACCAGCTCGAAGATGCCCTCGACGTACGGCTTGCTGGCCAGGGCGCGCTGCTGCGCCTTGGCGAACTTGCTCGTGGCGATCATCTGCATCGTCTTGGTGATCCGGCGGGTATTCGAGACCGCCTTGATCCGCTTTTTGAGTTCGCGTGCCTTGGCCATAGGGGGGGGAGAGTGTAGCGGGAAGGGGGGGCAAAAGCCGCCGGAATGGGGCGGCCAGATGAAGGGATCGAGAGGGGCTGGACCCGAATGGCATCCGAATATGGCCCTCCGCTTCAGGCGGCGGCTGGCACTGAAGCCGTGCCGTTGTGGCCTCGTCATCGGGAAGTCGAGTGCACTGACACTCCGGCTTCGGGGACTCCGGCGCTGTTCGGGCAGCCGTCAACCGGGCGGCACCAGAGGCGGTGAGGACACCGCCTTCGGTGGCACGGCTGCGGTGCCACGCCCCCCCAACCATGGGGGTGTCCAAGTGCTGCGACACCCCGTCTCCGACGATGACAGTGCTGTTGGGGTTGCGGTCAACCGGCTGCCATGACCAGAACGTACCCGAGCGTCCCCGCATCAAGGATGTGCAACGCACAAGCCACCGAAGTCGCAAAGCCGATTTCGGTGGCACGTCCGGTCATCACCGGATGATCGGGGACCACTTTCATGCCCCCCGCGATCAAACGTGGTGCGCAACTGGCACCTCGACCCTTGCCAAGTAGTTCACGAACCGATGCTGAATATGCTCCCGATACGGGCTCCTCAAATAACACCTTCGCTGGGCTCCACCTGCTGTACTAGGCTGCAACTGACGATAAAGTTCTTCCGTTGGTATCGTAAAGTATTTTTTGAAATCGATCATTAGCCTCGGTATGCCGCTTCCAATCTGGTCAACACTTGCAGAGACAGACCGTATAAGAGAATATCGCTCGTTTTTGTTCTGAAGCGCCTGTTTCCACAGCTCACCCGTACCTAATCCGGCACCATCTTGAATAACGGTTTCCGATTCCATTGGACACAAGAGTACGACGTCCAGAAGGGCGTGTTTCCTAGAGCCTCGGGCAAATGCCCTGCAGTCTTGGTCAAGGTCGCAATCCTGCGACATAATCAAACAGTACGGGTGTCGAATGGGTGCCAACCCATCTGGCTCACCGCGATCACCGTACGCTATTCCGTACGAAATTACGCCGCTCAGAATCTCGCCTTGCCGAAGTGAGTCCTCAACAGTGGAACGCGCGAATACTACGGCGTCGTCAACCTCGGGCGCGCGCGCTATCTCGGGACCCTCTGGCGCCATTTCTAGCTCCGCTACTACTAGTCCGGATCGAACTCAAAAACGGCGTCTACCGTCGCCGCTGTCCTGCCTCGAATAGGTGGCAATGCCCCGAACCCACTCTCCGCATGCAGTTGCGCATTCCGCAAATTATCGTGCCACCCCTGCCAAATGCTAAAGAGCGAGCCGGCTGCTTCGACTAAAGCGTCGTCAGGAAGGTGCTGAATCAGGGCGTGGCACACCAGACGGCTTGCCGCTTCCGCGGGCAAGCTGGCGGTGGTCTTATCAACGCTTAAGCGATTAATAATCCTGTATCCAGGGTAGTTACCCTGAAGCACACAATCGAAGCCAGTCTGGCTCCCAGATGAATAGCGCCCGACATAGGGATCATTCGACGAGAACTGGCCCGAGTGCATTATGTAGGCGATCCGTGATTGACCATCGGAAGACGGAATGGGCAAGCTGGTGGAATTGATCAATGACATGGTATCGAGTTTCGGCTTTAGGCTGAATCGCAAAAAAATCAGCGTCGATGAGGTAGCAAGTTTCGGGAGAATCTCCTTGGGTCACAAATCCGTGTTCCAATCGCACAAAGTGCTCCGTACCAGGCAATCGAATCACCATGTAGCGAAAGGCCTCTTCGCATTTTTCACGAATACGCTCGAACCCTAACTCACCCAATATCTGAGGCTTGAGGAGTTCCTGCCAGTCGGCCCGGTCGAGTCCAAGCTTGGACCGTACGATTACATTTCGATATCTCAAACCCAACCGCCCGACCACGGCTGGATTGTAGGTGGCAAACAGGGCATCGAATGGTCCTCGACACCGCGGAAGAAACTCCTCCCACCTGGAATACGACGTCGTGGACACTCCACAGAATTCAGGGGTCAATCCGACGCGATACCGACCATCCAAGGTGGAAAACGAGTACGTCTGTAGTCGGGCCTTTGCGATGATCGCGGGAATAGCCGCACCCAACGGCGACCCCGACGGAACGAGGCCGGCTCCGGTACCCCGTTCAAGGACTGGAAACTCCCCCCGAATTGCTTCTTGGAATGCCAACGGCGACTGGGTCTCGATCTTCAACTCCAACGGGTATCGGACCTGACAAATAACCTCTGCCAGTGGATTCTGGTTGTAGACGACTCGCAGAGCAGGCGGGAAGAGTGGTTCGGCTGCCATTTGAAGTGTGAAACTCAGAGTCTACCGAGCATCGCCCCTCCGGGCCACAGATGCTATACCCCTTGCTTTCGGAGGATTTTTCCCCCTTCTTGGGATCGTGTTCGCAGAGAATTCAGGCAGGTGGCACGGGTATTTTCCGTGCCACGGGCTTCCCTCCTCGGATACCTGTGGTCGTGGGGGCGGCAGGTGGCACGGTTATTCTCTTTGGCGGGTGGCACTGGTATTCTGCGTGCCACGGGCTTCCGTCCTCGGATGCCCGTGGACCGGTGGCCGCGCAGACACCGACATCGACCGTGTCCGCAGGGCTCGCCACGGGCATCTCCGAAGACGGAGAAGCCCGTGGCACGAAGGGGCCTTGCCCCGGCGCAACAGGACGGTCATGACCGGCGCCCTCCCCCGACTCGATCGATTGACAGACCGGCGGGTGGCATCGAAGTAGTCGTCGATCATCCGGGGATAACCGGCCGTGCCACCGAAGTCGGCTTCGCGACTTCGGTGGCACGCTACTGCTTCCCCATCGCCTTCCGCATCGCGCGCGGGCGGGGGATGCCGAGCTTTTCCATGCGGGAGAGGAGCGTCTGGGGGTTGAGGCCGAGTTTCTCCGCCGCGCCGCCTTTGCCGAAGACCCGGTAGTTGCGGGTTTCGAGCGCGTGCATGATCTGCAGGCGCTGGAGCTGGTCGATGTTGAGGTCGAGCAGGACGTCGCGGCCGAGCTCGACGGTGTCGGCGACGGCGCCCGCGGGGCCCTCGGCTTCGGCGTCGCGGCGCATCAGGGGGCCGCCCTGGGGAAGTTCGATCTCAAGCTCGGCGTCGCCCTCGTCGCACAGCACGCTCGCGCGTTCGACGGTGTTCTCAAGCTCGCGGACGTTGCCGGGCCAGTCGTAGGTGAGCAGGCGTCGGAGCGAGCGCTCGGAGATGGGCAGCACGGGCTTGCCAAGCCGCCGCGCGTGCAGATCATGGAAGAACTCGGCGAGCTGGCGGAGGTCTTCGCGCCGGTCTCGCAGGGCGGGGACCTCGATTTTGAAGACGTTGAGGCGGTAGAACAGGTCCTCGCGGAAGCGGCCGCGCTCAACTTGCGTGGCGAGGTCTCGGTGCGTGGCGGCGATGACGCGGACGTCGACGTCGACGGTCTGCGTGCCGCCGACGCGCTCCAGCGTGCCCTCCTGCAGCACGCGCAGCAGCTTGGCCTGGGCGGCGAGCGAAAGCTCGGCGATCTCGTCGAGGAACAGCGTCCCCCCATCGGCGAGCTCGAACTTGCCCAGGCGCTGGCGCTCGGCGCCGGTGAAGGCGCCGCGCTCGTGGCCGAACAGCTCGGACTCGAGGAGCGTCTCGGGGATGGCGGCGCAGTTGAGGGCGACCATGGCGCGCTCGGCCCGGGCCGAACGCGAGTGGATGGCGCGGGCGACAAGCTCTTTGCCCGAGCCGGATTCGCCGTGGATGAGCACGGTGGCGTCGGAGCGCGCGACGCGCTCGATCTGGCCCATCATGGCGAGCATGGGGGCCGAGGCGCCGATGATGCGGACCGGGCCCGCGCCGCCGCCGGGTGAGCCGGGCGAGGCCAGCTCTCGGCTCAGCGCGTCCATCTTGTCGCGGGCGCGCTCCGAGGCGGCGAGGGCGGCCTGCAGGCGCGCCA
>CAZEDW010000067.1:0-11483 GCA_964510955.1 uncultured Phycisphaeraceae bacterium
TGACGCTCGCTCGTTCCCTGTTTACTGTACATGGACATAACCGGCGGGTCAAACGCCCTGTCCGCCGGTTCCTCGCCCGAGCCCCTTCTCATGCCTGTGAACGCAGCCACCTTGAAATCCGCGCTCTGGGACGCCGCCAACACGCTGCGGGGCTCGGCCGTCGACCGCACTGACTGGAAGGGCTATATCCTCCCGCTGCTCTTCTTCAAGCGGATCAGCGATGTGTGGGATGAGGAGACAACCGAGGCGGCTGAGACCTTCGGTGAAGCCGATCCTTCCCTCTATCCTGAAGTGCACCGATTCACGCTGCCGGATGGGTGCCATTGGGACGATGTCCGGACCACGTCCGCCAACGTCGGCGCGGCACTGCTCAAGGCCATGCAGCGGATCGAAAAGGCCAACCCCGACACGCTCTACCGCGTGTTCGGCACCGCTGATTGGGGCAATAAGGAGAAGTTCACCGACGAGCTGCTCAAGGACCTGATCGAAGGCTTTTCCGCGATCCCGCTCGGCAACAAGGCCGTCAGCACCGATGTGCTCGGCGACGCCTACGAGTACCTGATCGGCAAGTTCGCCGATGTCGCGCGCCGGAAGAAGGCGGGCGAGTTCTACACCCCGCGCAGCGTCGTCCGCATGATGGTCGAGATCCTCGACCCCAAGGAGGGCGAGTCCATCTACGACCCCGCCTGCGGCACCGGCGGCATGCTGCTCGGCGCGATCGAGCACGTCCAGCGCAAGGGTGGCGATCCCCGCACGTTCTTCGGCAAGGTGTACGGCCAAGAGAAGAACCTCACGACCTCGTCCATCGCTCGCATGAATCTCGTGCTCCACGGCATCGAGGACTTTCAGATCGCCCGCGAGGACACGCTTCGCAACCCCGCCTTCAGCGACGCGAGCACAGGTGGCCTGCTCACCTTCGACTGCGTCATCGCCAACCCGCCATTCTCGCTTAAGGAATGGGGGCGCGAACTCTGGGAGGCGGACCCCTGGAGCCGCGCCAAGTACGGCGTCCCGCCCGAGAGCTACGGCGATTACGCGTTCGTGCAGCACATGATCGCGTCGATGGCCGCGACCGGGAACAGCCGCATGGCTGTCGTCCTCCCGCAGGGCGCACTGTTCCGCAAGGCTGCCGAAGGAGCCATCCGCACCGAGCTGCTCAAGGAAGACCTTATCGAAGCCGTGATCGGCCTCGCACCGAACCTCTTCTACGGCACGCAGCTCGCCGGTTGCGTCGTGATCCTGCGGCGCAAGAAGCCTGCCGCCCGCAAGAAGAAGGTGCTGATCATCGACGCATCCAGCCTCTTCCGCAAAGGTCGCGCCCAGAACTTCCTCGACCCCGAGCACACGTCGCAGATCGTCAAGTGGTACCGGGCGTTTGCGGATGTGGAGGACCGGGCGAAAGTGGTCACGCTCGACGAGATCAAGAACGAAGGTTGGACGCTGAACATCTCGCGCTACGTCCTGCCGCCCATCGGCGAGGAGATCCCGCCCCTTCCCGAAGCGGTCGCCACGTTCAAGTCCGCGCTGGCCGAGGCCCGTGCGGCCGAAGACCATCTCCGCACC
Source organism: uncultured Phycisphaeraceae bacterium (assembly GCA_964510955.1). GTDB lineage: Bacteria > Planctomycetota > Phycisphaerae > Phycisphaerales > UBA1924 > JAFLCM01. The sequence continues at coordinate 1,564 of CAZEDW010000067.1, forward strand.
GTGCTAACGGAGGGAGGGTGGCTGCGTGCTCATTGAACAGGCGTTCCAGTGCCTCCCCGAGATGCTGTTGGGGCGTCGCTATGCTCGGCAGGCCTACGAGGGCGGCCTCGTGTCAGCATTCAGCATGGCGCTGCTCCAAGAGTTCAACGGCAGAAATGTCGCAAACCCGATAGCGTCCTTGCACGCGGAGTGCCCGTATTCGACTGTGGCGTTTGTTGGTCCAGACGGAAGGTCCCGCTACCGCCGCGCCGATCTCCATGTTGATCTGAGTTCACTTCGCGCGTCATCTGGCCCACTGTCTCGCTACGGGTGGAGACATAGCAATTGGCTTGAGGCCAAGTTCTTCAGGCCGCCCCAATCCGGAACGGCGCCAAAGACCACCAATGCAGGACTCCTGTACGCAGATCTCCTTCGTTTGGTCACGCTTGTTCCGCTCCAATCGCCGAGAGGCGCTCCACCCGGCGTTGCTAAGCCTGATGGCACCGTCGAGACGCCTAACACGTTCATGGGTCGATATCTGCTTCACGTCTATGAAGGGGATAATGCCGCACTGATTACTTCCACCCGAAACAGGACCGCTGGTGGAGCTGCTGGGACCCGGGAGTGGCTTGACAGGCTGCTCTTGGCGGGGCGGCAAGCTCTCTCTGCCGCAGACTGCAGCATCGCCGATGAAGGCGGTGCATTCATGGATGCGGTGGGCTCCGACCTGAAGCAAGTCGAGATGACCGTTGGAGTCACGAACATCGTGCTAGAGCCGATTGATCCCAGCACTCTTACTCGCGGTATGTACCGGTGTGTCTTGAACCGCATCGACACCTTCCGCGTCGAGTTGGACACGGGCGAATGGGTCTCTTTGGATGTCAATCGGACCGTCACCGAGAGTGCGGCGGGTGCGGCGGGCGCGATCGCCAAGTTCGTTGGCGAGCGGGCGGGGGTAACTGAGGCTGACGATCAGGACCCAGACCCGCCACCCGCGACGGATCCGATGATCGTCGCGGCTCCGGAGGTGCAATAGTCATGGCACACTCCTCATCAGGACTGACACAAAAAGAACTCGAGTCCTACCTCTGGGGCGCGGCCACGCTCCTCCGCGGCCTCGTCGATGCCAGTGACTACAAGCAGTACATCTTCCCACTGCTGTTCTTCAAGCGCCTGAGCGACGTGTGGGACGAGGACTATCAGCAGGCCTTCGCCGAGACCAAGGACGCGAAGTACGCCACCGCCACCGCGAACGACCGTTTCGCCATCCCCGCTGGCGCTCACTGGAAGGACGTCCGCACCGCGCCCAAAGACGTTGGGCGCGCTCTCCTGAACGCCTTCCAGGCGATCGAGTCCGCCAACCCCGAGCGTCTCCAAGGCGTCTTCGGCAACGCCCCGTGGACCGACAAGGCCCAGCTCCCCGACGCCACGCTCAAGAACCTCATCGAGCACTTCTCCAAGCACACGCTCAGCTTGGCCAACGTCCCCGAGGACGAGCTCGGCAACGGCTACGAGTACCTCATCAAGCAGTTTGCCGACGACTCGGGCCACACAGCCCAGGAGTTCTACACCAACCGCACGCTTGTCCATCTCATGGCCCAGATGCTGGAACCCAAGGCGGGCGAGTCGGTCTATGACCCCACCTGCGGCACGGGCGGCATGCTCATTTCATGCCTGGCCGAGGTGAAGCGCCGCGGCGGCGACACCCGCACGATGGGCCTCTACGGGCAGGAGCTCATCACCATCACCGCCGCGATCGCGCGGATGAACCTCGTCCTGCACGGCGTGTCGGACTTCCACGTCGCCGCGGGCAACACGCTCGCCGCGCCGGCTTTCGCCGAGGGCGACCGCCTCCGAACGTTCGACGTGGTTCTCGCCAACCCGCCCTACTCCATCAAGAAGTGGAACCGCTCCGCCTGGGAGAGCGACCCGTGGGACCGCAACTTCCTCGGCACGCCCCCGCAGGGCCGCGCCGACTACGCCTTCTTCCAGCACATCCTGCGGAGCATGGACCCGAAGAAGGGCCGCTGCGCCGTGCTTTTCCCGCACGGCGTGCTCTTCCGCAACGAAGAAGCCGACATGCGGCGCAAGCTCGTCGAGTCCGACCTCATCGAGTGCGTCCTGGGACTCGGCCCCGGCCTGTTCTACAACTCGCCGATGGAGGCGTGCGTCGTCATCTGCCGCAGCCAGAAGCCCAAAGCCCGCAAGGGCAAGATCCTGTTCATTGACGCCGTGGAGGAGATTGCCCGCGAGCGAGCACAGAGTTTCCTTCGCACCGAACACCAGCAGCGGATCCTCAAGGCCTACCAGACCTTCGCCGACGAGCCCGGCTTGGCGGCCTTGGCCACGCTGCCCGCGATGCTGGCCAACGACGCGAAGCTCTCGCTCCCGCTGTACGTGAGCCGTCCAAAATCCGCAGCGGCGAATGGGCCGGGGTCCACCCTCGCGGAAGCGTGGGACGAGTTCGATCAGGGCGGCCGCGAGTTCTGGTTGCAGATGGATGCGCTCGCTGACATGCTCGACGGCGTCGTCGCCGAGGAGGCCGGCGATGCCTGAGGTGAAGTCTCCCAAGAGAACCGCAGCGTGGACCAAGGTCGCATTCGGCGACGTGGTGCGACTCTGCACCGAGCGGTCCAGCGATCCGGAGGCAGACGGCTTCGAGCGGTACATCGGTCTTGAGCATCTCGACCCGGGCGAGCTCAAGGTCCGCCGCTGGGGCGATCTCGCCGACGGCGTCACCTTCACGAACGTGTTCCGCCCCGGACAGGTGCTCTTCGGCAAGCGCCGCGCGTACCAGCGCAAAGTCGCCGTTGCCGATTTCAGTGGTGTGTGTTCGGGCGATATCTACGTGTTGGAGTCCAAGGGCGACGCGCTGCTCTCCGAACTCCTCCCCTTCATCTGTCAGACCGATGCGTTCTTCGAGCACGCGGTTGGTACCTCGGCGGGCTCGCTGTCGCCACGGACCAATTGGGAGAGCCTTGCCACATTTGAGTTCGCACTGCCGCCGATCGAGGAGCAGCGGCGGATCGCGATCAGCCTTCGTGCCGCACGGACCGCCGCCGATACTAGTGCTGCGTTGCTGACTTCTGTTGAAGTGCTTCTTCGCTCGGCTATCGATGCAACTGCTCAGCGGGGTGTGCGCTCGCGGCAACTTCGACCGCTTGATGAACTGGTGGCTCCAGATCGCCCAATTTGCTACGGCATCCTGATGCCAGGAACCGGATTCAAGGGCGGCGTACCGGTGATCAAGGTGAAGGACTATCCGAACGGTCACATTATCACGAACGATTTGCTGCTCACGGACCCCAAGATGGACGAGGAGTTTCGTCGCTCACGATTGAGGGCTGGTGATCTACTGATCTCGATTCGTGGCACCATCGGGCGTCTCGCGCGCGTGCCCGACATGCTTGACGGGGCGAACATTACGCAAGATACCGCTCGCCTTTCGATTCGACCTGGTGTCAATGTGGACTATGTGCGAGCGATGCTCGAGTCGTCGTACGTTCAGCGCCAGATCGCGACTTTCACCACTGGGCTCGCGGTGCAAGGGATTAACATCGGAGAGCTTCGGCGCATCCAGATCCCGCTCGTTGAGTCCTCGCTTCAGGCAGAGCTGGTGCAGGAAGTCGTAGCGATCCGTAAAGCGATGGCTGCGGCCTCGGTCCGTCGACAGCGGGCAGCGGACCTCACGCGCAACGTACTGGAGTCGCTGATGAGGGAGGCACGCTGATGGGCTTCAACGAATCCAATACCGTCGAGGCCTTCGTCCGCGACCTGCTCAAGTCGATCGGCTGGACGTTTGTTGACCGCGACACGCTTCCTCGTCAGCAGCAGGACGTCATCGTCGAGTCACATCTCCGCGAGGCACTTCTTCGCCTGAATCCGACGATCGCCGAGCGCCCGGAGCGAGCGGACGAGGTGATCTATCGCCTCCGTGCTGCCATCATGACCGTCCGGGACACGGGGCTTGTCAAGGCCAATGAGGAGTTCGCCGCGTGGCTCTTGGGCGATCGGACGATGCCCTTCGGCGAGAACGGCGAGCACGTCACCATCCGCCTGATCGACTTCGACACCCTCAAGAACAACCGCTTCGTCGTCACCCAGCAGTTCACCTTCCGCGCGGGCAAGACGGAGAAGCGTGCCGACATCGTTCTGCTTGTCAACGGCATGCCGCTGGTGATCATCGAGGCCAAGACCCCGGTGCGATCCAGCGAGAGCTGGCTCGACGGGGCGCTGCAGATCAACGAGGACTACGAGAAGAACGTCCCCGAGCTCTTCGTGCCCAACGTCTTCTCCGTCGCGACGGAGGGCAAGGAGTACCGCTACGGCTCCGTCCGCATGCCGGTGGAGATGTGGGGACCGTGGCGGCTGGAAGATGAAGACACGCTGCCCTCGATGGAGCAGGTCGAGAAGGCGGTCACGTCCATGCTCCGCCCGGGCATGGTGCTGGACATGCTCACGAGCTTCACGGCCTACGCCACGCACAAGGGCAAGCAGCGGATCAAGATCATCGCGCGCTACCAGCAGGTCGACGGCGTGAACAAGATCGTCGACCGCGTCATCGCAGGCAAGCCCCGCAAGGGCCTGATCTGGCATTTCCAGGGTTCGGGCAAGTCGCTGCTCATGCTCTTTGCCGCCCGCAAGCTCCGCCTGCATCCGGCGCTGAAGAACCCGACGGTGCTCGTGGTGGTGGACCGCATCGACCTGGACAGCCAGATCAGCGGCACGTTCTACGCCGCGGACATGGCAAACCTCGTCCGCACCGAGAGCCGCAAGGAGCTTCAGGACCTGCTGGCCAAAGACACCCGGAAGGTCATCATCACGACCATCCACAAGTTCGCCGAGGCCGACGGCGTCCTGAACAAGCGGGACAACATCATCGTCATGGTCGATGAGGCCCACCGCACGCAGGAGGGTGACCTCGGGCGCAAGATGCGGGACGCGCTGCCCAACGCGTTCCTCTTCGGTCTCACCGGCACGCCGATCAACCGGGCCGACCGGAACACGTTCTACGCATTCGGCGCGGACGAAGACGAGAACGGCTACATGAGCCGGTACGGGCTGGACGACTCGCTCCGCGACGGCGCGACCAAGCCCCTGCACTTCGAGCCACGCCTTGTCAACCTTCACATCGACCAGAAGGCCATCGAGGAGGCGTACAAGGAGCTGACCGCTGGTCTGACGGACGATGACCGCGACAAGCTCGGCAAGGCCGCCGCGAAGATGGCGGTGCTGGTGAAGGCCCCGGCACGCATTGCCGCCATCTGTGCCGACATAGCCCAGCACTTCCAGGAGAAGGTCGCCCCGAACGGCTTTGGAGCGCAGGTGGTGACCTTCGACCGCGAGAGCTGCGTGCTCTACAAGAAGGAGCTGGACAAGCACCTGCCGCCGGAAGTGTCGGACATCGTCATGTCCGTGAACTCCGGGGAGACCGAGTACGAGGCGTACAAGCGAGACCGCGATGCCGAGGAAAAGCTCCTCGACCGCTTCCGCGACCCGAAGGACCCGCTGAAGATCCTGATCGTCACGTCGAAGCTGCTCACGGGTTTCGACGCGCCGATCCTCCAGACGATGTACCTGGACAAGCCGCTGCGCGACCACACGCTGCTGCAGGCCATCTGCCGCGTGAACCGCCCGTACACCGAGGAGAAGACGCACGGCCTGATCGTGGACTACCTCGGCATCTTCGACGACGTGGCCCAGGCGCTGCAGTTCGACGAGAAGGGCGTGCGCAAGGCCGTCTCGAACATCGCCGAGCTGGTCGGCAAGCTGCCCGCCGCCATGCAGAAGTGCCTGGCCTATTTCGCCGGGTGCGACCGCACGTTGCAGGGGTACGAGGGCCTTATCGCGGCGCAGGAGTGCCTGCCGAACAACACGGCGCGGGATGCTTTCGCGGCGGACTTCAGCGTGCTCTCGAAGATCTGGGAAGCGGTGTCACCCGACCCTGTGCTCACTCAGTACGAGAAGGACTTCCGCTGGCTCGTGCAAGTGTACGAATCGCTGAAGCCCTCGACGGGCACGGGCCGCCTGCTGTGGCATCGCTTGGGCGCGAAGACGATTGAGCTCATCCACCAGAACGTCCACGTCGATGCCGTGCGTGACGACCTCGACACGCTCGTGCTGGATGCGGACCTGCTCCAGGCGGTCTTGGGCGACTCCGATCCAGAGAAGAAGGGCCGGGAGATCAGCATCAAGCTGACGGCCCGCCTCCGCAAGCACTCGGGTAACCCAAAGTACAAGGCGCTCGCCGAACGGCTGGAGGACCTCAAGAACCGGCACGAGCAGGGGCTGCTGGTCAGCATCGACTTCCTCAAGGCGCTTCTCGACCTGGCCAAGGATGTCGTCCGGTTGGAGCGAGAGACGCCTGCCGCGGAAGAGATCGATCGCGGCAAGGCGGCGCTGACGCAGTTGTTCGAGGAGGCGAAGAACGGCAGTACGCCGGTCATGGTGAAGCGCGTCGTGGACGACATTGACGAGATCGTGCGTGCCGTGCGGTTCGACGGCTGGCAGAACACGCACGCGGGCGAGCGCGAGGTGAAGATCGCCCTGCGCAAGACGCTCTTCAAGTACAAACTGCACCAGGACAATGGGCTGTTCGAGCGGGCCTATGGGTATATCAAAGAGTACTACTAGGGCCACCTCGCAAGCTCGTCCCGTGCAGACCAAGAGAAGGTGATGACATGGCGAAGGCGGAAGCAACTGTCGATGAACTGGTAGGCATGATCGAGCGTGGCGAGCTTCGCCTGCCTGAGATGCAGCGTCGATACGTGTGGCGGTCCACGCGCGTCCGCGATCTTCTCGACTCGCTCTACAGGGGCTATCCGTCCGGTGCGATTCTGCTCTGGGAGACGGACGAAGCCGTGCCACTTCAGGACATGGCGGTGTCGCAGCAGGCGAACCCCTACAAGAGCACCCGTCTTCTGCTCGATGGTCAACAGCGACTGACCTCACTTTCGGCAGTCATCCGCGGCGAACCCGTGAAGGTGAGGGGCCGCAAGCGGCCCGTGGAGCTTCTGTTCAACCTTGAGCACCCCGATCACCTGTCGGTGGTCACAGAGGTGGACGAAGATGGCGCGGAGGATGACGACGACGACGATCTCTTCCCGGTCGACAGCGATGATGAAGCGGACTCAAGCGAAGATGAGCTGCACCGACGCTTTCAGCGGATGACGTTTGTCGTTGCCAGCCGCAAGCTCGAGCAGATGCCCACATGGGTGAAGGTGACTGAGGTCTTCAAGAAGGACGAAGACGCTCCGTTCCTGGAGCGTGCGGGCATCGAGAAGGTCAGTGACCCGCGATTCAAGAAGTACAGCCAGCGGCTGGCGCGGCTCCGTGGCATCAAGAAGTATGTCTATCGCATGGATGTTTTGGAGCGGTCACTGTCCTATGAGGAGGTCACCGAGATCTTCGTGCGCGTCAACTCGCTCGGCGCAAAGCTCCGAAGCTCGGATCTCGCGCTCGCGCAGATCACGGCCAAGTGGAAGAACTCACTGAAGACGTTCGAGGCCTTCCAGGAGCAGTGCACGAAGAAGGGCTTCGAACTTGAGCTGGGGCTCCACTTGAAGGCGCTCGTGTCGTTCTCCACGGGCCAGTCCAGGTTCCTGACCGTCGGCAACTTGCCCGTCGACGAACTGAAGTCGGGCTGGTCGCAGGCCTGTCGCGGAATGGAGTTCGCGCTGAACTTCGTGAAGAGCAATGCCGGCATCGACAGTCCCGCGTTGTTGTCATCGACGTTCATCTTGATCGCCATCGCGTACTTTGGACATCAGCGCAACTACGTGATTGCCGCAGAGGAGGCGAAGCAGCTCCGTCACTGGCTGCTGCTCGCGAACGCGAAGGGGCGCTATTCCCGAGGGTCCAGCGAGACCATTCTCGACCAAGACCTCGCCATGCTGCGGACGGGTGGCACCGTGACCGACCTGATTGATCGTCTCAGGCAGCAAACAGGGCGTCTCGACATCGTTCCGGAGGAGCTCGAGGGGCGTAACCAGCGGAGTGCGCTGTTCAAGACGATGTTCCTGGCATTCCGGGATTCGGGCGCGAAGGATTGGAAGTCCCAAGTAGCGATCGCGCTCGATCACTCCGGAGCGCAGCATCGACTTCAGTTCCATCATCTGTTCGCCAAGGCCATCCTCAAGAAGACCTTCACACCCCGCGAGGCGGACGATATCGCAAACCTCTGCTTTATCGCGGGAAAGACGAACCGACAGATCAGCGACAAACCACCTTCGGACTACTTCCCCGCGATTCTGGCCGACTCCGGCAGAGCGGCTTTCGACGCGCAGTGCATTCCAACCGATCAGCCCTTGCTTCGAGTGGAGTGCTACAAGCAGTTCCTCCAGCGCCGCAGGGAGCTTATCGCCAAACGTCTCAACGAGTTTCTTGGTGTCGCTTGACGGGTCACGTGCGGCGGCCTGATGCATCTCGGAGAGTCGACCCGCAGCGGCGCGCCCACGCCGAACGCTGCCGCGTCCATGAAGTCACTGCCGCGATTGGGCGCAGGTCCCGCTCGGTAACTACGTCACGGCCTTTGAGCGCAGGCGGAAGGTCAAGGATCTGTTCCTGAATATCCGGCGCAAGGTGCAACAGGTTCATGATCTGCGTCATCCGCGGCTGCGTGACCTGGCACAACCGGGCGAGCTCAGACATGTCCGCGACTACTCCCTTGCGGAGGAGCCGGTCGTACTTGATCGCCAACGCCATGAGACGGGCCACCCGGGGCACACGGCCCGGCAGTTCGGGCTTGGGGGCGTCGGGGCCAAGAACGACGCGCTTGCGGCGGGCCTTGCGGGTGATATGGATGGTCCGAACTACGGTGGTCACGCGGCTTCCTCCAGTCGGCGAGTGCACAGGGCTGCGATGCCGGTCGCTCGGAATGTCACCGCGACGGTGGCGTTCTCCGCGTCGTACTCGATCTTCGAGAAGAGCAACTTCAGCACCCGGCCCTGCTCGCGGGGCGACAGTTGGGACCAGACGCCGTCAAACTCGTTGAGTGCTCGCCTGGCCTCCTCGCGGTTGATTGCCTTGGCCCCCAGCACGCCGAGCCGGGTCTCGATCTCCGCGAGGCGGCTCCGAGCGCCGCTGACCTGCTCGTGTGCGCTGGCCAGCCGGGCGGTGGTAGCCGCGTTCCCGCTCTTGTCCGCGACGAGTTCCCGAAGCTCCTTTTCCATGCGGCCAAGCGAGGCGTGGATGGACGCCCGCTCGGTGTTGAGCGCCGTGCGTTCCTTCTCTGTGTTGACTTGGGCCTCGGCCAGGATGCGGTCCAGCAACGCTCGGTCGTTGCCGAGCGTGCGGATTTCATCGACGACGAGCTTCTCGATCTCCAGCCCCGGCAGCGACGACGCCTCGCAGGTGTGCGCCCCGTTCTTGATGGCCTGCAAGCACCGGTAGTAGCGGTACTGCTTGTTCCCTTTGCCATAAAACGTGTGGATCATCGCGCAGTCGCACTTCTTGCACCGGATGAGCCCGCGCAGTAGGGCCCCGTACTTGTTGCGCATCTCGACGCCACCGGTCCGGCCGTTCTCCAGGAGCTGCTGGCGCACCCGCTCGAACAAGGCAGGGTCGACGATGGCCTCGTGCTCACCGTCATACGTGTTGCCCCGGTGGACGATCTTGCCCGTCAGGAGCGGATTGGTCAGAAGAACGTGGAGCGTGCCCGTGTTGAAGGGCTGGCCGCCGACGCTTTCTCCCTTCTTGGTCAGCCGGCGCTTGTTCTTCCATTCGCGGTGCCGCAGCTCGGTCACCGTCCGCTGGAGCGAGCCCTTGTCGAGGTACATCTGAAAGATCGCGCGGACCTTGGCCGCCTCGCGCGGGTTGACCACCAGGCGAGGACTGCTGCCGGACCGATCGACGTCGTAGCCCAGGATGGGCACGCCGCCCGCCCACTTGCCCCGGCGCTTCTGGGCGGCGATCTTGTCGCGGATCCGCTCGCCGATGATCTC
>CAZEDW010000068.1:0-9942 GCA_964510955.1 uncultured Phycisphaeraceae bacterium
TGATCTGGTGACTGGAGTTCAACGTGTGCTCTTCCGATCTCCGGCGCCGCTCCGACGACGGCGCCCGCGGGCACTCCCGCGCCGGCGGCGGACGGAACGGTCCCGCCCACCGTCACGACGGGCGAGCCGCAGCCGGGCGCCGAGACGCCCGCCGAGCCTGCCAAGCCGCGCGAGCCCTCGCCCGAGGAGATCAAGGCCAAGCAGATCGCCGAGAAGATGGCGGCCCAGAAGCACAAGCTGGCGCAGCTCGACGACGCCTACAGGGTGGTGGCGGCGCAGCCGATCGACGGGGCGGAGATCGAGCCGCTGATCGGCGAGTACCAGAAGTACAAGGATGAGCTCGGCAGCGACCCCGCCAATGCCCGCACCAACGTCTACGTGAGCAACCGGATCGACCTGCTGAAACTCCGCGTCGAACTGCAGGAAAAGAGCCGCAAGATCGCGGAACTCCGCGCCCAGGCCGACAAGGTGATGGGCAACATCAACTCGGGGATCGAGAAGATTCAGAAGAGCAAGGAGTACCTGGTGGTGGGTCGGCTGGTGACCAGCGGCATGTACGACGGCCAGCGCCTGCCGCTGCTGTACCGCGTGCAGAGCGTGGACACCAACGCCGGACGCACCTTGGCGTACCTGACGCCCGAGCAGGGGCAACAACTGGAGCTGAAGCTGGGGATGATCGTCGGCGTCAAGGGTGATGGGCCCTATGACCCCAGCGCCAAGGTGAACATCCTGGTTCCCAAGCAGGTGGATGTGCTGAAGAACGCGGATGGATCGCCGATGCAGTGATGCGGGAACGCGGAGGCAGGGACGGGGCGGAGGATGAAGCCCCTAACCGCATGATGCGGGTGGGCGTCACGGGCCCCGGGAAAGCATCGAGATGAGGTCCGAACGGCGGGCACGCCGCGAGCGACGTGCCGGCCCTCCGGGCCTTGTATGTTCAACCCCGCTTTCCGTGGGCTGACGCCCACGGCAAGTCACTGTCCGCCCTCCGGGCGTCGGCCTCACGCCCTTCGCGCGCCGAACGTTCTTGACTTGATCACCGCTCAACTCACGAAGTCACCTCACAGCTCACGGAATCGCCGCACAGCTCACGGGATCACCGTTCAGCTCGCGGACCGGAGCACCTTACGACCCGATGAACGCGTCGGTGGTGCTTGCGGGGCGCTCGTCGCCTTTGAGGGTGGGCGCGGGGAGGCGCTCGAGCGGCTTGGGGAGCCAGATGTTGTCGCCGCGGTCTGTGACGGGGTGCTGGAGGAACCGGACGGCGCCGTCGTTCCAGAGCGTGTTCTGGCCACGCGCGGCGTGGTTGGGCGATGAGCGGGTGGCGTCGACGGATTCGCCGCGCCGGGCGCGTTCGATCACGGGCGACTTGTCGGCGAGCACGAGCGAGGTCTCGCCGCTGAACCAGCGGGGCTGGTTGCTGGCGAAAAGCTGGTAGCCGTAGGAGACGCTTTCGGGGGTGCTCCAGTCTTCGGCGGAGGGGGCGAGCTCGGTGTCGGCGTGCTGGTTGCCGGGGCAGGCGAGGTCGGCGGGTGAGGCGTAGCCGCCGCGCACCAGCGTGTAGAGGTTGGCCGAGTGCGACTGGGCGGGCTGGCCGACGGTCCACCAGACGGCGCGGGGGGTGACGTGGAGCACGACCTCGCGTTTGCGCTCGAAGGATTCGACGCTGGGGAGGGCGCCCTGGTGGTCGTTGGCGAAGAGCGAGAAGCCCAGGCCGGCGCGCCCCATGTTCATGGCGCACTGGGATTCGATGGAGCTGGCCCGCAGGCCCGCGAGCATGGGCGCGATGATGGCCGAAACGAGCGCGACGCACGCCGCCGCCGCGACCACGTCCCACAGGCGGACACGCGAGCGGGGGCGGACGGCGAACTCATCGGCGGGGAGGCGCATCCGCAGGGTGGCGCCGTCGATGGCCTGCTGCACTTTGGCGAGGGTGGCTTCGATCAGGCGCGGCCTGGACGATCCGGCGGGTTCGCCCGGCGTCGCGTCGAGAGTGGCGAGAAGGTTGGCGAGCGAGCCGGGGGCGGGGCGCTCCCAGCCCGACGAGACGAGCCGGTCAAGCTCGTGGCTGGTGCGGTCATCGAGGCGCGGCCCGGACTCTTCGAGGGCGCCGATGGTGCCGGCCACCTCGCTGTCGCGGCAACGGGCCACGCGGGCCAGCGTGACGTCGATCAGGAGCTGGCGGTCCTGCTGCGACTCGGCGGCGGGGACGCTCTCCAGCAGCCCGAGCAGCGCGGAGACCTTGCCGCCGAGCGCGGTGAAGCGGGCATGACCCCGACCGTGGGCATCGGCGTCGAGGAGGGCGTCCACGGCTTCGGCGCCGGCGGCGTCGAGCGTGAAGCGAGTGCGGGGTTGTTCGGGGTCAGGACTCATCGGACGAGCGAGTTCGATCTCCCAGGGAATGGTGGTACGCCGGTCTGGGCTACAAAGTTCAGGCGGGGTCTGGTGGCGAGTTCTGAGACCCGCCCTGCGGCTCGCCGCGGAAACGGGCCCGATTCCCGGACTCGGCGGAATCGGCCAGGTCGACCTCGGCCTGCCACGCCTGCGCGAACGACGCGACGGCGGCGTGCAGGCGGCTTTTCACGGTGCCGAGCGGGATTCCCAGCATGTCGGCCAGCTGGGCGTAGCTGAGCTTCTGGAAATACGACAGGAGCAGCACTTCCTTCAGACGCGGCGAGAGCCGGTCGAGGGCGCGCTGCACCATCTGGCTCTGCTCGGCCTGCTGCATCCGCGTGTGCGCCGGCGGGATGTCGATCTGCATCAGGTCCACGAACGTGGAGGAGTCGTCCTCGGACCCGACGCTCGCCGACAGCGACACGGCCGGGCGCCGTCCCACGCGGCGCAGCGCATCGCGGCCCTTGTTGGCGGCGATGGTGAACAACCACGGCTTGAAGCGGCGCGACTCATCGAAGCCGGCGAGCGACTGGTGCACCTGGAGAAACGCGTCCTGGAACACGTCTTCGGCGAGCTGGCGCTGCCCGGTCAGGCGGCAGAGGAACCGCATGAGGGGGTCGTGGTAGCGCTCGACCAGAGCGCGGAACGCGAGCGCATCGCCGGATCGGTACTCGGCGACGAGCTGCTCGTCGGTGCTCTGGGTGTAGTAGTTCATTCTCTCTGCGGTAACCCCTGGTGATACGGCTCGGTCGTTAGCCGGGTTCACGTTCACCGGCCCCGAACAAATGCCGTGCCTTGTGGCACCATGTGTGTTCAGCAAGGACGCGCGTCCGGCCCGCCGCCGACACGGCCGCCAGGCGGTCTGGGTGGGCGAGAAGTTCCCGGGCGTGGCGGGCAGCTTCCTGAGGTGACCGGAACGAGACGGCCTCACGCCCGTCGGCGAATGTGTCGTCGAACCCGGCCCGCCAGCGCTGCAGCAGGACGGTTCCGGACGCCGCCACCTCGAGCGCCTTGGGGTTCAGGCCCACGTCGTCCTGGTAGCGCATGACGTTGAGTCCTAGCCGGCAGCGGCTGTAGGCGACGGCGAGCTCGTGGTAGAGCACCGGCCCGGTGCGGTCGCCCGTGATGGGCCAGCCCGACCTGTCCCAGTCGACCGGCCCGATGATGAGCGTGCGGAAGCGGCGCGACAGGTACGCGGCGGTGAAGGCTCGCTGCCAGTTGTCGATGGTGCGCAGGGCGGCGGTGGCGGTGGCCCAGGCCTGGGGTTGCGCTGTTAGCGCGGTTCGGTCCGGCGCGTCGGCGCCACAGGCCGCGTCGAACTTGGCGAGCATGGGGCGGTCGGGGTCGTTCACCTGCTCTTGCACCCAGCGCTCGGCAATCTGGGATGCGGCGGCGCCGAACGCCGGCTCGATCGCGGCACGAACGGCGGGCAGGGCCCGGGCGGCCAGGTCTTGGCGGATCGCCGCGGTGTCGGGCTCGTCGCGGTCCAGCTCGCGGAGCATGGTCGGGGTGGGCGGCGGGTCGCCGGGGCCGGCGTTCACGGCGAGGTCGTACTCGCGCTCGAGGGGCCAGGGGCGGAACGAAGCCGGATCGACGCCGTAGGGCTGCGCGACGACCGCCCGCAGGGCGAGCACACGGCGCATCTCGTCGGCGGTGCCGGGGTTGTTGATGACGTGGGTGTGGGTCACGCCGGTGAATCGCCCGTTGGCGAAGGCGCCCAGCGCCCGACCGGCGTAGGCCCAGAAGGGGGCGTCGAGCCACCAGTGGAAGCAGCGTATCCCGAGGACCTCAAGGAAGGACGATTCGCGCCCGGTGTTGGGCACGATGGGCAGCAGCGTGAGGGGGTCGATCCAGATTGTGATGACCGCGTCGATGCGGTGCTCGCGCACCATGCCCTCGAGGTACCGCGCGTAGAGCGTGCGGGTCTGGTCGATGGGGGCGCCCGCGGCGTGGCGTTTCTGCACCTCGGCCATGAAGAGCGCGACGTCCTCGATGACCACCGTGTGCCCGGCGAGCGTGGCGCCGCGCAGCAGCTCGATGAACTGGCTGCGAGAGTTGGTGCCGGGGGGGACGAGGGCGAGGAGGCGCATGGACTGGCGTTTCATCGGCCAGACCCGTCCCGTGCCGTCAGCACCCCGGCATCCGGTCCAGGCTCAGCGCCGCGCACGGCCCTGCCCGCTACCATCCGCCCCTCTCTCCGCACCCCTTGGGAACCTGCATGGGCGTACCGATCAGCCAGATGTGGACCGTCGCAACCTACGTGCTGGGCCAGCGCCTGCGCGGCAACCGGCGCTACCCGCTGGTGCTCATGCTCGAGCCCCTGCTGCGGTGCAACCTGGCGTGCGCCGGGTGCGGCAAGATCCAGTACCCGGCCCACATCCTCAAGCGCGAGCTGAGCGTCGAGGAGTGCGTGAAGGCGGTGGAGGAGTGCGGCGCCCCGATGGTCTCGATCCCGGGCGGCGAGCCGCTGCTGCACCCCAAGATCGGCGAGATCGTGCGGGAGCTGGTGGCGCGCCGGAAGTACATCTACCTGTGCACCAATGCGCTGCTGCTGAAGCAGCGCCTCGAGGAGGGCGTGTTCAAGCCCAGCAAGTACCTGACGTTCAGCGTCCACATGGACGGGCAGGAGGAACACCACGACTTCGCGGTGTGCCGCGAGGGGACGTTTCAGACGGCCCGCGCGGGCATTGAGCTGGCGGTGAAGATGGGGTTCCGGGTCACGACGAACACGACGCTGTTCGACGGGGCCGACCCTAACTCGGTCCGCGGGTTCTTCGATGAGATGATGGACCTTGGCGTCGAGGGGATGATGGTGTCGCCCGGGTACGCCTATCCCAAGGCGCCGGATCAGCGGCACTTCCTCGCGGAGCGCAAGAAGACCAACGACCTGTTCGGGATGATCCTGTCGAACCGCAAGAAGCGGTGGGTGTTCAACCAGTCGCCGTTGTTTCTTGAGTTCCTGATGGGCAAGCGCGAGTACGAGTGCACGCCGTGGGGCATGCCGACGTACAACATCTTCGGATGGCAGAAGCCGTGCTACCTGCTGCAGGACGGTTACGCCGACACGTTTGAGGGGCTCATGAAGGAAACGCGCTGGAGCGAGTTCGGGCGCGCCAGCGGCAACCCCAAGTGCCAGCAGTGCATGGTGCACAGCGGCTACGAGGCCAGCGCGGTGGACCACACCTTTGCGAGCCTGGGTGGGATGCTGGCGACGATCAAGGCGATGCTGTTCAGCGCCAACAAATCCGCCGAGGCGGAGCGGAAGCTGAAGGAAGAGGCAAAGCGCCCGCACGGGCCGCTGGCGCTCTTGGGGGTTTCGGTGGAGGGCAAGCCGGTTCGCGAGGCGGTGCAGAGCAGCGCGGCGTAGCGACGTCGCGTTCGGCGTAGCCTGGACCGACTCGGCGCGCCGCCGAGGAGCCGGTCGTTTGAACTGGGGTAGTTCCAGACTGGGGCTGTGTGAAGATTGCGCAAAGCGTGTCCCGCTCAGCCGCGCCGACCCGTAGTATTGGCCGGAGCAAGACGGACCTCGTGGCCACGCACACAGGCGAAACCCATGAACTGGCGCAGCTGATCGGAACGCTCCGAGCGGATGTCGTTTCGGTCGGCGAGAAGCTCAGACACGAGGTTGAAGCGGTGCCCGAACGGCGCCGCCCAAGCGCGGCGAACATGGTGCACTACGCGGCCCTGCGGTCCGCGGATCGGCGCAGACTTCAGCTCGCCCTGGCGTCTGCGGGGCTGTCGTCGCTGGGGCGCAGCGAAGCCCACACGCTTCAGACCATCGAGCAGGTGCACGACCTGCTGCTGATGGCCGCGGGGCTGGGGGGAGAGACCGAGCCTCTGTCCGAGGTTTCACTCGAACGCGGGCACGCAACCCTGGAGGCCAACGCGCGGGCGCTGCTGGGCCCGGCCAGGTCGGGGCGACGCTCACGGATCATGGTGACGCTAGCGGGCGAGAACGCCGATGAGCCCGGGTTCTTCGAGAGCCTGATCCACGCCGGCGCCGACGTGCTGAGGATCAACTGCGCGCACGACACCCCCGACCACTGGCGGTCGCTCATCGCGCTGTCGCGGGGCGCAGCGCAGCGGGCCGGCCGGATCTGCCGGATTCTCATGGACCTTCCGGGTCCAAAGGTCCGGACCGGCGCCATGCGGCCGGGGCCGCAGGTGCTGCGCTGGGCCCCGCTCCGGGACGCGGTGGGAAACATCGTGCGCCCCGCGCGGGTGCTGCTGTACCCGCGCGAGCTCGGGGCCCTCGCCGCCGGCATGGCCCGGATGCAAGGGCTGCTCCCGGACGCGATCCTGCCGGTGTCAGCGGGGTTTCTCTCGACGGTGTCTCCCGGCGACCTGCTCGACCTGCGCGACCACCGCGGCGCCGAGCGGGAGATGCACCTGGTTCGATCGGTGCCCCAGGGCATCTTCGCGGAGTGCCGCCGGACGGTGTATCTCACGCCCGGCTGCGTCCTGACCGTGCGCGGCCGGGGGCGCGCCGAGTCCATCGGCCCGCTGCCGGCGACCGAATCGTGCATCCTGCTCCGGGTGGGCGAGACGCTGGTTCTGACGGCCGATGCTTCGCCCGGTGTGCCCGAGATCCGCGACCCCGAGGGCGTGCTGCTTGAGCCGGGACGAATCCCATTCTCGCTGCCGGAGGTGCTCGCGGACATCCGCCCCGGCCAGCGCGTGATGATCGACGACGGCAAGGCCGCCGCGGTCGTGGAGGGGTGCGACGGCGCGCGGGCGGTGCTGCGGATGACGCGGGTGCCGGGGACCGGCCTGAAGCTCCGCGCGGACAAGGGGATCAACCTCCCCGACACGGACATGCGCATCGCCTCGATGCCCGCGGAAGACGAGCGGCACCTGGGGTTCATCGCCGCCAACGCTGACATGCTGGGCATGAGCTTTGCGCGTCGCCGGGAAGACGTCGCGCTGCTGAGGCAGACGCTCGAGTCTCTGGGCGCTAGCAAGCTGGGCGTGGTGCTCAAGGTCGAAACTCGGGCCGCGTTCGACCACCTCCCGGAGCTGCTGCTGGAGCTGATGAAGTTCGAGTCGTGCGGCGTGATGATCGCTCGCGGCGACCTGGCGGTGGAGATGGGCTGGGAGCGTCTGGCCGAGGTGCAGGAAGAGATCCTCTGGCTGTGCGAGAGCGCCCACATGCCGGTCATCTGGGCGACGCAGGTCCTCGAATCTCTGACGAAGAAGGGGCTGGCCTCTCGGGGCGACATCACCGACGCGGCGGCGGGTCAGCGGGCCGAGTGCGTCATGCTGAACAAGGGACCCAACATCATCGACTCGGTGCGCGCGCTGGACGCGATCCTCCGGCGCATGGACGACCACCAGTGGAAGAAACGCGCGATGCTCAGACCGCTCGCGATGGCGCGACGGTTTGTGGGCGAGCAGATTCCCGCGTCAGCCGCTCGTATCGAGCCAACGCCATGACCGGGAAGTAGTCACGGTAGTGGTGGTACCTCAGGTAGAACACCTTCGGGAACCCGGTCCCCGTGAACCACGCCTCGCGCCAGAGGCCCGCGTTGTCGGGCAGCACGTGGCGGGGCTGATCGGCGGCGTGGTCTTTGTCGAGCTGGTGCTCGCGGAGCCACTCGACGGCGCGGCGGACGGCGGGGTCGTGGGCGCCCACGAGGTACATCATGGCGCACACACCCCAGGCGGTCTGGCTGGGGGTGCTGGGGCCTTTGCCCATGTGCGACTCGTCGAGGTATGAGTTGGCGGATTCGCCGAAGCCGCCGTCGGGGTTCTGCACCGAGCGCAGCCACGCGAGCGTCCGGTGCAGGTAGGGCGATTGGGGCGACTCGCCGACGGCGACCAGCCCCCCCACCGCCTGCCAGGTGCCGTAGAGAAAGTTGACGCCCCAGCGCCCCCACCAGCTGCCCTGCGGGCGCTGATGTCCCTTGAGGAAGGCGACGGCTCGGCGCACCGCAGGGTGATTCTTTGACACGCCACAGGTCACCAGCGCTTCGAGCGTTCGCCCGGTGATGTCGGCGCAGGAGGGGTCCTGCATGGCGTTGTGGTCGGCGAAGGGGACGTGCTCCATCCACTCGCGGTGGGTGGTGCGGTCGAAGGCGGCCCAGCCGCCGTCGTCGTTCTGCATGGCCAGCAGCCAGTTGACGCCGCGCTTGGCGGCCTCGCGTGCGCGCCGGGCGATGGGGGCGGCGTGGGCGGGCGCTTCGGGCACCGACGCCCGCCACAGCGCCTTGCAAACCATGGCGGTGTCGTCGACGTCGGGGTACCAGTCGTTGCGGTACTCGAACGCCCAGGCGCCGTGGGCGTGCCCGGGGCCCATGCCGGTGAGGGCGGCGCGGTCGGCGGGGCGGAGGTTCGCGGCCCAATCGCCCACCATCGTCACCTCGCGGTCGCAGAGCCACTTGCAGGTGGCGGCGACGCGCGCGTCGTTGCCGCAGTGCAGGCCGGCCTCGGTGAGCGCGTAGAGCGCGATGCCGGTGTCCCACACCGGGCTGAAGCACGGCTGGATTCTTGCGTGGTCCTCATCGTCGACGATGAACCTGTCGAGCTCGCGCTCGGCGTTCACGATCACCGGGTGGTTGCGCGGGTAGCCCATGGCCTGGAAGGCCACCTGGATGTAGACCATCGGCGGGAAGATCGCGCCCAGACCGTCGGTGGTGCGGGGGTCGATGCGCTCGAGCAGCCAGCGCTCGGCGTCGCGGATGGCCCGCTCGCGCAGGCCGACCTTCGGGAGCCCGCCGAGCTTCTGGGCCATCTTCAGCGCCGCGTCGATGCTGAGGAAGAGGTTGGTCCACTCCAGCGGCCCGCCGGGGCTGCGGTCTTTGCACATGCGGTCGCGTGACGATTGATCGATGAACAGCTCGCCGATCCCTTTCGACGAATCGATGCGCCGGACCGGGCGGAGGGCGCTGCAGAGCGCCAGCGGCAGGATCATCGTGCGCGTCCAGGCGGCCACCTTGTTCAGGTGGAACGGCGACCAGGCCGGCAGCAGGACGATCTCGGGCGGGATGGCGGGGCAGGCGTCCCAGCTCACCTGGCCGAGGCAGGCGAGGTAGAACATGCTGAAGGTGTTGATCTTCTCGGCGCCGCCCATGGCGCGGATGGCCTCGCGGGTGCGGCGCATCGCCGGGGTGTCGACGTGATCGCCCGCGGGGTCGCCGAAGAGCTTCAGCGTGAAATAGGCCTTGACGGTGGCGGAGAGGTCGGCGGGGGCGCCGGGGTACTGGCCCCAGGTGCCGTCGTCCCGGCGCAGGCGGCGGAGGTGGACGAGCATCCGGTCCCACAGCTCGCGCTCGCCGGGGCGGCGCTCGGCGGGCTGGTCGTGGCCGAGGATGGCCTTCATCAGCAGGTACTCGCTGATGAGGATTGAGTCGCCCTCGAGCTCGGCGCACCAGTGGCCGTCGTCGTGCTGGTGGTCCAGCAGGGCCTCGACGGCGCGCCGGAGCGGGTCCGTGGGGGGCGCGGCCTTGGGTTGCGGGGCAAGGCCGGGGCGCGGGCGGCTCGGGCTGGGCAGGACCGGCTCGATGAGTGTGACGCTCATGGGGGCGGAGGATATGGCGCAGCGGGCGGGCT
>CAZEDW010000069.1:0-9915 GCA_964510955.1 uncultured Phycisphaeraceae bacterium
TCCATGCACGCTCAGCAATCCGCAATCGCCGTGCCATACTGTTAGAGGCTCTAAGTGTGCCGGGCCAGAAGAACACCCGGTGATTGAGCTCCTGGATCACGTCCTCGAGCGACCATCCTCCCTGAAGCGCCATGTTCCCACCATGCAGCGGGCGTTGGTCGCGCAAGTGCACGGTCTCGGTTCCGACACAGATTTCGACACCCTCCGCGCGGCGCTCACGCAGCAACTCCGTCCGACCACCGTCCTTGAGCGTGGCCGAGGCAGGGCAAAGAAGCCCATCCCGAACAATGCGCGAGACGTTGACCGTCGCCGTCAGGTGAAACAGGCAAGGCCGCAGCTTGGAAAAGCGATCAAGAGTGAACGGCATGACGCCTCCGGTGTGACCCCGCCTCCTTCGTTTCGCGGCCCTGAAGATGAAGAAACGGGATTGTGCGGGGACGCGTGCTCCGCTTCACGATTCTGTTCATTGCGTTGCTCCCAACCAAGCGGCACGACGTCCCGATGCCTGCGCCTCGGCCCGCTATGATAAACCTGTCATGTGCCTTCACATTCCCGATGACATCCTCAAGTCGGCGGGCCTGACCGAGCGCGAGGCGCTCGTTGAGATTGCTTGTCGGTTGTTTGATGCGGAGAAGCTCGCCAAGTCGGACGCGGCGCGCCTTTGCGGGCTGGAGCGGGTCGAGTTTGAAGAGGAGCTCTACAATCGCGGGCTGGCGGTGTATCACACGTCGCTGGAGGAATACGAGATGGACAGGTGGATCATCAATCAGCCCAAGGTCGGCTGAGGCATGATCGTCGTGTGTGATACGTCTCCGCTTCGCGCGCTGCAGGCGGTAGAACGTCTCGACCTGATCTCACATCTATACGGCAGGGCCCTTATCCCTCCCGCGGTGGTTGCTGAGTTGGCGGTGCATACTCGCCACTTGGCCCCACTGTCGGTATCGGCGGTCATGGGCCTCGAAGTGCGTCAGCCGACCGTCGAGTCACTCGTGCGGCTTGGCCCCCTGAGTCTTGGACGTGGGGAAACCGATGCACTTGCGCTGGCGTTGGATGTTCGCGCCGAACTGGTGCTCCTCGACGATCTTCCCGCCAGAAAGGCGGCGCTCCGTCTCGGGCTGAAGCCAACCGGCGTGCTCGCGATGCTCGGGCAAGCCAAGGGTGCCGGTTTGGTCGATGCTGTCGAACCGCTCCTGTGCCGTCTGGAAGTCGCCATCCGTTTCCGAATCGGAAAGGAACTGCGAACTCGGCTTCTGCGAGATGTGGGCGAGAGCGGCTAGCGATTCGAATACCCGCCGTGCCCCGCTCACGGGCACACCAACCCGAACCTCCCCAACATCGCGCTCAAGTCCGCCGTGTTGATGAACGCGTCGCCGTCGGCGTCGCCCTGGGTGAACGGCGCCACGGCGTGGCCGAAGTGCGCCAGCAGGGCGCTCAGGTCGGCGGTGTTGACCACATGATCGGCGTTGACGTCCGATGGGCACGCGGGCGGCGCGACCGCCGTAAAGGACAGCCCCGTGTTTACCGAGGGCCAGTACGCGTCGTATTCGCCGTCGGCGGACATGCCGGTGGTCGCGGTGCCGCCCTGGTATTGATAGGTTTCGCCCCAGTTGAAGAACAGGTAGACCACGCTCGAGGCGTCGACCATCTCAAGGTTCTGGTAGATGCCCGACATGCTGCGGTTGGTGATGTTGAATCCCAGCACGTTGGGCTGGGTGCTGTACTCGAACGCCCCCACGGGGTGAGACCGCGAGAACATGTGCGGGATCATCACGTAGGGGTTGCTGGGGCTGGCGGTGATCCCCACGTTGGCGGGCACGCTGAAGAACAGCACTTTCGTCGGCGTGACCTCGTGGGCGTTGCCGTCGGCGTCAATGGCCAGGCCGATGAGGCGGCCTGAGATGGACTGGCCGGAATAGGACATGTGGAAATCGAAGTCCATGGTCGCGGCGGCGCCGCTGAGCGCGAGCGCGCAGGAGGCGAGGGCCGCTACGCCGAGCAGAAGGGCGGGCGTCTTCATGGTGTGTCTCCGATCACCCCGGGTGGTGCGGGTGTGCGAACATGGGTTAGCGTAACGATGCCCTGGGTTCAGTCAATTGCTTGCCGGAGCGATTGCATGAGGAATACGAGTGGCGCCTCGAAGTTGGCAGTTGCCAGCCGATTCCTGCGCGACAGCAGCCAGCGGCGATTCGGCGTTGGTGTGCCGATTCAGGCGCACGCTTGCCGGTTCCTTGAAGCGGCTCGCGTTGAGTTGTTGGACATTGTCTTGGAGGAGCCGCGCGCCGGAGCGGCCTGGCCGGTATTGGGTCAACCTCGCGATGCAGATCTGGCCGAAGGCCAACGTATCGACTGTGTGTTAGACCGGGGTGTGTGGGCGGTGTGCCGAATCGGGGCGACGATCCTCGGGAACATGAGGAACGTGTGCTTTGGAAGGCGGGAGTGCACGATTCGGCACGGAATCACGAGACAGCGTGCCGCTCCGCGCGGCTCCGGGAGGTCGATCAGGTTCCGGAGCCGACCCGAAACTCGAATCCCATGCCTCCAACCCCATGACCCCGCCTCCCAAATACACCCGCACTGGCCGCCGCCGCTCCGATAGCATGATGCTTGAATCGCCGGACCGCCAACTGGAGCGCCCCATGGACGGACACAGCACCCGACGCCTCGCCGTGCACCCTGCTTGGATTGCTTGCGCACTTGCCGTGTTGTCGGGATGCTCCAGCTCGACGGGGGCGGGCGGGGCCGGCGCGGGGGTGAAGCGGGACCTCACGGCCGCGGACTTTGTGTCGGGGGCCGGGGCGGCCTCCGGCGCTGCCACGCCGGAGACGCCGGTGGTGGCGCGGCCGCAGGCGATTCCTGTGGAGAAGGCGAGTGAGGGCATCCGCGACGCGGTGGTGCTGGACGGGCCCCCGGCCCCCCCGGCCCCCCCGGCGGCGGCGTCGGGCGCGACAGCGCCGCCCGGAGGCGCGCCGGCTTCTAGCGCTGCGGAGCCCGCCGGCTCCATCACCTCGGCTCCCGGCCAGTCTGAGGGGGCGGGGTCGCGCGTGCTGGTGGTCGATGAGGTGGTCGGCCAGATTAACGGCAAGCCGATCTATGCGTCGGACTTTCTCAAGGACATGGACGCGCGCCTGCGGGCCAACACGCTCAAGATGAAGCGTCCGGATTGGATCAAGGACACGTTCAACGCGGTGCGCGACAAGCTGCGCGACGAGATGCGGGACCAGCTTCTGCTCAGCGAGTTCAACACCGGCCTGAAGCCCGAGCAGAAGCCCGGGGTGGCGGCGTTCTTCACCAAGGTGCAGGAGGATCTCCGCTCGGGGGCGCGCGGGTCCGAGACGCTGGCCGACCGGCGGCTGCTGGAGAGCGAGGGCAAGACGCTGCGCGAGAAGGCCCGCGACATCGCCGACCGGGCGTTCATCCAGGACCAGCTCCGGCGCATGGTGTTCGCGCGGGTGCAGGTGAGCCGGCGCGAGATCCGGCGGTATTTCGAGAACAACCCCAACGAGTTCCGTCCGCCGCAGATGGCCGTGTTCCGGGTGATCCGGGTGCCCAGGTCGGACGCGGCGCGGATCGCGCGGGTGCAGAAGGCGCTGGCGTCGGGCGAGAGCTTCGCTGACGTCGCGCAGCGCGAGAGCGATTGGCGCAAGGACGCCGAGGAGGGGCGGTTCCTGCAGACGATCGAGTTCCGCGGCGACTATGCCAAGGCCGAGCTGTTCGGCGGCCCGCTGAACGACGCGGCGCACGGGCTGTCGGTTGGCCAGGTGTCGGGCCAGGTCGACCTGCCGGGGAGTTCGGGGGGCGCGTTCTGGCTCAAGCTCGAGTCGATCGAGTCTCCCCCCGCGGTCACGTTTTACGAGGCCCAGCTCGCCATCGAGAGCAAGCTGAAGAACGAGCGGTTCCGGGAGGAGCAGACGCGGTACTTTGAGAACCTGCTCCGGCGCTCGAGCGCGACGAACGTCGACAAGATGGCCCAGGAGATCACCGCGTTCGCGACGGACCGGTACTGGGGCGAGGGGCGCGTGCAGCAGCCCGGAAGCGCACCGAACCCGCGTCCTTCCGGCGACGCGCCGGGGCAATGATCCGGCGCTGGCGTGTGCTGTGGGCCCGCGTCTGGTGGGGAGACCCCGCCGAGGCGACGCTGGGGCGGCGCGGCGAGCGGGCCGCGGCGAAGCTCCTGCGCGGCAAGGGCTACCGACTGATCGCGCGGAACAAGCGGCTGCACGCCGGGGAAGCCGACCTCCTGATGTGGGCGCCGGATCGCGCGGCGGTGGTGCTGGTGGAGGTCAAGACGCGCATGGTCGAACCCGGCAAGCCTCAGCCGCCGCCCGAGGCGAGCGTCCACGCGCACAAGCGGGCCAAGCTTGTGCAGTTGGCGGGGCTGCTATCGAGACAGCCGCGGTTCCGGGGCGTGCCGATGCGGATCGACGTTGTCGCGGTCGAGTGGCCGCGGACCGGCCGGCCGGTGCTGCGCCACTGGGTCGACGCGGTCCGGTAGCCGGGGCGGGGTGTTCACCCCCCCACGCCGGACATGCGGAGCATCATCGAGGGCGACTCGCCCTGGCCGGTCCGCGCGCTGAGCAGGGCGGCCTCGCACATCGAGAGCACACCGGCCCAGTCGATCGGCTCGAACAGGAGGCGCTGGTCGCGCTCGCGGCGGATCGCCTCGGCGATCACGCGCGAGGCATCGGCCCTGCGGCGCGGAGCGGACGCGGGGGGCTCGGCGCCGGCGGCCTCGGCGGGGTTGCCCAGCAGCTGGGTCTCGGCGTCGGTGAGCCGAAGCCCGCCGTTCTGGCCGATGACGGTCACCCCGCGGAACCACTCCGGGCCGCGGTCCGAGAGCGAGAGCGAAGCGGCGCGTGGGCCGTCGCTGCCGCCGAAGCGGAGGTTGGCGGTGAGATCGCCGCGCAGGCTCGTGAGCAGCTCGGGGGGGGCGGGGTGGATGCCGCCGACCGAGCCTGGCGGGACCAGGGTGCAGTCCACGCTTTCGGGGACTCCCAGCATGGCGTGCACGACGGCCATGGCGTCGACGAGTCGAGCGGCGAGCGAGCCGGAGCCGGGGGCCGAGCGCATGCTGACCAGCATGGTCCGCACCGGCCCGATCACCGCCAGCGCTTCCCGCGCTTCGAGGAACACGGCGGACCGGCGGAGCAACGGGACCATGCCGATGCGGGCCTCGCCCGCGGGCTCCCAGATGTCCGTCCCCGCCGCCAGGTCGTGCAGCGATCCCGGGCAGGGCTCGAGCGAGAACAGCGACATCCCGCGCTTGCGGCAGTCGGCGAGCAGGCCGGGGTCATCGAGCACGCTGGGCGCGGTGCCCGGTCGCGAGCCCTGGTCACCGAGGCGGGAGAACACGAGCACCACCTCGCCCGCGCCTTCGGCCAGGCGGTGACGGACATCCCTGAACACCCGCGCCTGGGCAAGCGCTCCGGCGCTGCCGGTCGCCGGCTGCGCCGCGGGCTGGCCGGCGGGGAAGCCCACGCTGACGGGCCGGAGCCCGGCGTGCTCGCACACGCTGGCCGCCAACTCAGCCTGCGACGGCTCGAGCCACAAGATGGCGTCGGCGGGGGCTCCGTTCACGCATTGACGATACCCCCGATGGGGCGTGCGGGCGCGGGCCCTGTGGAGCCGCATGGCCGCGACCTCCGATGAATCCATGCATGATGCACGAGCATGATCGAACGCTGGTGGTGCATGACGGGTCGCTGGCGGCGCTGGTCGCGTGCCTGATGGCGCCGGAGCTGCACGAGGTGGTGGCGTGGATGCCACCTTCGGGCTCGCCGCTGCGGGGGCTGGGCGCGCCGGAGCAGACCCAGGCGTCGCTGGTGACCCAGCAGGCGGAGCTTCTGGGGTATGGGGGCGTGGCGTCGGGCGAGCCCTTGAGCGCGCAGAAGCACACGGGTGAGCCTCAGCCGGCGAGCCGTTCGATCCAGACCAGCAGGCACCTGCTGGAGGCGATCGCGGCGGCCCAGGCCCTGGGGTGCCGCCGGGTGATCTGGCCCGTGGTTGCCGGTGAGAGCATGTCGGAGATGGCCGAGGCGGCCGAGCGGGCGGCCCTGCTGAACCGGCTGTGCTGGCTGGGGCTGGAAGAGCCGCGCCCGCGGGACGGACGGCTGTCGCCGGAACCGGGCGCCTCGGCGGGCAAACCGATCCGGGTGGAGACGCCCTTTGTGGACCTGACGTCGGCCCAGGTGCTTGAAATGGCGGAGGACCTCGGAGCACCGATGCAGCTCTGCTGGGACGCGCCGGCGGTCACGGCTTGAGACCAGCCCTTCCATTATCCTAACCAAGATCGATGACGAAACGGATTCGGGTGGGCCGGCTTGCAAACCGGGCTCTGGGGGGTAAACTGTTCCCCCCTCTTTCCCGGGCTCCTGTGCCCGGAAGTCCCGAACGGCCTTGTCCCGTGTCTGGGGGTCCTTCCCCGGCGGAAGTGCAACGACCTTTGAGCAGGAGTTTGGTTCATGTACGCGATCTTTGAAGACAGTGGCACCCAGCTCAAGGCGAAGGTCGGCGACGTCCTGATCATTGACCTGCGCGAGCTTCCCAGCGACGCCAAGACCGTGACCTTTGAGCGCGTGCTGATGGTCAGCGGCGACAAGGGCGCGAACATCGGCAACCCCTACCTGAAGGGCGCCAAGATCGTCGCCGACGTGCTGGAGCGCGAGTTCAAGGACGCCAAGATCGACATCGTGAAGTACAAGCGGCGAAAGGGCTTCAAGAAGAAGCAGGGCCATCGCCAGCGGTACATGCGCGTGAAGGTTACCGACATCAAAGCCTAATGCCTCTACGCGGCGGTTTTGTATCGGGCTAGCCCACGCGCCGCGCGAGGTCTCTCACGGCGGCCTGCCACTCGTCGCCCCCCGATTCCTCCCACAGCTCGCGCAGCTCCGAACGAGCGCCGAGCACTTTCGCGATCGCGTCTCGCGCGAGTCGCACGAGGTCCGAAGGTGGCACCATCGGGCGCATCCTGACCCACTCGTCCACAGCTTCGGTGTAGGCGTTCATCACGCCGTTGTTCCCCTTGAGCCGAGCGATCACCTCGCAGGCCGCCAGCGCCCTGGACGCGACATCGGCGTCGAGTGGTTCGTCGGAATCGACCGTGGCATCCAGCGCCGAACGCACCGGGGCGAGGTCGCTCGCCGTCTTCAGCTCGCTGGCCCAATCCAGAGCGTCATCGTTGTCGAAAGGGTGCGGTCCCCAAGCTCCCATTGAATCCTCCCCTCAGCGGGCTCTCGCTAGTCCGCGAACGGTCCGAAGTCGATGCGGTCGCGTACCGGGTCGCGCCGATCGTTGGCGACGGGCAGGTCGTCGAACTCGTGGGTGAAGACCCGGCGGCGTTCGGCGCCGCTGGCCCCGGCGGGGGTGAAGACAAACCCGACGCCGAACTCATCGGTGATGGTGTTGACGTGGAAGCCCAGCTCGACGGTCCACTGGGGGAACCGGCGGGTGAGGCGCCCGCCGATGCTCTGGAACTCGTCGCGGTCGAGGTCGTACACGCCCTCGAGGGTGAGGGCGTACTTGCGGGTGAGCTCGTACTTGGCACCCATGTCGAAGTAGCGCGCGGAGATGGCCTCCAGGGCGCGGTACTCGGCGAAGGTGGAGAAGCCGAACCCGTGGTCGATCTGGACCCCGCCGGTGATGCGGGCCAGGCTGCTGTTGTCGGAGTCGTACAGCATGTCGCTGGTGATCGCGAGGGCGTCGGTGAGCTGGAGCACGGCGTCGTTGCTGAAGTACTGGCCCAGATTGGACAGTTCCGGGCGGGCCTCGATGAACCGGCCGAAGGGCGACTCGACGTCGGAGTCGCCGCTGGCCCACACGTAGTTGGTGTCGAGCTTGAGCAGGTCGACCGAGCGGAGCGTGCCGCGCGTCCCGGGGGAGGTGCCGGGGCGGTGCGTCTGCAGGGTGTTGACCGCGCCGACACGGACGGTCGACCCGGTTGCGATGGACTCGATGTTCTCGTCGTAGTTCGGGAGGCTCGTGGGGTCGACGTTGGAGCCGCTGGAGAAGGCCGTGAGGTTGGGGGTGATGATGTGGCGCAGGCCGTGGATGTCGAAGGTCTCTGATTCGACGCTCGAATCGGTCTTGGTGAGGCTGGTGGCGGCGCGGACGCCGGCCGAGCCCCAGTAGCGCTCGCGGTCCTGCGGCTCGCCGACGTTGAAGCTTCCGAAGTCGGTGTCGTAGCCGGTAAACCTTCCGACGGCGAAGGGCACGATGTTGACGGGCCCTGCGGTGAGCGGGGCCTCGAAATCATGGCGGGTATCGAACTTCGTGACGGTCAACTCGTCCAGGCCGCGGGCGCGGAGCATGGTGGCCAGGCTGTCGCCGGGGAGCAGCCCGAAACCCTGATCGGCACGCGAGATGGTGTTGTAGCCGTGCTCCTTGAGCCGGGCCTTATCGAACGCGAGCCGCTCGCTGGAGTAGCGGGCCTCGCCGGTGTAGCTGAGGAGGCCGCCGAAGAGGTCCTCGCCGACGCGGAAGTACTGGAACTCGGGGAGCTTCTCGCGCTGGTAGCCGAGCGACTCGAGCAGGTACTGGTTGGAGATGAAGTCGTTGAAGGTGCCGCGGAGCTCGGCGGTGATCGCCTCGTTGTCCTCGAGCCTTCGGAGGTAGAGCGAGTTGGCGTACTCGCGCCGGGTCTGGGCGTCGCGCCGGAAGAACGAATCGATGAAGGGGGCGTCGGAGATGTACGAGCCCTCGGCGAAGAGGGTCCAGTGCTCGTCGAGGCGCCAGAGCGCGTCGCCGGTGAGCAGCCCGCGGTTCTCCTGGGGCGGGTCGCGGTCGGCGCCGCTGGAGAGGTGGTCGCGGCCGGTGTCGTGGACGTAGTAGGCCAGGGTGTTGATGTTCAGGTCGGTGCGGACGATGTGCAGGTCGGTGCCGACGGCGGGCCCGCGGTCGAGGTAGCCGTCGACCAGGAGGTCCCATCGGTTGCCGCTGGGGGAGTTCAGGCCGAGGATGGTGTACATGTCCCACACGGTGCGCGTGACGCTGGACCCGGCGTTGCGCTCGAACTCGATGCGGCGGAGCGGGCTGGCCTTGAACTCGCCGGCGACCTTGGGCACGTAGGCCAGCGGGACGCCGCCGGCGGTGAACACCACGTCGCGGGCGTCGAAGGTGTTGACGGTCCGGCCCTCGGCGTTGGTGTCCCGCGCGATGGTGACCTCCGACAGGCCGATGGCAAAGCCCGGCTCGGCGAAGCTCACGTTGGCCAGGGTGGCCTTGCGGGCGGTGAACTCCTTGAGCGAGCGCTGGCGGATTTCCGAGGCGCGGAGGTAGAGCGGCATGCCGCGCTCGGCGTCGTAGGTCCAGAACACCGCGTCGAGCACCACGGCGCTGTTCTTGCGGATGTCGTAGTAGACCTTGGACCCGCGGAGCGTGTACTGGTCGGCGGCGGTGGTCGGGCCCTGGGGCTTGCGGTTGCGGACGGTGGCCTCGACGTCGCCTTCGAGGTAGACCCCGAGGATGTCCTTGGACGAGAAGCGGGTCGCGGCGGCGGCGTCTCGCGGGGCCACGAAGGCCACGGCGCGCTGGGCGGCGAGGTGCACGCTCTGAGCGCGCCCGATGGTGTCGTACTGCACGCTGACGCCGCCGGACATGATGAGCGCGCGGGCGGCGCCGTTGTTTTTTTCCGGGCCGCCTTCGAGGTCGACGAGCTGGTTGTCGGGGCTGTAGAACTCGACGACGCCTTCCTTGGGCGAAATCGGCGAGGTCCGCGGGGCGAGGGGCGAACGGGCGCGGGTGTCCACCGTCAGGTCGCGCCCGTCGAGCCCGCGGGGCGGCTCGCCGACGCCCTCGGGCAGCGGGTCGGTCGCGGTCGGGGCGGCCTGGTCGAGGGTGCGGATGGTCCCCTGACCGCCTTCGCCCTCGGGGCTGACGACCAGCCCGGCCTGCCCCGCGCCGGCGCCGGCCGCTTCGCCGGCC
>CAZEDW010000070.1:0-8598 GCA_964510955.1 uncultured Phycisphaeraceae bacterium
CCCGCCCCCCGGCCCGCCCCCCGGACCTTCCGCCGGACGCGATGTCGGCGCCGGAGCCGTCCGTGCCGGCGGCGCGGCCACCGGCCGCTCATACAGACTCTGCGCGGGCAACTCCTGCGCAACCAGGCAGCAAGCAACCCCGACGACCGCTCCACTGAGTTTCATACCAACCCCCGCCGCACACCCCATGCCATCGTGAGCCTCACCACAAATGGCGGCCCCAGGACCGAGGACGCCAGGACTCCAGCACTGTCCTCACCCCCACGCCCCCATCACCCCTACGCCCCCACCACCCCCACACCCGCTCCCCCCTCACTCCACCATCACCCCGCGCCGCTCCCCGTCGATCTTCACCTGGAACACCGCCCGCTGGCGGTCCAGGCGGGCGCCGATGACGTCGCCCACCGCCCCATCCTTGAGCGCCGTCGCCCGCGCCTTGACCGCGAGCCCGCCCTTGTAAATCCACACGTCCAGCGTCTCGTTCCGGCGCACCACGATCGGCGGCACCAGCAGGTCCTGCGTCAGCACCGTCCCTTCACTCAGCCGCGACCGGGCGAGCTGCCCCACGGCCTGCTCGGCGGTCAGGTCCGCCACGCCCCTGGCCGCCCCGGGCGAAACCCACTGCTCCAGCCGCTCGATGCCGTCCTCCGGCACCGGCTGTCTGCGGGCCAGCTCGCGCGTCAGCTTCAGCACACTCTGGCGGACGAGCACCCGCGCCGGGATCGTCCGCGCCGCCGACTGCACGCCGTTCTCGATCAGGCGAGCCTCGATCAGCACCTGCCCCGATGTCCCCCCCGCCGCCGGCGAGTTCAACGGTCGCGCCACCACCGAGCGGCTGTTCTCCGGCATATTGAGGAAATCTTCGTCCCGCGCATCGAACCCCACGCGGATGTCCGACTCCGGCACGTCGACCGCCGCCAGCAGCGCCTGGACGACCCGCGTCCGCACCGTCAGTGGCCCGCTCAGATCGATCGGCGCCGGCTCGCCGATCCCCACCCGCGCCGCCACGGTCGCTGGCGCCGGTGCCAGCGTATCCACCCGGACCACGCAGCTCGACCCGGAAAACGCCAGCCCCGCGGTCGGCAGCGCGGCGTCGCTGATCGCAGAGCGCACGTCCTGCAGGCGCACCAGCGCCACCCCCTTGGCGCCCCGGCGCGCCATCGCCGTCACATCCTCTTCGCTGAGCACCACCGCCGACGCGATCGCTCCCGGAACGCCGTCGCCCTCGACCACGTCGCCCACGGTGACCGCCCGCGGCGATTCCAGCCGGATCGACGGGCGCAGCGCCAGGTCCGCCCCGCGCACGCCCTGCGCCGCGGCGCAAACGCCCAGCACCGCCGCCAACCATGCTTGCGCTCCGCGTCTCATGGTGTGCCCTCAGGGGTTGTTTACCGGCGCAGCTGCGCCACGGCCCGCAGCGTGTCGTCCGCCGCCCGGATCACGTTGCTGTTCATCTCGAACGCCCGCTGCGTCTTGATCAGTTCCACCAGCTCGCTGGTCGGGTCCACGTTGCTCCCCTCCAGGGTCCCGGACCGGATCAGCCCCAGCGCGCCCTCGCCGGGGTTGCCGTCGACCGGCGGGCCGGAGGCGTCGGTCTCCGCGTACAGGTTCTCGCCGATCTGCTTCAGCCCCTCGGGGTTGATGAAGCCCGCGAGCTGGACCCTCCCGGCGGTCTGCGGCGTGGGGCTGCCCGCCGAGGTGTAGGTCACCTCGCCGTCGGAAGCGACAGAAATCGACTGGGCGTCCTGCGGGACCGTGATGATGGGGTCCAGCCGGCGGCCCACGTCGTTCCCGAGCACCAGCTCCCCGTTCTTGTTGCGACCCAGGTTGCCGGCGCGCGTGAACGCGATGCCGTTGGCGGCGCGGTCGGTCTCGACCTTCACCCGGAAAAAGCTCACCGCCTGCCCGCCGGATTCATCGATGGACAGGTCCAGCGGGTTGCCGGTGGTCACCGGCGGACCCGGCCTGAAATCGAGCTGGGTGCCTGACACCTTCACGCCCATGCCGACGTACAGGCCCGTGGGCCGCTGGTCGCCGCTCGCGTTCTCCGTCCCCGGGTGCGCCTTCTCCTGGTAGAGCAGGTCCTGGAAGTTCACGCGGCTGACCTTGAAGCCCTGGGTGTTCACGTTCGCCAGGTTGTTGGCGATCACGTCGAGCTGGGTGTTCAGGGCCGAAAGGCCCGACGCCGAGGAGTGCAGTGCGTTGATGGCCATGGTGTTTTCACCGCGGGATCGCGGAAAACGTGGAGAGAATCACTGAAGGGAGAGCACGGGCGGGAACGCCACTCGGCCCGCCGCCGAGATCCCGGCGAGTTCAAGAGACCCGACGCAATCCGCGGGCCACCAGCGCAGGCGCTGCCCGAATCCAGATCGACCGGGTGCAGATCGCTGCGCCGATGCCATCCAAACGCCAGCTTGAAACCACTCTCCGCGCCCTCCGCGTCTCCGCGGAGAGTCCTTACGAGACGCGGCCCAGCGACTGGATCGCACGGCTCATCATGTCGCTGTAGTACGAGATCATCGCCAGCCCGGACTGGGCCGCGTTGCTCGCGCCCGTCACGTCGATCATCGCACGCACCGCGTCGACCCCGGATTGCTCGACGAAACCCTGCTGCACCTGCCCGTCAGCGGCGGACACCGACTGCCCGCCGGGCGAGAGCAGCCCGTTGCGATCCTTGATCAGCGACGACGGGTCCGGCACGGTCGCGACGTCAAGCTTCCCCAGGCGCGACGAGCCCTGGCGCACCGTGCCGTCGGCCCCGATATCCACCGGCAGCGCCGACGCCGAGTCCACCCGGATCGGTGAACCGCCCGACAGCAGCGGGAATCCCGAGGCGGCGTTCACCAGCGTTCCGTCGGCCCCGATCGCCATCCGCCCGTCCCGCGTCAGCCGAACGCCAGACTCACCCTGACCGCCCGGCGCCCGAGTGACGAAGAACCCATTGCCCTGGATCGCGGCATCAAGCCGGCGCCCGGTCTCGACCATCGGCCCCTGCGCCATGCTGAGCTTCGTGGCCAGCGTCGTGACGCCGCCGCCGAGCTTCTCGAGCAGGTCGTTGGAAGGAAGCGACACGAGCCCCTTCTCCGTCCGCTCGGCCAGCCTCGCCCGGAACCCCAGCACGTCGGGCTTGAACCCGACGGTGTTCACGTTGGCCAGGTTGTTCGAGATCACGTCTTGCCGGGCCATCGACGCCGACACGCCGGACGCGGAGATGTACATCCCGTATTGCATGGATCAGTCTCGCCCCGCCGCGCCGGTTGAGTCTGAGCTGACGCGCAACAACTGCGCCATGTGCAGCGCCGCCGCCAGCCTGGCCGCGCTCAGCAGCCGTGAGCCCACGCACAGCGATCCGAGCTCGGGTGCCCCGCGATGACGCAGGGATTGATCCCGATCAAGGCGAGCGGTGGCTTCCATCGGTTCGGCCTTGTCGTCGCGCGTCGAGAGCTTCATGGCCTGCCCGACACAACGGCCGTGCCAGCCGCGGGGAGCACCACCGGAGGGGGAATGGGGACGGGTCCATGGTCCCGATCAGCAGAACCGGTTTGCCAAGGTCCGAGAATCGCGCAACGTGTGCGGCGATGCGCCTCTTCGACCGCCTGCGCAGTCCGAGAATAGCGCACCTCGTGCGCCGAAAAGGGGGCGTCACGCCCGGCCCGCGCGAGCGCCGATCTTCCACGCTCGCCGATGCCCGTTCTAGCCGCCAACCCGGCCGAGGCCTTCCTGTCGTATCTGCGCGTGGAGTGCGGGCTGAGCCCGAACACCCTGGCGGCGTACGAGCGGGATTTGCGCGACCTGGCCCTGGACCTGTCGCAGCACGGGGTCACGGAGCCCGCCAACGCGTCGACCGGCGACCTGATCGGGCACCTCACCCGGCTCCGCACCGAGCACAAGCTCGCCTCGACCAGCATCGCGCGCCATCTGGCGACCATCCGGATGTTCTTCCGCTGGATCACCAGCGAGCGCCGGGCGACGGACAACCCCGCCGACCAGCTCGAACGCCCCAGCCAGTGGAAGCGACTTCCCGAGGTGCTGAACCGCCCGTCCATCGGGGCCCTGCTGAAGGCGCCGGACCGGCTCCGCGAGCAGTCGGACGACTCCGACGCCGTCCCCATCTGGCTCCGTGACACCGCGATGCTCGAGACCATGTACGCCTGCGGCCTTCGCGCCAGCGAGGTGTGCGCGCTGTGCCGCTCCGACATGCTGCGGACGCTGGGGGTGATGCGGGTGACGGGCAAGGGCAACAAGCAGCGGCTGGTGCCGTACGGCAGGCCGGCGGAGCAGTCGCTCGACGAATACTTCCAGGACTGCCGCCCGCGCCTGCTCAAGCCCGACGGGCGCGACCTGGACCGCATCTTCCTCTCGCGCACGGGGCGCCCGCTGGAGCGCGTGGCGGTGTGGCAGATCGTGACCCGGCACGCGCGGGCCGCGGGCCTGCAGAGCGTTCATCCGCACGTCATGCGTCACACCTTCGCCACGCACCTGCTGGTGGGCGGGGCCGACTTGCGCGTGGTGCAGGAACTGCTGGGGCACTCGAGCATCAGCACGACGCAGGTGTACACGCGGGTGGACCAGCCGAGGCTGAAGGAAGTGCACAGGCGGTTCCATCCTAGGGGGTAGAATCTCAAGGCTCTGTTGGCGTCCCCTCGGCCACAAACGCCAAGGGCGATCAGTAGGTCCCAAGAGTCGCTCCCCGGCGTATTGAATTCTGAGAGTCCAGCATGTCGGCCGTGACATCAGTCCCTTCGCCTTCGTACCCTCACCTTGGCCGAGCGCCGATTATCGAGGCCGTGATCGATTTGCGTGCATCGGCCACCAGTCAGTGGGATCGACAGGCAGTGACTGATCGGCTGCGCGCGGAGCTACCGGACTACCCGGTGATCAAGCAAGTCAACGCGGTGTCGATCACCGTCCCCTTTGCTATCGCAATCGGCGAGGCAGCTGAACCGGTAAATGGCGAATCTGCAGAGAAGAAGGAAGCGTGGTCGGGTATACGGCTGACGACCGAAGGGGACGCCGCGAAGCGCATCGCGACATTTACTCGCGACGGGTTTGGGTTCAGCCACCTCGCCCCCTATTCTGATTGGGGAACATTTCAAACCGAGGCGTTACGACTCTGGTCGATTCACTCGGCACTAGCGGGAATCGCCGACGTATCAAGGCTTGGCGTTCGCTTCATTAACCGGATTGAGTTGCCGGCAACCGACGCGGATATCCACGATTTTCTTGCTGGGTATCCTCGAATGATGGAGGGCGCACCGGTAGCCGGATTTATGCACCATGATCTGGTCCGCATGCCTCCATACCTTGCGAACCTCATCCGTACTGTTCAACCGCCGAGCGCGAGCCGGCCGTCCGCGGCGCTGATTGTCGACATCGACGTCTTCACGGAGGAACGATTCCGACCATCCACGGTCGCGCTGACCGAGAGATTGGGTCAGATGCGGCAACTCAAGAACCGTCTGTTCTTTGCCACGGTGACACAACGAGTCATAGAATCGCACCTATGAGCCGCATCGTAGCTTCAATGCTGGTCTCCCTTCCTTCACCCGGATTGTCCCCTGGTGCAAGCGAGTGCGCATTGCTTGTGCATGAGCACCTTGTCGCGTCCAGGCGGATGATCCAAAAGTCCGAGAGCCTCGGGTGTGAAGCAACAATTGATGAAGTCCGCGCGCTGGCTGGGGAACTCAACACTCCGGGCTGGGACGGAGACAAAGCGCGCCCTGTGAGCCGCCACACGATGGCGGCCGCTGAAAGACTTGTCCGATCGCTACCTCTGGGCATGAGCCTACCAACGATCGGAGCCGAACCCGATGGTTCGCTGACGTTGGAATGGTACAAGTCACCTCATCGGGTTGTTTCGGTCAGTGTGTCACCTGACGGCAGCCTGCACTATGCCGCACTGATTGGCACCAGCGCCCAGTATGGCAGGGAGCCACAGTTGGACTCCATACCCCCCGTTATTCTTCGTCTTGCCGAGGATGTGGAGCGGGAGAGGTGAACCAGCCAGCGGCCCCGGAGCTACCCGATTCGAGCACGATGTCGAGGTTCATCGTTCGACGAGAATGGATCCGACCAGATTGCTTTGTGAAATCAGACGCGTTCGTTCCGTACCCCCATCGAGAACTCTCCGTCACGCTACATGCGAACTTGGATGAGGGCGCAATTTGGAACCGGGGCAGCGATGTCATCAGCTTGCTGATGCGAAAAACGGGGAATGAGAAAACACTGATTGGCAGGGCAGACTTGCAAGCAGGCGATGTTCGAGAGACGAGCCACCGCGAACTCGACGTCGTTTCCCGCCCGCTTCAGCACAATCCTGAACACGCAGCAATCATTGGCTGGCCCCCAGACAAGGCAGCGCAAAAATCCGTCGCGCAGCGGGTCGCTGCGGCTTCGGTCTTTGTCCCGCGTCCTGCCTGAGCTGCGCGTTGGATGCCGCCCGGACTCGTCGGATCGGCGATTGTGGAGTATAATGTGACGCTTCTTTGCGTGCCGCTGCTGACAGAACATCTTGAAGCAGGTCTTAGCGACGCCGCCGAGGCCAAGCGTTTCGGCGCGGACCTAGTCGA
This sequence comes from uncultured Phycisphaeraceae bacterium, assembly GCA_964510955.1. Classification (GTDB taxonomy): domain Bacteria; phylum Planctomycetota; class Phycisphaerae; order Phycisphaerales; family UBA1924; genus JAFLCM01. The sequence continues at coordinate 6,570 of CAZEDW010000070.1, forward strand.
GTTCCGCGTTGATTCCTTCTTCCACGGCGAAGGTGACGGCGCGGGCATCGCTCTATGTGAACGCCTCGTCCGCGAGTCCCCGCTCCCGTGCATCGTGACGTGCCGCGCGGCGTCGGAGGGCGGGCAGTACGACGGCGACGACGCGGCGCGGGTGGCGCTGTACGAGCATCTGGGGACGCTGGCGCAGCCGCCGCGGTACATCGATGTCGAGCTGGCCACCTACACGCGCTCGGCGAACCTGGCGCAGAAGGTGGACCTGGCGGTGGACCACCCGCGCCAGCAGCGCGACCTGCGCACGGGGCTGATTTTGTCGGCGCACGACTTCAGCGGGCGCCCGGCCAACCTGGCGCGGGTCGTGGGCGACATGGCGTCGAGGCCCGCCGCGGCGGTGCACAAGATCGCGTTCCGGGCCCGGTCGCTGCGGGACAACCTGGAGTTGTTCGAGCTGTTGCGCCACAAGACGAGGCCGACGATCGCGCTGGGGATGGGCGAGTTCGGGCTGATGTCGCGGGTGCTGGCGCCGAAGTTCGGCGGGTTCCTGACGTTCGCGTCGCTGCGCGATACGGCCGCGACCGCGCCGGGGCAGCCGACCATCGACGAGCTGATCAACCTGTACCGGTTCCGGTCCATCGGTCCGGCGACGAGCGTGTTCGGGGTGATCGGGTGGCCGGTGGGGCACTCGATGTCGCCGAGCGTGCACAACGCGGGGTTCGCTCAGGCGGAAGTGGACGCGGTGTATCTGCCGCTGCCGATCCCGGCGGAGTGGGAGCACTTCAAGGCGACGGTGCTGGCGCTTCTGGATGACAAGCACCTGGACTTCCGCGGGGCCAGCGTGACGATCCCGCACAAGGAGCACCTGGTGCGGTTGGCCAGCGAGGACCGATCGCGCGTGTGGCGAATCGACGGGATCAGCCGGCGCTGCGGGGCGGCGAACACGCTGACGGTGCACGCCGACGGTTCATGCGACGTGTCGAACACCGATGCGCCGGCGCTGGTGGCGGCGCTGGAGGGCGCGATCGGGTCGGTCCGGGGCATGCGCGTCGCGGTGATCGGCGCGGGCGGCGTGGCGCGGGCGGCGGTGTGCGGGCTGCTCCGGGCCGGCGCCACGGTGGTGGTCTACAACCGGAGCGAGGATCGCGGGCGGCGGCTGGTCGCGGATTTGTCGGCGGCGTGTGAGGATTGGACCTCGGCGGCGGGCGGCAAGGCGGTCACGGGGCCATGGGATAAGTTAGGGAGCACCTGCTGCGAGGCCCTGGTCAACTGCACGCCGGTGGGGATGGCCGGTGGGCCGGCGCCCGATGAAAGCCCGATTCCAGACTCGGCGCTGGGAAACTGCGGCCGTGCAACCGGCGTATTGGATACGGTCTACAACCCCCTGGAAACCCCGTTTTTGAAGGCGGCGAGGTCCCGGGGCCTTCGGACTGTCGATGGTGCGGAGATGTTCGTTCGGCAGGCGGTGATGCAGTTTGAAGCATGGCGGGAGGCCCTGCGGGGGGCCTCGGATCGGGCCGAGGGGCGGCGTGACGCCGGCGAAATCGATGACCTTTACCGGCGGATTGTCCGCCTGCGTCTTGATCCCAGCGGCGGTTCGAGTTAGGAATTAGACGTCATGCTTCGGGAGCCGATCCTCTACCCGAAGGCCTACACGGGCTACATCGCGCTGGCCGCGATGGATGTGATTCTCACCGCGCTGATCATCCGGCTGGGCGGCGTGGAGGTGAACTCGGTGGCGGCGTGGGTGATCGAGAAGGCGCGCTACATCGAGAACACCGGCTTCACCGGGATGACCCTGTTCAAGTTCGCCACCGTGTTCTTCGTGCTGGTGGCGTGCGAGTTTGTGGGGCGCCAGAAGGCGACGCTGGGTCGCACGCTGGCGACGGGTGCGGTGGCGCTCAACTGCGTTCCGGTGCTGATCGCGGTGATGCAACTGCTTGATCCGTCGGCGCGGGCGGGGATGTGAGGGGGGATTGGGTGTGGGGGTGAGGGGGGCGTGGGGGCGGTGGGGGGGGGGGAGGGTTGTGGATTTCGG
>CAZEDW010000071.1:0-8167 GCA_964510955.1 uncultured Phycisphaeraceae bacterium
CCCGCGGCCCCGGCGGGCCGGGGGGGCCGGGCGAGCGCGGCCCCGGTGAGCGAGGTCCGGGTGAGCGCGGTCCCGGTGAGCGGGGCGGGGTCCGCGGCGAAGTACCCGTCGGATTCGTCATGAAGGGCATGGGCCGCTCCATGAAGCAGCTCATGGGCCAGGTCACCGACGCCTCCAAGCGCGCCGAGAATCTCAAGCTCGTCAACGACCTGCAGCGCGGCTGCGTGATGGCCAAGGGCCAGCCGCTTTCCAAAGAGCTGCTCGTCACCGCCAAGGACGACGCCGAGAAGGCCAAGCGCACCGAGACCTACCGCAAGGCCCTGCACGAGGGCCTCAAGACGCTGCTCGAAGTTGAGGAGTTGGTCGCCGACGGCAAGGGCGACGCCGCCAAGGCCAGGCTCGAGGCGTTCATCAAGATCCGCGACGCCGCCCACAAGGAACTGGGTGTCTCGGAGGATTGAGTTGAGCGCAACACAGCCGATGCCGCTGCTCGCGGAGGCCGTCGCCATCACCTGGCGGCGTAACCGCGACTACGCCCTGCGCCTCGTCGCCGACCTGACCGACGCGCAGATGCTGGCCCAGCCCATCGCCGGACGGCGGATCAACCACCCGGCGTGGATCCTGTCGCACCTGATCGTGTACGCCCCCATCGCCGCGGCGCTGCTGCGCGGCGATGGGTTCACAGACCCCATGGACCACCGGCACGGGCAGAAGTCGGAAGTGAGCGACGATCCAAGCGAGTATCTCGCACGAGCGGCGCTGATCGAGGAGTTCCTGCGAACGCACGATCAGACCCAGGCGGCCTTGGAGCAGACCACGGACTTGATTCTGTCAAGCCCCAATCCGCTGGAGCGCTGGCGCGCCCAGCACCCGCTGGCGGGGCACATGGTCGTCACCCTGATGGTCAAGCACGAGGCGTTCCACCTCGGCCAGCTCTCGGCGTGGCGCAGGGGGATGGGCTTGGCACGCGTGGCCATGTGATCGCTGGCTCCACACCACACAGTCGCCGTCAGGTGGCCATCGCGCCAACCGCCATCGAGTACCCCCCGGTCTTCAGCCCGAAGGGCTCGAAGAACAGAGCCGGGGGTCGCGGCCGCCTTGGGCCGCGCACCCCCGGAGAGCACGCCAACTCCCACCCTCGCCCGCGAAGGGGTGACCGTGACACCGAGCCAATGAAACGGGGCCTGTCGTGCCTGGCCCCCCATCACCTGCGGACTGCATCATCGCCCCGCCCCCGTCCAAAACGCCCCTCGGCACCGGCATCACACCGCCTCCACCGCCCGCTTGGTGAGCGACAGCATCTGCTCCAGAGATTCAAGCGCCGGCCCTCGCGCATCATCATGCACCCGCACCTGGTTCACCACCTTGCCCGCCGCCAGGTTGTCGAGCACCCACAAGAGGTGCGCCTGATCGATCCGGTACATCGTCGTGCACAGGCACTGGCAATCCGACAGGATGCGCACGAACACGCCCCGCTCCTCGGCCTCGCGCGCCAGCCGACTCACAAGGTGCACCTCGGTGCCGACGGCCCAGCGCGACCCCTCGGGGGCCGCGCGGATCGTCTTGATGATGTGCTCGGTCGAGCCGGTCATGTCCGACAGGTCCACCACCTCCTTGCAGCACTCGGGGTGCACGAGGATGGTCATGTCCGGCTCGTCCCGGCGGACCTGCTCGCAGTGCTCGGGGCGGAAGAGCTTGTGCACCGAGCAGTGGCCCGCCCACAGGATCACCTTGGCCGCCGCCACGCTCTCCGGCGTCGTTCCCCCCAGCGGGTGCCCGCGTGTGACAAGCTTGGGGTCGTAGACGGTGGTCTCGGAAGAAACGTCGATGGCGTGCGCCGCGGCGGTGTTGCGCCCCAGGTGTTGGTCCGGGAGAAACAGAACCTTGATGTGCTCGCCGCGCTTCTTCGGCGCCGTGCCCCCACTCAGGGCCCACTCGAACACCTCGCGGGCGTTGGAGCTGGTGCAGCACGCGCCCCCGTTGGACCCCACAAACGCCTTGATCGCCGCCGACGAGTTCACGTAAGTAATGGGGATCACGCGCCCCTTGAAGCCCTCCTTTTTCAGGGCCTTGTGGATGGCGTCCCAGGCGTCCACGGCGTCGTCGTACTGGGCCATGTCGGCCATCGAGCAGCCGGCGGAAAGGTCCGGAAGGATGACCGTGGTGCCCGGCGGCGCCAGCAGGTCGGCCGACTCGGCCATGAAGTGCACCCCGCAGAACACGACGAATTTGGCGCCCTGCTCCTTCACCCGGGTGGCCGCCAGCTGAGACAGCCGCAGCGAATCGCCCGTGAAATCGGCGTGCCGGATAATCTCGTCGGTCTGGTAGTGGTGCCCGAGGATGACGAGCCGGTCGCCCAGTTCCTCGCGGCGCGCCGAGATGTCGCGGGCCAGATCGTCGGGCTTGGCCCGGGTGTAGCGCTCCGGGAGTGATGGCTGCCAGTAATGCACCGACGAAGTGTAGGAGTGGCGGCCCTGGCGCGGCCTACTTATCCCCTATTCGCGAGTCGGCTTCGTCATCCCCGGGGGCGGATCCGGGGGCGGGGGCGGGGGCGTCAAGATCGAGTTGACCGGTGGTGTGGGTGGTGTCGGACCCGACCAGCGCCGGCGACGCGGCGCGGATCGTCAGCGCCACGTCATCGGGCAGGTGCTTCTGCACCTCCGCGATCACGTCGCCCGCCACGCGCCGCGAGAACAGCGAACGCCGCGACTTGCCCACGATCAACTGGTCGCAGCCGAACGTCACCGTGTAATCGAGAATCTCCTCGGCGATCGCGCCGGACGTGGTCACGTAAATGGGAACGCACGTGACACCCGCCGTGCGCGCCAGCATCGTCACGCCTCCCAGCGCTTCAAGCGCCTCGGGATCGTCGCGCAGCTTGGGGCCCGAACCGGGCTTGACGTCCAGAACCCGCAGCGTGCGCACGAACAGCGCGAAGAGAATCGCGTTCCGCCGCTTGGCCACCTGCACCGCGTACTCGGCCTGGTAGCGCGTTCGCGCGGCGTACATGATCTTCGGGCGGCTGGGATCAAGGCTCGGCAGCTCGCGCTCCACCTCGGACATCCAACCGGCCTCGGGCGCGATCAGCGGCACCGGCACCCGCGCCGCGTGCCACTTCAGCGCGGCCCGGGTCCCCAGCACCGCGCCGGTCAGCACCCCCGCGAAGATCGTCGCCTTGGGCTTGCTCACAAGGATCGTCAGCTCGACGCCCCCCATCAGCAGCCCGATGCCCCACATCACGCCCCGTTCCCAGCCCTTCATCACGAGCTTGCGGTTCCAGGCGCAACCCAGCACGCTGATCGTCACCGCGCCGCACACGCCCACCGCGTAAAGGTCCGCCAGCTGCGCCACGTCGTTCATCACGATCAGCAGCAGCGCCGGGCACACCGCGGCGATCATCAGGCCGATCCACGGGACGCCGGAGTAGTTCAGCCGCAGCAGCGGGCGCGGCAGCTCCTTGTCCCCCGCCAGCGCGTACAGCACCGACACCAGCGCCATGATCGCCGTGTTCGCCGCGCTCAGCAGCAGCAGCCCGAACACGATCCCGGAGACCCAGCCCATCAGGCTCCCCAGCGACACGCCGCCGAACCGCTCGCCCGAGGCGACGGCGAGGAGCTTCACCGCGGTGTCGCGGTATTCCTTGACCTCCGGCGGAGGTTCAATCGGCGCCGCCGGGCCCGCCGACGGCGGGCCGCTCCCGGGCGCGTGCGCCTGCGGCTGAGCGTGGGCCCCCGCTCCCCCACCGCTCATCTCATACTTCACATAGTCCGGCGTGTGCACGTCCACCAGACGCGGCAAGCCCGTCAGCGCGATCCCGAACACCATGTTCAGGATCACCACCTCGGCCAGCACCGGCCAGATCGTCTTGCGCGCCGTCTTCACGACCGGCTGCTTCATCAGCCCGGTCATGTTGGCCACCGCCTCCACGCCCGACAGCGCCAGGATGATCCGCACCAGCGAATGCCACCGCTCGCTCCAGCTCTCCTTCAGCACCGGCTCCAGCGAGATCGCCTTGGCGCCCTCAACAAAGTACGGCAGGCACATCACGCCGATCGTCATGCTGGTGCCCAGCGCCGCCAGCGCGATGATCAGCGCGAACCGTCCCGCGCTCCGGGCCCCGAACCAGTTCACCAGCGCGATGAATCCGATGCACCCCAGGCACAGCGCCACCACCAGCAGGTGCTCATCGTGCGCCACGCCGAAGTAGTGCATCCCGTCCACCAGGCTCAGCGCCGCCGTCACGATGTAATCCGCCAGCAGCAGCGTCGCGCCGACGACGCTCAGCGTCGGCGAGAGCTGGCGCGCCACCGCGTACACGCCGCCCCCGTCGGTGAAGTTCCGGCAGATGATGGAGTACGCGAACGCGACCCCGATCATGATCAGGCTCATCGCCGCCAGGTAGACAGGCGACGCGTGCCCCGTGAAATAGAACGCGAGCCCCAGCACGTACAGCCGGCTGGTGCCCCAGTCGCCGAACAGCAAGGGCCCGGCGTGATACCACTTGAGATTGCGGGGGGGCCGGGATTCTGTGACCAGCATGCGCTTTCAACCCGCCTGTCCCGGGCGGCGTGGAGCCACTAGGCGCCCTCACCCCGAGACCCACGGGCCGGCGAACGCCGCCGGTCCCTCAGAATGACCTCGGACGAGTGTATCCGAACCCCAAAACCGGATGCCAAGGTGCCGATTCCCGACTTGGGAACGCCGGGAATCTGAGGAAAATGACCGCATGAGCCAGGGTCCCCAAGCCGTGGTGGCCAAGCGTGATCGGACAGAGTTTCCACACCACCCGTGGTGGGTACGATCCAAGTCACGAATCGCAAGTGCTTTCGCGCCAAGCGCTTACGCTCCGAGCCAAAAAACTTTATCAGACCCGCAAGATTTTGGGGGTGTGGGTCTTGCATCCACGATGAATGGGAGTATCCTCCCTCTCACTCGCGTTTTCCGCCGCGTCGGCCCGACCGCCGCACGACGGTTTCGGATTGCGACTTTCTTGCCCCGACGGGCACCTCTCTGGGGGTGCGTCCGAGGGGTGGTGGAAGACATCGGGGAAAGCTGGTGAAGGGGCCGCCCACGGCCCCGTTGGTGTCACTCTGTCCCCGTTGAGACCGTTCGGCAAGGTGGCCCTGTGGGAAGGGCAGATCGGTGGAGTTTCCAAACAACCCAGGCCCCTCCAGGCCCCGGCCCCGTCCCGGCCCCCCCGCGCCCGAATTCCCCCCTCCGAATTTGAGCCTTTCGCTTTTCGCTTTGAGTTTTCCAAATGCCCGTCCTCTGCGACACCCAGATCCGTGAGCTGATCGACATCGAGCCCTTCGCCGAGGCCCAGCGCCGCCCCGGCAAGATCTCCTACGGCGTCTCGTCCTACGGCTACGACGTCCGCGTCGGCTCGCGCTTCAAGATCTTCACCCCCGTCCCCAAGTCCGGCGGCGTCGCCGTCGTCGACCCCAAGAACTTCTCCGACGATTTCATGGTCGAGGTGGACTGCGACCGCCTGAAAACCGACCACGTCATCATCCCCCCCAACAGCTTCGCCCTCTGCGAGACCGTCGAGACCTTCAACATCCCGCGCGACGTGCTGGTGATCTGCGTCGGCAAGAGCACCTACGCCCGCTGCGGCCTCATCGTGAACGTCACGCCGCTGGAACCCGAGTGGCGCGGCAAAGTCACCCTCGAAATCAGCAACACCACCCCGCTCCCCGCCAAGGTCTACGCCCACGAGGGAATGGCCCAGTTGATCTTCCTGAAAGCCGACCGGGTGTGCGCCGTGTCGTACGCGGACAAGAAGGGGAAGTACCAGGATCAGGGGGGGCTGACCCTTCCCAAGGTTGATTGATCGGAAGGCATCAAGGCAAGAGGCATCGAGGCATCCAGAAACCAAGATGGCGTCCATCGCCTCATTCCGCGACCTGATCGCTTGGCAAAAAGCATTCGCGCTGGGAGTTGAGCTTTACCGGCTCACGACCCGGTTTCCTGACCACGAACGATTCGGTTTGACAATCCAGCTTCGACGCGGCGGCGTTTCGGTCGCCTCCAACATCGCCGAGGGCTACGGGCGCGGCAGCTCCTCAGACTACGTCCGTTTCCTCAAGATCTCGCGCGGCTGCCTCTATGAAATCGATACTCAACTCCTCTTCGCTCAATCCTTCGGCTACATCAATGAAGCCGAGTATCGAGCCGCCAAAGACCTCCTCGACGAAGCCGAGCGCGTGTTAGCAGGATTGATCCGCTCGCTGGAGCGGCCCACTTGATGCCTTGATGCCTCCTGCCTCGATGCCTTCCCTATGAAGATCACCCGCAAGTTCACCATCGCCGGCAAAGACCCCTTCGCCACCGTCCAGTGGGTCAAGAGGTCCAGCCGCATTTCCAACCCCGACGGCTCGGTCGTCTTCCAGATGGACGACGCCGAGGTGCCGGAGACCTGGTCGCAGCTCGCCACCGACATCATGGTGAGCAAGTACTTCCGCAAGGCGGGGGTGCCCTTGGAAGACCAGCCGGGCAAGACCGGCCCGGAAAAGTCCGCGCGCCAGGTCATCCACCGCCTCGCCGGCTGCTGGCGCCACTGGGGCGAGCAGAACGACTACTTCGACTCCAAGAACGACGCCCAGGCGTTCTACGACGAGCTGGTCTACATGCTCGTCCACCAGGTCGCCGCGCCGAACTCGCCGCAGTGGTTCAACACCGGGCTGAACTTCGCGTACGGCATCACCGGGCCGGCCCAGGGGCACTACATCTGCGACCCCGAGAGCGGCGAGGTCAAGCTCGCCCCCGACGCCTACACCCACCCGCAGCCGCACGCCTGCTTCATCCAGAGCGTCGACGACGACCTCGTCAACCCCGGCGGCATCATGGACCTGTGGGTCCGCGAAGCACGCCTCTTCAAGTACGGCAGCGGCACCGGCACCAACTTCTCCAGGCTCCGCGCCGAAAACGAGCCGCTCTCCGGCGGCGGCAAGTCCAGCGGTCTCATGTCCTGGCTCAGGATCGGCGACCGCGCCGCCGGCGCCATCAAGTCCGGCGGCACCACCCGTCGCGCCGCCAAGATGGTCTGCCTCGACCTCGACCACCCCGACATCGAGGCCTTCATCAACTGGAAGGTGCGCGAGGAAATCAAGGTCCAGGCCCTCGTCGAAGGGCTGAAAGCGATCAGCGGCAAGCGTGCCTCGCTTCTCGATAAGGAAACCATCGGCGAGACCGCCGCCCGCCTGGGCCTGAAGCTCGACTACGACTTCAACGGCGAGGCCTACTACACCGTCAGCGGCCAGAACAGCAACAACTCCGTCCGCATCCCCGACGCCTTCTTCGACGCCCTCGACACCGGCAAGGCCTGGGAGCTGAAGTTCCGCACCCCCGGAACCTCCACCGGTGCCGCCGGCAAGACCGCCAGGACCATCGACGCCTCGAAGCTGTGGGACGAGGTCGCCTACGCCGCCTGGCGCTGCGCCGACCCCGGCGTCCAGTTCGACACCACCATCAACGCCTGGCACACCTGCCCCGCCAGCGGACGCATCAACGCCAGCAACCCGTGCAGCGAGTACATGTTCCTCGACAACACGGCGTGCAACCTGGCCTCCATCAACCTGCTCAAGCTCTACGACGCCAAGGCCCGCCAGTTCGACGTCGAGAAGTACGAGCACGCCATCGACCTCTGGACCATGGTCCTCGAGATCAGCGTCCTCATGGCCGCCTACCCCAGCAAGGAAATCGCCAAGCTCAGCTACCGCTACCGCACCCTGGGCCTGGGCTACGCCAACATCGGCGCCATGCTCATGCAGGCCGGCGTGCCCTACGACTCCGACGAGGCCCGCGCCCTGTGCGGCGTGCTCACCGCCATCCTCACCGGACGCTCGTACCGCATGAGCGCTCTCATGGCCAAGGACCACGGCCCGTTCCAGGGCTTCGCCCGCAACAAGGAGCACATGCTCCGCGTCATGCGCAACCACCGCCGCGCCGCCCACGGCGTCGCCCGCGACGCCGAGGAATACGAGAGCATCAAGATCCGCCCCGTCCCCATCGACCACGCCCTGTTCAAGAAGGACGCCGCGAGCATCAAGAACGCCGAGCTGCTCCTGGAGCGCGCCACCGGCGCCTGGGACGATGCGCTGGCGCTGGGAGAGAAGCACGGCTACCGCAACGCCCAGACCACCGTCATCGCCCCCACCGGCACCATCGG
>CAZEDW010000072.1:0-7417 GCA_964510955.1 uncultured Phycisphaeraceae bacterium
CCTGGCCCGCGCGCTCGCGCCCGCGCGGGCGGGGCCGCGCAGCGCGGGGCTGGCGCGAAAACTCAGCGACGGCCCCGGCCTCGAACTCCCGAGCTGGCTGCCCATGCTCTGCCCGTGGGCGACCTGGCTTTCGCCCCATCCCGCGTTCGAGCGCGGCGTGGATCGCCTTCCTCCCCGCCAGCGCGGCGCCCTCCGCGTCCGCTACGCGCTCGACGGCACTGCGCTGACAGCGTCTCAGATCAGGTCACGCTTCGGGATCGGCCCCGCCGGACTCGCCCGCGCATACCGGCGCGCGGTCGCCATCGGGCGCCTCTGACCCGATGATCCGCGCCGCCCCAAAAAGAACGCCGCCCGCGGTTTGGCGGGCGGCGTGACACAGGAGGAACGCTCGTGGTTGGGTCGCCGGCTTGCATTGCCCCGCGACACCCAGGGACAGCGTCACCCCGCGTCAGAACCGGCGCGCCGGATCAAAGAATCTTTGAGCGCATTCCAAACCCCGGGTCACCGGTGAAACGCTTTACTCTCAGCGCGCCCCCGCTTGGACTTCGTCCAGTTCCACCAGAACCCGGTCGAGCGTTTTCTCGAGCGCCCCGCGGGTCAGCACCCGGTCGCAACCCGCCTCCTGGGCCGCGCGCAGCGCGCCCGTGGCCACGTGCGGCCCGAACGCCACCACCCGGACGGGCCTGCAATTCCCGGCATTTCCAGCCCCACCTCCGGAACGCGGCGCCCCACGGAGCATCGCCACCAGCGCCAGCGCCGTTTCGGGCGCATCCAAGTCCACGATCAGCCCGCGAACATCCGAGTCCCCCAACCGGGCACCCAACATCTCGGCGTTTCGAACCGGGCGAGCCTCGATTCCCAGCGCCTCGGCGGTGCACTTGATCTTCGTTGCCCAGAGCAAATCCGCCGCGAAGTAGGCTATCATTCCTTCCCCCTTTTCAGGCCGGTGGTGGGCCGGCCGGGGCGACTTGGTTTCAGACGACGAGGGCGGATGTTCCCCGGCTGAGCCAGCCGAGTCACGCCGAATCACCCGACCCACCGGTCCGGGAAGGCGTGGCACCCTCCAAACAACCCGAACACCATCAACAAGAGAGTACACCATGGCCGCCAAAGCCAGCATCGCCTCCCCGAGCCGTCAGAACCTGGGCAGCCCCGTCTTCGACGAGCTGGGCATGGAGCGCGATCCCGACAACCTGTACCTGCAGACCATCGACGCCGTCCTCCACGCCGCCGAGGTCATCGGCGTCCCGCACCACGTCCAGCTCATCCTCGCGCAGCCCAAGAACGAGATCATGGTCCACTTCCCCGTCCAGATGGACGACGGGCGGTACCAGCTCTTCAAGGGCTACCGCGTCCAGCACAACAACGCCCGCGGTCCCTACAAGGGCGGCCTGCGCTTCCACCCCGATGTCTCGCTCGACGACGTCAAGAGCCTCGCCTGCCTTATGACCATGAAGTGCTCGCTGGTCCGCATCCCCTTCGGCGGCGGCAAGGGCGGCGTCAAGTGCGACCCGCGCTCGCTCTCCAAGGCCGAGCTCTGCCGCGTCGTCCGCCGCTTCGTCAGTGCCATCGCCCCGCAGATCGGGCCCGACTACGACATCCCCGCCCCCGACGTCGGCTCCAACGCCCCCATGATGGCCTGGTTCGCCGACACCTACGCCAACATCACCCGCGGCCAGGCCGACGCCATGGCGGTGGTCACCGGCAAGCCCGTCGAGGTTGGCGGCTCGCTGGGGCGTGAGAAGGCCACCGGCCAGGGCGTCATCGACGTGCTCATGGAGATGATGCCCGCCATGAACATGGACCCCAAGAAGTCCACGTTCAGCCTCATCGGCTACGGCAACGTCGGCTCGTGGTCCGGCAAGCTCTTCGCCGACCGCGGCGCCAAGCTCATCACCGTGATGGACCACACCGGCGCCATCATCAACAAGAACGGCATCGACACCCGCAAGCTCGACGAGCACGTCATGAAGACCGGCGGCGTCGGCGGCTTCACCGGCGCCGAGAAGTGCAGCGAGAAAGACTTCTACTCCACCAAGGTCGACGTCTTCATCCCCGCCGCCCTCGAGCAGATGATCAACCAGGACAAGGCCCAGCTGATGGACTGCAAGCTGGTCGCCGAGGCCGCCAACGCCCCGACCACCCCCGCCGGCGAGCGCATCCTGCTGGGCAAGGGCGTGGAGATCCTCCCCGCCATCCTGTGCTCCGCGGGCGGCGTCACCGTCTCCTACTTTGAGTGGGTGCAGAACAAGACCCAGAAGGCCTGGGACATCGAGCGCGTCGACAACGAGCTGAACCACCACATGGTCGCCGCCGCCCGGCGCGTCATCGACGCCCGCAACAAGTACCGCGTCGACCTCCGCACCTCGGCGTACATCGGGGCCCTGGAAGCCATCGCCAAGGCCTACGAGCTCCGCGGCATGTTCCCGTAAAAGGGTTCACCGCGGCGGCGCGGAGAGCACGGACAGGGTCAGTTGTTCTGAAAGACCACGCCCGCCTTTGGCGGGCGTTTTCATGTCAGGCGCGGTTTTTCACGTGGGACGCACGGGCCCCATTGGTCCCCGTCCCCCTCACGCCGACACCGACAGTGCCGCACGTCCTTCGCCGCCGGTCATCACACCCGTGCGCGCCGGCGCCGCCGGAGCCGCCCGCCCCAGCGCCTCGGCGGCCTCGGCCACCGGGTCGCGCCCCTGGGCGCGCTCGCTCGACAGCTTCTCCATCAGCAGCACCCACGTCTCGCGCTCGTACTGCATCAGCTCAATGACCTCGTCAACCTTGGCCAGGTCCTTTTCCAGCGACCCCTCGGTCAGCCGCGTGTACATGTAGGTGTAGAGCCCGCTCAACCGCCCGCACAGCTCCGGCGCGGCGCTGTGGTCCAGCGTGTTGATCAGCTCCATCAGGATCGCCTTGGCGTTGGTGAAGTTCTCGAAGACCTTCTCCCAGTTCCGCCCCGCCAGCGCCTCGCGACCACTCTGCATGAACCGGATCGAGCCGTCGATCAGCAGCAGGCGCAGCTCCTCGCGGCTGGCGGTCAGCACCTTGGTCCGGAAGTACGGGTTGTTGACGTCGAACTGCATGGGCGTGTGGGACTATCGGACGGCCCCGGCCCCGGCTTGATGAATAACCCGATCGGACCGAAGCCTCGCCCGGTGCCGCCGACGGGTGGGCAGGAAGTGCCGGTCGTCGGGGCGGTGGGGCAGGGGAAGGGGAATGCGGGACGTGGGACGTGGGATGTGGGATGTGGAATGGGAGAATTGTGGATTTGGGGTTTTGGATTGGAGAGTTGACTGGAATCATCGCCACCACAGATGCCGGCCCCGGCCGCCGTCACATCCCACGTCCCAAATCTCAACTCCCAACTCCCAACTCCAGCATCCCACCCTACCCTTCGCCCATGGCCTCGGGCAAGCAGAAAAACCCCAACGAGCCGGAGATCAACAACCGGCGCGCCCACCACGACTATCACGTCAGCGAGACGCTCGAAGTCGGCATCGCACTGGTCGGCACCGAGGTCAAGAGCATCCGCGCCGGCAAGGCCTCGCTCGCCGAGGGCTACGTTCTGGCGCAGGCGTCTCCGCTTGCCCTGACGCTGCACGGCCTGCACATCGACGAATACTCCGCCGCCGGGCGCGGCGCGCTCCAGCACCGGCCCACCCGCACCCGCACCCTGCTGGCCCACGCCCGCGAGATCCGCAAGCTCCATGACAAGGCCCAGGTCAAGGGCTTCACCCTCGTCCCGCTCAAGATGTACTTCAAGGGCGGGCGCGTGAAGCTGCTGGTCGGCGTCGCCCAGGGCAAGAAGAGCTACGACAAGCGCGAGGACCTCAAGGCCAAGACAGCCAAGCGGGACATGGACCGGGCGATGTCGCGCCGGGTCTAGCCACCCCGCGCCCCCGCCGGCGTCACGCCGCCGCGCGAACGAATAGCCCCTCCCGAAGTTCCGAGAACTCGCGGAAGACTCTTGGAACCCGCGCGAGTCCCCGGTACGCTGGGTCGGGGCGAGCCCGACCGGGCGCCCAGGGAGATTGAGCCATGAATCAAGGCCGCCTCGGATCTGTTGTGGGATGCCTGTCGCTCGCCCTCGCCGTGCCCGCCGCGACCGGCGCCATCTGGTACGTCGACGACAGCGCCCCCGCGGGCGGCAACGGCACCAGTTGGGCCACGGCGTTCCAGAACCTCGCGCCGGCGATCTCCGCCGCGTCGAGCGGCGATGAAATCCGCATCGGGCTGGGTACCTACAAGCCCGCGGGACCCGGCGGCAGCCGCTCGACTGTCTACACCGTGAACAAGAGCCTGACCATCCGCGGCGGTTATTTCGGCTACCCGCAACTGGCGTGCTGCCCGGACTCGTTCAGCACTGACCCGGCCTTGACCACGCTCTCCGGTGACCTGAACGGCGACGATGACACGAACTTCGGCAACACGTCCGACAACTCTTTCAGGGTCGTGCACATTTCCTCACCGGCGACGACCATCACGATCGAGCGTCTGACCATCCGCGCCGGGAACGGGTCCAGCACCGGCTCGGGGCTCTATGTGCCGAGCGGGGTGACTGTGCGCGTGGACCGGTGCAACTTCAGGGACTGCGAGTCCTCAAGCTACGGTGGCGCGGTCGACCACTACGGGTCGATCAACTCCATCTACGCGCGGTGCAAGTTCTATCACAACCGGGCGGCGACTTACGGCGGGGGCATGAGCCTCTCGTCCGGCAACGGGGCGCGGGTCATCAACTGCGGTTTCTACGGCAACACCCTGACCGGGACCCTCAACAACACCGGCGGCGGCGGCATCTGGATCAACGGGCAATCGACGCTCTACAACTGCGTCTTCTCGGGGAACGGCGCGGCCCCCGCCAGCACGACCACGCCGCTGGGCGGCGGCGGCGCGATCGGCACCGGGACCGGGCCGATCACCATCTCCAACTGCACGCTGTACCTCAACAACGCTTCGAACGGGTTCGGGTTGTACGTGACCGGCGCAACGCCGACGGTTACGAACACGATCTTCCATGACTACTACTCGAGCTACGAAATAGCCGGCACCGCAAACGTCACCTATTGCGCCGGGTACTTCGGCGTGTTCACCGGCACAGGCAACATCTCTGTTGGGTACGACTACACCCTGTGGCCCGACGCGAACGGCGCCGACGACATCATTGGAACGATGGACGACGATTTCACGCTCCGGCGCGGGTACCCGGGCGCGGCGGTGATTGACCAGGGCACGGCGGGCGGGGTGTTCTCGGATGTGGCGGACCTGGACGGCGACAGCGACACGGCGGAAGGGACGCCGGTTGATTTCAGCGGGTTCAACAACCGGCGGTACACAGACCCGGTCATGCCCGACGCTGTGGGATCGGGGAATCCACCGATCGACATGGGGGCCTACGAGGCTGTGGTCCCCGGGGGGTTGACCCCGGTCGGCTCGGTGGTGTACGTCGCGCCCGATGGGTACGGCCACACCGGCTACGGCTCGGGGTCGAGCTGGAACAACGCGCTGGGGGACTTCGGCGCGGCCGCGTATGTCGCAACCACGTTTCCCTCGGTGGTACAGGAAATCCGCTTCGCCGGCGGGCTGTACCGCGGAACGGGCACTTTCTATCCGACCTTCTCCCTGTACTCGCGGTCGAACCTGCTGATCCGGGGCGGGTACGCCGGCCCGTATTACGCGAACCCGGATACTCGAGACGTCAACGCGTTCCCGACGGTCTTTGATGGGGACCGTGACGCGAACGACCCGCCTCTATTCACGGACCCGTTGCACGCCGCGTATTCGCAGAACTCGCCCACCACCATCAACGTCGGCTACGGGTGCAGCAACATCACGATCGACGGAATCCGGTTCAGGAACAGCAGGTACGGCGGGTGCGGCGGCGTGTTCAACGATGGCGTGAACACCGTGGTGCGCAACTGTGTGGTGGAGCGGGGCTTCGACATTGCTGGCGCGTTTGTGAACGGGTGGAATGAGCCCACCGCTTCGCTGACGCTTGTCAACTGCGACGTCGTGAACTGCATCGGCGAGCGGGCCGGGGCGATCTGGTCGCGCGGCGCGGCGCTCTCTCTCGTGAACGTACGGCTGCTGGGAAACGTGCGGCTCGATTCCGACTATGACCCTTACGACTTTGAGTCCGCGGGCGGGGTGCAGCTTCTTGATAGCGTCGCGTTCACCGCCGTCAACAGCCTGTTCGCCGGCAACATCGGCGACAAGGGCGGGGCAGTCGGCGGCCAGGGCAGCACCGCGTCGCTGACCAACTGCACTCTCGCCAGCAACACCGCGCGCACCGCGGGCGGCGGCCTCTGGAAGGCGGGCACGGCTCCCACACTCAACAACTGCATCATCACCGGCAACTCCGCGCCGGCGTACCCCCAACTGTTTGCTGCAGGAGCGGTGGTGCAGAACTCGCTTGTCCAGGGCGGCTTCGCCGGCGCGACCAACCGCGACGGCGACCCACGCTTCGCCGACGAGGACGGCGCCGACGGTATGATCGGCTCCCTCGACGACGATTTCCGATTGCTCCCCGGCTCCGCCGCCCTCGACATCGGCTCGGCGGCGCTGCTGCCCACCGACTCCGCCGACCTCGACGCCGACAGCAACACCGCCGAAACGCTCCCCCTCGACCTGGGTCTGGCCGTGCGGAACGCCGACGGCGACCTCAACGGCACCGCGGCTCCGGACGCGGGCTGCTACGAGTTCGCCGTCTCAACCGTGCTGAACACCACCACCGGCCTCACCTACCCGACCATCGCCGGCGCGCTCGCCGCGGCCCTGCCCGGTCAGGGGATCGCAGCGCCGTCGAGCGCCTTCAACGCCGAGCCAACCCTCAACTTCGCCGGCAAATCCGTCAGCATCACCTCCACTGGCGGCGTCACCCAGAACGCCGGCGGCATTTACACCCTCGCCGACGGCGCCGCGATCAGCACGGCCACCGCCGGTGCGCAGACGATGACGCTCTCGGGCGAGCTGCGTGTCCCCGCGGGCACATCGGCGACCGCCGCGGCGAGCACCGTAACCCTCGCCTCCACGGGGAAGGTCTCTGTTCTCGCCGACGCGACCCTGAATCTGAACGCAGGCACCCTTTCGGGCTCCGGCGCCTACTCGCTTTTCCCAAACTCCACCGTCCTCCTCACCGGCTCGGCGTCCACCACCGGCACGCTCAGCGCCCAGACCGCCAGCACCCTCAACGTCGGCGGGGCGCTCACGCTCGGCGGCGCCTCCACGCTGCTCGGATCGTCCGTGATCGCCGGCGCCACGACCATCAGCGCCACCACCAACTGGACCGGCTCCTCCTTCAATGTCGGCTCGCTCAGCGTGTCGGCGCCGGGGCGGTTCACCGGGTCCGGCAATATCTACGGCCCGATTACCAACTCCGGGCGCATCTACACCATCGGCAACAGTGTCTTCGTCGGCAACCTCACCA
>CAZEDW010000073.1:0-6971 GCA_964510955.1 uncultured Phycisphaeraceae bacterium
CGGGGGCGGGGGCGGGCGGGGGAAAGGGGCCGCTGCGCTGGATGGGGTTCAACAACGCGGTACGGGTGGTGCGGGTGGATGATGCGTCCAAGGCTTCTCGGTACAGCTATCTGGTGCAGCGGGATGAGGGGGTGGAGCTACCTGGGCACCGAGAGTGAGGTGCGGGGAATGGGTGGGGCTCCAGTGATCCGTGTCGACTGCTGGCAAACTGCTTGGCTGCCTTGTGCGCCATTCGGCACTTGAGACCGGCGGGCGATCGTTGCCAGACGCGGAGCGCCTGGCCAGGGGCCTCATTGTTTTGATCGCTCGTGAAGCGAGCGATCGAGCCGGTCTTGGCAGCGGGTGGCCCCGAGCGGGTCGGGCGCCCGTTTCACGGGCTTGATGATCACGGTGATCGGTCCCAGCGGCTGCGCCGCTGGCAACCATTGCTCGGCCCGCTTCGCGGGCGGGATGCGGGATCGACACGGAGGTGATGCGGCAGCCTGGAAATCGTGCGTCTACAGTCCTCCATGCCCACCGACGCCGAACTCCTCGCGTCGTATCTCGCGGACCGCGATGTGGCGTGCCCGGGGTGTGGGTACAACCTCAGAGGATCAAGCGGTACTTGTTGCCCAGAATGCGGGGCACCGCTCGGATTCTCGCTGGGGCAAACCGCAATCCACCGGCGTGAGCTCTGGCTGATCCGCTCGGCGTTGATCGTGCTGGTGGTTCATGCGGGAGTTCAACTGGTGGGCGGCACGGTCAACTTGGTGCGGGTATTGAGTTACCCCGGACGTATCGACTGGCTGTACTGTGGGACCGTATTGGTGAGCAGCCTTGCGTGTCTCGGAGTCGCCTCCGTCGCGGGTTGGCTGCTTGTCCGCAGCCGGCGCATCGGCCTGTCATCAGGACGCCAAATGTACGTTGTATTCCTGAAGCTCCTGGCAGTTTTGGTCGTGGTGTACCTCGGGAGTGAGTTTCTGCTCTTGGGTGGTTCTTATTTGCTTGCGTGGATGCTCCAGTAGGCATCGAATTCCCTGCCCGTGTCAGCATTCGACCGATACCTTTCCCCGTGCCCTCCCGCCGCACCAACACCGACCTGCCCCCCGAGCTCCGGGCCCACATGGACCGGATCAAGGCCAAGGCCGTCGAGCTCGGGCTCGACTTCTATGAAGTCGTCTTTGAAGTTCTCGACTTCGGGACCATGAACCAGATCGCCGCCTACGGCGGGTTCCCCGTCCGGTACCCGCACTGGAAATGGGGCATGGAGTTTGAGTCGCTCTCCAAGCGCGACGCGTACGGCCTGGGGCGCATCTACGAGATGGTCATCAACAACGACCCCTGCTACGCCTACCTGCAGGAGTCCAACAGCGTCACCGACCAGAAACTCGTGATGGCCCATGTGTACGGGCACGCGGACTTCTTCAAGCACAACGCGTGGTTCGCCAAGACCGACCGCAAGATGATGAACACGATGGCCAACCACGCCACGCGCGTGCAGCGGCACATCGAGCGGCAGGGGCAGGACGCGGTGGAGTCGTTCCTGGACTCGTGCCTGAGCCTGGAGCACCTGATCGACCCGTACTCGGTGTTCGGCGGCGCCCCCGCCCCCGGAGGCGACGAGGCCGGTCGCGCGGCGGCGGGGCGGGCGCCGTTTGTGCCGTCCAAGCTGCCGGCCAAGGGGTACATGGACCCGTTCGTCAATCCGCGCAGCGTGATGGAGGAAGAGAAGAAGAAGTTCGAGGCCGAGCGCAAGGCCGCCCGGGGTCGCACGCCGGAGCGCCCGACGCGGGACGTGCTGCTGTTCCTGATGCGGTTCGCCCCGCTGGAGGACTGGCAGCAGGACATCCTGTCGATCATCCGCGACGAGTCGTACTACTTCGCGCCGCAGGCGATGACCAAGGTGATGAACGAGGGGTGGGCGACGTACTGGCATTCCAAGCTGATGACCGAGCACTTTTTGGAGGCCAGCGAGATCGTGGACTACGCCGAGCAGCACTCGGGGGTGGTGCACATGCCCGCCGGCGGGTTCAACCCGTACAAGATCGGCGTGGAGATGTTCAAGGACATCGAGCGGCGCTGGAACGCCGGTCAGCACGGGCCGGCGTGGGAACGGACCGAGCAGCTCGGGGCCCGCGAGCGCCACGACGACCGGTCGATGAAGGGGCGCGAGAAGATCTTCGAGGTGCGGCGGATCTACAACGACGTGAACTTCATCGACGAGTTTCTGACTGAAGAGTTCGTCGAGAAGCACCGCATGTACCGCTACCGTCGCGACCCGCAGACCGGGCAGGTGCGGCCCGTGTCACGCGACTTCAAGCAGGTGAAGCAGGCGCTGCTCTACCGCATCACCAACATGGGCCAGCCGTTCATCTACGTGGTGGACGCGAACTATCTGAACCGGGGCGAGCTGTACCTGGCGCACCAGTGGAACGGCCTGGACATCGACCTGTCCAAGGCGGGCGAGGTGCTGCGGAATCTCCGCGTGGTGTGGGGACGCCCGTGCCACGCGCAGGTGCGGATCGACGACCAGCAGTATCTCCTGAGCTGCTCGGACCCCGAGCCGTCGACGCCGGTGAAGAAAGAGAAGATCACCGACTCGACGCCCAAGCCGGCGAACGTGCTGGAGTAGCCCGCCCCCCCGGGGGGGGACAAGAGACGACGAGCCGGCAAGGGCGCGGAGAGCCATCGAAGAGGATCACGGGGCGACCAGATCGTGTGATCAGCGGCGGGCGGCGGCGGTCTTCTTCGCGCTCCCGGCCCCCCCCCCGGACCCGCCCCCGGACCCGCCCCCGGACCCTGTCCCAGCCCCCGCGGTTGCGCGCGGCTTCTTGCGGGCTTCTTCGTCGGCGCGGCGCGCCGGCCTGGCGGCGGGCTTGACCTCGGTGGTCGGGTCCTCGGACCAGGCCTGCAGAAGCAGGAAGGTCTGCAGCGCGTCCTCGTGCTTGACGTGGCGCTCGAGGATGCCCTGGGCCGAGGCCGCGTCGGTGCCTTCCTCGACCACGCCGGCGCCGGTCAGCTTTTCCAGCATGCGTTCGTCGACGGGCATGTGGTGGGACTGCAGGACGATGAGCTGCCAGCGGGCGGCGGCGAAGGGGGGGATGCCGCTGAGGCTTTCAATGTACTTGGCCGCGTCGCGCTTGCTCAGCTTCATCGCGGGCTCGAGCGTGACGTTGTGCTCGCGCTTGTAGATGTCGGTGAGGGCGGCGTGCAGGCGGACGGCGCGTTCGTCGGCGCGGGGGTAGAGCTTGCCCAGGACCGCCGTCACCTCGGGGGCGCGGGCGACGCGGAGGTCATTGAAATCGACGAAGCTCTCCTTGATGCGCTTCAGCGCCGCCTCGGCCTTGGCGCCGGTGGCGTCCCACATCAGGAGCGACAGGACGAGCTCGTCCAGGGGCGGGTGGGGCGCCGGGGCGGCCGGCTCGTAGCGGCCCTTGATCTTGCGGAGCAGGGCGTTGAGGTTCTTGGCGTGGTCGGCGGTGCTCATGGGGTTCTCGGAAGATTCACCGCGGGGACGCGGAGGTCGCTGAGGGTACGAGGCATGGGGAGCTGGGAGCCGTGGGGTCGGGGCCTGGTCCGTGGGGTCGGGGGTCGGGGAATCAGCGCGATCGCCGCGCCGGTCCTCGATCAATCCTCATTCTTCTCACCTTCCGCGTTTTCCGCTTCTCCGGCTTGATTTCTCTCTTCACGCTCGCGCCGGGCCATGTCCAGGGCCTGGAGCACGCCGGCCTGCTTCTTCAGGCCCTCGTCGAGGCGGAACTGAAGCTCGGGCATCTTGTGCATCTCGATGCGGTCGGCGACGCGGCGGCGGATGTGACGGGCGGCGGCGCGCAGCGCGGGGAGGGCGCGGCTCTCCTTGTCGTGGGGCAGGACGCTGACGTGGGCGAGCGCGAGGGTCAGGTCGCTGTCGATCGTCACGCTGGTGACGGTCAGCATCAGGCCGCTCAGGCGCGGGTCGGCCAGGCCCTCGGTCAGGACCTCCTGCACGGCGCGACGGATGACCTCGGCGACTTGCTCGGATCTGCGGCTCATGCGGCGTCTCCCTCCACCTGGCGGGCGATGCGGTCGATGCCGTCGGCCATGCGGGCGGTCTCTTCGTCGCTCCAGCCGGGGTGACCGTTCTGGTCCAGGTCGCTGGGTGGGAGCTGGTCCTGGTGAACGATGGTGCGCTCGCAGCGGCCCAGCTCGGCGTCGCGGAGCTGGCGGAGCTTTTCGGTCACGCGGTCGAGCACGCCGCCGGCGTAGGCGACGTCGGTTGAGACCATGCACAGGGCCAGCTCGGCCCGGCAGTGCTCGTCAAGGGCGCCGACCTCCGCGACAGAGACCATGTGGTCGTGGTGCAGCTTGTCTTTCACAGAGCGCACCACAGCCCGCTTGTCCTTGAGCGACTGGGCGCCGCGGATGATGAGCTCGAACTGGAGCAGGGCGATAAACACAGGGGGAACGCGGAGAGCCCGGAGGAATCAGAGAGGAATCAGAGAGGGCATTGGGTTAGGAACAGAATCGATCGGGCGGCTCTGGGTGGACTGAATCTCTCCTAAAGGACTCGGAGGAGAATGGAGAGTGAACCCGGGGTGGTTTTTTCAGCCATGACTTCGAACGCGGCTGCGCGAGAAGCCCGCGGGTTGAGGGCCGAGCACAAACGGCAGGGGAACGAAAAAAGTGCGGGATGCGAGGAATCCGGGGACACACTGATTCACTAACTCCAATCCCAGATCCCAACTCAGGTACTTCTCTGCCTTCTCTGAGTCTTCCGAGTTCAATCTCAGAGTTTCTGCTTCTCCTCAACGTTCTTGTAGCACTCGAGCACGTCGCCCTCCTTGATGTCGTCGTAGCCGACGATCTTCATGCCGCACTCCAGGCCGGCCTTGACTTCCTTGGCGTCGTCCTTGAAGCGCTTGAGCTGCTCGAGCGTGCGGTCGTTCTCGATGACGATGCCTTGGCGGGTGACGCGGATGAGGGCGTTGCGCTCGATGACGCCGTCGGTGACGTAGCAGCCGGCCACGGCGCCGACCTTGGACACCTTGAACACCTGGCGGACGTCGGCGTGGCCGAGCACCTGCTGGCGCAGGACCGGTGCGAGCATGCCCTCGGCGGCGAGCTTGATGTCGTCGACGATGTTGTAGATGACGTCGTAGGTGCGGATCTCGACGCTCTTGCTCTCGGCGAGGTTGCGGGCCTTGCCCGAGGGGATGACGTTGAAGCCGACGATGATGGCCTGCGAGGCGCCGGCGAGGGTGACGTCGGACTCGTTGATGCCGCCGACGGCCGAGTGCAGGACACGGACCTTGACCTTCTCGGTGGTGACCTGCTCGATGCTCTTGGCGATGACGTCGACAGAGCCCTGCACGTCGGCCTTGAGCACGACGCGGAGCTCTTTGACGTCGCCCTCCTTGAGCTGGGCGAACATGGAGTCGAGGGTGAGCTTGGGCGTGGCCAGCTCTTTCATGCGCTCGGCCTGGGCGCGCTGCTCGGCGACCTCGGCGGCCTTGCGGAGCGACTCGACGATGTAAACCTTATCGCCGGCGTGCGGGATCTCGTTGAGGCCCGAGACCAGGACGGGCGTGGACGGGTAGGCCGACTTCACCTTCTCGCCGCGGTCGGTGGTGATGTCGCGGACGCGCCCGGAGGCGACGCCGGCGACGAGGATGTCGCCGACCTTGAGTTCGCCGTCCTGGATGAGGATGTTGGCGACGGGCCCGCGGCCCTCTTCCATCCTGGCTTCGATGACGACGCCGCGGGCGGGGCCCTTGAAGCCGGCCTTGAGGTCGAGGACCTGGGCGCGGTAGTCGATGGTTTCCAGGAGCTGCTGGATGCCGTCGCCCTTGGTGGCGCTGGTGTGGACGACGTCGGTGTCTCCGCCCCACTGGGCGGGGTTGAGGCCGTGCTCGGCGAGCTGGCCGTAGACCTTGTTGATCATGGCGTCGTTGACGCCGGGCATGTCGATCTTGTTGAGGGCGACGATGATGGGGGCCTTGGCGGCCTTGGCGTGGTTGATGGACTCAACGGTCTGGGGCATGACGCCGTCAACGACGCTGACGACCAGCACGATGATGTCGGTCATGTTGGCGCCGCGGGCGCGCATCTCGCTGAAGGCCTGGTGGCCGGGGGTGTCGAGGAAGCAGACGAACTTCTCCTGCTTTTCGACGCTGACGGCGGTCCGGAAGGCGCGGGTGGACTGGGTGATGCCGCCGGCCTCGCCGGCGGCGATGTTGGTGTTGCGGATCTTGTCGAGCAGGCTGGTCTTGCCGTGGTCGACGTGGCCGAGGATGGTAACGACCGGGGCGCGCTGCTTGACGTCTTCGCTGGCGCGGCCCGCGAACTCCTCGGCGACGAGTTCCTCGCCGGTCTTGGCTTCCTCGAAGGCCAGCTCAATGTTCCACTCGAGCATGACCTCCAGGGCCTGATCGTCCTCGAGGCCCTGGTTGGGCGTGGCCATGATGCCCTTGAGGAAGAGCTTCTTGACGATATCGGCGCTCTTGATGCCGGTGGCGGCGGCGAGGTCCTTGATGGTGAAGGGCTTGGCGATCCTGACCACCCCGCCGGTCTGCATGGGCGTTGAGGCGGGGGAGTGCTGCTGCTCCTTGAGCTTGGCGTCGCGCCGGCGCTGGCGGAGGAAGCCCTCGGAGCGGTTGAGGCGTGCCTCGCGCTCGAGCAGGTCCTGCTCAGTGAACTCGGTGCCGGCGGCGGCGTCCACGTCGGCGCGCCCGGAGCGCCGGCTGGTGCGGGAGGCGGGGACGTTGCCACCGCCGGAACGCCGGGCGGGGAGCTTGCGGCGCGAGGCATCGTCCTCGGCGCCGCCGACCCCGCCGCCGGTGCGGGGGCCGCGCGGGCCCGAGCCGTCGGAACGGCTGCGGGGGGCCGCGACGATGTCGGGCTGCTCGATACGGACGACCTTGGGGCCCGAGAGCTTGGCGGGGGTCTGGACGTCGACCTTGGGCGCAACGGGGGTGACGCGGGCGCGCGGCGCGGCGCCGGGCGCGCCGGTGGGA
>CAZEDW010000074.1:0-6912 GCA_964510955.1 uncultured Phycisphaeraceae bacterium
CTCCTCCGATTGTGCGAGGACCCGCAACATGCGCGGTGGCCGCTAGTTGACCCTGTTCACCTTTCCGAGGATGACTGGCAGTCACTCACGGATCGCACGCGCAGCGGCACCGACGAGCAGCGGTCCTTTGTGCGAAAGGCGCTCGGTAGCCCCGACTTCGCCTTTCTCGAAGGGCCACCAGGCTCCGGTAAGACCACTGCAATTTGCGAGATCGTCCAGCAGCTCGTCGAGAAGGGGAAGCGTGTGCTGCTCTGCGCCTCCACCCATGTCGCCATAGACAACGTGCTGGAACGGTTGTTGGAATCCATGTCGCCGATTGACGCAGTGCGCATCGGCAAGCTCGACAAGGTAGACGACAGGGTGCAGGCCACTCAGCTCGACGAGCGTGTGAACGCGCTTGTCGACGCGTGGCGGCAGCAACCGGCGATGGACAAGTATGGGGACGCCGAGTTGGCGGAGATGGCCGAACGCACCATCATCATGGCTGCCAACCTCACCTGTGGCACAACGATGGGTATCGTGAACCACCCGCTCTTTCGTGGCCGCGATGAGGACATGCAGGTGTGGGAGCGCCCAATCACCACGATGCCCCACTGGGATGTGCTCATCGTGGATGAGGCAAGCAAGACGCTCATCCAGGAGTTCATGGTTCCCGCATTGATGGCCAAGCGGTGGATTGTCGTAGGCGACGTTCGTCAGCTCCCGCCCTTCGCCGACCGCGCTGACATCGTCGCGAACCTCCGCGACCTTGTGGATGAGAACGACAGCCCCATTTTCCCAGCCGATCATCAACGAGCATGTCTCTTACTCTTTCGACTCCTTCAGCGCCGGCTCCGCCAGCCAGGAATGCGATGGCTGCTCGTCGAGCGACCCGGCGTGCTGGAGTGGATCGCACGCGAACTCGAAGCCGATCCTGTGCCCGACCTGTCCGTGGTTCGTGTGGTCAAGGGTGGTCCGTCGAGCGGGCCGGTCGATGTTGTGACCGTCGCCCAGATCCGCGCGGGCAAGGCCGAGGCTTTGCGGCTTGCGGCCGCGGATTGGGTGTTGGTTGGTGACGACCTCATCGGCGAGGTGGCCGACCTGCTACCAGCCAACCTGCTTGTCGCGGAGCAGCTCTCCGGCACGTCCGGCCCCCTCGCCGAGGGCAGTGTGCTGCTGATGCGGCAGGCGTGGTGGCTCCAGAGAGCGGGCGCGCTTGAGAGGCCGTATCTGGAGCGGAAGTTTCGGCGCGAAGACGTGACGACCTTCACAGATTGCCAAGCGTGCGAGATGGACTGGCTCCGACGTAACGACCTAGCGCAGGAGATCGCGTGGCGACTCACACGCCTGCACGAGCTCAGGCACAGCCGCAACGAGCGGGAGCGCAATCGCCTACGCGATGACTTGGGCCGCCTTCAGCCGGTCGCGGTGGAGATTGAGGAACCCATCGCCGAGATCGAAGACATCGGGCTGCCGAGCATCCTGGAGGTCTTACAGGAGGGCATCGGCGTAGAGAGGGCGACACGGCGCAGTTCGCTCACCGCTGGCTTGAAGGCAACCCGACCGATGGACTTCTCCGCTCGCTTCGAGAGCTTGAGCTACCAGCACCGGATGCACGACGATATCGCAGCGTTCTCCCGCGAGATCATCTACGGGGGTGATGCCCTCCGCAATGCGAACACTATTCAGATTCGTGACGCAAAGCTTGGCTGGGACTTCGGCCAGTTCCGGGCACGTCGCGTATGGGCGCAGGTCGATGGTCGTGAGCAGGGCGGCGTGAACGTCGACGAGATCAAGGCGATGGCCGCGGTGCTTCGCGACTTTATCGCTTGGGCAAGGAAGAAGGGGCCACCCACGCGGGAATTGCCAACCTTGTGGGAGGTGGCATGTCTGTGCTTCTACGTGAAGCAGGAGCGTGCGATCTCGGACATGCTCCGGGAGGTCACCCAGGACGACCGCACGACACGTTTCTTGGTTCGTGATGCCCCAGTCGAAATCGTTTGTGGCACCGTAGATCGCTTCCAGGGACGGGAAGCCGATCTTGTGATGCTCTCAATGCGGAACACGAAGCGGGCGGGATTCCTCGATAGCCCAAACCGCTTGAATGTTGGTGTGACGCGTGCGCGGCAGCAGCTGGTGGTCGTGGGGAATCATGGCTATTTTCAACAGTGCGGCGTGTCAGAGCTTGAGGAGCTCGCGAGTCGAACTCCTCTAGCAGACGAACACGAAGTTCGACGGTGGAGGCGTGGCAATCGATGAGATGTGTTCTGACAACCGATATCCCGGTGAGCCGTGTTGCGGCGTTTGCTGAAATGGCCTGGATGGTACGTCGGCCGGAGCTCGGCTTACTGTGCCGAACGGCGCGGGAGCACGGCAACCGCATCACTACTGCCGTCGTGCAGTCCGCTTTGCCAGGTCTGCCGGACGCGGGCGCGAACAACGTGATCGCATGGTGCAAGGTGCTCGGTCTCTGCGACGCACGCGGTGGACTGATGGCGCTGGGTGAGGACGTGGCCGACTCCGACGAGGCACCAGAACCTGAGCAGGGTGTCTATGGCATGTGGCTCGCCGAGCACCCCGTCCTCGGTCGGCGAGTGCTGGCAGTGGAGCGACTGGCGTCAAACCGTGACCATCGTTTCGAGTCCATTGAGCCGCTCATGGTTGATCCAGATCGCGGCAAGGTGTTCCGCTCGGTGCTCAATGGCAAGGAGCGGTTCATGGTCCGCGACCTGCCAACGAACCACGGGCAGCCCGGCGGACTGGTGGGAGACACACGCGCCACGTGCAGGCTTCGCTGGACACTCGACTTCGACCAGGCGCGGGACCAGTGGCAGCTCGACGGCGTGATAGAGGCTCCACAAGGAAACGGCAAGCACGCCATGCGGCCCATGCAACACGAGCCTGAGTCGGATGGCCTCGACCTCTGGAACCTCGCCTCGACGTGGGCCACTGGACCGCTTTCCTCCGTGGGGCGATGGCAAGCGGGTGAGCGACGTCTGGCCGTCGCGTTCAACAGTCTTGCAGAAGCCGAACTCGACAGCTTCCGCAAGACCGTCACGCTCCGTCGAGTCGAGATCCCCGGTAAGGGCGCGTACGACAATGTGACCTTAGAGGACGTGCCTGTGGGTCCTGCCTCGGCGCAAGACGCACAGCGGTGGGCGATGGCTCGCCTCGAACGACACCTGTCTGTCAAGCCCGGCTACAGGAGCCGCGCAGAGGTCCGTGAGCAGTTTGCGCAGCTCACCGAGGACACGGCGTTGGAGGTGTTCGCGCCAACGCTCCCGTCGCACGACGACTTGCTGTTGCAGGCGAGCAAGGACCCTGAACGGTTCTGGTCGCTCGCTGCGCCCGTGGACTTGTCGCCCTTCCCGGCCGCGTCTGATGAGCTCGGTCCGCTCCGGATCGGATCTCCGGCTCCGATTGCTGCAACGGAGGCCCCCGGCGTGGTCCGGGTCCCGTACCGAGGTGGCTGGTCGATGCGGAAGCTCATGGATCGACTCCTCTCCGGCGCCGTCCCTCAGCGTGTTCTGCTATGCGATCGTTACGTTCGCGGGGACGACAATCTCGACATGCTCAAGCTTCTTGTCGCGGGCCTACGAGCAGCGGCCCCCAACGTCGCGGTCGAAGTGTGGACCGGCGATGAGGAAGCCGACTTCAAGAAGATTCAGTCAATCACGAGTGCGTCCCCCCGCAGCTATCGCGAGGTGTTTGGTCGGAGCCTGCCTCATGACCGCTACCTGCTTGTGCTACCCAGCCAAGGGCACGGGTTTGGGTGGCACATGAGCAATAGCCCGCTCCACGCACGCGCCGACGTGAAAAGCGGTGGGCCGGACACGCCGCTGCGGTGGAAAGACCTCATGGCGACGCGTGTGAGCGCAGATGAGCTCGAGCCTGCGCTGCGGCAGTGGCTCGCTGGGGGGGGACGATGATGCAGGGTCCCATCCAACGCATGTTGTGCAACCGCGTCTTGTCGCGTGCCGACGAGCGCCTACCTACGGCATGGATCGGTGAGGCCACTCATCAGCCGACGTGGACGGACGGTATGTGGCTGACACGGACACCAGGGCGCCTGGCTCCCGCGGTCAGCGCCCCGCTCCTTGTGCTTCTCGGGGATGGCGGCGACGACGCTCGTGCCGCGCTGCTCGCCCACGCAAGTTCTGGTGCGCGCGTGTACGTGCTTGTCGGGCCGGGATGGGGCAAGGACCAGGCTGACAACCAGTTGCTTCACGCCCCTCGCGTGTTGATCCGGCGACTGCCCGAGGTACCCGTTTCGGCCGTCCACTGTGGGACTGAAGCGAGGCTTTGGGTCGGTGGCGGGTTCATTCTCCGTCTCGACACGACGCAGACTGAGGCCTTTCGACAGACGTTTCTACGCCTGTTCTGGCACGAGGCCACCGAGGAGGCGTGGTCCGGGGGCCGCCAGTTTGCATGGCGTCCGGCTCGCGAGCGGCCGTTCGACGTGCCTGAGGTGCCTGCGTCCTCATCGGTAAGGTGGGAGCCCGCCGACGCCCGCCTGACAGGGGGCTCGCGTGGCTCGATGATGCACGTCAACGCTGGTCTACCGCCAGAAACAGCTCCGCGACGGCTCTGGTTTCCTGCTGGCCCGAACCAACACGAGGGGCTCGCCAAGCTCGTCGAGGCGGGGGTCGAAGTGCTATGGGCCGACCGAGGGTTGCCTGACCTGCAGGTGAACGGTGGTGCTGGCGAGGTGCTCTTCCCCGGAACGCGAGGACGATTACGGCTGCGCCTTACGGCCATCCAGGCCCACGATGTAGCAGCTTTGCTGGAGGCCCCGCCTGCGTGGCGGTTTCACATCAACGTGCGATTGGGCGAAGCGCACCATCGCTCAGCACGATTCTGGTTGCCAAGCGAGACAACAGCACGCGGACTGGAGGCTGAGCAACTCATCAAGTTGCCGGAAGTTCATGCCACCTCACTGCGCGAGGTGCCATCGACCTCGCCTGCGTCCCTGCCGGCCGCGCAGCCTCTCGCGCTCGCCGTTCGACACGAATGGACCGTCGTACCTCCCCGTGTACCGGCTGCAGCGGAGGAAGACCCTCTGGTCAGTCGCTGGCGGAAGCTCGACGAGGACTGGATCGCTCGCCTCGCGCGGGTCCGCGATGCGCTGATCGCCGCCGAAGGTGATCGGGGGAGGATCGGTCGCGGTTTCTCTCGTCTCGTGAGCGCGATGCTTGGCTTTGAACGCACTCATGGTGGGCTCCTCGCCCGTGTTGGCGAGCTGGAGACTCAGCGTCCTTCGGTGGCTGGCCCCTCGGGCACATCGGCTCTGCTGACCCAGCTCGGTGAGATCGAAGATGCGGCACGCAAACTCCAGGCAGATCTGGAAGATGCCGAGCGCAAGGCCCGTGATGAAGAGGAGCGTGAGAAGCAGCACGCCGCGTGGCGCAGCCGCGTCGATGCGGCGAACCGCGACCTGCCCGACCGACGCACGGCGTTGACCACGGCCGAAAGCCGACACGCCACCATCGCGGGGGAACTCGGGGGCATCGAGGAGTCTCTGAAATCCGCGAACAAAGAAGCGAGGAAGGACCTCGCCGCCAGTCAGCGCAAGCTGTCCGACGACCTCCAACGCTCACTCAAAGAACTCAACAGGCTTCGCGGGGAGATCAAGACCCTCGAGCAGCAAGCGGACGAGAAGTTCGAGTTTCGACCGCCGCTGGTCCCCAAGAACCGCTCGTCGCAGTCCGGAGGGCGTTTCGTCCCATCGGCATCTAGCACACCTCCGGCCGCCCAAGTGCCCGACCAGCCGCTACCCGAGGTAGGCTCATTGCGAGTGCACAAGGGCCAAAGATACCTCGTCATCCAGACATGGGAGCAGTTGACGACTGGTGAGTCGATCGCATCTCGCTTGTCCGCAAAGCTTGTCGCACCGGAGAACGCATGAAAGAACAGCGCATCACCATTGAGATTGACCATGAAGGCCGAATCACCGCCGATGCCGTGGGGTTTTCTGGTGATGCGTGCCTGCGTGACCTTGAGCGACTTCTTGAGGGACTTGCTCCGGGCAAGGCGACCCTGGATCGTAAACCCGACTCCGGCCAAGCGACCGTCTCCACTACGCAAACTCAATCGCTGGGGAAGAAGCCATGAGTGCATACATCACTCTTGCCACACCAATGGTCGACGAAGAGTGCCTCATCGAGGCGATCGTGGAACTGGGCTTTGACCGCTCAGCTCTGGTTTGCTCCGTCACCCCCATTGCGTTGCGAGGCTGGCAGCAAGGGCGTTCAGCTCACATCGTGCTTCCGAAGGAACGCACGGGTGATGCTTTCAACGACATCGGCTTCCTCAAGGGCCCCGCAGGATATGTCGCGGTCCTTAGTGACGATCACGCCGTTTATGGACGAACGTGGCTCGCAAAGGTCGGGGATCGCTACAAATCCTATTGGAATGCGAAGCAGGCGCGCCTTGCCGAAGCGGATCGGCTTCGAATCGAGGAGGAACGCAGGCGTCTCGTCGAGGCCCAGCGAGTGGCCGTCCACGAGCGCGCGAAGAAGTTGGGGTACGTGGTGAAAGAGGCTCGGGAGGGGGACAAGATCCGTCTTGTCTTGGTGAAGCGGAGCTATTGATGTTGCTGAATCTTGCACGCACGATCCCACGGAGCGCAGCAAATGGTCCGGGCCAGCGATTTGTGGTTTGGGTGCAGGGTTGTGCGATCAGGTGCCCAGGGTGCTGGAATCCTGATACCTGGGACTTCGAGACACGCCAACTGCGCGACACCGCTGCGCTCGCCGACGAGATTCTGGACACCAGCGGAATCGAGGGGGTCACTTTCACTGGCGGAGAGCCGTTTCACCAAGCAGGGGCACTTGTGGATGTTGCCAGTCGCGTGCGAGCCGCGGGGCTCTCGGTGTTCGTGTTCACGGGGTACGAGCTAGACGAGTTGACCCGAGCAGATCACCGTGAGCTGCT
>CAZEDW010000075.1:0-6526 GCA_964510955.1 uncultured Phycisphaeraceae bacterium
CACCCGCCCGAGCCGCCAACGACGATGGGGCTGATGAACGCCGGCCCGGTCATCTACAACGACCCCGAGTCGATCCGCCTGCGGGAGGACAACGAGCGACAGAAGAACTGGAAGCGCTGGGGCCCCTACCTGAGCGAGCGCCAGTGGGGCACGGTGCGCGAGGACTACTCGGCGGACGGGAACTGCTGGGGCTATTTCCCGCACGACCACGCCCGCAGCCGCGCCTACCGCTGGGGCGAGGACGGTCTGCTGGGCATTACCGACCGCGAATGCCGCTTGTGCTTTGCGCTGGCGCTCTGGAACGGCAAGGACCCGATCCTGAAAGAGCGGCTGTTCGGCCTCACCGGCCCCGAGGGCAACCACGGCGAGGACGTCAAAGAGAACTACTACTACCTCGACTCGACGCCCACGCACTCGTACATGAAGGCGCTGTACAAGTACCCGCGGGCCGAATACCCCTACGGGGCGCTGGTGGGCGAGAACCGCTCACGCAACCGTGAGCAGGGCGAGTTCGAGCTCATGGACGCCGGCGTGTTCGATCCGCAGGGGCAGGGCTATTTCGACGTGCAGGCCGAATACGCCAAGGCCGCACCGGACGACATCCTGATCCGCGTCACCGTGACCAACCGTTCGCGGGCCGGCACGGCGGCGGCGGAGGTCCACGTCCTGCCCACGCTCTGGTTTCGCAACACATGGAGCTGGGGCAAGACCATGGAGGAGGTGAGCGAGCGCCCCCGCCTCCACAAGGCGGGCGACGGCTCGGTCCACGCGCATCACCAGACTCTGGGCGACATGCGTTTCCACGCCGAGGCGGCGCCGGGGGCGGCGGCGCCGCCGGAGTGGCTGTTCACCGAAAACGACACCAACGCTGAGCGGCTCTGGAACGGCGCCAGCGCGTCACCGTATGTGAAGGACGCGTTTCACCGGCGGGTCATCCACGGCGAGCAGTACGCGGTCAACTCCCTGAACGAGGGCACCAAGTGCGCCGCGTGGTACAAGCTGACCATTCCCGCGGGCGGCTCGGCGGTGCTGCGGCTCCGGCTCAGCGCCAAGGCCGGTGCGCCCGCGACGCCGTTCGGCCCGGAGTTCGACGGGCTCTTTGCGTCGCGGGCGGCCGAGGCGGACCAGTTCTACGCGAACATGCTGCCGCGCAGCACGCCCAAGGATCGCGCCCTGGTGGCGCGTCAGGCGTACGCGGGGATGCTGTGGAGCAAGCAGTTCTATTACTACGTCGTCGAGGAATGGCTGGCGGGTGATCAGAACCAGCCGCCGCCGCCGGACTCGCGCACCAACGGGCGCAACCGCGACTGGGGGCACCTGTTCAACCGCGACGTGATCTCGATGCCCGACAAGTGGGAGTACCCGTGGTACGCCGCGTGGGACCTGGCGTTCCACATGATCGCGTTTGCGCAGATCGACCCCAAGTTCGCCAAGGACCAACTGCTCCTGTTCCTGCGCGAGTGGTACATGCACCCCAACGGGCAGCTCCCGGCGTACGAGTTCGCGTTCGGCGACGTGAACCCGCCGGTGCACGCTTGGGCGTGCTGGCGGGTCTACAAGATCACCGCCCCCCCGGGGAGCAGAGACCTGGACTTCCTGGAGCGTGCGTTCCAGAAGCTCCTGATGAACTTCACCTGGTGGGTCAACCGCAAGGACCCCGAGGGGAAGAACATCTTCGCCGGGGGCTTCCTGGGCCTGGACAACATCGGCGTCTTCGACCGATCGGCCCCGCTGCCCACCGGCGGGCACCTGGAACAGGCCGACGGCACCGCCTGGATCGCCTTCTACTGCGGCACCATGCTGGCCATGGCGCTGGAGCTCGCCAAAACCCGCCCCGCCTACGAGGACATCGCCAGCAAGTTCTTTGAGCATTTCATCCACATCGCCGACGCCATCAACAGCTTCGGCGGCACGGGTCTTTGGGACGATGACGACGGGTTTTACTACGACCAGCTCCGCGCGGGGCACGGCTCGACGCCGCTCAAGGTGCGGTCACTGGTGGGCATCATGCCCATCATGGCCGTCGAAACGCTCGAGCAGGACATCACCGACCAACTGCCCTCGTTCAGCAAGCGGGCCAAGTGGTTCCTCGACCACCGGCCCGATCTGGCCAGCTACACCGGGTACATGGAGAAGGCCCACCGCGGCAAGCCGCGACACCTCTTGGCCATCCCAACCAAGGACCGCCTGTGGCGGGTGCTGCGGTATGTGCTCGACGAGCGCGAGTTCCTTTCCCCCTACGGCGTCCGCTCGGTCAGCCGGTACCACAAGGACAATCCCTACATCTTCCGCGACGGCGGCATGGAGCACCGCGTCGACTACTGCCCCGGCGAATCCAACACGCACCTGTTCGGCGGCAACTCCAACTGGCGCGGGCCCATCTGGTTCCCGCTCAACTACCTCCTCATCGAGGCCCTGGAACGCTACCACCGCTTCTACGGCGAGAGCTTTCAGATCGAGTGCCCGGCCGACTCGGGCACCATGGTGACGCTCGACAAGGTCGCCGACGAGCTGCGCGAACGCCTGGTTCGAACGTTCCTGCCCGACCCCAGAACCGGGCGACGCCCGTGCCACGGCGAGGAGTCCATCTACGCCGCCGATCCGGCGTGGAAGGACCTCGTGCTCTTCTACGAGTACTTCCACGGCGACACCGGACGCGGCCTGGGCGCCTCGCACCAGACCGGCTGGACCGGGCTGGTGGCGCCGCTGATCGCCGACCCGTACTGGCGGGTGGACAAGGAGAATGAGAGCCAACGTGGAGCGACGCGGTAGGCGAGATGAACGGGCATGCGCCGCGTGTCTGTAATGAAGTACCTGCAAGACCACACCGCCATGCTGGCGCGCCTGGACAAGGGGCCGGATGGGACGCCGCTCAAGAACGGTTGGGGAGCAAGGGTCACAAAGCAGAAGAGCACTCCCCCCGTACCGAGAAAGACGACATCCAGGAAGAAAACCGCCGCGAAGGGCAGGTTGAAATGAGGCCGCGGGTCATGGCCCCGGTGGAATACGGATCTTGACCGCGGTTCCCTCGACGTTCCGCAGCCCCCAGTCTCGCAGCGCCTCCAGAACCGGCAGGAGCGACCTGCCCAGCGCCGTGAGGTGATACTCCGAACTGCCCGCCCGCTCACCCGATGCCCGGGCGGCGACCAACCCGCACGCGGTCAATCGTCCAAGGCGATCAGCAAGGATGTTCGTCGCAATGCCCTCGGGAGAGGCCGCAAGATCCCGATACCGAGACTTACCGGCCAACAGGTCTCGGATGATCAGCAGCGTCCACCTGTCGCCGATGATGTCCAGCGTCCCCGCCACGGGGCAGGGAGATCGACGCGCGGCGGGCCTGATGCAGCGTCTCATGCCCTGCTCCGCAGGGCGATAATGCGTGCGATCTGGGCTCGGTGGATCCCCATGTGCATCGCGGCCATCGCGTGCCATCCGGCGGCGTCGAGGGGCCCGAACCACGGGTGCGCGTAGCGAAGCGGAGTGCGGAGGTCCGTCGTTTCGGCGGCGAGCCCCAGCAGGCGGTCGCACGACGCTTCATACTCGGCCGCCGCCGCGGCGGAGACATCATCTCTCGGCTTGACCGCCGCGGTGCTGGCCCGTCCCTCCGGTACGACCCCGCGCGTGAGTGACCCAATCACCCGCACAATCTGATCGTTCACAATGCGAAGATGATCGAGCGTCATGGACACCGACCAGAAGCGGCTGCTGTCCTCCAGGCCGCGAAGGCGCGGGATGAGAATCCGCGTGCAGAGCGTGGACCCATCGAGTGAGCGGTACTGGAGGGCGATCTTCTCGCGCTCCCTCTGGAACTCGGCGGTCCACGTCTCGCGGTTGCCCAGCCGCCGGCGCACCGAGAAAATGGCGCCCCCGATGAGCCGTTCGAGCACTGGGATCCCCGCGCCCGGCGGTGCAAGGCTCGGCAAACGATGAGAGGTCGTGCTCATGCCCGCATGCTAGAAGTATTACTTGCAAAATGCAAGCAAATCTCCGCCAGCGAAAATCCAGGCGCAAAGACTCAGGGGCTCGCTTTGGCTGCCGGCTGAGCGGGTCACCGAACTACCGACGATGAAATGAGGACCCCTAACGCCGTACCCGGGGGAACTGAACTGCAATCAGGGTGACAGTACGCCAATAGAACGTTTTGTGGAAGGGGTACGGGCCTCGGAGGCTGGAATCCGGGTCTTGCTTGACAGCTAGCCATAAACCCGTCCATGATCCTCACAGCCGCGGATCGACGGGCTCGCTCTCCATCGCCAGCACGGCGAACACGCACTCGTGCACGCGGCGCAAGGGCTCTCGGCGCACGAATCGTTCAAGAGACTCAACGCCGAGAGAGAACTCTCGAAGGGCGAGCGATCGCTTGGCTCCCAAGCCACGCGAGCGGAGCCGTTCGAGATGCTCGGCCCGGGAGTATTCGGGGCCGTAGATGATTCGGAGATACTCAGATCCACGGACCTTCACCGCGGGTTGGAGGAGTCCTCGCGGTCCTTTGGCGATGAACTCCAGGGGTTTGACCACCATGCCCTCGCCGCCGCTGGCCGTGAGCGATGTCCACCATGCCGTTGCCTCGTCCTCGCTGGCCTGGCTCGACAGATCGACGCGTTTCCACGGCGTCGCGACCAGAACGCGATCGGCATCGCTCGCCAATCTCGCGAGCGTCTCCATGTGCCACCGGTGATCACGATCGACGTGGACCTTCCCTTCGCTGGCGAGGAGATGGAACGGGGCAAGCCTGAGGTCGTGCACGCCAGACACGTTCCAGCAGTAGCGCTGGTACGCCTTGACGTATCGCTCGACTAAGTCGGCTCGCTCGGCCGTCGTCGCAAGCAGCGAATCGACCTCTGGAAGCCTGTTCTTCGCTTGCGTCAAGGAGGCAACCGTGGCTCTCAACCCGGCGGTGGCTGCGACACCCACGGCCGCATATTGCTCGCGGATGAGGGCTTGAGCCTTCGCCGACCAAGGCATGAGCTCGCAGTCCAAGCACAGCCAGTCGGTGGCAAGTTCCTCCCAGAGGCCGGCACGCTGAGCCGCTTCCCGCACACGAGCGAGAAGCGCCTGCTCGGTGGCTCGATCGTTGAAGAACGGCCGACCGGTTCGGGTGTAGATGATCCCGAGTGAATCAGCGTCACGAACTCCGAACCGCCTTTGTGCGACCTCCGGTTCTCTGCACACGACCACGACGGCCCGGGAGCCCATGTGCTTTTCTTCGCAGATGACGTGGCCAACCCCGCCTGTGCGGTAGTACTCAAGCGCCTCGCGCGGCTGCTCAAGCAGTGGGCCATCCCGCGCAGTTTCGCATGGCGACATGGTCGGCGGGAGGTAGATCAGCCATCGCGGGTCTGCGGCGAACCGGCTCATGATTTCGAGTGCGGCTGTGGCGTTCTCCT
Organism: uncultured Phycisphaeraceae bacterium; assembly: GCA_964510955.1. Taxonomy (GTDB): domain Bacteria; phylum Planctomycetota; class Phycisphaerae; order Phycisphaerales; family UBA1924; genus JAFLCM01. The sequence goes on from CAZEDW010000075.1 coordinate 5,388, forward strand.
GCCGAACGGTGATCGTCCGCGTGAGCCGGGTCTCGATGTGACGCTTGCCCGAGACGTCGTCGAGGTCGAGCAGGTCGTCATGCTCTTGCTGCAATGACAACGGCGCGCGATCCTCCAGCGCGAGGAACGTCTTCTTCGATTCTGCGTAGGTGGCGTGAGCCTTCGTCGCCACAAACTCCCGCTCAGGCCAGCGGAGCGCCATCAGCGAGCCGCCGAAGACACAGCCCGTGTCGATGCACACCGTGTTGTTGAGCCACTCGGGCTCGGGGATTGGCGTGTGTCCATAGATCACGGCCGCCTTGCCGCGATACTCCGCTGCCCAGTTGTACCGAACCGGCAAGCCGAACTCGTCGGTTTCCCCGGTCGTCTCCCCGAACAACGCGAACTCGCGAACCGCCCCTGAGCCTCGACCTTGCATGGACTCCTTCATGCCCGCGTGCGCCACGACGAGTTTTCCGCCGTCAAGCACATAGTGGCTCACCATGTCATCGATGAACGCAGCGACAGTCCGCCGGAACTCCTCCGACTCCGAGCCGAGTTGCGCCAGCGACTCCGCGAGACCGTGAGTGACCTGCACGTTCTTGCCCTTGAGAGCCCGCATGAGCTTGATGTCGTGATTGCCCGGCACGCACAACGCGCGGTTGGCCTTCACGAGGCGCATCACAAGTCGCAGAACGGAGGGCGTCTTTGGACCACGGTCCACCAGGTCGCCGACGAACACGATCTTGCGGGGGCGGCCATTCGCCTCGGGCGGCGTTGCATCGCATTCGCCCTCCGGCTCGCCTTCGTGTTGTGTGATCTTCCAGCCTAGCGAGGACAGCAACTCGATGAGCTCGTCGTAGCAACCGTGCACGTCCCCGACGACATCGAACGGACCGTGCTCGTGCTTGAGGTTGTTCCAGAGCGGTTCACGCTTCAGAGTGGCGGTATCGCACTCTTCCAGCGTCCGCAGCGTAAACACATGGCGGAAGCCCTCGCGTTCGAGCCCGCGGAGTTCACGTCGCATCGCCATCCGCTGATTACGGATGACGTGCGGGCCGAAGTTGCGATCCGGCCTCTGCGAGTTCCGTTCGTGGCAGAGATGCTCAGAGCCTCTAACAGTATGGCACGGCGATTGCGGATTGCTGAGCGTGCATGGA
>CAZEDW010000076.1:0-6041 GCA_964510955.1 uncultured Phycisphaeraceae bacterium
CGGCGGCGGGGGCGATCGGCGCGGGAGGGGCCACGGCGGTGGGCGCGGGGGCCGCGGTGGGCGCGGCGACGGGGGCGGTGGTGGCGTGGGTGGGGCTGCCGCCGTTCATCGTGACACTGGCGGCGATGCTGATGGCGCGGGGCGGGGCGTTCATCCTGTGCGACGGACAGCCGGTGTACGAGATCCCCGAGTCGCTGCTGTGGCTGGGGCGCGGGTTCGTGATGGAGGGGTGGGTCGGGAAGGTGCTGCCGGTGCCCGTGCTGGTGATGGCAGCGGCGTACGCGGTGTTCGGCTTCGGGCTGACGCGCACGGTGTGGGGGCGCGAGGTGATCAGCGTGGGGAGCAACGAGGAGGCGTCGCGGCTGGCGGGGATCAACGTGGCACGCACGAAGCTGATGGTGTACGCGCTGACGGGGGGGGTGTGCGGGCTGGTGGGGCTGCTGCACGACGCCAAGCTGATGGCGGGTGACCCGAAGGTGGGCGAGATGTGGGAGCTGAACGTGATCGCCGCGGTGGTGGTCGGGGGGACGAGCCTGTTCGGCGGGCGCGGGTCGATGACGGGGACGCTGATCGGGGCCCTGATCATCGGGGTGCTGAACAACACACTGAACCTGATGCACGTGGAGCACTTCTGGCAGAAGGTGACGCTGGGGGCGGTGATTCTGTGTGCGGCGGTGATCGACGCGGGGTTGAGGAAGCTCGAAGGAGGGAGAGGGTGATGGAAGGGTCTGCAATGTCCAAGCAATCTGGCCATTCAGTGAACGCCGCCGCTCGCGGACTCGTCCCCAGCGGGGACGGAGTTCGTTGCCGTGGGCGTCAGCCCACGGAGCGCCGCGTTGCCTCGACTCAGCCCTGCACGGGCGGCACCGGCTTGAGTTGGGAACGCTCGGGGTGTCGCGCCTCCGGGGCTTGGGATCGTCAGGGGCGGATGTCCGTGGGCTTACGCCCACGGCAAGGCACTGAGCGCCCCGCCGGGGCGAAGAGCTTGCTCGTGGGGTCACCCAGCGCCGCTCGAATGCTGATCTCTGCATTGGCGTCGCTGGGTCTTGCGGCCGGATGCCTCGCTGGCGATCCACCAGACCAGACACCCGCCCAGCCCGCATCAAACCAGCCCCAACACCACACCTCTGTTGAGCCTGCCGCGCCCGCCGCACCCGCCCATTCCGGCAGCCCTGATCTCTCCAAGGACAAAACCCTCTACTGCGTCGGCTACGCGCACCTCGACACGCAGTGGCGCTGGGACTATCCCACCACCATCGACCGGTTCATCAAGGACACGCTGGAGCAGAACTTCGCGCTGTTCGATGATCCGGCGTGCGACGGGTACACGTTCAACTTCACGGGGTCGGTGCGCTACCAGATGATGAAGGAGTACTACCCGGAGCTGTACGAGCGGCTCAAGAAGGAGGTCGCCGCGGGGCGGTGGTTCGTGTCGGGGTCGAGCGTGGACGAGGGGGACGCCAACGTGCCGTCGCCGGAGTCGATCATCCGGCATGTGCTGTACGGCAACCGGTACTTCAAGCGCGAGTTCGGCAAGGAATCGGTGGACTTCATGCTGCCGGACTGCTTCGGATTCCCGGCAAGCATGCCGAGCATCTGGGCGCACTGCGGGCTCAAGGGGTTCTCGACGCAGAAGCTGACGTGGGGCTCGGCGGCGGGCATCCCGTTCAAGATCGGCAACTGGGAGGGGCCGGACGGGCGGAGCATCGTTGCGGCGCTCGACCCTGGCCCGTACGCGGGCGGGATCAAGGGGCGCGTGGACACCAACCCGGAATGGGTCAAGCGCATCGAGACCAACGGCGAACGCTTCGGCGTGTTCGCGGATTACCACTATTACGGTGTGGGCGACCAGGGCGGCGCGCCTGCGAAGGAGGATGTGCTGAACTACCTCCGCAGCGCGAACGACAAGGACGCGAAGATGCGGGTGCTGCTGGCGGCGTCGGACCAGCTTTACAAGGATTTGACGCCGGAACAGGTGGCGCGGCTGCCGCGCTACAAGGGCGACCTGCTGCTGACCGAGCACTCGGCGGGGACGCTGACGAGCCAGTCGTACATGAAACGCTGGATGCGGATGAGCGAGAACCTCGCCGACGCGGCGGAGCGGGCGGCGGTATGGGACTGGTACCTGAATACCGCGGAGTACCCGCGCGAGAAGATCGAGAAGTGCTGGACGCGGGCGCTGGCGAACCAGATGCACGACATCCTGCCGGGCACGAGCATCCCACGGGCGTACACCTATTCGTGGAACGACCTGGTGCTGGCGATGAACGGGTTCGCGGAGGTGTTGCAGCGCGGGGTGGAGGGGGTGGCGGCGGGGCTGGATACAACGACCGAGGGTGATGCAGTCGCGCTGGTGGTGTTCAATCCGCTCACCACGGCCCGCAGCGAGATCGTGGAGGCCACAGGGCTGCTGCCACTGCTCAACTTCAAGCGCGAAGGCAAGACAGTGACCATCGAGCACGATGGAGACTTCCTTGAGTTCACCGGCCCCGACGGCAAGCGCATCGCGGGCCAAGTAATCGATGACGTTGACGGGCTCCCGGCGTACCACGTCCTGATTAGGGTCGATGTCCCGCCGCTCTCGGCATCGGTTGTGCGGATCACACGGCAGAAAGAGTCAGCGGTCCATTCGGGTTCGCTGAAAGTGACCGAGCGTGCCCTCGAGAATGAGCACCTCAAGGTCACCCTCAATGACGCGGGCGACGTCGCCAGCATCATCGACAAGGACAACGGGAACAAGGAACTCCTCGCCGCGCCGGCGCGGCTGGTGTTCACCCACGAGAAGCCCCGCCAGTACCCGGCGTGGAACATGGACTGGAATGACCGCAAGAACCCTCCCATCGGCGCGGTGGACGGCAAACCCACCTTCCGCATCATCGAAAAAGGCCCCGTCCGCGTCGCGCTGGAAGTCACGCGCGAGGCCCGCGGCTCGATCTTCACCCAGACTATCCGCCTCAGCACCGGCGACTCGGGCAAGTGCGTCGAGTTTGACTGCGACATCGACTGGCAGTCCACCGAGTGCGCCCTGAAAGCCTCGTTCCCGCTCACTGTGTCGACCCCCAAGGCGACGTACAACTGGGGCCTGGGCACCGTCGAGCGCGGCAACAACGAGCCGACCAAGTACGAAGTCCCGTCGCACGAGTGGTTCGACCTGACCGACGCCAAGGGCGACTACGGCGTGAGCGTGCTCGAAAACAGCAAGTATGGCTCCGACAAGCCCAGCGACAACGAGGTCCGCCTCACCTTGCTCTACACGCCGGGCGTGCGGAGCAGCTACCTCGACCAGCACAGCCAGGACTGGGGGCGGCACCAGATCACCTACGCGCTGTACCCGCACAAGCGCGACTGGCGCGAGGCACAGACCGACCAGCGGGCCCGCCGGCTCAACCAGCCGCTCAAGGTGTTCCAGACCACGCCCCACGCCGGTCCGGCCAAGAGCATGTCGCTCCTGAGCATCAGTACACCGCAGGTGGACGTGCGGGCGGTGAAGCTGGCCGAGGACTCCGCGCGCGTGATCGTGCGTGTGCAGGAGCTGTGGGGGCGCGAGGCCAAGGGGGTCACGCTGAGCTTCGGCGCGGGGATCGACAGCGCCGAGGAAGTGGACGGCCAGGAGCGGCCCATCGGCCCAGGCAACGTCAGTGGCGGCAAGCTGAGCTTTGATCTCACGCCCTACCAGCCGCGCGCGTTCGCGCTGACCGTGACCGCTCCGCCCGCGAGCCCCAGCCGGGCTCACAGCGAGTCGGAGATCGTCACGCTGCCGTACGACACGGACGTGATCAGCCTCGACTCGGACCGCTCCGACGGCGCGATGGACGTTGAGGGGCGCACCTATCCCGGAGAGCTTTTCCCTGGTGTGTTCCGCATCGAGTCGGCGCGGTTCCAAACCGGGCCGACGGGCAAGGGCGAGAAGAACGCCGTGACATGCCGGGGGCAGACCATTGCGCTTTCGCCGCGGCGCAAACCAACGCGCCTGCAACTGCTGGCGGCCGCGACGGAGGACACAACCGGCGGCTTCAAGCTGACGTTCGGAAAGTCGAGCGCCACGCAGGAAGTCGAAGTGCCGTGCTGGACGGGCTTTGTCGGGCAGTGGGATAACCGCACCTGGGACAGGCCGTTCGAGGAGATTGACTACCGCTGCGAAGGGCATGTGACCGGGATCACGCCGGGCTTCATCAAGCGGGCCCCGGTGGCGTGGTTCGGCACGCACCGGCACCATCCCGCTCCAGGGGGCGGCAACGAGGCGTACAAGTTCAGCTACCTGTTCAAGATTGATCTGAGCACACCGGAAGGGACGGAGTCGCTGACGCTGCCCGACAACCCCAAGATCAGGGTGCTGGCGGCGACGCTGACCAGCGGCGATCCGGCGCACGTGTTCCCGGTCGCGCCTTTGTACGACGACTTCACGAACCGCAAACCCGTCGAGTTCCGCTTCAAGTACCCGCCGCCACCCAAGCCTGTGTTCGAGGGGGCCAAGGCGAGCGGCGCGGTGCAGACCGAGCGGGCGGAGAGCTTCGCGGCGTTGAAGCTGGCGCACCCGTCCAATACCGACTACGCCGACGCGGCCAGCGGGCACGGCGTGGAGTTCCGTGTGTTCCGCGGGCCCGATGGCGACCTGTACGCGCCGCACCCGGGCTCGGGGGCCAAGGGAGGCGTGTTCGCGCGATTGAACGATGGGCACGTCGCGCAGCATGATGATGACACCTCGCGGTGCGTGTGGTACGACAACGAGGGGCGTTTTGTGGCGGACCTCAAGAAGAGCACCAGTGTGGCGGCGATCAACACGTTCTCGTGGCACGCGGCCAACCGTGCGCCGCAGTACTTCAGCGTGTGGGGAGCGGACGGCGACACGATGCCCGGCGCGGCGATCAGCGCCGGGCACTCCGATGGGTGGACGCTGCTTGGCACCGTCGACTCGCGCGGGCTGGGCAACGGCGGCGTGCACGCGTCGCGCGTGACCGGTGAAGGCGGCAAGCCGCTGGGGAGGTACCGCTGGCTGCTGTTCGTCGCCGAGGACGTGGGGCAGGGGACGTTCTTCACCGAGATCGACGTGGAGGCGAACGATGGGCCGTAGCCGGCTGGCGGGCGCGGGCGCGGCGTGGTGCCTGTGCGCCCTGGCGGGCCCGGTCGGGGCGCACCCGATTTTGATCACGACCGGCGGTGTGTCGTGGCGATCTGACGCGGTGGTGGTGAGCATCGCGATCTCGGGCCACGACATGGAGCACGCGGGGTTCGACGCAGGGGCGCCGGACGCGCCGGAGCGGTTCGCGCGGGGCGTGGGCGACTCGCTGGCGATCCTGGATGAGGAAGGCCACCGGCTGACGCTGGGGGCGGTGAGCGTGGCGGCGCAGGGGGGGGCACCGACCGCGTGGAACGCGACAATGCGGTATCAGTTGCAGGGGACCGGCGCTGGCGGGTTGGCTGGGTTCCTCACGTTTCAGCAGCGCCCCGTGGATACGCCGGCCGCACCGATTCCGATGGGAGACGCAGGGGGCAACGGCGCGCCCCCGCCGCCGCCGTCGGGCGGGCAGGCCCCGCGGCAGGTGCAGCTTCTGGTGGTCGGCAACGACGCCGACACGACGATCCGGCTGACCAGCAACGGCAATGCGGAGACGGTGCGTGTGCCGCCCGGCGGGGCGGAGCGCGGCGCGGCGGGCGCGGCGAGCGCGGGGGGCGCGTTGTTTGACGCCGAGAGCCTTCGTGTGATCACGCTGCACGTGCATGCCGGCGCGGCGGACGGGCCGGCGCTGGTGGTCGAGGCGCCGCTGTCGTTGCTGCAGACGTGGGTGGACCTGGCGCGTGCCGACCCGGATTCGCTGACGCTGCAAGAGACCGCGGCGCTGGCGCCGATGGTGGCGAAGTGGGCCGAGGTGCAGGTGCAGCCGGCGGGTTCGGTGAAGGCTGACGCGGCGGGTGTTCGGTGGTTGAAACCGGGCGATTCGGGCGAGTCGGACGCGGTGCGCGGGGCGGCTGCGCGAGTGGGCTTCTGGAGTGCGCGGGTGCGGGTGCCGCTGATGCGGGTTGAGACGGGTGGAGGGGCGGGG
>CAZEDW010000077.1:0-5527 GCA_964510955.1 uncultured Phycisphaeraceae bacterium
ACGCCATCAGGCTGTAGGGGTGTGATTCCGCCATAGGATGATCTGGACAAAGCAAGAAAAATCCCCAAGCGGTGAGATCGCGGTGATAATTTGACCATTGTCAAAGTCAATTTTTAGCAAATCAGCTCCGCCCGGATCACGCATAACCCAAGTTCCATGCGGTCGTCCGTCGCGCAGGCGAGCATAAAAGGCCGGACTTCCACTTTTCCACGCAATCATATAACACGAATCCAAATCACGACTATCCACATGCCGGGTTGTGGTTGATGTGTTACATGTGCAACCAGGCGCGACAGCCAATGCCATTCCAATGAGCGACGCCACGGGTGTATGTTTGAGCATGGGCTTACTCCTTAGCGGTGTGTCCAGATCGTTTGCACTCCCCGTCCTGTAAGTCGTACTGACAAGTTAAGTTGTATTTTACCACAACATGACAATTTGGAGACCCGTTCACAGGTATTGGCCAACTCGCACCATTTTCAACAAAGGACGTGCTGTGCGCCGGAGCGTTGGGTTGGCAAAAGCAACCAGTAGGACATTGCCGAGTGTAGCCCTGAGTTCGGGCCAACGCTTCACAAATGAACCTCAAGCCTTCGGGCGTCAAGATAGCTGCCACAGCATCTCGGACAGCTTGCTCAGTTACCCATGAAGGACATGATCCGGAAATGGATACCGAAACCGTCTGGTACGACGCTGAGGATGGTGGACCACCATTTGTACAGGGGATACCGTCGCATGAGGGCGCAATTGGTGGCTGGCGAGGGGCGGGTGGCATGGGTACCTTTCGTGCCACGGGCTTCCGTCCTCGGATGCCCGTGGTTGAAGGCTGCTCGGGCACCGCCACCGATTGTATTCGGCAGGCGGCATGGGTGGTCTGGTTGCCACAGGCTTCTCCGACTTCGGAAATGCCTATGGACGGCCGCCGATGCAGTCGAATCGTTCTTGCAGCGTAAGCACTCGCCACGGGCATCCGAGGACGGAAGCCCGTGGCACGGGGCGCGGGCGGTCAAGGTAACGATGCCACCTGCCAATCCAGTTTGGCGGAGCATCGCCAAGAGGACTTGACGATGCCACCCCAACTGCATCACGGGCGTGGACGCTTCGCGCGGGGTAGAAAGAAACACCGACCCGTGGACGGGTCGGTGGCACGGGATCATGAGATTTCAGCCGGGGGGGCTTACTTGGCCATTTCCGCCATCTTCTTGCAGGCGTCAACGAACGCCGCGCCCTCTTCGCCCTTCATCGCCGTGTCGTAGGGGCCGTTGATGGCGTCGGGGGTCTGGCCGCCCTTGGCGTCGAAGAAGGCGGCGACCAGCGAGTAGGTGCCGAGGGCGACGACGAGGCGCTCCTGCTTGGTCTTGGCGCTGCCGGCGGTCTCGGCGAGTTCCTTGGCGGCGGCGGCGCACTTCTCGGGGGTGTAGGTGGCCTTAGCGAGCCCGTCGGCGGTGTCGGCGCCGAAGTTCTTCTTGGCGATCTCGACGCCCTTGGCGTAGATGGCGGTCAGGCCGGCGTCGGCACCGGCTTTGGCGGCGACGGCCTGGCCGATGGCCCAGAGCTTGGCGTCGGTCATCGACTTCTTCTCGTTTTCCCAGTGCGGGGTGTACGCCGTGGCGCCGCCGGTGGCGTAGACGTTGTAGGAGCCCATCTCGAACTTCAGGGCGGGGTGGCCGGCGTCGACCATGGCCTTGTCAATGCTGAGGTGGCAGTTGATGCACATCTCGGTGCGGGTGACGAGGTTGGTGGTATCGAAGATGCCCAGCTCGGACATCATGGCCTTGGCGTCCTTGCTCTTGCGCTGCTCGGCGGTCCAGCCGGCTTTCTCGTGGGGGGCGAGGTATTTCTCGGCGGGGCCGTGGCAGCTCTCGCAGGAGTTGCCCTCTTCGATGGTCCACTTGGGGCCGCGGCGGTCGGCGGAGGCGTTGACGGCGTGGCAGGTCAGGCACTTGGCGTCGGCGGCGGCGTCCTTGATGCCGAGCTTGCCGGCGATCTTCTTGGACTCGTCGCTGCTGAGCGATTCGAAGCTCTTGTGGTGCGGGTCGTCCTTCTCCCAGGTGTCGATCTGGTTGCCTTCCTTGTTCGAGCCGCCCTTCTTCTTGCCCTCGGAGTGGCACGAGACGCACGCGGCGTTGCCCATGAACTTGAAGGTGCCGGGCATCCAGGTGCCTGCCTTGGCGCCCTCGGCGCGGGCGGCCGGGGCTGCGGCCAGCAACGCCGCCGCTCCGGCCAGGGCCAGCAGCGAGAAGGCGGAGGCGAGACGCGGGGTGGTGTTGAGGGTGGTCATCGGCTCAATCTCCAGGAGGTTGACCCGTCCGCCGAGCCGGCGGACGCGGGTTGAGGTTCGCGGGGCGCGGGCGGCAGTGGAATCGCCGCGGGCGGGTGCGTCAAGATCGGGCCGACGGGGGGCCGGGCGGTAGAACACGAGCGGGGTTGTTGCAACTGATTCTCAGTTGATGCCTTGCGAGGGTGGGCGTTGGCCCCGGGTTCTTTGGCGCGCAACTCAGCCGCCGGTACATTCATACCGCCGCTGTTCGGATTGGGTGCCCCTTCCCCCCCGTCAGGGATCCCGAGCCGGCCCGCGGCCCGTGGCGGGGTGAAGCACCCCATCGGCCGGCGTCGCCGCGGGCCGATCCCGAGTCCCGGCGCCACCCCGCCCTCCCTGTCCCGGAGGGCCCAGCGTCCGCACGAGGAGTCCTTCATGGGCAGAGACAACCCCGTCGCCGTGTTCGAAGGCGACGCCATGTCGGTCGAGGACCTGAAGAAGATCGACATCTTCGCGGACGTCAAAGAGGATCGCATCAAGCAGTTCCCGGGCACGGTGCGCAAGCGCGAGTTTGATCCGGGCGAGGTGATCTGCCTGCAGGGCGAGGGCGGCACGACGGCGTTCTACATCATCGAGGGCAACGCCCGGATCTTCATCAAGCGGGCCCGCGACGGGGCGGAGCGCGGCAAGGGGGGGCTGATCGCGTTCCTGGGCTCGCTCTTCGGGCAGAAGAAGACCGGCGGCCCGCCCAAGCACCCGGACTCGAAGGTCGTGGCGATCGATGCCTCGGTGGACCTGCAGTATGGGTCGCTCGCGGCCACCATCGGGCCGGGCAACCTGTTCGGGGAGATGTCGTGCCTCAACCTCGCGCCGCGCTCGGCGACCGTGGTGGCCGAGACGCGCTGCGTGATGCTCGAGATCCTGCGGAACATGTACGGCGAACTGGAGAAGGGCAAGACCTTCAAGGAGCGCCAGGACAAGCTGTACAAGGACCGCGTCCTCAACAACCATCTGCGCACCAGCCCGCTGCTGGAGGGCGTGCCCGACGAGACCATCGCCAAGCTCAAAGAGGTTGCCGAGCTGCTCAGCTTCGACCCCGGCAAGCCCATCTTTGCCGAGAACGACAAGCCCGACGGGATGTACCTGGTGCGGCGCGGCCAGGTGCGGATCAGCAAGAAGTTCCCGGGCGGCGAGCGCGGCCTTGCCTATCTGACCAAGGGAGACGTGTTTGGTGAGATCGGCATGGTGCGCGGGACCCCGCGGACCGCCACCGCTACCGCCGCGGATCACCCCGTCATCGAGGGCGCGGGGCGCACGCGGCGCTCGGCGAAGGTCGAGCTGGTGAAGATCAAGACGGAGGACTTCGAGCGCGTGCTCGCCGGGTTCCCCGAGGTGAAGGCCAAGCTGATCAAGCTGGCCGCCGAGCGCGAGGGCGAGCAGGTCGAGAGCAAGATCAGGATCACCCCGAGCGTGTACTCGCAGGAGATCGAGGGGCTGGGCCTGCTGCAGGGGCAGAACCTGATGCTGATCGACCTGGAGAAGTGCACGCGGTGCGACCAGTGCGCCAAGGCGTGCAGCGAGGCGCACGAGGACGGGATGTCACGGCTGATCCGCGAGGGGCCGCGGTTCGACCGCTACCTGGTGCCGTCAAGCTGCCGGATGTGCATGGACCCGGTGTGCATGATCGGGTGCCCGGTGGCGTCGATCCGCAAGGCCAAGGACCTCAACATCGTCATCGAGGACTGGTGCATCGCATGCGGGGTGTGCGCGAAGCAGTGCCCTTACAACTCGATCCAGGTGCGCCCGCTGACCGACTTTGCCACCCACGCGGAGGCTGCCACGAAGTTCGCCGAGACCGGCGAGGTGACGGAAGTGACCGACCGCGCGGTGGTGTGCGACCAGTGCTCGGAGCTGCCGACCGGCCCGGCGTGCGTGTACGCGTGCCCGCACGACGCGGCGCTCCGCGTCAACGGCATGGAGTTCTTTGCGGCCCGGACCAAGACCGGCTCGGGCAAGGGCCACTTTGATGACGAAGGGCCGGGGGTGAACTACACGTAGGCAGAGCTCGAAGCTCAAAGCTCAAAGCTCAAAGCTCAGAGTTCAGGACTCAGGACTTAGGACTCAGGATTCTTTACTCGCCCCCGCCAAGGACTCCACCTTGCTCATCGACCGCAAGCAAACCGGATGGGTCTGGACCACGCTGCTGCTGGGCCTCGCGGCACTGGGCGTCTACTGGTTCGACCCCCAGGCCCACGAGCGGGGGCACCGCGGGTCCAACTCCGTCGGCCTCATTCTCGGCATCGTCGCGCTGCTGATCTTCATCTTCTGCTCGGCGTTGTCGCTCAAGCGCAAGGCACCGCACTGGAAGATCGGGCGGGCCCAGGCGTGGCTGCGCGGGCATGTGTGGCTGGGGCTGCTCGCGGTGTGGCTGGTCGCGCTGCACAGCGGGTTCGGGCTGGGCGGCTGGGCCACGACGACGATCTGGATTCTGACCGGGCTCGTTACGGTCTCGGCGATCTTCGGGATCGTCCTGCAGCAGTTGACGCCGCGGCTGCTGCTGCACTCGGTTGCGGGTGAGACGGTGGCGCAGCAGTTGTCGCGCCTGTTGAAGGTGGTTCCCGGTTCGCGCCTCGCGCTGCCCCCGGCCCCGGAGCCTGGGAAGCCCGCGCCGTGGCCCAAGCCACCCAAAGCGTTCGACTTTACGTGGGAGTCGTCCCTGCAGGAGATGGCGTTCTCGACCGTGGTGTATTACGCGGGCCAGGATGGCACGCTGGAGAAGCCGTGCCCCGCCTGGGACCCAGGCGCTGCGCCTGCGGCGGCGCCCGCTGCTGCGCCTCCCGCGGCGGCTGCTCCCAAGCCGGTCGCTCCCGTTGCTCCCGCCGCGCCGGCCCCGGCTGCGCCGACGGCGACCGCTGCCGCGGGGTCACCCACCCCTCCTGCGCCCGTGGAAGCCCCCAAGCCCGCGGCGACGCCGGCCGCCGCTGCTCCTGCGGGCGCGTCTACTCCCCCCCCGGCTGCGCCGACGGCCCCAGGCGCCCCAAACGCTCCCGCGGCGCCGAAGCCCGCGCAAACGCGAGGGTTTGGGATGGCACGACGCGTGCCCCAATACACGCTCGGGAGAGCGCGCCGTCGTATGGAGCCTGCCGCCATCGGAATCGCCCAGGTGAACGCAGCTTCGTTCCCGAAAGCCGCCCGGTTGGTTCGGGACTGCCTGTCACGGCAGGGCCTCACCATTGTCGCCGAACAATCCGCGGACGGCTCCGGACG
>CAZEDW010000078.1:0-4582 GCA_964510955.1 uncultured Phycisphaeraceae bacterium
GGCCGATGCGGATCGGGGCGGTCGCCTCGCGCCACAGGGCGGTGTTGCGGATGGTGACGGTCGAGGCCGACTCGGCGAAGCGCGAGACATAGAGGTCCGTCGTGGTGTCGGTGAGCAGCTGGCCCCCGTTGTCGATGAGCACCGTGGCGTCGCCGGCGTGGCCCAGCGAGAGGTTGGTCTGCGCTGCGTTCCACACCGACCCGGCCCCGGTGATGGTGACCTGGGCCGTGCCGCCGGTGAGGGTGCCGACGGTGACGTAACCCAGGCGCGCCGCGCTGGACGCGACGCCGCCGACGCTGATGGTCATCGAAGCGGACCCGTTGACGCCGATGCCCACGCCTGTGCCGAGCGAGCCGTAAAGGAGCGTGGACCCGGAGCCGGTGACGTCGATGGCTCCAACGGAGTTGAGTTGGTCGGCCACGGAGAGGGCGCCCGCCAGCACGGCGTCGCCGCCGGACTGGACGGTGAGGCGGCCCTCGTTGCCGCGGCGGCCGATGAACGCGGCGCCGTCGACGACGAGCCTCGTGGCGGCGTCCTGCACCGTGACGCGGTTGAGCCGCTGCGCGGTGGTGGCCTGGTCGGCGAGGCTCATGGCCGAGGTGGTGAAGTCGGCGGGGGTACTACCTGACGAGTTCTTGAGAATGAGCGCCGCGGGCTGGGCGGCGAGTTCGCCAACGATGAGGCCGGGGTCATCGACGCTGCTCGAACCGCCGGTGAGGGTGAAGGGGTTGCCGTTGAGTTCAAGCGTGACGATGTCGGTGCGGGCGGTGAGTGTGCGGGCGGTGGTCGTGCCGGAGCCGGCAGGGATGGTCACCTGGAAAGATGAACCCGGGGCGTAGCCGGCCTGCGCGGCGTCGATGAACAGCCGGTCGAACTGCGTCGGCGGCAGGTTGCACTGCCAGTTGGCCGAGGAGCCGTACACACCCGACGCGGCGGACTTCCACAGCGCCGTTTCCTGTCCCCACTGGGCGACGTAGGCGGAGACTCTTCCGCCAGCCTGGGAAAAACCACCGCCGGCGCAGAGCCTGGAGAGTGCTGCGCCAGTGCCGTCGGGGTCGAGTGTCGTCAATGCCTGGGCAAACTCAAAGCCCCCACTGACTCCCGTCCCCAGCGTCTGCCAGATGTTCCCATCCCACCGCGCGATGCCGCGAGCGGCGATCCCGCCAGCGGTGTAGAAGTTCCCCCCCGCGATGAGCTGGGATGCCTGTGGACCAGAGCCGTCGGGGTCGAAGGTCGCCAGGGCGTAGACCGTGCCATCGGGCATCCCCGACCCCAGAGCGAGCCACTGAAAACCATCCCATCTTGCGATGGATTTTCTGGACTGGCCCCCCGCAGTCGTGAATCCTCCCCCTGCGATCAACTGGGGCTGCTGCGGGCCGGGCCCGTCGGGGTCAAAGGTCGTCAGGGCGTGGACGTAGTCATTCATGCCGGTCCCTAGCGCGGCCCATGAGTCACCGTTCCACCGCGCGATGCATTTCGCGCTGACACCGCCCGCAACATCGAAGACCCCTCCCGCGATCAACTGGGGCGGCTGCCCGCCGTTCCCGTCTGGGTCGAAGGTCGCCAGGGCGGTGACTTGGGCATCCATGCCCGTCCTCAGCGACTGCCACGTGGAGCCGTTCCAACGCGCGATGTAGTTCGCGGCGACACCGCCCGCGGTCGTGAACTGCCCCCCCGCGATCAACTGGGGCGGCTGCGAACCGCCAGCGTCGTCCGGGTCGAAGGTCGTCAGGGCGTAAACAAAATTATTCATCCCCGTCCCGAGCGTCTGCCACGCGCTCCCGTTCCAACTCGCGATGGAATTCACGGCAACCCCGCCCGCGGTCGTGAAGAACCCGCCCGCGATTAACTGGGGCGGCTGGAAGCCGGCACCGTCGGGGTCGAAGGTCGTCAGAGCGTCGGGATAGTCATTGAATCCGGTCCCGAGCTCCTGCCACACTCTTCCGTCCCACCGTGCGATGCGATTCACGGCGGCACCGCCAGCGGCCGTGAACAACCCACCCGCGATCAACTGCGGGGGCTGTGAACCTGTGCCGTCTGGATCGAAAGATGTAAGGGTTATCACTCTTTCGTTCATGCCCGTCCACAGCGCCTTCCAGGCGGTGCCGTCCCACCGAGCGATCCGGTTCGCGGCAACCCCGCCCGCGGCAGTGAATCGCCCCGCCGCGATCAACTGCGGCGTCTGCGGACCGGTGCCGTCGGGGTCGAATGGCGCCAGGGCTTTGACGACTTCGTTCGTCCCCGTTGCCAGTGGCTGCCATGTAGTGCCGTTCCACCGCGCAATGTGGTTCGCAGCGACACCGCCCGCAAACACGAATTGCCCCGCCGCGATCAACTGGGGCGGCTGCGGACCAGACCCGTCTGAGTCAAATTTCGTCAGGGCCACGACTGTGGCATCCATCCCCGTCCCCATTGGCTGCCACGTGGTGCCGTCCCACCGCGCGATGTCGTTTGCGGCGACTCCGCCCGCAAAAACGAATTGCCCCGCCGCGATCAACTGGGGCGGCTGCGGGCCACCGCCGTCGAAATCGAAGGTCGACAGGGCGTGAACAAATGAATCCATGCCCGTTCCCAGCGCCTGCCACGCGGAGCCGTCCCACCGCGCGATGTAGTTCGCATTGACTCCGCCCGCGGTCGTGAAGGCTCCCCCAGCGATCAACTGGGGCGGCAGCGGACCGTCGCCGTCGGGGTCGAATGACGCGAGTGCGTAAACGTCGTTGTCCACCCCCGTCCCCAGAGGCTGCCACGTGGCGCCGTCCCACCGCGCGATGTAGTTTGCCGCGACACCGCCAGCGGTCGTGAAGCGTCCTCCCGCGACCAACTGGGGCGGATTCGGGCCAGCACCATCGGGGTCAAATGACGCCAGCGCGGAGACCTGACCACTCATTCCCGTCCCCATCGTCTGCCACGTTGAGTCGTCCCACCGCGCGACATAGTTCGCATTAACTCCGCCCGCGGTCGTGAAAGCTCCCCCTGCGATCACCTGGCGCGGCAGCGGACCGTCACCGTCAGGGTCGAATGTCGTTAATGAGATGACATTGCCATTCATCCCTCCGCCAAGCGCCTGCCACGCGGCACCGTCCCACCGCGCGACGTCGTTTGCGACGACTCCGCCAGCAGTCGTGAAGAAGCCCCCTGCGATCAACTGAGGCGGCTGCGGGCCCGTGCCGTCGGGGTCGAATGTTGTCAGGGCGTCAAGTCCATTGCCGTCCATTCCGGGGAGCCCATCGCCGCGCAACCATTCCGGGCTGCACCCCTGCCGCCCCCACCCCACACCCGCCCCCGCGAGCAGTGCCGCGGCCACAACCAGAATGCTGACGAGATTCTTCATGTCCACCTTCTCCACCTTCCAATCGGCGCGGCACCAGCCCCCTCGGGCTTTCGATCCGAAGCGCACTAAGAGAGAGTACCGCGTCCCCCCCGTGCGCCAATGCCCAGGTTCAGTCTTTACAATACAGGCGCCGGGACGCCCGTTTTCTCGGCCCTGCGATCGACCATGCCACGGTTCGGATACGCCCCGGGAAACAAATCGGCGCGCCCTGGTGAGCGACAGGAGATCGGCTGAGGTTGTGACCATGAACGTTACGGCGGGGGACGCGCATTGGGCAAGCACACAAGGCGGCACAAACGCGAGCGAATGTCCGGCCAAGGACTGAAGAAACTCTCTTCCCGGTGTGCATGCGAGATCGAACTGGATGCTCCTTGGTCCAGGAATCACGCGCTCCCGCCGCGCAACCTCCAAACCAATGACCCGCCGGAGACCCCGGTTACCTCAGCGCCGCCGCCTTCGCCGCCTCGGCCCGCACCTCGGCGAGCCGTTTGGCCGGGTCCGGGTCGTTGGGGGTGAGCGTCGCCCAGGCTTTGATCGTCGCCTCGGCCTTGACCAGCATTGGCCGCGCCTCGGCGATCCGGTTCAGGCGCACCAGCGCCTGCCCGGCGCGGAGCTGGGCGGTGCCCAGGTCTTTCAGGGCCGGGGTGTTCCCTGGGTCGTGTTCGACACGCCGAGCGCCGATTTCGGCGGCGGCCTGGTACTTCTTCAGCGCGTCATCGTCGTGCCCGAGTGCTTCGAGGCAGTTGCCGCTGAACAGCAACGCCCCTTGGAGGTCGGACGTCGGACGGGCGTCTGCCGGGGCCTGCTCGGCGCGGGTACGGAGTTCGGTGAACTCGTCGACGACCGCCGACATGGCCGCGGCGGCGTCCTGGTTCATGTTCGCTCTCCGGTAGAGCACCGCGAGCCGCTGACGCTGCACGGGCACATCGCGCCGGTACGACCCGTTGTCGGGGAACTTTCGCGACAGCGCCTCACGATCGGAGAGGCTCTTGCGGGCCATCTCGATGGCCTGTTCAAGCTCGCCGCGTTCGGCGAGGATGTCGGCGAGTGTGCCGTTGGCGACGTCGAGATTGCGGTTGTAGAGCGGGTCGGTGGGCACGTCGCGGGCGAGCTGCTCGCGCACGCCGATGGCCTGGCGAACAAGCTTCTCAGCGTCCCCGCGCTTCTTCTGAGCGAGCAGCACCTTGGCCTTCGCGTTGAGGATCGACGCGTACCGGTCGCGGGCGTTGGGCGAGAGCGAGTCGATGCCGC
>CAZEDW010000079.1:0-4388 GCA_964510955.1 uncultured Phycisphaeraceae bacterium
AGAGCGTCACGTTGCCAACGTGAAAGTCGAGGGTTCGAGTCCCTTCACCCGCTTTGATCCGCCGGTCCCAGTGGAATGGGGGCCGGCGGCGTGTTTTTTGGGGATCCGTGTCGGTGAAGGCGGCGCGCTCGATGGGCGTGGAGCCGGGTCTACACTGGTGCGCGATGCCGCCGTAGCTCAACTGGCAGAGCGCGTGATTTGTAATCTCGAGGTTGCGGGTTCAAGTCCCGCCGGCGGCTTTGGTGAAGGAGGCGGCGGTTTGCCGGGGAGGCGCGGGGCGGGTACATTTTCTCCCCCCGCCGGCCGATCCCTGATTCGGGTTTTGACCGGAGGTACGCGGGCGCGTACCAAAGTGGCCAACTGGGCCAGACTGTAAATCTGGTGGCGTAATGCCTACGAAGGTTCGAATCCTTCCGCGCCCACTTTCTTTCGCTGGGATCCCAAACGTGCAGATCCCCGGTCCTTCCGCGACGTTTGCCGGCCCGCTACCCTAGCCCCATGCACACCGAGGCCCTGAACGGATGACCGGCTCTCCCCCCTCTGGAGCCGGTCTCTCGCTGGGTGCGGGCTCGCACGACCTGGGGCCGCAACTTGAGCCGCACCTGAGGCGGGCGTGCGAAGACAAGATATCGGATATCCGCTGGTTCAGGACCGACTGGCAGCGCGGCGGTGCGGCGACGGCGTTTGCCAAGGTCACGGCTGAAGACGGCGCGGCGCGCGACACCGTGGTCAAGCTGCCGCTCGGGCCGCGGGAGTACCGGTTCCTGACGCGGCTGGGGGTGAACGGTTCGGCGGCGCCGACGCCGCGCGTGCTCTTTCATGGGCTCGAACTGGGCGGGTATGACCTTGGGTGGGTGGTGATGGAGCGGCTGCCGGGGGCGCCGGTGTCGGCGCAGCTTCACCACGAGGTGTTCGAGAGGCTGGCGCGGGCGCTGGCGAGGTTCCATGCTCACGCGACCGAGGCCAGCCCGATGGAGCCGCCGGACAGCACGTTCAACTGGCCGTTGCTGCTGGAGAAGGCGCGGGCCAACGTGAAGGACAACCACCTGCTCGACGAGCAGCGGTGGGTGGTTGGACTGAAGCACGTGCAGCGGGTGCTGCCCAAGCTGCTGGCGCTGTGGAACGGGCGGGCGGTCAACACCTGGTGCCACGGCGACGTGCAGCCGGCCAACGCGATGATGCGCCCGGACGGGTCGGCGTGGGGCCCGGCGGGGATGGTGCTGCTGGACCTGGCGGAGGTGCACCCGGGGCACTGGGTGGAAGACGCGGTTTATCTCGAACGTCAGTTCTGGGGTCGGCCCGACCTGCTCGGCGAGGTGAAGCCGGTGTCACTCATTGCCAAGGCGCGCAAGGCCGAGGGGCTGGATTGCTCGGACGACTACGCGACCTTGGCGAACGTGCGGCGGCTGCTGATGGCGGCGGTGGCGCCGGCGTTTGTGCACCGCGAGGGGAGCCCGCGGTATTTCCACGCGGCGCTGGAGATGATGGAGCGGCAGGTGGGGGTGGTGGGGAAGTAGGCGGGCCAGTCGGAGTTGGGGACTCGATTCGGCACCAACTTACTCGGAGCAGCAAGTCCGCGGCACCTTGTCTTGCGAGGTACCGCCTGCTGAAACAAGAAACCGACCCGCCTGAGTGCGGGTCGGGGTTGATGCCGAGATGGAGGGTGAGCGCCCGGGCGCGGTCAGAAGCTCTGCCCGAAGTGCCCGAGCAAGATGGTTAGGTCGATGGTGTTGACGAGGCCGTCGCCGTTGAGGTCGCCCTGGCTGGGGCGCTTGCCGGAGCCGCCGAAGTTGCCGAGCAGGACGGTGAGGTCGCTGGTGTTGACGTGGTGGTCGCCGTTGAGGTCGCCGAGGATGAACTGTCCGATGGGGAGCAGGACGTGGTCCATCTCGAAGGGGGGGCTCATGCCGGTGGCGATCCAGGCGTTGTAGAGGATGACGCCGGCGTTGTTGGTGATGTTGCTGTTGAGGAGGAACTCGATGTACTCGCGGGTGGCGACCTGGTGGTACATGCGGACGTCGGCGAAGGCGGCGCCGGCGGGGATGAAGTAGCAGGTGTCGTCCCAGTACTGGCCGTCGGCGTAGGTGTAGCCGACGACGGGCGAGCCGATGGCGGCGAAGGCGGCGTTGGTGAAGCCGCGCGGGGGGATGCGGTTGTCCTGCACGATGGTGTTGTTCAGGACCAGGTGGAACGAGTGGCCGGCGGGGACGCCGGTGGCGGCGGACATGTAGGCGTCGAGGCCGTGCTTGACCTCGTAGACCTTGGTGTCGTTCTGGGTGAGGGTGGCGGTGGCGTTGTCGTAGTGGCCGCGCTCGGCGATGAGCTGCATGTTGGAGTCGAGGTAACGGACGTTGACCCAGCCGCGCCGGCCCTCGGGGTAGGCGGTGAAGAGCTTGTGGCCGCACTGGTTGGTGATGCGGACGAGCAGCTCGGCGGAGGTCTGGTTGCAGGCCATGTCGGTGGCGTTCTGCATCATGTAGTCGACGTCGGCCTTGGCGGCGTCGAGGGCCTGCATCTGGTAATAGACCAGGTCGCCGGCGTAGACATGCTGGATCATGTCGATCATCCAGCGGTTGCCGCCGGCGAAGCCGTGGTGGGGCAGGTCGTTGCGGACCGGGGGCTCAAAGTCGGGCTGGCAGCCCTGGCCGGTCTGGTCCTTCATGTGGCAGTCCTGGCACTGGCTGACGGTTGCGAGGTTGCCGCCCCAGCGCCCGTTCATGTTGACGCCGCCGTTGGCGAAGGGGGTCTGCAGCCACTCGGCGTAGGTGCGCTGCTCGGGGAACATGTCGTCGGGGTTGCCGGTGGGGTGAGGCTGGTTGACGGGGTTGATCTTGTAGGTGCCGTCGCCCTGCTTGCTGAGGGCGGGGTTGCTGACGTCGTGGCAGGTGCCGCAGAGCACCGACGACTTGTGGTAGGGCGACTGGAGGTAGTCATGGAAGCCGGCCCAGCCGTTGGGCTGCCAGTCGGCGTCGAGGTTGTTGGGAGCGCGCCGGCGGTCCTGGGGGTCCATGATGTACTGGCCCTGCCCGACGCCGATGGGCGGGTTGGTCAGCGCGGCGAGGATGGGGCCGTCTTCCGGCGGGGCGCCGACGGGGACCCCCGCGGGCTTGACGATGCGGTGGCAGGCGTGGCATGAGACGCCGTTGTCGAAGTCGCTGGAGGTCAGCCCCGATCCGCTGGGCTGGCCGATGACGCGGCCTTCGAGCCACGCGGCGGGGGCGTGGCAGCGCCAGCACACTTCGCCCGAGTTGGAGGCGTCCTGGTTGGCGATGGCGACGGCGGCAAGGAAGAGCGGGTCGCGGGCGGCGTGGGCGTGCAGCGAGCCGGCCCAGCGCCCGGGGGCGCGGAAGTCGGGGTCACCCGAGCCTTGCGGGTAGTCGAAGTCGGCGTGGCAGAACTGGCAGTTGAAGAACTGCGCGAACGGCGCGTAGGCGGTGGTGCTGGGCTGTGAACCGCCCGCGAAGAAGTCCGCCGACGTGGTGGGGAGGGGCAGCGGGCGGGCGAGGGCCGACGATACGGCCAGCGCGGCGACAACGACAGCCCCGACACCGAGTTTGCTCGTGTGGTGATGCATGACAATCCTCCGCCCCCGGCCCTTCGGACCCATTCCGATGGGCCCACAGGCAAGTCTACGGCTTCTGGGGCGTCGAGCCACCGTTCGGGACGCCTGGGACGCCTGAAAAGAGGGTCCAAAAAGGGTCCGAGGCCGATAAGGATTCCATGACTCAGATGACAGCGAACCCGCGCGCCCGGAGTTCCGGGGGCTCGGCAGAACGTGGACGTGCGCCCGCCGTGAAGAACGGAGGCGGCGAGCCTGTTTCGGTGTGGCGTCGCCTGGCGTGGCTGGCGGCGTTTGGAGCGTTTCTATTTTTGCTGTTGAGCATGGTGAGCTTTGACGCCGCCGACCCACCTGGAAGGGCCGCGGCGCCGGCGCGTGGGCTGGAGTCGATCCAGAACTGGGGCCGCCAGGTCGGGGCCTATGTGTCTTACGAGGTGTTCACCATGCTTGGGTCCGGGGCGTGGATCCTGGTGCTGACCGCCGGGGTGGCGCTCCTGCACGCGGCGTTCAAGGGGCCGGTGAAGCAAGTGGTCATCCGGGGCTTGGGCGTGATGATGGTCGGGCTGGCGTTCTCGGGGTTCCACGCCCTGGTGGCACCGAACTGGAGCAACCTGCCGCAGGGCGGGGGCGGGCTGGTGGCGCTGGCGGCGGTGCAAGAGCTGTCGCTGCGGTTCGGGTTCATCGGGACGGCGATGTGGCTGCTGCTGGCGGGGCTGGTGGGGGCGACGGTGGCGTTTGATCACTATGTGGTGACGGTCCCGCGCGAGATGATGCGCCGGAGTCGCCCGGCGATCGGTCTGGCGGCGCGGGCCGGGGCCGTGGTGGGGGG
>CAZEDW010000080.1:0-4332 GCA_964510955.1 uncultured Phycisphaeraceae bacterium
AGGGCGGCCTGCAGGCGCGCCAGCTCGCCCTGGATCGCGGCGCGCTCGTCGGCGTCGAGCAGCGTGAGCACGAATGGCGGCGTGAGGCCCGGCGCTCCCGGCGCGCCGGTGTCGTCGCCGGACGCGTCGGCGATGACGTCGACGGTGACGACGGTGTTGCCGCGCTTGAGCCTGGCCCCGGGGATGATCGAGCGCGGGTTGGCCGACCGGCGCAGAGCACCGAGGCGGTCGGCGAGGACGTCGCCCTGCTCGAACAGGTCGGCGAGCGGACGCCCCACCACGGCGAGCGCTCCGCTGCCGACGCGATCAACGGCGGACCGGTTGGCAGCAATGATGCCGAGGCGCGCGTCGAGGGCGATCACGGCGACGCCCAGACGGTCCAAGACAGCTTGGGGGTGAACGCTGGATGATCTAGAAGGCTCGGCCACGCCTTGATTGTGACATATCGCAATAGGTCGGTCAATTACGATATTTCAGAAAAAAAACTGCGATTAGTCGTATTTTTCCGCCACGATGCCCCCCAGACGGCTTGAAACCGTCGTGGAGGTGCTGGCACGATCGTTGCAATCCTCACCACTGCCTCACCGGACCAGACCGTCTGGTGGGGGAGAAAGACGGTCGCCTCGGCACGAATGCCCTTGCGACCTTTTCAGATCGGAGCCCGCCGACCCGTTTGTTCTGCCCACACGGGGAGGTCTGGCAACGGGCTGATGTGTCGAAGCGAGCACCAGGAACCCTCCTTCAGGAGGGACGAAACCCCGATCGCACCCGTGGAAAAGGGCGATTGCCCTCCAGAGACCGAACTGGAGGAGAGAGCGAAGAGGAAAGCAAGCGCCGCCGTTCAAGACGAACCGCGGTGAAGGAAATGGGAGAAGAGCGGGACTGTCCGCCCCGGCGGGCGCTCCCGATTGACAGCGGATTCCTCACAGATCGGGCGTCCCGGCGAGGGGGGATGCGTGGCTTGGTGGGCAGGTCATTCGCCCTCCTCGCCGGGATGCCCGGGCTGATTCAGATCGCCGCTCGACCGGCCCAAGGAGTGCCGGCCCAGCGGATTCCCAGTCTCGGTTCGTCATGAAAGGGATCTCCAGCCGATCGCGCCTCGACGGGCGCGATTTGGCTTTTTGGGGTGCTCTTGGCCCGCGCGGCGCGTGCACGGTTACCATCCGGCATGCCGCTGGAACTCGGGCGCACGCTCATCGACAAGGAAGCCATCCGCAAGCGGGTGGGCGAGATGGGTCGCGCCCTGGCGGCGGACCTTCAGGGGGAGCTTGCACGCACGGGGCTCAATCCGAACGATCACGCGGACCGCATCGTGATGGTCCCGGTGCTGACCGGCGCGGTGGTGTTCGTGGCCGACCTGATCCGCGAGATGCCGCTCAAGCTGTCGATGCGGGTGGTGAGCGTGAGCAGTTATGCAGGGGAGACGACGCAGAGCAAGGGGGCGATGCTGCGGGGGGCGCTGCCGCCGGATCTGGGGGGGCGGCACGTGGTGGTGGTGGACGACATCCTTGACACCGGCCAGACCCTCGGGCTCCTGCGCGACCTCATCCTGGAGCAGAAGCCGGCGAGCCTGCGGATCGCGGTGCTGCTCACCAAGCAGGTGAAGCGCAAGGTGGAGGTGAAGGCGGACTACTCTGGGTTCGACATCCCCGACGAGTTTGTCGTCGGGTACGGGCTGGACTACGCGGGGTTTTACCGGAACCTGCCGGAGATACGGGTGCTGGAGCAGAAATAGCGATCCGGCCAATGTGGCAGGTGTGTCCCGGATCGGCGGGGAAGCGACATCAATTGTCTGCGCGGACCCGCGTTTTCAGAGCGCCGAGGCGGGTCGCGATGCGTTGCGACCCGGGGGAATCTCATTCGGAATGGCACGCCGGGTGCTTCCCAAGAAGCCTGAGTCCGTATTGTTCCCCCAGCCGGGGGGCGGGGGCAGGGATTGCCCCGGCGATCATGATCGATTCGCACCCCTTCCTTTCCCGGGGGGGGTTCCCTGCCCATGCTGAACAGCCTTACTACTTCCTTTGTCAGCCGCCTGCGGGCCCGGGACGCCGCGGCGTGGTACGAGCTTTGGGAGACGTTCGGGCCGGTTCTGCGCGCTCAACTGATGAAGTGGGGCAAGGGCCGGGTGGGGGTGGAAACGGTGCGGGACCTTTCCCAAGAAACCTTGGCGGCGCTCTCGGACTCGATCGACCGCTACGACCCCGCGCGGGGGGCGCGGTTCTCGACCTGGCTGCTGGCCATCGCCAAGCACACGCTGGGGGATGAGATGGATCGGCGCACGGCGCAGAAGCGCGGCGGCGGCAAGCGGGCGGCGACGCTGGACGACTCGTGGATGACGCTGTCCGGGGGCGCGTCGCCCGACGCCGACTATGAAGCGGCGGTGTTCCGGGCCAAGGTGCGGGCGGCGCTCAAGCTGGTCGAGAAGAGCAGCGACTTCACAGACTTCACGATCTACCGCATGCGCGTCTTTGACGGGCAGAGCGGCAAGCAGGTGGCCGAGGCGCTGGGGACCAGCGAGCCGACGGTGAGCCGCCGGCTGGCGAAGGTGCGCGACGCGATCCGCTCGCGCCTGACCGAGGTCATCGCCACGTACTCGTTCACCGACGACGAGCTGGGCGAGGCCGAACGAAACGGGCTGGCGCTCAAGCCCAACAACGCTGATGACGCTCTGTTTGATGAGGCGATCGCGGAGGTGTACCACCGCGATGTCGAGGCCTCGCAAGAGGACGTGCAGGGGCAGGCCCGATGAGGACAGAACTAATCTCAACCCAGTACGCCGCGGCGCCGACGGGCGCCGGTCCGGACGATGTGCGCGCCCAAGCCGGTGCGTCCGGCGCGGGCGCCGCCGGGTCGCTCATCGTGCCCGATGCGCCGGTCGTGCTGGCCTCGATCAACGGGAACCTCGGCACGCCGGCGGGGATCATCCTGGGGCTGATCGTCGCGGTGCTGCTGATCGTGTTCATCGTGGTGCCGATCTTCAAGGGGATCGGGTGGCTGATCGGCGGCTTCTTCCGCGGGATCGGCTGGCTTGCGGCGCACCTGTTCACGTTCGTGCGCGGGATGCTGGGCGACCTTGTCCGCGCCGTGGGCGCGGTCATCACGACGCTGTTCTTCGTGCCCATGGTGCTGCTGAACGTGGTGATCGGGCGCTGGAGCGCGGCGTCTCACTACGGGCGGGCCATCCAGGACGAGGTCCGGGCGTTCGGGCACTGCCTGTACCGCGTGGCGATCGGGCACCCGGCGCGGTTGCTGCTCTTGGGCGGACTGACCGAGGGCATCGAGCAGCGCGTACCGCAGGCGATGCAGCAGGCGCCGGGCTCGGACAAGCCCTCGGGCCGCGTGGGGCAGTTCGACGGGTACAAGATCGTCGGCTCGCTGACGGCGGGCGGGTCGGGCGGCAAGCTGTACGTGGCGGAGCCGACGGCGTCGAAGGCCGCGGCGATCGCGCGGGCCGCGGGCCGGAGCGTTGGGCAGGTGGTGATCAAGGCGTTCTCGCTGCGTGACGGCTCGACGATGCCGCAGATCGTGCGCGAGAGCCGGGCGCTCGAGGCGGCCCGCAAGCTCGGGCTGATCCTGGATCACGAGCTGAACGACGAGCGTTTCTATTACGTCATGCCGTACGTGCCGGGCGACAGCCTGACGGTCGTCACCAAGCGGCTGCACGCCGAGGCGGGGCCGGACGGGCTGGGCGAGAAGCAGCTTCGGAGCGCGCTGTCGCACACCAGCGACCTTCTGGGCGAGCTGGACTATTACCACCGCGGCGGGCTGTGGCACAAGGACGTCAAGCCCGACAACATCATCGTCCACGACGACAAGGCCCACCTGGTTGACCTGGGGCTGGTGACGCCGCTGCGCAGCGGGATGACGCTGACGACGCACGGGACCGAGTACTTCCGCGACCCCGAGCTGGTGCGGATGGCGTTGCGCGGCGCCAAGGTGAACGAGGTGGACGGCGTCAAGTTCGACATCTACGGCGCCGGCGCGGTGCTGTATTCGATCGTCGAGAACTCGTTCCCCGCGCACGGCGCGCTGAGCCAGATCACGCGGCGCTGCCCCGAGGCGCTGCGGTGGATCATCCGGCGGTCGATGGCGGAGATGTCGCAGCGATACGCCAGCGCGTCGCAGATGCTGGGCGACCTGCGGTTCCTGGGCGCGTGCGCGGACCCGTTCAGCGTCAAGCCGTTCGAGCTTCCGAGCATGGCCCCGGGGGGCGGGGGCGGTGTTGGTGCCGCTTCGCCGGCGCCCATGGACCTTGAGCCTCGCGTCGAAGCGGTGTCGTTTGCGCGGACCACGCCGCCGCCGGTGCCCGCGGGGGCCGCGGCGGCGCCGGAG
>CAZEDW010000081.1:0-4136 GCA_964510955.1 uncultured Phycisphaeraceae bacterium
GTTGATGAGGCCCTGGAGCGCGCCGGCGGACTGGTGCTCGTAGAGGCCGAGCTTGAAGTGCATGCCCATGACGGCGAAGTCGTCGCCGGAGTGCGAGAGCACGAGGTCGAACGGCGAGTCGCCGGTGGTCTTGACGAACTGGCGGAACATGCTCTCGGGGTTGCGGAAGATGTCCTTGGGGCCGATGAAGCCGCGCATGGCGCGCTTGATGCTCATGATGGCAGCCTCGGTGGAGATGGCCGCCGAGGCGCCCTTGGAGTCCGAGAGCTGCTTGCCTGCCCGGATGGCCCGCCACGGGATGTAGTGGGCCACGACCATGCCGATGGCGTGCTCGATCTGTTCGGGCGTGGCGCCCATGAGCGCGCCGTAGGTGGCGGCGGAGCCGATGGCGCCGTGGACGACGTGGTCGATCTTGTAGGTCTTGAGGCTGAAGACCTCCGCGAGGCGCCCGCGGATCTCGTCGAGCAGCACCATGGCCTTGAGGGCCGTGGCGCCGTCGAGCCCGCGCTGCTGGCACGCGGCGAGCACCACGGGGTAGAAATCGTTGTGTCCGAACTCGCCCGCGGTGTGACCGAGCGCGGGGTTGAACCCGAAGTTGGTGCCGTTGCTGTCCCACTCACGGACGGCGGCGGAGTTGGCGACGATGGCCTTCTCCGGCGCGACGCGGGCCGTGGAGCCGAACACGCAGGCGCCCTTCTCGGGGTTGGCGACGGGGTATTCGAGGGCCTCGGTGCGGAGGATGGTGGGGGCATTGGTGCCGAGCGCGAGGGCCGAGACGCCGCACAACAGGGCGTCGGTGTGGAACATCTCGGTGCGCTTCAGGACCGAGGCGGCCGGGCCCGCCCCGCCCCCGGAACCCAGCTTGCCCGCCATGAAATCGACGGCGAACTGGCCGATGCCCAGCGCCTGGTTGGTGTTGCGGGGGAGGACGACCTGGTTCTTGGTGTCGGCGGCGGTGAGGGGCATGGGGTGGGCCTTCAAAGACAGAGCGGTCAGTCGGGGAATCGCGCGTTCGCTCCACGGAAACGGGGGTGACATGATATGGGAACCAGCCGGCGTGTGGCTCGCACGGTGCCCGTGGGACCGCCGACGAGCCGTTCGGGGAAGCACAAGGCGAGCGACGCGGGGTTGCACCGCGTATTGTCTTGATCGGAAGAGGCGTATTCATGTCAACCCTTCCTGACCGTTCAGACGCCGAGGGTCCGGGCGCGGGCCTTTTGCAGGCGTTTCTCCGCGAGCATCGCTCGCCCTGTCCGGTCTGTCACTGTGACCTGAACGGCCTGCGAAAGGCGGAGTGCCCCGAGTGCGGTTCGCCGCTGGCGCTCACCATCGGCTCGCCCGAGCCGCGGCAGGGCGGTTGGCTGTTGGGGGTGATCGCGTGTGCCATGGCGCTGGGCTTTGATTCGGTCGTCGCGGCGGTGTTTGTGGTTTCGTTGTTGATGTTCCGTCCGCGGAACGGGGAGCTGGCCCCGTTTCTCGTCACGGGGGCCATGATCCTGCTGGCCGGCACCAGCGGACTGCTGCTCCGGGCGGTCATCCGACGGCGGCGAACCTGGCTACGTCAAACCTACCGCGCTCAGTGGACACTGGGCTGCGCCTGGTTCTGCGGGATGGGGATCGCTCACGTGCTGGCGGGCGTGGGAATCCTCGCGATTGCGATGCTGGTGAAATAACCCGGCGTCTGCACCGCGCCGCGTCACGCCGGGTGCGCTATGATCCCGCGTTCTTTGACAATCGGGGCCGATCGGTTTCGACCGGACAGGGAAAGCTCGGCGTGGCGCGCCGCGGCGCACGCCGGCCGCGTCAACAAGCGTGCAAACACATAGTTGCGAACCGCAGCTACGCTCTCGCTGCCTAATACTGGCGGCGTCATCCCCGCCCGACGCCCGATGGGGCGGGGATGAATGACATCGGGCTGGTACTCTCTTCTGCGCCCCGGTGCGGAGAGACGAGAAGCAATACAGGGGCTGGACGAGGAAGACGCCGCCGGCGGCGGCGACCCCGTCAAGATCAATCGCCGGAGACGCGCGTGGAGGCGCCAAGCGGACTGTTCCGGGACGGGGGTTCGATTCCCCCCGGCTCCACTTCAGCGGTACAAGGTGAGATTCACCACGCGAGACAGCCGCGCCGACAGGCGCGGCTGTGTTGTTGTGGGCAAAGGAGCCTTGTCCGACAACGGTTTTCCAGGCGCCCCGTGGGTCGAACACCAGTTTTCGACTGTCGAGCCGGAGGTTCGAACCGATTTGTTCGAGTTCCGACCGCAGTTCGGCTGGCTTGCAGCGTTCCGCGACGTATTTCCCTTGTTTTGAGCGGTTTATGAACCGAATGACCGGTTCGAACCGTTGAACGTCCTCGCGGGAGCGGGCGGCCATCTTGTCCATGAGGACACGTTTCGCGTTCACTAGCTCCTCCTTGCGCTTCTTGAACTCAGTCGGTGTGAACGCTCCCGCCTCCAGGAAGCCCGCCGTGAGGCGGTCAATCTTCTTGTCGAGCTTGTCCATCTCCTTTTCGTCGGCTTTGAGTTCCGCGGACACAGTAAGCCCGTCCTCCTCTCGCTCCCAAGCCAACTCGCCCACCATCCAGTCCGCCCACTCGTCTGGGATGGAGAAGCTCGCCAACTCCGAAGCAATCTGGCGCGTCAGGACATCCTCCCGCAAATACGGCTGTGGACAGTCCCGCTGCACCCGCTTGGTGCACCGGAGGTAGTTGTGGCCCTTTTGCGTCTCCATAGTCACCGTGCAGCCGCAGTGGGCACAGCGGAGCAGCCCGCGGTAGACGTACGACTTGAGCCGTGGAGCGGTGTTGGTGTTGCTCCGGCGGCTCATGATGTCCTGGCAACGGTCAAAGAGCTCCTTTGAAATGAGTGGCTCGTGGCTGCCAAGGTGCAGCTCGCCGCGCAGGCTGAACACACCGTAGTAAAAGGGATTCTTCAGGATGTGCTGACAACCGCTCAGGTTGAGCACGGTGCTCCGGTCGCCGTGCAGGCCGGCCTTGTTCATGAGGGCGCAGAGATGCAGGATCGGGTACTCGCCCGTCGCATACATTTCAAACATCCGTTTGACGAGCGGGGCCATCACGGGGTGCGGGACAATGGTCCGGAGTTTTGGCTCGTTCGTGTAGCCCATCGGAGCCTTCCATGACCACACTCCCTCGGCGACCTTCCGCCGCTGGCCGCGTCGAATGTCATCCGCGAGCTTGTCCACGTAGTACTTGCCCTGCCCAAACGCCCACATGAGCATGAACTTCCCCTGGGCTGTGTTCTCGAACCAGAAGGAACAGAATCGCAGGTCCTTGATCGTGCCCTCATCGAGCATGTCGATGACGCGACCGCCGTCGTGGGCGTTTCGGGAGAGCCGATCGGGTGCCCAGCAAATGATGCCGTCCGCTTCGCCGGCCTCGATGCGAGCGAGCATCTCGTTGAACACGGGGCGGCCCTTTTCTTTGGCGCTCTGCATCTCCGCAAGCACGTCTACAACTTCGAGCTGCTCTTTACGGACAAGCTCGCGGATCTCTGCAAGTTGATCCGGGATGCTCCGCTGTTGCCTCTCATCACCCATCGTGGACTTCCGAAGGTAAATGAAGTAACGGAGCTTTGCATGGATGGTGTTCATGTGCGTCATGGTGTGCGTGATTTTCTGCCGCGGCAAATGGCCAGGCCGAGTTCGCCGAGGATTGCGAGTAATGTGTCGGACTTGATGACCCGGTCGTGCTTGACGAAGTTGTAGACGGTTTGCTTGCTCATCCGGCGTCGGAGTCGGTCGTGCAACTGCACCGCGGTAATACCGCGGTGCCTCATCTGACCCCGCACCAACCTCGCAAGCTCGTTGTGTGTCATACATCGAGTCTACCACACTGGACTGTTCTAGTCCACTACGATGGACTCTCAAATGCTGAACATTCGCCCTGTCCAACAGCGCGAGCGCCTTGTCTTGATCTGGTGATGCGATAGCATCGTCATCTCTTCGACCCACGGGGCGCCTGGAAAACCGTTGTCGGACAAGGCTCCTTTGCCCACAACAACACAGCCGCGCCTGTCGGCGCGGCTGTCTCGCGTGGTGAATCTCACCTTGTACCGCTGAAGTGGAGCGGAGAGCCTGAGATTCGAACCCGGGAGTCGCTCCTTTCAGCGATCAAGG
>CAZEDW010000082.1:0-4136 GCA_964510955.1 uncultured Phycisphaeraceae bacterium
GCCGATCCGCTGGGCCCGGCGCCGGCGGCGCAGAGCGGCGGCGGGTCGGCGGTCGCCAGCCTGGAGCTGGAGCCCGGGGCGGGGGTGATCTCGTGCTGGCTGGCCAGCGGGGTGCGGATGCACCACCGCGCGATGGACAGCACGCCCGGCCAGTTCCGGCTGGCGCTGTCGCTGTGCGGAGGTGTCATCAACGAGACGGAGAAGACCCGCGGCCTCACCGGCTTTGTCGCCTCGGCGCTGGCATCGCCCGCGCTGGGCGAGGCGTCGCCGCCGGAGGTGAAGGCGGCGCTGGACCGGCTGGGCCTGGGGCTTGAGGCGGGCGTCGCGCCCGACGCGGTGACGCTGACCATCACGGCGGTGGCGTCGCAGGCCGAGGGGGCGTTCCGGTTCGCGCGGGCGCTGCTGACCCGCGGGCGGCTGGACCGCTCGGCGTTTGAGCGCCGCGTGACGGTGCTCACCCAGGAGGCCGCGGCGGTCCGCACGGTGCCCGAGCAGGGTGTGACGGAGCTGTATTTCCGCGGCGTGTACCGGCCCGACCCGCGGCTGGGCGCGCCGAGCGCCGAGGAGATCGCGGGGTACACGCCCGAGTCGGCGGGTGCGTACGTGGCGGACATGCTGGCGCACGCGCCGGTGGAAGTTGCGGTGGTCGGCGACCTGCCGCGGGCGCGGGCGCTGGAGCTGGGGGCGCTGTACCTGGGCACGCTGGCGGCGCGCGAGCGACCTTCCGCGGGCGCGCTGGAGGCCAGGCGGGCGCTGGCGCCGCAACCGGGGCCGGTGAGGCGGACGGCGGTGCTGAACTCGCCCGACGAGCGGGCGGTGGTGCTGGAGGGATTCCGCGGGCTTGATGATGAGCCCGGCGGGGTGCACGCGGCCCTGGAGGTCGGCGCGCGGGTGTTGGCGGCGGAGCTGCTGCCGCGGCTGCGCGACGAACTGGGGATCGCGACCAGCGTGACGGCGGTGAACCGACCGGGCGAGGGTTTCAGCGGCAACGGTGAGTTCTGGGTGGCGGCCTCGTGCGCCCCCGAGCGGAGCGAGGAACTGGGGCGCGAGCTGCGGGCCGCCTTGTCGAAGCTCGCCACGAACTTGAGCGAGGAGGCGGTGGCGACTTCACGCCAGCGGGCGGCGGCGGACCGTGCCGAGCAACTGGCCAATCCCGCGTGGTGGGCGACGCGGCTGGCGACGCACGCGCTGCGGGGGCGGCCGCTGCGCGCCGATATCGACGCCCCGGCGACGCTGCTGAAGGTCGATGCGGCGCAGGTGCGCGGAGTGCTGGCGACCATCATGACCGAGGACCGGCGCGTCTCGCTGGCGGTGGGCGCCAAGGCTCAGTGAGCCTGCGCTCGGAGCTTTTTCATCCAGCCCCACGCGCTGGACACGATGGCGTCCAGGTCGTTGACCTGGGCCCGCCAGCCCAGTTCGCTGGCGGCACGCTCGGGGGAGCAGTAGAGCGACGCGGGGTCGCCCGGGCGGCGGGGCCCCACGCGCAGCGGCACCCGCAGCCCCGTGACCCGCTCGACACTCGCGACGATCTGGCGCACGGACACCGGGCGGCCCGTGCCGAGGTTGTAAACGCGGGCGTCGCCGGGACGCAGGGCGCCGAGCGTCGCCAGGTGGGCGCGGACCAGGTCGTCGACGTGGATGTAGTCGCGGACGGCGGTGCCGTCGGGCGAGGCGCGATCTCCCGTGGGGTAGTCGTCGCCGAACGTGACGAACTCGGGGTCGATGCCCATGGCCGCGCGGAGGCACAGGGGGATGACGCGGGTCTCGGGGTCGTGGTTGTGCCCGAGCCGGCCCTTGAGGTCGCATCCGGCGACGTTGAAATACCGCAGCAGTGCGCAGGCAAAGCCGGCGTTGGCGGCGCCGGGTCGGCGGCGGGACGCGGCGTAGTCGAGGATGGTCCGCTCGGCGTGGAGCTTGCTCCAGCCGTAGGGGTTGGTGGGTGACTGCGGGCACGACTCGTCGATGGGCAGGCGCGCGGGGCCGGGGTCGCCGTAGGTAACGCAGCTCGACGAGAACACCATCTTGTCGACGCCGTGCCGGTGGCACGCCTCGACCACCGCGAGCGTGCCGGCGGCGTTGGTGCGCTGGTAGAGCAGCGGGTCGGCGACGCTCTCGGCGACGTAGGCGACACCGGCGAAGTGCATGACGGCGTCGGCCCTTGCCGAGCCCACCCCCACCGCTTCGTCCAGTGCGCGAGGGTCGTTCACGTCGCCTTGGACAAACCGGAGGCGGCGGTCGCCGGCGAGACCCGCGACGGTGTCCACGGCGCTCATGGCGCCCCGGCCGGGCAGCAGGCTGTCGAGGACCACGACGTCGTGGCCGGCTTCGAGCAGGGCCAAAGCCGCGTGGGAGCCGATGTAGCCGGCGCCGCCGGTGACGAGCACTCTCATGAGCAGACAATAGCGATACCGCTCACGGGGCCGGGGTGAGCCTCGGATGCATCGGACTGTCACGGATGCGATGAGTTGGTTCGAGCCGGTCAGGAGCAGGACCGGCCGAACTGGGCGAGCATCAGGGTCAGGTCGGCGGTGTTGACCGCGCCGTCGGCGTTCAGGTCCGCGATGGCGGCGGGCGAGCCGCCGGGTGCCTGCTGGCCGAAGAAGGTGAGCAACTGCGTGAGGTCGAGCGTGGTGACCGAGCCGTCGCGGTTGAGGTCGGCGTTGGGGCCGAGCAGGAAGTCAAGGACGACCAGGCGGTGGTCCGTGGCGGTGCTGTCGGTGGCGAGCAGGCCGAGGGCGGCGAGCTCGGCCGCGTTGAGCTCCGAGGTGTCGAGCGACAGGGCGCGCGCGAGCGTCATGCGGGACGCGTCGTACACCGCCAGGTCGAGCACGCCGGGCCAGAAGCCGGTGCCGCCGGGGCTGGCCCAGGTCCAGCCCTCGTCGCCGATCTGGTGACGGATGACGGTGCCGGTCATCGCCGGCGAAGGCGCGGCGAGCCACATCGACAACGGAGTGACGGCACCGACGAGGTTCCAGTCGCCGACCAGCAGGGCGGGGGCGTTTTTGTACGGGACCAGTCCGGCGGCGCCGGTGCCCGCCCGGAACGCGGCGAACTGCTGGACGCCGGTGGTGGCCTGGGAGATGCGCGTGGCGTCCTCGGTGCTGCCCGAATAGCCGCAGCACTTGAGGTGCGTGGTCATCACCAGCACATCGCCCGCGGGGTGGCGCACGACCGCGCCGAAATATCCCGAGCCCATCTGCATCGGGACCAGCGTGTGCCGGGACAGGATCGCCAGCTCGCCGGACTTCTGGATGTTCCACGAGCCGCCGTCCTCCATCGGGTCCGCGGCGTTGACGGCGGTCTGCACCTGGGCGGCGGAGCTGTTGTATTCCTCCTGGAAAACGTAGACGTCGGCGTTGACACTGTCGATGAGGCGCTGGAGCTGGGGCTTGCGTGCCGCGTCGATCCAGCCGGACTGCTCGGTGTTGAGGCTCACGACTCGAAGAGTGGAACAGGCGTCGCGGGAGAGGCCTCGCCGGACGAGCGTCACGCCGGGGTCGGTCATGGTGAACGCGGCGGGCGCGACGAGCGTGTCTGCGCCCTGAAACGCCAGCGTGACGTTGGAACCGACGCCGGCGTTGATGAGCGCAAGGTCGAGCTCCATCTCGAACCGGTTGGCGGCGTAGGTGGGCAGGGCGGAGAACGAGATCGCGGGCCACGTAACGGCGTTGGCGGGGTTGCCGTCGAGGTACGCGGTGCGGGCGCGGAAGTCGACGGTGAGGGTCCGCGCGCCAGCGCCGACGATCAGGCGGAGAGTGGTCTCCGTGCCGGCGCCCGAGGAGAGATTGAGCGTGTTGGCCACGTCGATCTGCACGAACAGGTGGGAGCCCCTGGAGCGCGCCCGCAGGGCGGTGACGTCGATGGGGCCGATCGAGTCGCCGGCGGGGTCGGAGGCGAGCACGGGGGTGGCGACCCAGTCTTCGAGGACGCCGTCCACCGCGGGGTCGGCGGCGACCGCCGCGCCGGAAAACGCGGCGGCCAGAGTGAGCATGGTGAGTCTGATGGTGTGCTGGTTCATGAAAGATGTCCCGTGACGCCCGATCCGCTTCGGCTGGAGAATCGATGGTCGGTGCGGCCGCTCACGCGCACGTCCGCCCGAACTGCAGCAGCAGCAGGGTCAGGTCGGCGGTGGTGAT
>CAZEDW010000083.1:0-4009 GCA_964510955.1 uncultured Phycisphaeraceae bacterium
GCGGCGGCGCTGTCGGGCGAGGCGACGCCGGGGGCGGCGGCGGAGCCCGGGGCCGGGGCGCGGGGGCTGGACCGGATCATCGGCAACGCGCCCGCGATCCGCGAACTCAAGGACAAGCTCGCCGCCGTGGCGGGATCGCAGGGGACGGTGCTGATCTTCGGCGAGTCGGGCGTGGGCAAGGAGGTGGTGGCCCGCGCGGTGCACGAGATGAGCCCGCGTGCGGGCGAGCCGTTCCTGGCGGTCAACTGCGCGGCGATGAGCGAGAGCCTGCTGGAATCGGAGCTGTTCGGCCACGAGAAGGGGGCGTTCACGGGGGCCGAGCGGCTGCGCAAGGGCCGCTTCGAGCTGGCGCACAAGGGCACACTTCTGCTGGACGAGGTGAGCGAGGTTCGCCCGCAGATCCAGGCGAAGCTGCTCCGGGTGCTTCAGGAGCGGTCCTTCGAGCGGGTCGGTTCGAGCACGTCGCTGAGCGTTGATGTCCGTGTGATCGCGACAACCAACCGCGACCTGGCGGCCGAGATCGCCCGCGGCGGGTTCCGGTCGGACCTGTATTTCCGGCTCAACGTGCTGCCGCTGCGGCTGCCGGCGCTGCGCGAGCGCATCGAGGACGTGACCCTTCTGGCCCCGCACTTTGTCAGGGGCGTCTGCCGGCGCGAGGGGCGGCCCGAGGTGAAGATCGATCCGGGGGCGATGGAGCTGATGCTGGCGTATGCCTGGCCGGGGAACGTGCGCGAGCTTCAGAACCTGTGCGAGCGGGCGGTGGTGCTGTGCGCCGGCGGCGTGATCACGCGCGAGCTGATCGCGGGCTGGTTCGGGGCCGCGAGCGTCAGCGCCCCCATGGTGGGTTTCGTGGGTTCATCGCACGTGGGTGCGCAGGCGAGCGGCGTTGTTGAGGTGGTCCCCCCTGTGGGATGCTGCACGTCGGTTTCCGGAACCCGCCTGCTCGCCGACATCGAGCGCGATGTTATTGTGCAGACGCTCGCCCGGCACAACGGTCACCGCGTGAAGACCGCCCGGGAGCTTGGGATCGGCGTGCGGACGCTGGGACTGAAACTGAAGAAGTGGAAGCAGTTGCAGTTGGTTGAGGAGGGTTTGTGATGGGGGAGTGGAGCGACCTGGGACGAGGGGGGGATCGGGGAATGGTGGGTTTTCATAGGAGGGTTGGAGGCGAGTTTGAAGTGGTCTTGGCCCTTGGGTTGCGTGCCGGGCTTTCCAGAGTGAGGCTTCCCGGCGTTCGGGTTTGACGGGCTTCGCGGCGTTTCCGGGGCTCTTCCGAGTCGTTCGCGGCGAAGCAGGTCGTTCGGTCCGACCGGTCGTCTCTTGATTGATGCCATGTTTCTCGACCAACTGACAAACGCCGATTCGATGCCCGTTCTGCAGGCGGCGGCTCAGTTCGCCGCGCGGCGGCAGAAGCTGATCCAGTCCAACATCGCCAACATCTCGACGCCCGGGTACCTGACGCAGGACGTCTCGGTTCGGTCGTTTCAGGAGCAGCTCGGGTCGGCGGTGGACGCTCGGCGGGCCAAGTACGGCGGGCCCCGGGGCGAGCTGGAGTTGCAATCGACGGACGAGGTTCGGGTCGCGGGAGGGGGCATGGAGCTCAATCCCCAGACGCCGGGCACCAACATCCTCTTTCACGACCGCAACAACCGCGACCTGGAGCGGGCGATGCAGGACTTGTCGGAAAACGTCGCCATGTTTCGGTTGGCAACGGACTTGCTCAAGAGCCGTGTCACGATGATGGAGTCGGCGATCCGTGAGCGGCCGTAACGGGTTCGGGGCCGCGGCCGGTCGCCTCTAAGGAAGAGCCACCTACCTCATGTTTGGCAGCCTTGACATCTCGGTGAGCGGCATGATCGCCCAGCGGACGCGCATGGAGGTCATCTCGACCAACATTGCGCACCAGAGCACCACGGTGGACGAGCAGGGCAAGCCCAATCCGTTCCGCCGTCGGCTGGCGGTCTTGATGCCGGGCGATCCCAACTCGCTCACGCCCGAGGGGCGCGAGGCGGGGGTGCATGTTGCCGGGATCGAGGAGGACCAGGCCGAGTTCCGCAAGGTGTACGACCCCAAGAGTCCCCTGGCCCGCCCGGCGGGTGACCCGGACGAGGGGTATGTATTCTTCCCGAACATCGACCCGGTGACCGAGCAGGTGAACGCGGTGGATGCGATGCGGGCGTACGAGGCCAACGCCGCGGCGGCGGAGGCGACCAAGGCGATGCTGGCGCAGGCTTTGCGGTTGATTGCGTAGGCAGGCACCAGGCACCAGGCATCGGGCATCGGGCACCAGGAAAGCAGGAATGAGATGGCTGATCCGCTGGGACTAATCAACTCGGGGATGGGACGGGCGGGGGGCCTGGGCGGAGCGGGGCTGCCGAGCCGGCTGCCGGGGGGTGGCGCGCCGGCTGATCCCAATGCGCCGTCGTTCAAAGACGTGCTGATGCAGAACCTGGAAAAGGTGAACCAGCTTCAGGTGGACGCCAGCAAGGCCGCCGAGGACCTGATGACGGGTCGGCGGGACGACGTCGAGACGGTGCTGATGGCCACGCAGCAGGCCGACGCGGCGTTCAAGATGCTCCAGGCCATGCGGAACAAGGTCATGGAGGCGTACGACGAGATCAAGCAGATGAGGGTGTGACGGGGCGGTTCACGGGGCGCGGGTTGCGCGGGGCTGGGCGCAGCGGTTGCGCGGGGCATCAAAGTTGCGCGGAGTTTCAAGCGTCGCCCGCCGGCGGGTCGATCCGGACTGGCCTGATGCTGCGGCGCGCTGCGCCGGCGTCGGGTGGGCGTGCGGAGCACGCCCGGGTTCGGAGCGTGCGGAGGCCGCGGCATGGGTGCGTTGAACCGAGCACTGGCGACCATCAAGGCCTACCTGGGCCGGTTGACCGTGAGCCAGAAGCTGCTGATGGGCAGCCTGGCGGTGATCATGGTGATGACGCTGTGGCTGGTGCGGCAGTACGCGGGGGTTCCCGAAAACGTCGCGCTGCTGGAGCCCAACGCCTCCGCCGACCGGCAGTCGCGGGCGCTGCAGTTCGTGCAGGCCAACTTCATCCCGCACACGGTTGACTCGACGGGCATCGTGCGGGTGCCGCCGGGGCGTCAGTACGCGGTGCTGGCGCAGATGAGTCAGCAGGGCAAGCTGCCGGACGACAACCACCTGCTGTTCGACTCGCTGATCGGTCGTCAGAGCTGGACCCAGACGTACCAGCAGAACGCGATGATGGAGACCGTCGCGGTGCAGAACGAGCTGGGGCGGATCATCTCGCAGTTCGACGGGATCGAGTCGGCGAACGTGATCATGGACGTTCCGAAGAACCGCGGGCTGGGCCAGCCGCGCACGGCGCCGACGGCGGCGGTCACAGTGTTCGCGTCCAAGGGCCTGGACCAGAACGCGGTCGACGCGATCGCGCATCTCGTGGCCAGCTCGCGGTCCGGGCTGAGCACCGACAACGTGCGCGTGGTGGACGGCAAGAGCAAGCGGCAGTACCGGGCCCGCGACGACCGGTCCGCCGCGTCGGCGAGCTATCAGGAGTTCCAGAACGCGGTGGAGGACCGCAAGCAGCGGCAGGTGTACGACATGCTGTCGGCGTACATCCGCGGGGTGGTGGTGACGGTGCACGCGCAGGTGGACGTGACGCACAAGACCTCGACGACCCGGAGCGTGCTGCCCTCGGGCAAGGGCTCCGAGACGCTGGTGAAGAGCGAGACGAGCAACGAGAAGAAGAGCGCGCAGGGCGGCAGCGGCGGCGGCGCCCCCGGCTCGCAGGCCGGGGGTGAGGCGGGAGCCCGGAGCAACGTGGGCGCCGACATCGCCGGCACGGGCGGCACGCCGGGCAACAGCATGAACGACACGGAGTCGAAGACCGACTACGAGGCGAAGTTCGGCGAGAAGACGGAGATGGTGGATGATCCGCGCGGGTTCGCCACCAAGATCAACGCGGTGGTGAACATCCCGCGCAGCTACTTCGCGGAGATCTACAAGAGTCAGCAGGCCGGGGCGGCGCCGGCC
>CAZEDW010000084.1:0-3941 GCA_964510955.1 uncultured Phycisphaeraceae bacterium
CCTCCCGCGCCGATCGCCCCCGCCGCCGACCACCCCGCCCCCGAGCACACCCGCATCACGCTCGCGCCCGCCACCCCGGTGATCGCCACCTGCGACCCCACCGACAGGTCGATCCCCCCCGTGATGATGATCGCCGTCATCCCGAACGCGATCGTCGCCTCCAGCGACACCTGCCGCAGCACGTTGACCAGGTTCTCCCCCGACGCGAACCGGTGCTCCGGCGTCAGCCACCACGCCAGGAGGCACACCCCCAGCAGGATCACCGGCATCCGCCACGCGGCGATCCGGGCCAGGGCTTTGCGGGCGGCGGGCATCG
The DNA here is from genome assembly GCA_964510955.1 of uncultured Phycisphaeraceae bacterium. GTDB lineage: Bacteria > Planctomycetota > Phycisphaerae > Phycisphaerales > UBA1924 > JAFLCM01. The sequence goes on from CAZEDW010000084.1 coordinate 317, forward strand.
CCCCGATGGTACCGTACGCGCCGCACGCCCACCGCTACAGTGATCCCATGCCGCTGACCGTCCTGCTCTTCGGCCCCCACGCCGCCGCCGCCGGCGCGCCCTCGCTCGCGATCACCCCGCCCCAACAGCCGAGCGCCCCCACCTGCGGTCAGGTGCTCGAGGCGATCCCGAAGCACGCCCCCGCGCTGGCCCCGCTCATGGCGGGCGCCAGGCTCGCCGTCAACCACCGCTTCGCCCAGCCCCATCAACCCATCCACCCCGGCGACGAACTGGCCTTGATCGGCCTGGTGTCCGGCGGATGACCGCCCGCGCCTCCATCGTCGACGGTCCCCTCGCCCCCCAGCGTCCCGAAGCGCCGGGCGACGCCAGGGCCGGCGCGGTCCTCGTCTTCGAAGGCACCGTCCGCGCTGACGAGCACGGCACCCCCATCGCCGCCCTCCACTACCAGACTTACGACCCCATGGCCGCGCAGGAGCTCCTGCGGCTCGCGCACGACGTGGCGGCGAGGCACGCCCTTGTCTCCCTCGACGCCGTTCACAGCCGCGGGCGCGTCGCGGTGGGGGAGGTGTCGCTCCGGGTCACCATCCGGGCCGCCCACCGCGCCGAGGCCCTGGCCGCCATGGCCGAGTTCATCGACCGTCTCAAACGCGATGTCCCGATCTGGAAGTCCGTAGCCCTGTGACCTCCTGAGCCGCCGGTTTCCTGCTTGCAGTCCCACCCCCTGCTGCTACATTTGTCCCGGTCCGGCGCCCTTCCAAGCGCCCGGCACCCAAGCCTCACCGACCCTCACGGAGACGACCCATGGCCGCGGATGCAAAGAAGCCGACCAAGCCCAAGGGCGACGACGATGCCCCGCAGACCGGCGAAAGCCTCGACAAGGTCCGCGACATCCTGTTCGGCAGCCACGCCCGATCCACCGAGCAGCAGATCGCCCGCCTGGACAAGAAGGTCTCCAAGGAAGTCCAGGATGTCCGCGACGAGTTCAAGAAGCGCCTCGACTCGCTCGAGCACTACACCAAGAACGAGCTGAACTCCGTCAACGAGCGGCTGAAGTCCGAGCAGACCGAGCGGCTCCACGCCGACAAGGAGCTGGCCCAGACCTTCGCCACCGCGGGCAAGACCTTTGAGAAACGGCTCAACGAGCTCGACGAGCGCACCGCCGAGAACCACCGCGAGCTCCGCAAGAGCATCCTCGACCAGTCCAAGGCCCTCCGCGACGAGATCAGCCAGATGCAGCGCGATCTCTCGGCCCTCATGGAGCGCTCCTTCAACGACCTCCGCCAGAGCAAGACCGACCGCTTCGCCCTCGCCGACCTGCTCACCGACCTGGCCCTGCGCCTGAAGGACGAAGTCAAGGGGTCGCGCAAAAAGGATTGAGCGTGGCATGGGTGGCATGCTCACGTCTGCGTGAGCGTGTCTTCCGCGTGTTTGGGCGAGTTGGGTGGACGGCGAACGAATCATGCTCACGAGGACGTGGGCATGCCGTCCGAGGGATCTGGACCATCAAGGTTGCGCGATGCAGGATGACAACGCCAACCAACTCCCGTCTGGCGGCGCCCCCCTCCCCGATGAACTCGGTGACGCCGGGGTGGCGTTCGGTGCCGGCGCGCTCCCCGAAAACTTGGACGCCGCACCGGGAAACTTTGATCCGCCGCCTTTGGAGGGGGGCGAGATGGCCGACGCCGACGACGGCGAGCCCGCGGCGCCCCAGTCCGAGCTCGAAATCGTCCGCCACCTCCTGCTCGGCCCCGAGTGGGACCAGGTGGTCGATGCCCGTCACCGCTTCGACGACCCCGCCAGCCACGCCGCCGAGATCGCCAAGGCGCTCCCCGCCGCCGTCGCCATCCGCGCCCAGCAGGACGAGGCCCTGGGCCAGGCCCTCGCGCCCACCATCGAAGACTCGCTCAAGGCCAGCGTCCGCAAGCACCCCCAGGCGATCGTCGACGCCATCTTCCCCGTCATGGGCCCCGCCATCCGCCGGGCCGTCGCCGATACCTTCCTCCGCGCCATCCAGGGCCTGAACGAGGCCCTCGAGCAAAGCCTCACCATCCAAGGCCTTTCGTGGCGTTTCGAGAGCTGGCGCACCGGCCGCCCCTACGCCGAGGTGGTCATGCTCCACACGCTGGCCTTCCGCGTGGAGCAGGTGTTCCTCATCCACCGTGAAACAGGCCTGCTCCTGCAGCACCTGCAGGCCGACGCCGTCGCGGGCCAGGACCCCGACATGGTGTCCGGCATGCTCACGGCCATCCAGGACTTCGTGAAGGACTCGTTCAAGGCCGAGGGCGGTCCGGGCGGCGGGGGGGGCCTCAACTCCATGCGCGTCGGCGTTCTCACCGTCTGGATCGAGCACGCCCCCCGCGCCACCCTCGCCGCCGCCATCCGCGGCACCCCCAAGCAGAGCCTCCGCCAGTCGATGCAGGAGGCCCTCGAGCGCGTCTCGCTCACCATGGGCGAGGCCATGGAAAACTTCGCCGGCGACGCCTCGGTCTTCGCCGCCTGCCGCCCCGACCTCGAGCCGCTCCTGGTCGAGCAGCGCCGCGACGGCGCCGCCCGCAGCCGCAAGCGCACAGCCCTGGCCTGGGTGCTCATCCTCATCGTCGCAGGCCTGCTGGGCTGGTGGCTCTACGCCGGCTGGAGCCAGGCCCGCGCCATCGACCGCTTCGTCCGCGCCGTCGAAAGCCAGCCCGGCATCCTCGTCACGCGCACCGACAAGTACGATGGCCTCTACCACGTCTTCGGACTCCGCGACCCCTTCGCCGCCGACCCCACCAGCCTGCCCGAATACAAGGACCTCGGCCCCAACGTCGTCCGACTGTCGATGGAGCAGCACCAGTCCAGCGAGCCCGCCTTCGTTCTCTACAAGGCCAAGAACATCCTGAACCCGCCGCCCGGCGTCGCCCTGGACTTCAACCTCGGCGTCCTCACCGCCGTCGGCAAGACCTCCAACAAGTGGCTCGCCTTCGCCCGCGCGCGCGCCCTGCTCATCGCGGGCGTCTCGCAGTTCGACGACGCCAAGGTCGTCAACACCACCCTCCCGTCGCTCATCGAGCTGAAGAACAAGATCGAGGAACGCAAGCCCCGGTTCATCGTCAACACCTTCGAGCTGGCCCCCGGCCAGGACACCATGTGGCGCGAGCTGGTCCGCGACACCCAGGCCCTGGTCAAGATCGCCGAGGACGAGAACGTCCAGCTCCGCATCGAGCTGGTCGGGCACACCGATTCCAGCGGCGCCGAGTCGAAGAACATGCGCCTCAGCAAGGACCGCGCCGACAAGGTCGCCGCCGTCCTCGTCAGCGCCGGCGTCAACAGCGACTACCTCACCCCCCTGGGCGTCGGCGCCACCGACCCAATGCTCGACGAAAAGAGCGAGAAAGACCGCGAGGCCAACCGGCGCGTCAACATCCGCGTCATCCTGCCCAGGAAATGAGTGTCCACGGCGGAGGCGCGACGGGCGCTGAGAGTGGTAGGGGTGATTCGGGTGAGCGGGTGTGGGGGTGAGCAGCTGATCTGATCCGGGCCCGAGCCATTCGCGGGTGGAGGAACCAGGACGAAGAAGGCATCCAGGCAGACAGCATCAAGGCATCAAAAAGCTCCGCGTCACCCCCACACCCCCACACCCCCACAC
>CAZEDW010000085.1:0-3803 GCA_964510955.1 uncultured Phycisphaeraceae bacterium
TACCTGAGGAGTTCTTGAGCATGAGCGCGCCCGGCTGGGCCGCGAGGTCGCCGACAACCAGGCCGGGGTCGTCGATGCTGCTGCTGCCGCCGGTGAGCGTGAAGGCGTTGCCCTGCAGGTCGAGCGTGACCGTGTCGGTGCGGGCCGTGAGGGTGCGCGCCCTCGTCGGCCCTGCGCCGGGCGAGATCGTGACCTGGTACCAGGCGGGGGTGTAGCCGGCCTGCGTGGCATCGAACAGGATGCGGTCGAACCCAGTGGGCGGAAGGCCGCAGAGCCAATCGGAGGATGATGCGTACGTGCCGGGCGAGGACGTTCGCCACAGGGCGGTGTCCCGGCCCCATTGTGCAAAATAAGCGGAGCCTTGGCCCCCGGCCTGGGTGAAGTTGCCTCCGAGGCAGAGTCTGGAGGGTGCTCCGCCGGCCCCGCCGTCGGGATCGAACGACGCCTGAAGGGCGAAAACACCTCCGATGCCGCTACCAACTGTCCCGAATGCCTGCCAACTGGAGCCGTCCCATCGCGCGATCCCGTTCGCGACGACCCCGCCGGCGGTCGTGAAGTCCCCTGCCGCAACTAGCTGCGGTAACTGCGGACCGGCGCCATCGAAATCGAACGTCGTCAGCGCGCGGACACTGTTGTCCGTCCCGATCCCCAGCACCTGCCACGCGGAGCCGTTCCACTGGGCAATGTTGTTCGCGCTGACTGAGCCGGCACCGGCAAAGCTTCCTCCGGCGATCAATCGGGGGGGCAGCGGTCCGGCGCCGTCGGGGTCGAAGGTCGCAAGGGCGTAAACGAAGACACCTCCTGACCCGTTCATTCCCGTCCCCAGACTCTGCCACAAAGAACCGTTCCAGCTCGCGATGCGGTTCGTCGTGAGTCCACCCGTATTCGTGAAGTATCCCCCGGCGATCAGCTGCGGCGGTTGTGGGCCTGCACCGTCGGGATCGAACGTCGTCAAAGCCAGGATGCCGCCGTTGTTCATCCCCGATCCCAGTGCCTGCCACGCCGACCCGTTCCACCGGGCGATGCGATTCGCGCCGCTGACGCCCAAAATGCCAAACAGCCCCCCCGCGACCAACTGCGGCGGTTGGGGACCGCTGCCGTCGGGGTCGAACGTCGTAAGGGCGCGGACATCGGCTGTAACATCCGTCCCTGTTCCCAGCGGCTGCCACGTCGAGCCGTCCCACCTCGCAATGAAGTTCGCGTCAACACCGCCCGCGGCGGTGAACCGCCCCCCCGCAACCAGCTGGGGCGATTGCGGGCCTGTGCCGTCGGGGTCGAATACAGTCAGGGCGTAGACCCAGTCGTTCATCCCCGCCGCAAGTGGCTGCCACGCCAAGCCGTCCCAGCGTGCGATATGGTTCGCGGCGACTCCACCCGCTGTCGTGAACTCCCCCCCCGCGACCAACCGGTCTGGCAACGGGCCGGTGCCGTCGAAATCAATGGTCGCCAAGGCGTAGATGCTGCTCGCCATTCCAGTTCCCAACGACTGCCAAGCTGAACCGTCCCAGCCCGCGAGGCGGTTCGCGGTCACTCCTCCCGCGCTCGTGAAGAGTCCCCCCGCGGTCAGCTGGGATGGTTGCGGTCCCGCGCCGTCGGGGTCGAACGCCGTCAGGGCGTAGACCCAGTCGTTCATCCCCGCCCCCACCGGCTGCCAAGCCGAACCATCCCACTGTGCCACGCGGTTCGCGCCGGCGCCCCCCGCGGTCGTGAACTCCCCACCAGCAACTAACCGCGCCGGCTGCGGGCCGGTGCCGTCGAAGTCGAAGAGGGCCAAGGCGAGGACTCTATCATTCGTTCCCGTCCCCAGTGGGTGCCATACCGACCCGTCCCATCGTGCGAGGCGGTTCGCCGCTACATCGCTGGCAGTGGTGAATCGTCCTCCTGCGATCAGTTGCGGCGGCTGTGGTCCGGCGCCATCGGGGTCGAAGGTCGTCAGAGCTTCGACCCAGTTGTTCATGCCCGTTCCCAGAGGCTGCCAAGCCGAGCCGTCCCAGCGAGCGACGCGGTTTGCTGTAACTCCGCCCGCGCTCGTGAAGTGCCCTCCCGCGATCAGCTGGGGCGGCTGCGGGCCGGCGCCATCTGGGTCAAAGGTAATTAGGGCGTGAACCTCGACGTTCATCCCCGTTCCCATTGGTTGCCAAGCCGAGCCGTCCCACCGCGCGATGTAGCTCAGGGTTGCACTGTGGAAGGTGCCCCCGGCGATCAACTGGGCGGGTTGAGGCCCGGGGCCGTCGGGGTCGAATGTTGTCAGGGCGTTGACGGATGTATTGGTACCGCCAACCAGCCCCGACCCCAATGCCTGCCAGGCCGAACCGTCCCAACGCGCTATGCGGATTGCCGCAACGCCGCCGGCGCTCGTGAAGAAACCCCCAGCGATTAGCTGAGAAGGCAGCGGACCAGCGCCGTCCGGATCGAATGTGGTGAGCGCTTCAACTTCGGCATTCATCCCTGTCCCCAGCGGCTGCCACTGGGATCCGTCCCATCGCGCGATGTACTTCGCGTTTGCTTTGCCCGCGGCCGTGAAGGAACCCCCCGCGATTAACTGTGGTGGCAACGGGTTTGAGCCATCTGAGTCAAACATGGTCAGGGCGTACACTTGACCATTCGTTCCAGGGAGCCCGTTTCCTTCCAGCCACTCATTATCGCAAACCCCTTGCCCCCGTGAAACCTGCGGTGGGAGGGACATCCACAATGCAATCAGTACGCGCGCGCTTGCGCGATTCGCCATTCGACGTTTCAGTGTTTGGGGTTCCTCGACCATTCTGAGCGGCCCTCCACGGACAATTCGTTTCGCCGTGCGATCAGTCCTGCCGCCGGTGCGTAGGCGTGGTGGGCGCCCCACGCCGGTATTCTTTGCAAAGAGAGACGATACTGAACACGGTGTGCGCATCCAAGGTGCACGGGGCTGGATTTTTGGCTCGTTGGCGAGGGTCCCAAGAGCCCTTGCTCGATTCGGCGTCCGAGAAAGACGTCAATGTGTTGTCGGGCGAGCTATTTGGCTTCCGCCTTGGCTAGTTCGGCCTGCGCCTCGGCGAGCCGCTTGCCCGCTTCCGCGTCGCCCGGCGCGGCCGCCACCCACGCTTTCGCCGTGCCTTCCGCGCCCCTGAACATGTCGCGGGTCTCCACGGGTCGGTTCAGCCGGAAGAGGACCTTGCCCGCCGCGAGTTGCGCGGCGCTCAGGTCGCGCAGGGCTGCTGAGCTCCGGGGTTCGCGCGTCACGCGCTGCTGACCGGTCTCGACGCCGGCCAGGTATTTCTCCAGGGCCCGCTCGGGCTGGTTTGACTGCTCGAAGTAGCTCCCGGCCAACTGCAGTGAGAGGTTCAGGTCGGCCCCCGGGCGCGCGTCCACCGGGACCACCTGGGCGCGGTCGCGGAGCTCGGCGAACTCCTTGATCACAGTCTCCATGAGGGCGCTCGCGTCCGCGGAGCGGCCGTTCTTGGCGTAGAACTCGGCCAGACGCTGCCGCTGCACAGGCACATCGCGCCGGTACGATTCATTGTCGGGGTATTTCTTCGAGAGCGCTTCGCGGGCGGCGAGGCTGCTGCGGGCCATCGCGATGGCCTGGTCGAACTGGCCGCGGTCGGCGAGGATGTCGCTGAGCGTGCCGTTGAGCACGTCGAGGTTGCGGGCGAACAGGGGGTCGTCCGGCACGTCGCGGATGAGATTCTCGCGGATGACGGTGGCGCGGCGGGAAAGCTTCTCCGAGTCGACGAGTTTCTGCTGCGACCGGAGCACCTTGGCCTTGGCATTGAGGATCGACGCGTACCGGTCGCGGGCGTTGGGCGAGAGCGAGTCGATGCCGC
>CAZEDW010000086.1:0-3664 GCA_964510955.1 uncultured Phycisphaeraceae bacterium
GCCCCCGGAAGCACCACCAGCAAACAGGAGCCCGCCTTGGTGTACGTGACCATGACCACCTCGATGGGCGACATCGTCATCGAGCTCAACAACGAGAAGGCCCCCCTCTCGACCGCCAACTTCCTCTCCTACGTCGACAAGGGCTTCTACGAGGGCACCATCTTCCACCGCATCATCCCCAACTTCATGATCCAGGGCGGCGGCTTCACCGCCGACATGAGCCAGAAACCCACCGGCCCCGGTGTCAAGAACGAGTGGAAGAACGGCCTCAAGAACGTCCGCGGCTCCATCGCCATGGCCCGCACCGCCATCGCCGATTCCGGCACCAGCCAGTTCTTCATCAACGTGGTCGACAACCCGTTCCTCGACCAGCCGCGCGACGGCGCCGCCTACGCCGTGTTCGGCAAGGTCGTCTCCGGAATGGAAGTCGTTGACAAGATCAAGGCCGTCCCCACCGGCGTGAAGAACGGCATGCCCGATGTCCCGACCCAGACGGTCGAGATCAAGGGCGTCAAGCGCTCCGAGGCGCCGGCGAAGAAGGAATAGGCGAAGCCCGGGTGGCCCGCCACCTGGCGTGCCACCAGAGGCGGTGACTAAGCCGACTCTGGTGCTCCGGTCTAACGGGCCGAGTGGCACTGTTGTCCCCGAAGACGGGGCCAACAGTGGCACGGCGTTGCGCCCCTCTCGCGGTGCGATCGCGCGCATGGCCATCCGCAAGCGCATGGTGCGGCGCGACGAGCCCAACGGCGTGCGATTCGTCACGGCCTCGTGTTACCGCCGGCTCGCGCTCTTCAACAACGACAGGATCAAAGACGTGTTCGTGTCCGCGCTCGCGCAGACCCGTGAGCAACACCGATTCGAGTTGTTTGCCTGGGTTCTCATGCCGGAGCATTTTCACCTGCTGCTCCGCCCGATGCGGGGCGAAGGAGAGGTCGCGCTGCCCAAGCTCACACCGATCTTGGTGACCCTCAAGCAAGGCGTGTCACAGCGTGTGCTGCACCGGTGGAAAGAACTGAACGCCCCGGTGCTGACGCGGATCACCACGCCGAGTGGCGGCGCGCGATTCTGGCAACCGGGCGGCGGCTTCGATCGCAACGTGCGCTCACCAGAGGAGTTCAGCCGTGAGGTCGCTTACATCCACCGCAACCCCGTGGAGCGCGGGCTGGTAGCGCGCCCCGAGCACTGGCCATGGTCAAGCGTGCATTGGTGGCTGGGTCAGCGAGACGGCCCCGTCAACTGCGACCCGCCGCCTGGCTCGGCGCGGATCGCTTGGGAACAATGGAGGGGATTCATGTGACCGAGGGCCCCTGGGTCGAAAGAACCGAAACCGTGCCACCAGAGGCGGTGTCTTCACCGACTCTGGTGCTCCGATCCAAACGGGCCCAACGCACACTGTTGGCCCCGAAGACGGGGCCAACAGTGGCACGGCCCAAGTCAAAGTCGTGCCACCAGAGGCGGTGTTCTCACCGACTCTGGTGCTCCGGTCCAAACGGGCACAACGGCACTGTTGGCCCCGAAGACGGGGCCAACAGTGGCACGGCTCCAGTGCCACGCCCCCCTCAGGACCCTCAACAACGCATAGTGTTAGAGGCTCTCAGGCGTTCGCTGCCTTCGGCGATGTTGCCAAGCAGCGACGCCGTGAGCCACCAGCGATCTGCTTGGGACTGTGTCGCAGTATCATTTGGAGGCAGCCTACTCCAGCATCGGAGCGCCACACGCGCTCCTTCGGCAGGGAGCATTAGGCGCAAAATTTCTTCAAGCGCCCTGCACTGTTCTTGATTCGGTTGGCTTCGTAATTCGACCCGGCGAGCCATTGTCTACCGCTGTTCCTGCGGCCGCTTCGGATCAGGCCAATCGAGGTGGAAGAACTTCCCGCGCGGCTGGTCCACCCGCTCGTAGGTGTGGGCCCCGAAGAAGTCCCGCTGAGCCTGCAAGAGGTTCGCCGGCAGCCTCTCGCTGCGGTACGAATCGAAGTAGCACAGGGCGCTGCCAAGGGTCGGCATGGGCACGCCCGCCAGTGAGCCGGCGGCGATGACGCGCCGCCAGGCGTCGCTGCTCTTCTCCACCGTGCCGGCGAAGTAGGGGTCCAGCAGCAGGTTGGCGAGCTTGGGGTTCTTGTCGTAGGCCTCTTTGATCTTCTGGAGGAACCCGGCGCGGATGATGCAGCCGCCGCGCCAGATCATGGCGATCTCGCCGAACTTGAGGTTCCAGTTGAACTCCTTGCCGGCGGCGGCCATGAGCTGGAAGCCCTGGGCATACGAGCAGATCTTGGAGCAGTAAAGCGCCCGCCCCACGGCGTCGACGAACTCGTCCTTGTTCTTGAAGAGCTTGCCGGCGGTGGCTTCAAAGCCCGTCGCGGCCGGACCCTTCAGAATCTTGCTGGCAGCCACGCGCTCTTCCTTGATGGCGCTGATGAAGCGGGCGAACACGGCCTCGGCGACCGTCGGCGCGGCGACGCCCATGTCCAGGGCGCCCACGCTGGTCCACTTGCCCGTGCCCTTCTGGCCGGCGCTGTCGAGGACGATGTCCACAAAGGGCTTTCCCGTCACCGGGTCTTTCTGCTGCAGCACGTCTGCGGTGATCTCGATGAGGAAACTGTCGAGGTCGCCGGTGTTCCACTTCTTGAAGACGGTGGAGCACTCGGCGGGGCTCATACCGGCGACCTGGTTCATCAGGGCGTAGGCCTCGCAGATCATCTGCATGTCGCCGTACTCGATACCGTTGTGCACCATCTTGACGTAGTGCCCGGCGCCGTCGGTGCCGATGAAGGTGGTGCAGGGGACGCCGCCCTTGACGGGCTTGCCGGGGGCGGCGCCGGGGATGGGCTTGCCGGTGTTGGCATCGACCTTCGCGGCGATGGCTTCCCAGATGGGCTTGAGCGTGGCCCAGGCGTCGGGCTTGCCGGCGGGCATGAGGCTGGGGCCGAAGCGGGCGCCCTCTTCGCCGCCGGAGACGCCGGAGCCGACGAAGAGCAGGCCCTTCTCGTTGAGGGCTTTTTCGCGGCGCTGGGTGTCGGTGTAGAGGGCGTTGCCGCCGTCGATGATGACGTCGCCTTTGTCAAGCAGCGGCACCAGCTTGTTGATGGTGGCGTCGGTGGGTTCGCCGGCCTTGACCAGCAGGATGACCTTGCGCGGCTTCTTGATGGCGTCGACGAACATCTTGAGCCGGGCGGTCTCGTCTTCGGGCTCGGTGAAGCCGATGAGCGCGCCGCCGGGGCCGAGCACGCTGGGGGGGTTCTCTTTGAGGAAGGGGCCGACCTTCGCCGCCGAGCGGTTGTGCACCGCGACCTTGAAGCCGTGGTCGGCCATGTTGAGGATGAGGTTCTTGCCCATCACTTCGAGGCCGACGAGTCCGATGTCTGCGGTGGCGGTGGTGGAGGCCATGGGAGTCCTGTGGGGGTATTGGAGCGCGGCGTGTACGAGCCTCTGCGGATTGTCCTGCGTCCTGAAGGTCCTGTGGGTGCTATTAGGCGTCTTGGTCCGATGGGTCCCACCCCGACGGTGGCGGGCGGAAGACCCGAGTATTCTCGCCGCAGCGGGGGTGATTGTGCAACTGCGGTTTCCGGTCGGTTGGGCGGGGTGCGTGCCCTATGATGCCGCCTGTATTGGGGCGGTAGCTCAATTGGGAGAGCACTAGCTTTGCAAGCTAGGGGTTGCCGGTTCGA
>CAZEDW010000087.1:0-3420 GCA_964510955.1 uncultured Phycisphaeraceae bacterium
GGGGGCGGCGTGGCCGGCGCTGCGGGCCGCGCGACTCTCGCCCATGGCGGCGCTCGGGGCGCGGGCGAAGCGGGTGTCATCCAGGTGGGTGTGGGTGTGCACGCTCGGTGCGTGCGCGGCGCTGGCGTGGCAGCTCTACACCGTCTGGCTCGTGCCCGACGCCCAGACATCGTTCTGGCTCTACGCCTCGACCGGTCTGCCCGCGATGTTCACCGGCTATTTCCTGATGGGCGTGCCCGTGTGCCTTCTCGTGACCCGCATCGCCAGCCGCCCGGTCGCGGCGCTGCTGCGCCTGCCGCCAACGCTGCTCGGACGCTTCACCGCCCAGCACCCGTTCCGCAACGGCTTCACCGCCGGCGCCCTCATGGTCGGCCTGGCGCTCATGACCGTCATCTGGACCGTCGGCGGTTCGGTGTTCCGCGACGTGCTCGGCGGCTTCAAGTTCCCCGACGCGTTCGTGCAATCATGGGCCGGGCTGACGCCGGACATGCAGCGCCGCATCAACGAGCTCCCCTTTGTCGAGGGCACCTGCGCCGTCTCCTTGGTGAAGGTGGACGGCGGGAAAATCTTCGGCATCCGCCAGTTCGGAACCCGACAGACCACCTTCATCGCGTTCGAGCCCGAGCCGTTCTTCCGCCTCACCAACCTGAAGTGGGAGGCCGGCGACCCGGAGTACGCCAAGCGGCGCCTCGCCGAGGGCGGCGCGGTGCTGGTCGCCCGCGAGTTCCTCGTGGCCCAGTCCGGCTACAAGGTCGGCGACAGGTTCCCCCTGGTCTACAAAGGCGTCAAGACCGAGTTCGAGATCGTCGGCGCCGTAAGCAGCCCGGGGTTGGAGGTGCTCAACGGCTTTTTCGACATCGGCAAGCAGTACGCCGAGCAGGCCATGAGCGCGGTGTTCGGTTCGCGCGCCGATCTCAAGAAGGTGTTCGGCACCGAGGCGATCCACCTGATCCAGGTCTCGCTGAAGGACGGCGCCGCCGACGCGGACGCCGTCACGAAGCTGCGCGAGGTCGCGGGGCCGACGGCGATGGTCGGCTCGGGGCGCGAGATCAAGGAACTCATCGGCAAGGTCGGCAGCGACGCTCTGCGCGTGGCGTCGATCGTCGCCGTCAGCGCCATCCTCATCGCGTGCTTCGGCGTGGGCAACATCGTGACCGCCGGGATCGACGCCCGGCGCTTCGAGTTCGGGGTGCTCCGCGCCGTCGGCGCCGACGCTGCGCTGCTGGTGCGGCTCGTGCTGGCCGAGGTCGTTCTCGTGGCCCTGGCGGCGTGCGTGCTCGGCACCGTGCTGGGCCTGCAGGGCTCGATGGCGGGTGTCCGCATGCACCACATGCTGCTGGGGTTGAACACCCAGGTATCGCCGCCGTGGGGCGCGATCGGCGTGGGCTGGCTGATCGTGCTGGCGCTGGCCACGCTGAGCGCCTGGCCCATCATCGCCCGCGCCGCACGCTCGTCGCCCCGCGCGCTCCTGGCGGGTTCCGGCGACTGAAGCAACCCGGTTCCGTGGCTCGCATGTGCCACGGGCTCGCCGTGTTCGGCGTGCCCGTGCGGTGCACGTTGCGCTCGCCACGGGCAGCCCGCAGACGGGCAGCCCGTGGCACGGTTCAGCCGCTCACGGTTCAGTTGATCGCCCTAAGCACGGCGTCGATCGTCGCGGCGCACTTGACGGGCGCGTTGGCGAACCTCGGCGTGATGCCCAGCGCGCCGAGCTCGGCGCGGTGGTATTTCGCCGTGGCGTCGGGGTCTTTCAGCACGTGACCGGTGAGCACGCACACGATCCGCTCATCGGCTTTGATCAGCCCGGCCCCGACCAGCTTTTTCAGACCCGCCACGGTGACGCACGACGCCGGCTCGGCCCCGATGCCCGAGGCGTCGATCATTGCCTTGGCGTCCATGGTTTCCTGATCGCTCACCTGCTCGACCACGCCGCCGGTCTCGCGCACAGCCCGCTGGCTCTTCAGCGCGCTGACCGGGTTGCCGATGCGGATCGCGGTGGCGATGGTGTCGGCGTTGGGCAGCGGAACGACCGGCCCTCCCGACACGTACGCGCGGTACAGCGGGTTGGCCCCGGCGGCCTGGATCACCGCGATCCGCGGCAGCCGGTCGATCAGCCCCAGCCCGCGCAGCTCCGAGAGCCCCTTGAAGATCGCCGAGTTGTTGCCGAGATTGCCCCCCGGCACCACGATCCAGTCTGGAACGTCCCAGTCCAGGTCCTGCAGGATTTCCAGCCCGATCGCTTTCTGGCCCTCGAGGCGGAACGGGTTGAGCGAGTTGAGCAGGTACAGCCCCTCACGGGCCGACACCTCTTCGACGAGCCTCATCGCCGCGTCAAAGTCGCCGGCGATCTGCACCGTCCGCGCCCCGTACGCCAGCGCCTGGCTCAGCTTGCCGAACGCGATGTTGCCCTCGGGGATGAACACCACCGCCTTCATGCCCGCGAGCGCGGCGTACGAGGCCATGCTCGCCGAGGTGTTGCCGGTCGAGGCGCAGGCGACCCGGGTCATGCCGAGCGCGCGGGCCATCGACACACCCGTGGTCATGCCGCGGTCTTTGAATGAGCCGGTCGGGTTCTCGCCTTCGTGCTTGAGCATTAGGGCGTTCACGCCCGCGTACCGGGCCAGCGCCGTAGCAGGCCCCATGAGGTACAGGGTCGTGCCGCCCTCGCCGCGGGTCACGATGTTCCGCTCGGGCATCGGCAGCACCAGTTCACGGAAACGCCATACCCCGGAGCGGTCAACGGCGCGCTTGGAGCCCAGCCGCCCTTCGAAGAGCGCAAGCGTCAGCAGCGGGGCGGCGGCGCTGAAGTTGTGGCGGACCTCCAGCACGCCGCCGCAGTCGCAGCGGTAGCGGACGCCTTCGCAGCCGAACAGGCTTCCGCACGCGACGCACGCGAGTTTTCGGGGGATGGAGTCGGGATCGACCACGTCAGCAGCGTACCGAATCCGCCGACGCCGCTCAGCACATCGCCACGAACACCAGCAGTGTGAACAGCACGATCTTCCGCTGGTACGGGGAGAGCAGGACGACGGCGGTGGCAGCGCGGTACAACGCCATGGGCTGAGGGTCCGAGTCTTTGGGGGTGTGTGACAGGTGAACCGACCGAACAACCTACTAGACTTCAAGGCTCGTACCAAGATGCAGACCGCGGTTATCCGAACATCCACGGCGGTGGAGCACTTGACCGGGGCTCGTCGGGGTGTCGGGCGAGCGGTTATTCTCGGCCCGTCCCGAAACCGGTGAGATTCGCCCGGAGTTCGAGCCTCATGACGATGCCCAAACGCAACAGCCGCCGTTGTCTGCTCGCCACCATGACGTTGCTGACATGGACCGCGGCGACGCTGGCGCGGGCGGAAGAGAACAAGCAGCCGGCACCGACAGCGGAGGCGCCCGCCCCGAGCGCGCCGGCGGCGCTCGGCGCTC
>CAZEDW010000088.1:0-3135 GCA_964510955.1 uncultured Phycisphaeraceae bacterium
GGTGCACAGCGACAACCCGGCGAGTCCAGCCAGACGAACGGATGGAGCCTTCATTCTTTTTCCTCACCAAAGCACGGCGCGGCGCCGGCCGCCAAGTCACCCACACACGTTGTTCCGGCGCGCCCGGCGGGCCGGTCGAGCTATTTCAACAAAGCACGGACATTAATTCAAGAGCAGGTCGCGCCCCGCGTCGGTCACGCCATGCGCCGACGGCGCGCGCCACCGATCGCCGCGACCAGGCCCAACAGGGCCGCCGCGGGCGCCGGTATCGTCGCGTAGGCGTTGGGGATCTGCAGGACGCGGCCGCTGGTGGCGCCCTGCTGGAAGACCAAGACCTGCCCGCCGAGCGAGCGCGTGGCGGACTCGTCGTTGCCGAAGCCGAGCGTGCTGCGAACGGTGAACCTCCCGAAGAAGATGCGGCCGTTCGCGTCCGGAACCTCAGGGCCTGAGCCTGCGGCGGTCGACCAGGTGCCCAGCACAGTGTTCGCGTCGAAACTGATGGCGCTGGCGACCAGGATGCCGGTCGCGGGTCGGAGGCCGACGCCGACAAAGGTGTCGAACTGCAGCAACGGGTCGTTCAGGATCGCCGGGGCATCCGGCGGCAGCTTGCCGCCGCCAGCGCCGGGGTTGTCACGCTGGAAGAACGAGCCGTCGGGGATGGGGGGCGTCAATCGAAGCCCGCCATTGGGGCCGCTGCTCTGCGACTTACCCGAATCGAACAGCAGCACCGGCAGGTCACTCGTGATGAACAGGTCGAAGGTGCGGTAGCGGTTGCCGTCGAGGAGCCCGGAATCCAGGCCCGTGAGGGCGTTCGACCCAGTGAATCTCGAGTTGTCCACCTCGACCCACAGAGAGCTCAGGGCCGCTCGGCAGGAACCGGCAGACGCCAGCAACAGCACCAACGGCGCAACGCCGCGCGACGACATGACACTCATGGTCGGACTCCCTTTTACGTCTCTGACAACTGATCCTCGGGCCTGTGCTGCCCGACGACCTTTGAAATGTAGCGACACCCGCCCGTCACGCAAGCCCCCAGAACGGAATTCGTGATTATTTTCATGCGAGAAAACTCGGGTTGGTTGTGCGGCGTTAGGATGCTGCAATGAGCTTGACAACTTGGACAAACGGGGCGAGAGCCGGGGTGTATTGGGTCTTCGTGCTGACAGCCCTCGTCGCCGCCCGCAAGGTTGCAGGACGACAGGCACCGCCCGGGCCTCGTTCCGATGGGACCGCTCCGGTCGTGACCGCCTCCTTTAGGCCCGAGATGCGTTTGGCGTGGGAGTGGAACCAGCAGGCCCTCGCGGCAGTTCGCGCCGACCGGGCCCGCCCGACTGTGCAGGCCCGGAATCTTTTTCACGTCTCGGCGGCGATGTACGACGCATGGGCCGCCTACTCCCCGAGTGCTCGCGGGTGCTTCTTTACCGAAAAGCTGCACGATGCGGCCGAGGGCGACGGCGACCAGGTCCGCGCTCGGCAGCGCGAGGCCCTCAGCGTCGCCGCGTACGAGGTGATCCGCTGGAAATACGGGCGCTCACCCGGGAGTGTCCACACCATGACCGCGCTCGAGGGGGCGATGCGATCGGCGGGCTTTGCGCCTCACGCCGAGGGTGGGGCGCCCGATTCACCCGGCGGCGTCGGCCACCGGGTGGCCGAGCGCTACATCGCTGCGGCCAAGGACGACGGCTCTCTTGAACTGCAGAACTACATCGAGCGACCGCGGTACACGCCGTTGAACGCACCGCTCGACCCCTTGTTGGATGCGACGGTTGCCCTCAAGCAACCGGATCACTGGCAACCCTTGGTGGTGGACGGCGCCACGCAGCGGTATGTCACGCCTCACTGGGGGTCGGTGCGACCGTTCGCGCTGCCGACAGGCGAGGAACGATTCGCCGGTCTGGCAATCGGACCTCCGACGCTCGCAGGCGGCACGCTATCGGCCTTGCGGGAGCAACTCGTCGAGCTGATCCGCTTCAACAGCTGGTGCGATACGGCGCAGGGGGTTCGTATCGAAGTGTCGCCCGCCGCGATCGGCGGCAATACGCTCGGCGCGGACGATGGACACGGGTACGACCACAATCCTCTGACGAGCAATCCATACGAGGCGTCACCGGTTAACCGCGGCGACTGGGTGCGAGTGGTCGCGGACTATTGGGCCGATGGTCCCGGGTCCGACACGCCGCCGGGGCATTGGAATCAGATCGCCAGGTCGGTCTCGCTCGACCCGCGGCTGGGGCGGCGATTTCTGGGTAAGGGCCCGGTGCTGGACGAGCTCGAATGGGACGTCAAGCTTCTGTTCACGTTGAACGCGGCGCTGCACGACGCCGCGATCGCGGCGTGGGACCTGAAAGGCAGGTTTGATTCGGTTCGGCCGGTGTCGATCATCCGTTGGATGGGGGCGCAAGGCCAGTGCACGGAGCGTTCGCTGCCGAGCTTTAGCGAGCAGGGTTTGCCTCTTGTGCCGGGGCTGATCGAGCTGATCTCAGCAGAAACCACGGCCGACGGCGCGCGTCACGCCAGACTTCGGGGCCACGAGGGCAAGCTCGCGGTACTCGGGTGGGCCGGCCCGCCGCGGCCGCAGAATCAGGTTGTGGGCGTCACTTGGCTGCTCGCGGAGCGTTGGATGCCGTTCCAACCGTGGGACTTCACAACGCCAGCGTTCCCCGGCTACGTGAGCGGTCACAGCACATTCAGCAGAGCCGCCGCCGAAGTCCTGACCCGCGTGACCGGCTCGGAGTACTTCCCAGGCGGGCAGTTCGAGGTGACGGTCGCGGCGGAAGCAGGGCTGAAGATCGAGTCGGGTCCATCGGAAGCTGTCACGCTGCGCTGGGCTCGCTACTTTGACACGTCTGACCAATCAGGCCTGTCTCGTCGATACGGCGGCATTCACATCGCCGCGGATGATTTCGATGGGCGAAAACTCGGCGCCCGCATCGGGAAGGCCGCGGTTGAGAAGGCGGCGAGCCTTTTCTCCCCGAACAGGTAGACAACGCATTCATTGCGTCTAGGTTCTTGTATTTCCTGCGCGGGGTGTTAGCTTGTTAGCGCGCGATGCCCCGACTCGCGTGCATGTAGGAGATACCCATGAAATCGCTGCTTCGTCGGCCATCAGCTGTCTCGCTCTGCTTTCTGGCGCCG
>CAZEDW010000089.1:0-2871 GCA_964510955.1 uncultured Phycisphaeraceae bacterium
CGCCCCGATCGCGCCGAGCAGCGCCGCTCCCGTCGCCGGCGCCGGGACCGGCGGCGGGCCGAGCGTCGGGCCCCGCTGCCCGGGCGGACGGATCGACGGGTCGCCGCGGAACCAGCTGACGCGATCGTCCCCGGGCTGGCCCTGCGGGCCGCTCGCGCCCCCGCCACCGCCCCCGAAAGTGCCGGACGCGGCGATGGAACTCGGATCGGCTTGCTGCAGCTCGCCCAGCGTCTGCTTGGGAGCCACGTCGATGTGCACGTTGTCAAGGCCCCACACCTCACCGCCGGGCAGGCCGAACGCCTCGGACCTGAACTTGAGCGTGACGATCCCGCTGCCCTTGGGGGTGAACGTCAGCGAGACCTGCTTGTAGATGTCCTTGTCGAAGTCCGGGCGTTCGCCGTTGAACTTCTGGTTGCGCTCGCGGAGCGTGCCGAACCGGTCCTCCATGAGCGGCTGGCCGTCGAAGCTGACCACAAACTTGTCCGACGCCTCGGGGTCTCCCAGGTCGGCGGCGATGAACAGCAGGTCAAACGTCACAACGTACGGCACGTCCACGTCGCACTTGACGTGCAACACCTGGGTGGAGTTGCGGAACGGACCCGCGAACCGCCCGAACTTGTCCATGTCGCTCAGTTTCGCCACGTCCCACTCGCGGGCCACCGTACCGTCCTCGAAATCCTGGAAGTACTTGGTAGGGGCCGCGATGACCGCCTTGCCCTCAAAGTCGAGCTCGGTGCCCTCCTCCGCGCTGCCGGAGGTCAGCTCGGCGGCAACGGGAACCGTGCCGGGGCCCGCGGGCGCGCCCGCGTCGGCGTGCAGCGCACCCATCAGCACCGGCTCCCGTGCGGGGCTTGCGGCACCGATGCGCGATGTGCGATTCACCGCCTTGCGGGGCATCATCGACCAATCCGGCGACGCGATCGGCGCCCGGACCGCCTCGCCCCGCCCCGTGTCAAGTTGAAGCGTGCGAACGTCCACGCCATCGCGCGGGGCAGCCCCCACGCCGATCGCGTCGGTCGGGGTCAATCCGCCGCGGCGCGAGCCAAGGTCGCCAAAGGACACCCACGGATCGATCGTCCCGTGCACCGGCAGCGCGGGCGTTCGCGCCGGCGCCAGCGCGCCCGCGTGGCACACCCCCGCGAGGGCGAGCAAGCACGCGGCCCCGACTGCACGCCGACGGCGTGTCAAACCCGCCGCCTCGTCCCAAGCTGACCGACTGACTTTCCCCGTGTCCATAACTGCACAAACCCCCCGTTTGGCCAAACCCAGAACAGACCCCGAGAGGTGGGTTGGCCCAACGGATACGAACGATCTGGATGTCCTGCCCGACTCCTGTGCTGGGTCTATCTACGGGCGACGACTCTGTGTCACCTGCACACTGCCATATACGCAGCCCCCCGGCCAGCAGAGGCAGCCGAATTCGGCGAAGGCACGTCCGGGTGCGCCGAATGGGCCGCTCATACGGGCACACCTGTTGCTCCCGTCCGAGAAGACGGCCGAGCGGTGCGCGCCGCAGAGATCTGACATGTCGCACCAGGCCCCTCGCCGGGACGACAGACCCAGGCCTCAGCCGCGTAATAATGCTCGTTCAATCCTTGAACTCCCCCGTCCCCCGGACGGCAGTGCAGGGCCTTCCGACCGATATCTCACCCCCACCAAGGGGACACTCACGAACCATGAACCGCTTCTACAACAGTCTGAAAACCGCCGTGCTACTCGCGATGATGTTCGGCCTCATCCTGCTTGTGGGCAGTTTCTGGGGCCGCGGCGGGCTGACGGTCGCGCTGTTCATCGGCCTCATCATGAACGGCATCGCCTGGTTCTTCTCCGACAAGATCGCCGTCGCCTCCATGCGGGGCCGGGAGGTTGACGCCACCACCGCGCCGGATCTCTACAACACGGTGGACCGCCTGCGCCAGCGCGCTGGCCTGCCGATGCCCCGCGTGTACCTCTGCCCCCACGAGGCGCCCAACGCCTTCGCCACGGGACGCTCGCCGTCCAAGGCGGCCGTCGCCGTCACCGACGGTCTGCTCCGCCTGCTCGACCAGCGCGAACTCGAGGGCGTGATCGCCCACGAGCTGGCGCACATCAAGAACCGCGACACCCTGACCAGCACCATTGCCGCCACCATTGCAGGCGCGCTCGCCTACGTCTCGCACATGGCGTTCTGGTTCGGCGGCTTTAGCGGGAACAACCGCGAGGGCGGGAACCCGTTGCTGGGAATCGTCGGGATCATTATTGCCCCGATCGCCGCCGCGATCATCCAGTCACTCATCAGCCGCACCCGCGAGTACAGCGCCGACGCCGACGGCTCGATCATCGCGGGCTCACCGGTCGGCCTCGCCGGCGCCCTGCACAAGCTCGACTTCTACGCCCGGCGCATCCCCCTCGACCAGCCCAATCCCGCCCAGAACAACCTCTTCATTGTCGAGCCCTTCTGCGGCATCGAGACGCTGACCGACATGTTCGCCACCCACCCGCCCGTCGAGAAGCGCATCGCCGCCCTCGAGAAGCTGAGGCAGGAGCGCGAGCTGCGGGGCATCGCGGCCTGATGTGAGAGCGCGCCGGCTCACCAGAGCGAGCACCGAACAGACGCGCGGGTTGGAGCTGATCCATCTGAACTCCGCGGGCTCTCGGCGGTATCATTGTGACCGCGATATCCCCACTGGAGTTACCTATGAAGACCCGCCTCGCGTTCGCCGCCGCTCTGACCCTCGCCTGCTTCACCGCCCCGGCATTGGCCCAGGGCACGCCCGCCACCCCGCCCGCCTCGGCCCCCAAGCCCGCCGCCGAGCAGCCCATGCCGGCCACGCCCGCCGCTGCTCCCGAATCCAAACCCGCCCCCCCCCCCCCCCCCCCCCCCCCCCCCCC
>CAZEDW010000090.1:0-2553 GCA_964510955.1 uncultured Phycisphaeraceae bacterium
ATCACCACCGCCGACCTGACCCTGCTGCTGCTGCAGTTCGGGCGGACGTGCGCGTAGTAAATTGAGTGCGATCGCGCGTTGACGGTGGTGCTGCATCGGCGTGTTCAGCGCAAGCCGGGTGTGACGGCGCGTTTGCGCCCCAGGGCGTCTGGTTTTCGCATTGGGGGTTTGCATATCCGCAAATCTGATACGTGGGCCAAACAAGAACGATTCTTGGATGAACCAGCCGGAGGCAAGGTGTAGCATCCGCCAAACGACCGGAGCGCCGGATACAGGGCGCGCGGAGCGTTCGCCAACCGTTGAGCGGCGTCTATGGCACGCGGTGTCGCTGAGCCTGTCGATTGCGCTGCCCCCCGACTTCGAGGGCGCGCCGTTCGAGCGCGCGGGCGGGGTGATTCGGGCCTGTTGAGAGGCGCACCTTCGTGGCGGTTCGTGGCGCTGCTGCGAAGGGTCGCCTTGGGCATCGCGAGGTCGGACGACCTGGAGCGTGGCGTGACGCAGACGCTCCGGACGCTGTGCGAGGAGACCGGGTGGATCGCGGGCAGTTCGTGGACGGCGCCGGCGGACGCTCCGGGGCGGGGCGACGGCGGGCGGGCGTCTGAGCCGCTGAAGGGTCCGGAATGGATCAGCAGCGCGGCGCACGAGTTCGGGCCCTGCTGCGGGAAGTGCGACCCGAGCGTGGCGGCGTCGGTGTTCGGGCGCAAGCGGGCGGTGTGGCTGGAGTGCGACCGGCACGTCAAGCTCTGCACGCGGCTGCACGGGGCGAGCAGCGCGGCGCGCGGCGTGACGGGCAAGCTGGGCGTGCCGGTGTTCGCCGGCGACGAGGTGGTGTGCGCGATGGTCTTCCTGGCGGCGCCGCACCAGCGGCACGACCCCCGGCTGGCCGAGCTGATCGAGGCCGCCGTGGCCCCGCTGGGCTTCCTGATCAAGCACCGGCAGTACGAGGAGCGGCTGCGGCACCACGGTGAGGAGCTCGAGGCCGCGGTCGCGGCGCGGACGCGCGAGCTGGAGCGGTCGCACGAAGCGCTGAGAGTGGCCGAGCGGATGGTGTCGATCGGGACGCTCGCCGCCGGGCTGGGGCACGACATGCACAACGTGCTGCTCCCCGTGCGGTGCCGGCTGGATGTGCTGGAGGCGCAGTCGCCCGGGCCGCTGCGCGAGCACCTCGCGGCGGTGCGCCGGAGTGTCGAGTATCTGCAGCGGCTCAGCGACGGGCTGCACATGCTGGCGCTCAACCCCGACGACAGCGACGCCACCGGTACGGTGACCGATATCGCGGGCTGGTGGCAGGACGTGTCGGTGCTGCTCGCCGGCGCGGTGCGCCACCCGGGGCGGCTGGAGGCCTCGATCGAGGGGGGCCTGCCGCAGGCGAGGATCGCGCCGCACCGGCTCACGCAGGCGGTGCTGAACCTGGTGGTGAACGCGGGCGAGGCGCTGGACCCGGGGCGCGGCGGCCGGGTGGCGGTGCACGCCGCCGCCAGCCCGCGGCGCGGCTGGGTCGAGCTGAGCGTGATCGACGACGGCTGCGGGATGGACGCGGCGACCCGGAGGCACGCGCTGGAGCCGTTCTTCACGACGAAGAAGCGGGGAATCGGAACCGGCCTGGGACTGCCGATGGTGCACGCGGTGGTCAGCGCCGTGGGCGGCACGGTGCGGGTGCGCTCGACGCCGAGCAGGGGCACGACGGTGACGCTGCGAATCCCGGCGGCGACGAAGAAAGTCAGCGCGCCGGGCACGTCGGCGCCGGGCAGGGCCGGGGCGGTTGTGGGGCTGCGTGACGCCGGGCGCGGCGCGATGCTGGGGGGCTTCCTGTCGGCGGCGGGGTATGAGGTGACCAATCAGCCCGGCGCGGGCCCGGGCAGCGGTGCACCGATCTGGGTCACCGAGCCCGCGCCGGGGCGCGCGGAGACGGCGCGGGCGTTCCTGCGGGCGGGCGGGCGGCGCGCGGTCATCGTCGTGGGCGAGCCGGGCGCGGGGTGGGAGATGCCCGGGGTGGTGAAGCTGAGCAACGTTGACAGTTTCGAGCACATCAAACGAGCCGTGGAAGAGGCGTCCTTCACGGCGGAAGGGAGCCGAGCATGAACAAGAAGCCCATCCGCGTGCTGTGCGCCGACGACCATGCGTTCCTGGTCGAAGGGCTGCGAGCGAGGTTTGAGCTGGAGGGCGACCTGGAGGTTGTCGGGCGGCTGGCCACCGCCGAGGGGCTGGTGCGGGAGGCCGAGCGCCTGAATCCCGACATCGTGCTGGTGGACGTGGAGATGCCCGGCCCCGATCCGTTCGAGGCCGCGGACGATCTGCACCGCGTGTGCCCCGAGGCGCGGGTGGTTTTCCTGAGCGCGTACGTGAAGGACCACTTCATCAGTGCCGCGCTGCGTGCGCGGGCGTGGGGGTACTTCTGCAAGGGCGACGATGCGCGCTCGCTGATCGACGGGCTGCGCCGCGTGGCGCGGGGCGAGTTTGTGTTCAGCCCGACGGTGGCGGCGCGGTGCAAGCCGCAGGACGCCGGGCTTGCGGGCGCGCACGCGGGCGCCCGGCGCGCTGCGCCGCCGAGCC
>CAZEDW010000091.1:0-2388 GCA_964510955.1 uncultured Phycisphaeraceae bacterium
CGGTGGAGGCGGTGGTGGCGGCGGGGGCGGGGGCGGGGGTGGAGGAGGAGGCGGCGGTGGCGGAGGTGGCGGCGGCGGTGGTGGCGGAGACGGTGGCGACGGCGGCGATGGAGGGTTATCGCCCTGCGTTCCCGGCGGAGGCGTGCCACCCCCACCCGTCGAACGGTTCACGACCCGGGTCTCATCCCCCTCGCGCGCGTTGGGATCACCCGCATCGAGTTGGGTCTGCTGTTCTTCGAGATTCGTGGTATTCGGGTTTTCCGAGTCGCTCGACGACTGACCCGACACCGTGCCCTCGGTCTGGTCCGAGCCCTGGTTCTCGTAGGTCATGGTGAAGGTGCCGTCGTTGCCTTCACCGCCGAAGCCCTGCGTGGGCTGACCCCCGGTCACCTCCATCGCGCCGTAGGTTCCCTTCACGGCGAGCGTGGCGTCCGGGGCCTTGATCGAGACGTCGTTGGCGAACTTGGTGCTGGTGACGTTGAAGATCACGCGCCCGTAGCTCAGGCCGACCTCGGTCTTGTCGGTGTTGCCCTTGTTGACCGCCTGGTCTAGCGTGATCACGCCCAGTCGATCGATGGTGAGCAGCTGCGCCGCACCGACCCGGATCTGGCAGCTCGAGCGCAGACCGGTGCGGAACGCACCGCCGGCGGGCACAACCTGACCGACCGAGGCGGGGGTCCACTCCCCGTCCTCGCTCATCTTGACCTGCACGGTCCCCTGCACGTTGACGACGGTCGCGTAGTTCGAGTCAGCCGCGGGCGCGTCGGCCTTGGGAGCCGCGGGCGCTGAGGCGCTCGGGTCCGCGGCGGCCGGTTGAATCGGCGCCCCGGGGTCAACAACCTGCGCGGCGAACGCCGCGGCGGGGCAGAGGCCCAGCGTGAAGGCGGTAACAAACAACGGCGCGGATCGGGTCTGGTGCGAGCCCAAGGAGGAAACTCCCGCGTCTGGCGATGAAAGGGAACGACTCCGGGGTATTGTGCCACAGGTCCCGGCGGAAAGCGAGTCCAATCTGACATGTCCCGCGGTGATAACTGCTTGTGGGCATGAGATTTCCGGAGATTCTGCGGGCTTTGAGGGCCGGTGCGCGGTACCTTTCAGGCGACGGGCCTGGGAGCCTCGGCGCGGTGGCCGCGCAGGGGCAGGTTTGTGTTCGCCCAATCCGGGGCGTCCGGCCCCGGGGAGACCGAGAGAGATGCCCTATCTGTTGACCTTCTTGCGCCGGCTGCCAGCCTCGATGATGTTGGCCATCGCCTCGGCTGTCCTGTTTGCTTTCCCCACCTCGGGGCT
Organism: uncultured Phycisphaeraceae bacterium; assembly: GCA_964510955.1. Classification (GTDB taxonomy): domain Bacteria; phylum Planctomycetota; class Phycisphaerae; order Phycisphaerales; family UBA1924; genus JAFLCM01. The sequence goes on from CAZEDW010000091.1 coordinate 1,288, forward strand.
TGCGCAGTCGACGGTTTTCGTGAAGGCCGGCGCCCCGGCGGGCGGTAACGGGCTGACCTGGGGCACCGCGTTCAACGACCTCTACGCCGCGATCAACTACGCGCGAAGCAACGGCGTCGCCGAGATCTGGATCGCCGCCGGAACCTACCGCGGGCTCGGCGCCAACGGCCCGTTCCTGATCCCCGCGGGTTGCTCGTTCATCGGCGGATTCGCGGGGGGCGAGACGCTTGTCTCCCAGAGGAACATCGCCGCGAACCAGACCATTCTTTCCGGTGACGTAAATGGCAACAGTCAGCCCGACGGTTCCGGCACGGCCGACGACCTGGGGATCGTGGTCGTAAACGATTCGACGACCACCAACAAGCCCGTGCTCGATGGCGTCACGGTCGAGTATGGGCGGTCGGCGGGCGTTCTTTTCTCCGGGATGGCCGCCGGCTCCACGCCGCGTGTCACCCACTGCACCATCCGCAACATCTTCGCCCCCACGGGCCAGAACGCGGTCGGCATCCTCCAGAGCGGCGGCGCCCCCCTGGGTGTCTACGACCACAATACGATCTACAACCTTGTCGGAGGCGGTGGCAACAGCGGCGCCAACGGCTCCGCGGGCTCCAATGGCCCCGCCGGCGGCACCAACGGCACGAGCGGCAACGGCGACCCTGGCTCGCCGGGCGGCGCCGGCGGTGCGGGCACTTCCGGTGGGTCAGGCGGGCGGGCCACCGCGATCGAGGTCCAGACCGGCGGGCATGCACGCATCTTCGCCAACCGAATCGCCAGTTTGAGGGGCGGTACCGGCGGCGTCGGAGCCCAGGGCGGCGACGGCGGCGCGGGCGGCACTGGCGGCTCGCCCGCTACTCCGGGGCCCCACGACGGCGGCAGCGGCGGCAACGGCGGCAATGGCGGCACCGGCGGCCTCGGCGGCAAGGGCGGAGACGCCATCGGCATCCTCTATGATCACACCGCCGCCGGCGCGCCCGCCATCGCCATGAACACCGTCTCGGGCCTCCGGCCGGGGCAGGGTGGCGTCGGCGGGCGCGGCGGCAACGGCGGCGCTGGCGGCAACGGCGCCGGTGCCGATCGCGTTCGGCGAGCATAGTCAGGGCA
>CAZEDW010000092.1:0-2335 GCA_964510955.1 uncultured Phycisphaeraceae bacterium
GCCCACGCCGCCCAGCGCCAGCCCGAGGCCGCCCAGCGCCGCCGCCACGCCGACGCTCAGCCCGCCGATGCTGAACACCCCGGCGGAGAGCCCGCCGACCGCCACGATGCCCATGGCCCTGCCGCCCAGCGCGATGACGCCTGTCGCCGTGTCACCGATGGCGATGAAGCCCCGGGCGCGCCCGATCCGCTCGCCGGCCTCCGGGCGCGGGCCCATGGCGATGTCGATGAACGGCAGCCCGAACACGGTCGTCGCCGAGCGGTAGCGACGGGATCGCCCCATCATCTGCATGCTCGCCGTCACACGGGTGAGCACTTCAACCAGCGGGCGCCCGCACTCGGGACAAACGGGAGTTTCGCGCGAGGCGCTCAGGTCATAGCCGCACGCCGAGCAGTACGGGGTGCCGATGGGGAGCGCTGGCTGCTTGCTGGATACAAGGGGCTCGCTCGACGGGGCGGGCATTGGGGGAGTGTACGGGAGGGGGCGGAGGGGGAAATTGGCAAAGGGCAAAGCTCAAAGCTCAAAGTTCAAAGATGGATGAGCCTATTTGGAAGCGGTGACGGAGGTTTGGGGCTGGTGGTTGCCTTGGTACTGGTCTTGAAGCACGGCGACCCAGTCGGCGGTTCGTTCGCAGCGGATGAAGGCGGCGCGGACTTCTTCGGCCCTGGGGTGGTGCGCGGCGAAGCGGACGCCGAACTTGCGCATCATTTTGCCGGCGGACTCCTCGCCGTGGAGCGCAGCGGAGAGCTCGAAGTGCTGGCGGAGGACTTCGCGCTGCTCATCGAGCGTCGGCGCGGTCGGCTCGGCGCCGGCCATCATCTGGCGGGCCTGTCGGAAGACCCAGGGGTTGCCGATGCAGCCGCGGGCGACGCTGACGGCCTTGACGCCGGTGTAGGCGAGCATGCGGAAGATGTCGTGCACGGACCAGATGTCGCCGGAACCGAAGACGATGCGGTCGGGGTAGCGGGCGCAGAGGTCGCGCAGAACCGACCAGCGCGAGGGGCCGACGTACTTCTGCTCGACGGTGCGGGCGTGGACGGTGGCCCAGGCGAAGCCGGCTTCGTAGGCGGCGTCGAAGACATGCTCGAATGCGCGGACCATGTCGGGCGTGTCGTCGAAGCTTCGGCGGAGCTTGACGGTGCAGGGGATGTGTGCGGGGACGGCGGCGCGGACAGCGCGGAGGATTTCGATGGCACCATCGGGCTCGCGGAGCCAGTGGCCGCCGCGGGCCTTGTTCTTGGTCTTCTTGACGGGGCAGGCGAGGTTGACGTCGATGGCGGCGAAGGTTCGGTGGGTATCGGGGATACCGACATCCGAAAACGGAAGTCGGTGGCACGGGGGGAGCACCGACCCGCGGACGGGTCGGTGGCACGGCTTGGGCAACTCGGCTGGATTCCAGACTCCCCAGGCGAGGGTCTTGTATTCGCGGTCGTGGCGGGCGCCCTGCTCGACCATCTTGACGGCGGCGGCGGCCATCTCGTCGGGGGTTGAGCCCATGATCTGGCCGGCGAGGGGGTGGTCTTCGGCGCCGCCGGGGATGTTCTCTTCGAGTTCGCCGAGGTCGGCCTTGGCGAAGCCGCGCCCGCCGGCGAGGAGGGTGCGGTCGAGGAGGGCCTCGGTGACGCAGTAGGGGCAGCCGTGACGCCGGGCGATGATGCGCATGGCGGCGTCGGAGTAGCCGGCGAGTCCGGCCTGGAAAAACGGGGCGTCGAAACCGGGGACGAGGGCGGTGATGCGGGGGTCGATGCGGGCGGCGCGGGCGACAGCGGCGGGGTCGATGTGCTCGACGCCGGGGGCGTGCGCCGGGGAGGGCTCGGTGGCGTTGTTGCTTTGGCAGCCCATCGAGGGGATTATCCCCCCGATGCTGCCCCCCTTCTCACGAATCTTCCGGCGATCCGCACTTCTGTCCGGCGTGGCCCTCGGGTCGCTGGCGCTGGGCCTGGCCGGGTGTTCCGGCGCTCAGAAGGTGGCGTACGCCCGCGCGTACCCGGGGAAGCCGCAGTCGGGCTCGGTGGACGTTCAGGTGCGGCGGGATGAGACGCGGATCAGCCTGATCAACACGAGCGCGCGGGCGTTCCCGGCGTCGACGCTGTGGATCAACGCGCAGTATTCCAAGCCGATCGGGCCCTTGGCGGTGGGCCAGGCCGCCACGTTCGAGCTGAGCGATTTCCGCAACGAGTTCTCCGAGCCATTCCGCGCGGGCGGTTTCTTCGCGACCGAGAAGCCCGATGTGGTGGTGCAGGCTCAGCTTGAGCTGGAGGAGGAGATGGTGGGGTTTGTTGTGGTGCAGGGGAAGGAGCGGTAGCGGTTGGGTGTGGGGGTGTGGGGGGGGGGG
>CAZEDW010000093.1:0-2080 GCA_964510955.1 uncultured Phycisphaeraceae bacterium
GCCGGCGGCGCTCGGCGCTCCGCCCGCGGCGGCGGCGTGCCTGGACGCTTTCCACATGGCCGACGGCTGGCTCCGCACATGGAGCGTTCCGGAAGGCGAGCAGGACATCGATCCGCCGGGAACCGAGGGCGTCTGCGTCACGCTGCGGCTGAGCGGCGCCTCGGGCAGGCTGCTCGCTCGGGTGTCGCTGGTGGGCGAGACCGCAACCCGCGGCAAGCTGCTGTGGCTGGCGTTCAAGCAGGCGCGTCAGGAGGCCGAGCCGCGCCTGGGCCTGGAAAAAGACGCCTCGCGCGAGCAGCGCCTGGCGGAGATCACGGCGCGGGTCTTGCTCGACATCCAGTTCGCAGGCGAGCCGGTTCCGGTCAGCGGCGACGCGATGGACGCGGTCGCGATCCAGATCAACCCCGGCGTTGACGGCGTTCTCGCCCGGGTGCGCGGCGAGAAGGAAGACCGCAACGAGGCGGTCTTCCCCGCGGCGCAGCTGTCGATGAACCTCAACCCGGTCAAGGCGCTGGAGGCGGCGGTGGGGGCCCTCAAGTTGCCGCAGGCGGGCATCGGCGAGCTGCGGACCAAGCACAGCCTGGCGCTGTACCGGTTCCGCGCACGCCACCTGGCCCAGCTTGGGCCGGGGGAGCCGCCGGAGTTCCTGTTCCGAGGCGGGCGCGTGGTCCCGATCAGTGAGATGAACGGGCCGGGGCTGCGGGAGCTGGCGGGGCGTTGCGCGGCCCACATCCAGAGTCACGCCTGGCGCGGCGGCGAGCCCCTGGGGCTGAAGGGGAACTACGTTCCGCTGACGGACGTGTACGCGCCGCCGGTTGCGTCGCCCCGCGAGCAGGGCGTGGCGGTGCTCGCTCTGCTGAGGTTCTCGGCCACGCCGGGTGTTGCCGCCACGGACGCCGATGCGGCGCGGGCGGTGGGCGTCGAGGTGCTCGACAAGCTCACGCAGGTGGTCAAGCCCGAGGCGGACCCGGCGGCGAGGGCGGTGGATTCGGCGGCGTGGTGCATCGCGCTGGCCGAGCTGGACAGGGCGCAGGTCGGCGTGGCTCCGGAGGTGCGGCAGCGGTTGGATGCCTTCAAAGCGCGGGCCGGTGCGACGCTCGCGCGGGCGTTCGGCGCCAGCGGTTGGGAAGCGTCGGTAACGCCGGGCGAGCGGGCCATGGTCGCCTGCGCGCTGGCGGTGGGCGCGAAAGACGGCGCCTCGCGCGAGACGGCGGCGAACGCGGTGCGCGACCTGTTCAAGAACACGGCGCCCGGCGAGCTGGTCGCGCTGATGCCGTGGCTCGCTTGGGGCGAGCTGGCCCTGCCGAATGCTGCGGACCCTGTTCCCGCGGGCGAGGCGCTGCGCCAGCTCCGCGCGACGTGCGGGCAGTTCCGGCTCACCGACGAGCAGGTCGGCGCCGATAGCCCGGACTTTGTTGGCGGGATCGTGTTCGGCAAGTCCGCCGCGCCGCTGCCGACGTGGCAGACGGCGCGGGCCCTGCCCGCGCTGGGGACCATGCTCGGGGACAAGCGGCTGACCAACGACGACGAGGTGCCCGCGGAGCTTCTGGCGCTGACGGCGTCGCTGCGGTTCCTTCGCCAGCTCCAGGTGGACAAACCGGTGACGCACATGTTCCGCGACCCGTCTCGGGCCATGGGCGGCGTCCGCGCGGCGCTGTGGGACCAGACGGTCTCGCTGGACGCGACGAGCATGACGCTGCTGGCGGCGTGCGAAGTGCTGCGCGCCGCCGACGCGCGGGCGAGGTAACTCACCTTTCGGGAGCGACACATGGAGCAGCACCGGATCAACCGAGTCAACCCCGGCGGCGAGGCGCCGATCCCGCTCGAAGACGACGGGCCGGCGTCGCGGCGGGCGCGCCCGGTCGCCGCACCGGCGCCGGGCGTGAGCCCGGGGGCGCGCCCGAAGGCGCGGGCGTCGAACGAGCCCAAGTGCCCGAACTGTGGCTACCTGCTCGGCGGGCTGATCCGCACCGACCGGTGCCCGGAGTGCGGCACCAAGGTGAGCAACATGGTGGCGATTGCGCGCCGGGCCGAGCTGGATCGGGGGATCCGCAAGGAGTACCTGGTGGCGGCCGGGTGG
>CAZEDW010000094.1:0-1866 GCA_964510955.1 uncultured Phycisphaeraceae bacterium
CCATGCACGCTCAGCAATCCGCAATCGCCGTGCCATACTGTTAGAGGCTCTTAGGTGGTGTTGCCGGCACATACACCAGGCACCTGGCCCGGTTCTCCGGCGGTGCCACCATAATGCTGTTTGAGTACGGGCGAACCCACAGTCCAAGGTCCGCGGCGGCGCGGTGCACGGGCCGCATCACGCCACCGACACCGTTGCGGTCCGCCAATGCAAGCACCGTGTCCGCTGACAGACTCGTGGCGCGGGCGCGTCCCGTCACGACGGCGGGCTCTTCGGCACTCTCGTGGATGTCTCGGGCCAGCACGAGCCTGTCTTGAGCGTCCTTGAATACCGAGAAGGTCACCATGCGCACCGATAGCTCCGCGCGGTCCGACAGGTATCCGACCATCCGCTCCAGCCCAGGGTCGTAACCAGCGCCCACAAGGTAAATGATGACCTCGCGGCCATCTTCCTCGTTCCCAACCGATCCGCCGCGCTGTTCCAGGATTTCGTCGAGTACCGCGCCGGTGTTTCTGGTGCGCAGGTACGCGTCGCACTGTGATCTCAACCAAGCCGGGTCCAGCCGGGACAGGCACGACGCGTAGTCGATCGCCTGAGCGATCACCTCACGGCGGAGGCGCTCCCGCTTGATCTCGATGAGCACCCACCTGCCTTGGGGGTCGATGGCCAGCAGGTCTAGCGGTCCGGCCTCAAGACGGATTTGTCGCCCGACAATGACCAAGCCCTGTTCGAGTAACGCGGGGTCGCGCTCAATCCACGTCTCGAGGTCGCGCTCAGCCTCCAACTCGGCCGCCACGAGCCGAGACGGCCCCGACTCGACAATCTGCCACAAGCCGATGGAATCCATGTAGCGCCCCTAGCGACCGGAAACGGTCATGGCGTTGAGTTGGTCCGCCATCCTGTACCCCGCCAGCACGATCTGCCGCTCGGCCGCCGCGCGCGCCCGCGTCTGGTAGTCCGCCGGCAGGGCCGGGGCGCTAGGGGGCTTCTCGCTGTGCGCCTTGGTCGCCAGCCCCTGGAGCTTCCCGTCGCGGTAGCCCTCGGACTTGCCGATCGCCAGCGTCTCCCGGGCCCACGAGACGATGGACGTGCTGGAGAGCGGCCCCGCCAGCGACTGGCGCGTGAACTTCTGCACCAGACCCTTGGCCTGGCCCGCCACCTCCGAGGCGCTGTCGCTGGAGCCGAGGATGTCGTCCCAGAAGGCGTGGAGCTTCACGGGCCTGCCGTGCGACTCGACCCAGAAGAGGTTGCCCCCCTGGTCGCCCTTGGGGAAGTCGGCCGAGAAGAACGCGGTGGTGTGCAGCGGCTGGTGGATGTCGCCGGCCAGGTGCAGCACCCAGCACAGGGCGACGGCCCGCGCCTTGGGCTCGGTCGCTGGCGACAGGACGTCGGCCTGGCACTTGGCGAGGGCCTGCACAATGTTCTCGGGGTCGGCGGGGGCCGACCACGCGGTGGGAGGCTCGGGGTGGCTCGCCGCCCCCCCGGGCTCGACGGGGAAGTTGATGTAGTGCCACTGCGAGTGGTGCTCGGTGTGCATCGGGTTGGCCGTGTCCCGGATCATGTCCGGCCACGTTGACGCCCGCATGAACGCGTAGCAGTCCTTGTCGAACCCCTCGGGGCAGCCCTCGGCGAGCTTGTCGTACTGGGGGTGCTGCTTCAGGATGCCGCTCAGGGCTGCGCGCTGGGCGGGCTTGAGGTCCTGGTAGGCGATGTACGCCGCCAGCTCGTGCCCGCGGGCGTTCCAGGCGAGGGCCGGGGCGGCGCTGCAGGCGGCGAGGACGGCGCTGACAATGGGCTGGAGCTTCATCGGGGGGGCCTCCGCGGCGCATGGTACCCGCCCCCCGCCCCCCGCCCCCCGCCCCCCCC
>CAZEDW010000095.1:0-1773 GCA_964510955.1 uncultured Phycisphaeraceae bacterium
CCGGGCCCGCCGCGCCCCCGGCGCCGGGGTTGCCCAGGCTGCCCGGGCTGCCCGGCGGGGCGACCGTCGTGATCGTCAGGCTCTTGCTGCTGATCAGCACCCCCGACAGCGTCACGTTCCCCGTGACCACGATCGTCCCCTTCTTCTCATTCACCTGCACCACCGCCGGCAGCGTCAGCAGCGACGCGTCCAGTTGAATCGCCAGCACGTCGCCGATGAAGTTCGCCGGGTTGGCCATCTCCGCGTCGGGGATCCGCACCGTCACGCTCCGGGCGTCCACCGCCCGGGCCAGCTCCTCGGCGGTATTGAAGAACCCGCGCCGATCCTGGTTGATCACGTTGGCCAGCAGCTTGGTGGTCGTCCAATCCGCCCACTCCGGGCGCACGTTCAGGGTGATGGAGCCGTCGGGCGACACCACGTTCATGTCCACGTCGGCGATCATCTGCGCGCCGCCGCGCACGATGCCGCTGGTCTTCACCCCGTTCTCGATCACCACAGCCCCTTCCCCCATCGCGTACACGCCCTGCCCCGGCAGCGCCCCCTGCAGCGGCGTGATGAACAGCCGCCCGCCCTCCAGGCTCTGTGCCGCGTGCCACGCCTGCACCTGGCAGTCGATCTTGTCGCCCCGCTTCCCGCCCGTGTCCTTGACGGTCGCCGTCACCAGAACCATGGCGATGTTCTTGCCCTTGGCGAGCTCCTCGATCCGCGGCACCGGGTTCCCCCCCCGCTCCAGCAGCTTGGCCACCTGGCGCGCCTGGGGCAGGAACTCGCTCGGATCGCCCGTCCCCTGCAGCCCGGTGACAAAGCCGAACCCCCACAGCTTCGACTCGCCGTGCCCCTCGACCGCCGCCAGGTCCTGCACCGTGACCCCTCCCGCCACGCCGCAAGCCGAGAGCGCAATCACTGCGCCCAGCAGGATTCGAACAAGACGCCCAGCGCAACAGGTGTTCGCCATGTCCGGCCCTTCTCGCAAACCCGGTGCCCTCTGACCCGCCCAGTTGCCCAGTGCCCAGTCCCCGTGCCTTCCTCAGAAGTTGAACAACCCCTCCAGCACCCGCGGGATCAGCCCCTTCTTGTTCACGTCCTTCACCTCGCCCGAGTTCTGCACGTTCAGCGCCAGGTCATACAGCTGGTTCGACTGGATGCTGTTGGCGTCCGTCACGTCCTCGGTGCGGCACGTGCCGCTCAGGATCACCGCCTGGACCTCCTTGTCGGTCTTGATCGACCGGCGCGCTTCCAGCAGCAGCGTCCCGTTGGGCTTCACCTCGACCACCCGCGCCTGGATGCGGTCGGTGATCGTGTCCTCGCGGTTGTACTTGCCGTCGCCCTTGAAGTCGTTGGAGGCCTTCACCCCCACCGACGGATAGTTGATGTTGCCGTCGGGCTTGGCCCGCGCTTCCAGCAGTTGCAGGAGGTCAACCCACGCGCTCACGCTGGCGTCGATCGAGTAGTCCTTCTTGGCGTCCAGCTTCTGGTTCCGCTGGGCCTTGGACTTCTCAGAGATGATGATCGTCACCAGGTCGTTCTCGGCGAACAGCCGGTTCTTGGGCGCATCGACCGCGTACAGGCTGACGGCGTTCAGCGCCATCGGCGCCGCCGCCCGCCGGACGCTCAGGGGGGCCATCGGGCGCGGCGTCGGATGGTTCGCGCCCGTGCCGGGGTTCTCCGCGCCGGTGCCGGTCGGTTCCTGAGCAGAAACTGGCGGAGTTTGCCCGCTCGCCGGCGCAGCCCCCTCGGCCCCTCCGCCCCCCGGCCCGCCCCCCGGCCCGCCCC
>CAZEDW010000096.1:0-1766 GCA_964510955.1 uncultured Phycisphaeraceae bacterium
CATGCACGCTCAGCAATCCGCAATCGCCGTGCCATACTGTTAGAGGCTCTTAATGCTAGCCGCCCCGTCCGCGGCTGCACAAGGCCTTTGGTGTTGAATTTGCGATGGATCGCCCCCCTAGCTTTGGGAAACCAAACCTCCCAGCAGTCGCTCGCGGGGCGTAGGCCACGGTTTCAATCTCGGGCGCGGGCTACAGCTTCCCCTGCATCTTGAGAACCCCCCCATCAAACGGCAGCTCGTTCTTCGCCAGGTCGCGCCACACCGAGCGATAGCTCAGCCCGGCCATGAACAGCGCCAGCACCGCCGCGCCGACGGCGAGCGCCCGCGTCCTCCGCTCCGGCACCGCGAGCGCGCCCAGCCACGCCAGCAAGACCAGCACCATGGGGTCGAAGTAGCGCTGCCACGCCGCGGGGTTCATCGCCTGCGCCAGCAGCCAGCACGCCAGCCCGACCAGCAGAACCAGCGCCTCGCGAGACCGGCCCGCGGCGCGCGCCCCGCGCCACAGCATCAGCAGCACCAGCAGCCCCGCCGGCGCGCCGAGCGCCAGCAGCGCCGAGCGTCCCGCGACCGCCGGGAACATCCCCGACAGTTTCCACAGCCACCCGTACCCGCGCATCGGCGGATCGGTGAGTGTCGGGGCCTGGGTGCTGGTCGCGGTCAGGAGCGCCAGCACCACGCCGACGCCGACCAGCACCAGCGTCGTGCGTGCCGACGCCCCAAGCCCGCGCAACTGGTCGCGCCACGCCGCGAAAGCGAACACGCCATAAGCCCCGATCAGGGACAGCGCGAACGCCAACGTCGCCAGGTTGGCCCCGCCGCCGTGGACTTCTCTAATGCGCGGCGAAGGCGGCGTCAGCCCCTGCCACAAAAGCGCAAAGCCCGCGACCACCGCCACCGGCAGCGCCACCGCAAAAGCCGTGGCCCACGCGCCACGTCCGCGCCGGCCCGGATGCTCGACAGCCCACGCGACAAGCCCGGACACCGCGATCGGCCCGCACACCCACAGGTGCACCTGCCGAACCAGCACCAGAACCGCCGCCGTCACCCCCGCGCGGAGCGTGCGCGCCGGTGTCATCGGCGACAGCGCCGCCCCCCCAAGGGCCAGCGCCGCGAGGAACCAGGCGGCGTTGTCGGTCGTGAGCCAGATCGCCGCGCCCAGCACATACTGGTTCAGCATCAGCGGGAGCGTGAGCGAGCACGCGAGCCACCAGTGGGCAAACCTCGCCGCGCCGAAGTAGACCGTCAGAATCAGCCCGAGGCTCAGCAGCGCGTTCACCGCCTGCAGCGGCCGCAGGTCATGCACGAACGCCGCCCAGGTCGTGCGCTCGGCGTCGCCAAGCGTGACCGCCGGCCACTCCGCGCCGGGCCCGGCCCCCACCGGCGCCCTGGGCAACTCCGGCCAGCGTTCGCCCAGCCCCGCGGCGCGCCACAGGGCCGCCATCATCAGTTGATACCCCGGGGTCGTCGCCGAGTCGTACTTCTTCAGATCAGGCGACGGCCACTGCGCAGCGAACGAGCGGATCACCGGGACGTGATAGTTGAACTGGTCGGCGGACTCGCCAGTTCCGATCCGCCCCGACGCGATGACGCCCAGCGTGAGCGCAAGGAACACCGCCGAAACAGCCGCGGCCCCGATCCACCTGCCCGAGCGAGCGTCGATCATCCTGTCTCCATCGGGTGCCCGCATGCGCCGCCTTCACTGACGCGCTCGCACCACGCCCGCCGTCCCCCGCCCGCCCCAGGCGCCGCCCGCGGAGCCCCGCCCA
>CAZEDW010000097.1:0-1712 GCA_964510955.1 uncultured Phycisphaeraceae bacterium
TGCCCCGGCGCTTCTGGGCGGCGATCTTGTCGCGGATCCGCTCGCCGATGATCTCCCTTTCGAACTGAGCGAACGACAGCAGGATGTTGAGCGTCAGCCGCCCCATCGAGCTCGTGGTGTTGAACTGCTGCGTGACGGAGACGAACGACACGCCCTTGCGGTCGAACGTCTCCATGATGCGAGCGAAGTCCATCAGCGACCGGCTGAGGCGGTCCACCTTGTAGACCACGACGCAGTCGACCTTGCCAGCCTCGATGTCCTTCAGCAGGTGTGCCAGCGCCGGCCGCTCCATGCTGCCGCCGGAGAAACCACCGTCGTCGTAGCGGTCAGGAAGGCAGATCCAGCCTTCGTTCCGCTGGCTGGCGATGTACGACTCCGCGGCCTCCCGCTGGGCGTCGAGCGAGTTGAACTCGAGTTCGAGTCCCTCCTCGCTGCTCTTGCGGGTGTAGATCGCACACCGGATGGGCCTGGTTGCGCCCGAGCCCCGTTCCCGCGACGGCGGCATTCCGGTTGTTTGGCCACGCTTGGTCATCGCCCACCCCGCAAGCCGAAGAAGCGGTAGCCGTTGATGTGCTGACCCGTCACCTTCTTGGCGATCACCGAGAGCGTGCCGTACCGCTCGCCGTCGAACTCGAAGCCCTCTCCGTCGGCGAGGACCGTCACACGGATCGTCCGCCCCTTGTACTGGCGGACGATCGCCGAGCCCGGCGGCGGCAGGCGTGGGTCCCGCCGGTCCCGCGGGTCGAGCGAACGCACGCGGGTGCGAATCTCGCCGGGCTGCGGCGGGGAGGTGAACGAGCGGGGAGCCATCGTGCGGATCTCGGCGTCGTCCGCCAGTTCGGCTGCCCGCCGCTTGGCCCGCTCGCTCAGATCGCCCTCCGCGTTGGCCTGCATGCGCCACGCGATCTTGCGGATCAGGTAAGCGCGGTGCCGCGTGCGGCAGGCGTGGCCGTGGAGTTCCTCGTAGCGGTCCACCAGGTCGCTGGTGGTCATCCGCTGAAGCTCGCTGAGTTGTCGTTCGATTGCATCAGACATAGGGGTTCCTCTTCGCATCGGTCCGGAGCCCTAACCCCGGGGCCGTGCGGAGACACTGAGGTCTGCATGCTGCGGAAGTTCAAGTCGCTCGGCGTCAGATTTCGCCAGGTCGCTCGCCTCCCGGGTGGAACGCGAACGATCCGCATGGATGGCACGCGCGAGGCCGAGAGCGAGGATGCTCGCCACTTCTGCGTCACGTTCCGCGGGCGTCATGGTCTCTGGGTTCTGGGTTCGCATCGGGGGCTCCAGCCAGCCGGTGCAGCGCACGCGCCGGTAGTGGTTCCCTATGCAGCCGTCGCGCTATCTGCCCGCTTGTGAACCCGCGGGTCGATGTCGACGGACCGACCCGACTGCGTCGTGGTACAGAAGTGACTTCATCTGCCGCGCTCTCGCGAGCACCAACCCCTCTTAACCCGGACACCCGGCGAAGAGAGACGCGGAGAGACTTTGGGCCCAAATCGCGCCGGGGAGGCCCGAGCGGGTCAGAGCCGGTTATGGACACGAGGCACGGCAGAGACCCGGCCCACGGGCGGTCGCGTTGGCGAACCCTTCGGAACGTGGGCCAAAACGCGAAAACACCGCCGAGGTCTCTCGGCGGCGTTCCCTGAAAACCAAAGGGCCGGCTGCTTTCGCAACCGGCCCGGCAATAGCGGGGGTAGGATTTGAACCTACGACCT
>CAZEDW010000098.1:0-1676 GCA_964510955.1 uncultured Phycisphaeraceae bacterium
CACCGTCCTGCTCGGCCAGTTCGGCAAGCAGAACGTCGGCGGCGTCTGCCAGTAAGCCCCGGGGGCACCGCCCCCAGGGAACCGCTCGACAACGCCTGATAACCTGAGCCCGTCACACCCGGCGGGGAGCCAAATGGCTCCCCGCCTTTTTTTGTCCCGCGCCCGGACCCCAGACCCCATACGAAACCTGAATAATGGCAGATAATCGCGCTTGATTCCCTGCTTTCCTGGATGATAATAGGTGAGTGTTTGTGGTCGTTTCCGAATTGGCGACAAATGTGTGGGTCAATCTGACCGAAGCCTTCTGAGTCTGTGATTCTCAAGCCGGAGCACGTGCCCGGCTTGGTTCTGTTTGTGTCGAACACCATCCGATGCTCTGTCTCGCCGTGGCTGATCTCCGTCGGGCGTATCTCGACGAGGGTCCTCACGGCAGAGGAGCGAAAGGAGTGAGAGCAGTGGGTAAGTGTACTTGGATCACCATGATCGCCGGCGGCGTCCTCGCCGCGGCGGGCGTGGCGTCCGCGGAGTCGGCGATCACCGCCAGCACCACCGGCGCTAACGCGAGCAACAACGTCATGCGCTCGGCCACCCCGGCCCAGCTGCGCAACCACCGCGGCGGCGACGAGCTCGGCATCACCCGCGCTCCGCTCGCTCCGGAGGACATGGGCATGGAGGCCGCCCTGGCCTCGTTCGCCGGCCCGCTGCCGGGCGATCAGACCGCCGCCCAGACCAACAACATCGACCAGGCCATCTTCTGCGGCATCTGCGACTTCGATGCCACCGCCGGTCAGGAAACCGCGCTGCCCGCCTCGTGGACCGAGTACGGCGACGCCTTCGCCAGCCGCGCCGACTCGATCGCCGGCAAGTGGCTCCGCGACCAGGGCTGCTTCATCATCATCGGCTGCTTTGGCGCCACCAACGCCGCCTACCAGCTCAACCTCCCCGCGGCGTTCGACTACACCGCCAGCCTGCCCAACTTCAAGGTCTGCGGCACCTGCGGTAACTTCACTTCGCCCAACGACCTCGCCCTCACGCTCTTCAACAACCCGCCCTCGGGCGCCGGTCTGCACACCCCGGTCACCACCGGCACCTGCACGACCAACCCCGCCAGTAGCGCCAACCAGCGCGACCAGGACTACATCGTCATCAACGTCCCCGCCGGCGGCATCAACAACTTCCGCATCTTCGTGACCGGCGGCCAGAACTTCGAGGCCTCGTTCCTCTGCAACAAGAACTTCCCCAGCCCCGGCACCATCGCCGGCTGCTGGACCGGCTCTCAGCCCGTCCCCGCTGAGTTCGGCTTCGTGCCGGTGGTCCGCGGTTTCCCCGCCTTCACCACCGCTCCCGCCGACGGCGGCAAGGACACCACCTGGGCTTGGCCGCCCGATGGCGTCTGGAGCAACGCGGTCGAGGGTCAGTACATCCTGACCTACCGCCTGCAGACCTTTGCCAACCTCAACCCGCCCAACGTCGTCACCGAGGGCTCGCGTCAGTACCAGATCCGCGTCACCGGCACCGCCGGCGCGGCCGGCACCGGCGCGTGCTGCAACATCAGCAACAACACCTGCGTTGACAACCAGACCAACGCGGTCTGCGAAGCCAACCAGAACCCGCTGTTCTACTGGCGTGGTGCGGGCACGCTGTGCTCCGACGGTCTGTGCGGCGCGGTCTCGTGC
>CAZEDW010000099.1:0-1654 GCA_964510955.1 uncultured Phycisphaeraceae bacterium
TTGAGGATCGACGCGTACCGGTCGCGGGCGTTGGGCGAGAGCGAGTCGATGCCGCCTGGCGTCGATGCGGCCTCGATTTCCTTGAGCGCATCGTCGTAGAGCGCCAGGGCGGCGTCGGTGTCGCCGCGGGCGCGGACCAGGTCCGCCTTGGCGTACAGCGTGGAGGCCAGCCCTAACCGGGCGGCGGGGTCCGTGGGTCGTAGGGTGAGCACTCGCCGCCGATAGTCGAGGGCCGTCTCGATGGACCTGTCGGCCTCGGTCGCTTCGCCCTTGCTCTGGCCGCGGATGCCGTTCTGAGTCTGGGCGAGCCACTCGAAGCCCTGGGCCAGGTCGGCGAGGAGCGCGGGGTCGTCGCCGGCGGTGGCCTGAAGGCTTGTGATGTACTCCTGTGAGGTCTTCACGAGCAGGTCGCGGGCCTTGATCGAGCCGGGGAGGCGCTGCACCTCGTCGTGCACGTCGTTGCGGATCGTCTTGGCGAGCGAGCGAACCATGTCGAAACGCTTCTGGGCCAGGTCGCGGGCCGCTTGAGCGGCGGCCCGCTCTCGCTCGGCGACGCGCCACTGCCACGCCGCCAAGCCGCCACCAACCGCCACGGCGAAGAAGACGATCGCCGCCGTCGCAACCCCGGCGCGGTGCCGGCCGACAAACTTCTTCGCGTAGTACCACGCCCCGTGCGCCTTGTGGGCTTCGACAGGCATGCCGCCGAGGTGGCGTTCGATGTCCTTCGAGAACTCCTCGGCGGACTTGTACCGTGCGCTTGGGGCCTTCTCCATCGCCATCATGACGATGTCGTCGATGTCGCCGGCGAGTCTCTTCTGGAGCGCCGCCGGGCGCGACCCTCGATTGCGGGCGATATCCTCGGCGGCGACTGGGACAACGGCGCCGTTGGTCGGCGCCTCGGCAGCGCCGCGCGAAATGGCGGTGCTCGGCCGCAGCGGGTCGGACTCGCAGATGACACGGCGAACTTCTTCCTTTAATCGCGTGCGCAGGCGGTATGGTCGGCGCCCGGTGAGCAGTTCGTACAGCAGCACCCCGAGCGAATACACGTCGCTGGCGGTGGTGATCGGGTCGCCGCGCACCTGCTCGGGGCTTGCGTATTCGGGCGTCATGGGGTGCCCGCCGACCATGGTGAACGGCTCGTCGGCGCCGCCGCTGACCGGCGAGAGCACCTTGGCGATGCCGAAGTCAAGCAGCTTGGGCTCGCCCTCGGGGGTGACCAGGATGTTGCTGGGTTTCAGGTCGCGGTGGACAACCAGGTGCTGGTGCGCGTAGTGCACGGCTGCGCACACCTTGCGGAAGATCTCCAGGCGTTTCTCTGGACCCAGCTTGTTGGTGTCGCAGTAGTCGGTGATTGGCAGCCCGGACACAAGCTCCATCACAAAGTACGGCGTGCCGTTCTCGGTACTCCCGCCGTCGAGCAGGCGTGCGATGTTGGGGTGATTGAGCGAAGCAAGGATGCGCCGCTCCTGTGTGAACCGCTGCGCGATGTCCGGCGTATAGGCGCCCGGGCGCAGCAGCTTCACCGCCACCTTCTGCGGCATGGAAGGATCGTCGCGGACGGCCCCGTAGACGAACCCCATGCCGCCGACGCCGATACGGTGCTTAACGAGATACGGTCCGATCCGGGTTGGCATCGGCGCATCGGAAGCGAACA
>CAZEDW010000100.1:0-1556 GCA_964510955.1 uncultured Phycisphaeraceae bacterium
TGGAAGCCGACGTTGCTGAGGGCGACGTTGGAGTCCACGGGGAGGGCGAACGAGCGGACGCCCGCGTCGTTGTTCATGTTGAAGAGGTTGTACTCATAGTGCCACGAGCTGGCGCCGGTCTGGGTGACCTTGTAGGCCAGCATGAGGCGGCCGTCAGAGGTGCCGCTGGGATCGACGTTGACCACGGTGACCGCGTTGTCGAACTGTTCCTTCCAGCCGACTACGGCGGGGCGGAGGGCCTGGGTGGCGCTGCCGAGGGTGAACGTGGTGCCGCTGAGGGTGGCGGTGCGGTAGGAGTAGTTGTTATAGCGGTTGGCGACCGGTTCGGTGTTCTGCGAGGGGATGTACACCACCTCGGTGATCCAGTTGGCGCCGGCGACGAGGTCGGCGGTGAGCACCTGGGTGCGCTTGAAGATCGCGTTGCCGGTGACGCCGAAGTTGAGCACGTAGGGGTACGGGTACGCGCCGGTCCAGGGGTTGACCTCGGAACGGGGGCCGAGGTTGCCCTGGCTGCCGTTGAGGCTGGCGCTGTAGGTATCGGTGGCGAAGGGCCCGAGCCAGTCGCAGCTGCCGTTGCTGGCCAGCGAGCCCGTGGGGCTGACGAGCTGGGTGCAGTTGGCGGCGTCGAGCGCGCAGAAGCCGTGCTTGAGCCAGTTCATGCCGACCTGCTCGAACTGACCGGCGCCGTTGACGGTGCGGTAGCGGTAGATCTGCGTGCCGATGACGGGGTGGCGGTTGCCGGGGTTGGTGTCACGGATCCAGATGAAGTCCTGGTTGCCGAGGTTGCACGAGATGGTGCCGACGGAGTAGGCGGTGATCGAACCGACCGCGCCGTTGGTGGTCATGCCGGTGCCGGCCGAATCGCCGAAGGGCGCCGAACCGGAACCGGAGCTGCCGATGCCGCCGACGACGACGTCGGGGCCGCTGGATTGGGACGGCGGCGGGCTGGGCGGGACGGCGAGGGCCGTCATGGCCAGGCTCGCGATCGCGCTCAGCGCGATCGCCACGTTGCGACAGTTCATCATGTTCTCGGTTCCTCTGCTTTGTGGTCGCGACACGCTCGCGCCGAAATGCCTGGCCGGAAGCCTCTCTTGGCGTGCGGGAAACGTTCCCGCACTCATCCGGCGTGCATGACAGGGTGGGACCCCCTGAAATCAGCGGACGGCACTCTATTCTCGCTCGTGATCGGCTGCGTCACAATAGTTGCCAAGAAAAAGGCCCGGATACCTATCCGGGCCTGGGGAGGCGTGCTGCGTTTGAATCAATGTGTCCCAAATATGGGACGTCGACGGGCTGTTAGCAGCCGAAGCCGCCGAGGAGGATGGTGAGGTCTGCGGTGCCGACGGTTCCGCTGCCGTCGAGGTCGCCGCAGCAGCCGTGGTCGGCGGGCTGTCCGAAGTTGCCCAGCAGGATGACCAGGTCGGCGGTGTTGGTGTGGCCGTCGCCGTCGATGTCGCCCTGGCAGGGCGGTGGCGGGGTGATGAACGACCAGGAGGCGGGGGTGGAGCCGGTGCTGCCGGCGCCGTTGTTGGCGGTGACGCCCCAGTAGTAGGTGG